>CALVMB010000001.1 GCA_944341895.1 uncultured Clostridia bacterium
AGAGGTTTTTATTTACTGAAGTTCTTTTGCCTCCCCCAGTATAACTGGGGGTTTATTCATGCTAAAGCGCCAATAAACTGCAAGCCGCCCGCAATATGCGGGCGGCTTGCATCTGACGATCCGTGCCGGATACGAAAACGGGATAGACAGTAAATTGCGGCGGACGGCCGCGGGAGCAAAAGCCCCGCACCGTCCGCCGCTGTCCGTTTCCGCGTTTGCGGCGCCGCAGTCACTCGCCGCGATCCTCCGCATTGCCGCCTTCCGCGGAAAGTTCTTCCGCGCGTTCGGCGTCCGTTTCGGCGGACACTCCTTCCGCACCTTCGGAAAGTTCGGCAAGCTCTTCGGGTTCGGCGGCTTCCTCCTCTTCCTCGCGCGGCGCGACCGCGACGGTGGCGACCTCGGAATCTTTGAGGCGCATGACGCGCACGCCCTGCGTGTTTCTGCCGATCTTGGAAATGTCGGAGACGTGCATGCGGATGATGGTGCCGCTGACCGAGATGATCATGATATCTTCGTTTTCCGAAACGATCTTCAGATTGACGAGATGTCCTGTCTTATCGTTGAACACGCCCGCCTTGATGCCTTTGCCCGCCCTGCCTTGCAGGCGGTAATCCTCGACGTCCGAACGCTTTCCGTAGCCTTTGGACGTGATGGTGAGCACCTCGCAGTCGGGCTTGATGACCAGCATGTCGACAAGGTAATCGTCCTCGGAAAGATCCATCGCCTTGACGCCCTGTGTGTCGCGGCCGGTCGGGCGAACGTCCTTCTCCTCGAAGCGGATGCACTTGCCCTCTTTGGAAGCGATGATCAGTTCGTTTTCGCCCGTAGTGATCTGCACGGAGATGAGTTCGTCCCCTTCTTGCAGACGGATGGCGATCTTGCCCACTTTGCGGATGTTGGCGAACTCTTCCAGCGACGTCTTTTTGATCAGTCCGCGGTGCGTCGCCATGGCGATATATCCTTCCGTGCCCGCTTTGAGCGGAATGACGGCGCTGATCTTTTCGCCCTGGTCCACCTGCAACAGGTTGACGATCGCCCTGCCGCGCGCCTGGCGCTGCGCCTCGGGGATCTCGTACCCCTTGATGCAATACACCTTGCCGAAGTTGGTAAAGAACAGGATGTCGTCGTGCGTGGAACTGACGAACAGGTTCTCCACAAAATCCTCGTCCTTCGGGCGATGTCCCGTTACCCCCATGCCGCCGCGGTGCTGTGCCTTATACTCGGCGACGGGCTGGCGCTTGACGTAGCCCGAATGGGTCATGGAAATGACGACGTCCTCTTCCTCGATGAGGTCGGCGACGTCGATCTCGCCGTCGTAATCGTAGGAGATCTCCGTCTTGCGTTCGCTCGGGTAATTTTCGTGGATGACGGTGAGATCCGCCTTGATGATGTCCAGCACACGCTGTTCGTTGGCGAGGATGTCCTTGAGGTCGGCGATGGTACGTTCGAGCGCGGCGAGTTCTTCCTGCAACTTTTCCACCTCCAGCGAGGTGAGGCGCTGCAGGCGCATTTCGAGGATGGCGTTGACCTGTTTTTCCGTCAGTTCGAACGCTTCCATGAGCCGCACGGCGGCGACGTTGCGGTCAGCCGACGCCTTGATGATGGCGATGACTTCGTCGATGTTGGCGAGCGCCAGGACGAGTCCAGCCACGATGTGCGCGCGCTCTTCCGCCTTGTTGAGGTCGAAGCGGGTACGGCGGACGATGACGTCTTTCTGGTGCTCGATGTAATAATGGATGCACTCTTTGAGGTTGAGCACCTTGGGTTCGCCGTCCACGAGCGCCAGCAGGATGATGCCGTTGGACGTCTGCAACTGCGTGTGTTTGTACAGCGTGTTGAGCACGACCTGCGCGTTCGCGTCCTTGCGCAGTTCGATGACGATGCGCATGCCGTCGCGGTCGGACTCCTCGCGGATGTCCGAAATACCCTCGACGCGTTTATCCTTGACCAGGTCGGCGATGTTCTCGATGAGGCGCGCCTTGTTGACCTGGTACGGAATCTCGGTAACGATGATGCGGGTGCGCTGGGTGTTGCCCGACTGGTATTCCTCGATCTCGCACTTGGCGCGCAGAACGTAGTTGCCCCTGCCCGTGCGGTAGGCGCGCTTGACACCCGCCCTGCCCATGAGGATGGCGCCCGTCGGGAAATCGGGGGCGGGAATGTGCTGCATCAGTTCGTCGACGGTGATGTCGGGATTGTCGATCTGTGCGATGACGCCGTCCACCACCTCCGCGAGGTTGTGCGGCGGGATATACGTCGCCATGCCGACGGCGATGCCGTCGCTGCCGTTGACCAGCAGGTTGGGGAAACGGGACGGGAGCACGCAGGGCTGCATGCCCGTGTCGTCGAAGGTGGGGTAAAAATCCACCGTCTCCTTGTCGAGGTCTCTGAGCATCTCGGCGGCGAGTTTCGCCATACGCGCTTCGGTATAACGCATTGCGGCGGGCGGATCGCCGTCCACCGAACCGAAGTTGCCGTGTCCGTCCACGAGCGGGAAATTGATGGTAAAATCCTGCGCCAGACGCACGAGCGCGTCATATACGGCGACGTCGCCGTGCGGATGGTATTTGCCGAGCACGTCGCCGACAATACGCGCGCATTTGCGGTACGGCTTATCGCTGTACAGCCCCATCTCGTGCATGGAATACAGGATGCGGCGATGGACGGGCTTCAGCCCGTCGCGCACGTCCGGGATGGCGCGGCTGACGTTGACCGCCATCGCGTAGGCGATGAAGGACTTGCGCAGTTCGTCGTCCACCTCGACGTCGATCATATTGGTCATTGCGAGAGTTTTTTTGAACTCTTCGGTCAATTCGGGACTCGTTTCTTTCTTTGCCATGTTCCTGCCCTTCCCTTACACGTCCAATTCGGCGACGAGTTTTGCGTTCTGTTCGATGAACTGGCGGCGCAGTTCGGGTTTTTCGCCCATCAGCAGGGTGAACATTTCGTCCGCCTCGACGGCGTCTTTCATGTTCACGCGCAGCAGCGTGCGCGTCGCGGGGTTCATCGTCGTTTCCCAGAGTTGTTCCTTGTTCATCTCGCCCAGTCCTTTGTAGCGCTGCAACTCGAACTTCCCGGGGTTGGAATTGCGGTACTCTTCCAGTTCCTTATCCGAATACATGTACTTTTCTTCCTTGCCGCGCGTCGCCTTGTACAGCGGCGGCTGGGCGATGTACACGTGCCCGTTTTCGACGAGCGGGCGCATGAAACGGAAGAAGAAAGTCAGCAGCAGGATGCGGATGTGACTGCCGTCGACATCGGCATCGGTCATGCAGATGATGCGGTCGTAGCGCAGTTTGCTCTCGTCGAAGTCGTCCGAAATGCCGCACCCGAACGCGGTGATCATGCTCTTGATCTCCTCGTTTTCGAGCACGCGGTTGAGACGCGCCTTTTCGACGTTGAGGATCTTGCCGCGCAGGGGCAGGATCGCCTGGAAACGGCGGTCGCGGCCCTGTTTTGCGGTGCCGCCCGCCGAGTCGCCCTCGACGATGTAGATCTCGCACAGTTCGGAACGCTTTTCGCTGCAATCGGCGAGTTTCCCGGGCAAGGTGGTCGATTCGAGGATGCCCTTGCGGCGGGTGAGTTCGCGGGCGTTGCGCGCCGCGTCGCGCGCCTTCTGCGCGGTGATGCAGCGCAGGATGAGTTCCTTTGCCTGCGCGGGATTCTCTTCGAGATAGGTGCCGAGATGTTCGCAGGTCGCCTTCTGCACGAAATTGCGCATGTGGCTGTTGCCCAGTTTTGTCTTGGTCTGCCCTTCAAACTGCGGTTCGGTCAGTTTGACGGATACCACCGCCGTGATGCCTTCGCGCACGTCCTCGCCCGAAAGTTTGTCGTTCTCTTTGAGGATGTTCAGCCGCCGCCCCGCATCGTTGATGACCTTGGTCAGCGCGGCTTTGAAGCCGTCCAGATGGGTGCCTCCCTCCTCGGTGTGGATGTTGTTCGCGTAGGTGAAGATGGTCTCGTTGTAACTGTCGTTGTACTGGATGGCGACCTCAATGGCGCTGTCGTTTTGCGTCTCCTCGAAATACACGGGGGTGGCGAACAGCGTTTCCTTGTTCTTGTTGAGATCCTCCACAAAATGCAGAATGCCGCCTTCGTAGCAGAACTCGTCGAACTTGGGACTTTCGCCGCGCTCGTCGCGGATGGAAATGGTCAGCCCCTTGTTCAGATACGCCAGTTCGCGCAGGCGCACTTTGAGGTTGTCGTAATTGAATATGACCGTCTCGAAAATGTCGCTGTCCGGATAGAACGTGACGCGGGTGCCCGTCTTCTCGGTATCGCCGACGATGGCGAGCGCGCGCTGCGGGACGCCGCGGTTATAGATCTGTTTGTGGATGTGCCCGTTCTGGTACACCTCCACTTCCAGCCATTCGGAAAGCGCGTTGACGACCGAGAGCCCGACGCCGTGCAGTCCGCCCGAGATCTTGTACCCGCCGCCGCCGAACTTGCCGCCCGCGTGCAGTTTGGTCAGCACCAGTTCGACCGAAGAAATGCCTTCTTTATGATGGATGCCCGTCGGGATACCGCGGCCGTTGTCTTCGACCGAACACGACCCGTCCGCATTGATGGTGACGCGGATAGCGGTGCAATAGCCTGCGAGCGCTTCGTCGATCGAGTTGTCGACGATCTCCTGCACGAGGTGGTGAAGCCCGCGCTCGTCGGTGGAGCCGATGTACATGCCGGGGCGTTTGCGGACGGGTTCCAGCCCTTCGAGGACCTGGATCTGCTCCTCGCCGTATTCGCCTTCTACCTTGTTTGCCATAGAAAAATCTCCTGTTCAAGCCTCGCTTTTTATGCCTTTATTATACACTATTTCGCCCGCAAAAGAAAGCGTTTGACCCTGTTTTTGCAAAGAAATTTTTGCGCGATCGCGTTTAAGGCTCGCAAAGGCGCCTAAATGGCACGAAAAAAAACATTTCGGCATTTTCTTCGGTTTTCGGCGCGGAAAAAACTTTTCAAAGGGGCGGCGCATACTTTTTTCCCGTTTCGGGCATACTCTGCCTATCAATTCCGGGAGGGTTTCCATGGACGAACTCAGATGCGGAAAATGCGGCGCCGCCTGTTCCGCCGCGGATATCTACGTGTGCAGCGAATGCGGCACCTTTGTCTGTCCGCAATGCGAACAGAAAGCGCGCTCGGTATGTCCAGACTGTTTCGGCAGGCTGGGGAAACTGTGCTGAGACAAAAAAAGACGCCCGCCGCCGCGACCTCTCGTCGCGGCGGCGGGCACTGTTTTTCCCGAAAACCGATCAGTCTGCCTGCGGTTCGCCGCAAAGGATGTCGGCGCGGATGCAGGCGATAAGTTTGCGCTCGTAGCGGGCAAGCCCCGCAATGCCGCACTCGTTGGCAAGGCGCTCGGCGGCGCTCAGTTCGCAGGTCGCGGCGGCCTTGTCGCCGTTGACGTACAGTTCGTACGCCGCGGCGATGCGCTTTGCCGTGACGCTCTGTTCGGCGTGCAGATAGCCGCGCACCGCGGGGTACAGCGCCTGCGCCCCCTCCCTGTCGCCGCCGACGGCACAGCGCGCGAACAGGATATCCGCGCGGACGGGCATGCGCGCGGCGGCGGGAACGTAGTCGAGCAGACTTTCCAGCCGACGGGCCGCTTTCAGCGCCGAAGCGGCGTCGCCGCCGTCGAGATAATACGCCATGCGGTATTCGGTGAGCAGGATAAAATGAAAATCGTCCTCGGGCAGTTGCGGGAGACCGAAATAAAGTTTTCCGTCGATCTGCGCGGGGGTGAATCCCTGCATGAGGTGTCCTTCGATGGCGAGCAGGTTGACGGCTGTCATCGCCGAAACGTCGCGGCGGAGCAGTCCGTACAGCAGCGCGCCGTCGGTGGCGGGCTCGTCGTTGAACGGGAGCACGTTATAAAAGAACAGATGGAAGGCGGAAGGCACGGCGGTGCACAGAAACACGAACGCCGCGAACGGGAGACGGGCGTGCAACACGAGCGCCGCGACCGTACCCGCCAAAAACAACAGCGAGAACAGCAATCCGCCGCAGACCGTCGCCAGGAATTTGCTGTAGATATGCTCGCCGTTTGCGGGGAGCATCTCCGTTTCGCCCGCCAGCGAAGGATCGCCGTCCGACCCGACCGAGACGCGGATATGCCTGCCCTTACGGCTGATCCGCACAAAGCCGATGCGCAGGCTGTTGAAGCGGAAACGGCACAGCGCCCCGAACAGGAGGTGACCGCATTCGTGAAAGACGCAGGCGGCGACACCCGAGACCACGCCGCCGAGGAGCATCGCCACGATGGCGAGCAGGGCGTTGTAGTCGCGGTAAAAGCGGGCATAGCCGAGATAGACGACGGTACCCGCGAGGACGACAGTAAACAGGATGTCGAATGCGCGCAAAAAGCGCTCGAGCGTGCGATTCATTTTTCCGCCTCCCCGCACAGGCGCAGCACATAACCTTCCAGATTGTCGCGGTCGCTGACCGTGACGCGGTCCGCTCCCGCGCGCTCCGCCGCCGCCCGCAACAGAAGTGCCGCGCCGCCGAGGATGTCGGCGCGGCGCGCGTCCATGCCGCGAAGGCGCAGGCGCTCGCTCTGCGGCATGGACAGCAGGCGCATCCCCCATTCGCCGATGCGCGCAGCCGTCAGAACGGTGCCCTCGATCGCCGCGGGGTCGTACGGTTCGACCTCTTTTTCCAGCGCGGCAAGGCAGGTCGCCGTGCCGCCCACCGCCGTCAGCGCGCAGGCGGGCACATCCGTAAACTGCGCGACCGATCTCTCGATGACCGAAGAGAGCGCCGCCGCGTCTTCGCCGCACAGGTCTTTGAGGCGCACGGCGCCGATATCGACGCTGCGCGCGTACACGACCTTGCCGCCCGCGGCGACGGTGATCTCGGTGCTCGCGCCCCCGACGTCCACCACGCCGCCGTCGCGGCCGCCCAGAGCGCCTTCCAAAGCGAGGCGGGCCTCCTCTTCGCCCGAGACGACGTCCACGTCCAGCCCGCACCGCGCGCGCACGAGGCGCACGAAGTCGCACCCGTTGGCGGCGCGGCGCGCCGCCGCCGTGGCAAACGCCGCGACGCGCTCCGCCCCGTCCGCGCGCGCACGCGCACAGAACGCCGCGACGACATCCGCCGTGCGGGACATTGCCGCCGCGGACAAAACGCCCGCCCCGGCAAGCCCCTCGCCCAGGCGGGTCGTTTCCACAAGTTTATAAATAGAACGACCGTCCGCCCACAGAAGCAGGCGGACGGAATTGGATCCGATGTCGATCACTGCGCAACGCATCACGATTTTCCCCCGAACACGATGTCCCCGTAGCCGTACATATCCAGAAGCCACGCGGCCTGTTCCAGCCACGCCTGCGAGCGGTAGACGTCCAGGTCGGACGACTGTTCTTCGATCAACTGTTCGTACTTTGCGATCTGTTCTTTGAGGTCCGCGATCCTGTCGTTTTTGACCCCGATCGAGATCATCTGTCCGATCCAGAACACGAGCAGGAACACAAACAGCAGGACGGCGGCGACGGTCGCGCCGATCACGATGCGCTTTTTTTTGTTTTCTTCCATCTGCGAACGCCGACCGCAATCTTCTTGCGACCGCTCCTGACGGTATTATACAGCCTTTTCGCCGAAAAAGCAAGGATTCTGTGCAAACTTTCGAGGTAAAGTAAAAAGCCCGCAAGCGCCGCCGCACCCATGTACAGGCGGAATGCGGGCAGGCGGAACAGCGCCGCCGCCGCCGCATATGTGCAGGCGAACAGGCAAAAAAAGAGGACGTCCGCGGCGATCGCCGCGCCCTTGCGCGGACAAAAAAAGCGGAAGAGGCAGTTCCCCTCGTACAGGATGCCCGCCGCCGCGCCGGCGCTCATGCAGGCGAGGATGATGTACAGCGGCTGGGCGTCGTTCAACGCAGCAACCTCCTGACCATCTTTTCCTTGCCGCCGAGAAAGCGCAGCCCCGTCACCTTGCCGGACGCCGAAAAACTGCCCGCCGTCTTGGAAAAGTTGACGATCTTCAGTTCGCTCCCGCTCACGACCGCCCTGCCGCCGCCCGTCAGCGTGAGCGCGATCTCGCGCTCGGAAAAGGCATCCACGCTGTCCACGCCCGTGACGGCGATGTGCTTGCGGTCCTCGATGAGCGCGGTCTGCTGTTTGATCTCTTCCATACAAAAATCCCCTCCGAAACAACGTCCGTCGGGGATATCGTATGCCGGCCGATCGCCGATTATTCCTTGCGAAATGCCGCCGCGGGGACTTCGGCGCCCCGCGACTGTTCTTTGCAGAGCCCGCAAAAAGGCAGGCGGCGCCATACAGTCTTTCTGCGCAGAGCCTGCAAAAAAAGCAGGCGGCGCGTCACGCCTTCTTTTCCTTGGCGCGGGCTTTGGCGCGCAGTTCGCTGTCGAGAATGCGCTTGCGCACGCGCAGGGAAAGGGGCGTGACTTCGAGCAGTTCGTCGTCGCCCAAAAATTCCAGGCACTCTTCCAGGCTCATCCTTCTGGGCGTGTTGAGGCGCATCGCGTCGTCGCTGCCCGCGGCGCGCGTGTTGGTCATGTGCTTTTTCTTGCAGACGTTGACGTTGATGTCCTCCGTCTTGGGGGAAACGCCGACGACCATGCCCTCGTACACCTGCGTGCCCGGGTCGATGAACAGCACGCCGCGGTCCTGCGCGTTGAACAGCCCGTAGGTGACCGCCTCGCCCGTTTCGAAGGCGACGAGCGAACCCGTATCGCGGCGCTTTAAGTCGCCCTTGTACGGCTGGTATTCGAAGAAGATGGAGTTCATGACCCCCTCGCCCTTGGTCTGGGTCAAAAACTCGCTCTTGTAGCCGAACAGGCCGCGCGCGGGGATGAGGAACTCCAGGCGCATGCGCGAGCCGACCGCGCTCATATGCTCCAATTCGCCCTTGCGCTCGCCCATGCTCTGGAACACCGCGCCCGTGCCGTCCTCGGGCACGTCCACGATGAGGCGCTCGATGGGCTCGTACAGTTTGCCGTCGATGGTCTTGTACAGAACGCGCGGGGTGCTGACCTGGAACTCGTACCCTTCGCGGCGCATGTTTTCGATGAGGATGGAAAGATGCATCTCCCCCCTGCCGCTGACTTTGAACGCCTCGGCGGTATCGGTATCCTCCACTTTGAGCGAGACGTCGCGCAGCAATTCGCGGTACAGCCGCTCGCGCAGGTGGCGGGAGGTGACAAATTTTCCCTCTTTGCCCGCGAACGGGCTGTCGTTGACGGAAAAGGTCATCTCGACGGTGGGTTCGCTGATCTTGACGAAGGGAACGGCTTCGACGCAGTCGTTGGCGCAGACGGTATCGCCGATGTTGATGCCTTCCAGCCCCGAGAAGCAGACGATGTCGCCCGCGCGCGCCGATTCGACGGGAACGCGCGAAAGCCCTTCGATCTGGTACAGGTTGACCAGTTTCCCGCGGCGGGAAAGGCCGGGGATGTTGTAGTTGCAGACCGTCACTTCCTGGTTGGCGCGCACCACGCCGCGCTCGATCCTGCCCACGCCGATGCGCCCGACATAATCGTTGTAATCGATGGACGAGACGAGAAGCTGCGCGGGCGCGTCCTCGTCCGCCTCCATGGGCGGGATGTGGTTGAGGATGGTATCGAACAGCGGGGTGAGGTCCGTTCCCTCTTTGTCCGCATAACGCGAAGCGGTGCCAGCCCTGCCCGAGCAGAACAGGATGGGGCTGTCCAACTGATCGTCGCCCGCGTTGAGGTCGATGAGAAGTTCGAGGATCTCGTCCTCCACCTCGGCGATGCGCGCGTCGGGGCGGTCCACCTTGTTGACGACGATGATGAGTTTGTGGTTGAGTTCGAGCGCCTTCTGCATGACGAAGCGCGTCTGCGGCATGGGGCCTTCCGCCGCGTCGACGAGCAGAAGGACGCCGTTGACCATCTTCAGCACGCGCTCCACTTCGCCGCCGAAATCGGCGTGGCCGGGGGTATCGATGATGTTGATCTTCACGCCGTGATAATGGACGGACGTGTTCTTGGCAAGGATGGTGATGCCGCGCTCGCGCTCGATGGCGTTGGAATCCATGACGCGTTCTTCCACGACCTGATTTTCGCGGAATGTGCCGCTCTGTTTAAGCATCTGATCAACGAGCGTCGTCTTGCCGTGGTCGACGTGCGCGATGATTGCCACGTTGCGTAAATCGTTCCGGATCAATGTAGTCTCTCCCAAAGTATGAATACCCCATTATTGTAATACTTTTTTGCCGATTACGCAAATACTTTGCGAAAAAAAATCGTGCCCGCAAAAAACTTTGCGGGCACGCGGTCTCTTTTATTGTCTTACTACGCCCATTGCGAGGGCATCGTGCGGTTCTTTTTGAACCACTCGGTATCTTTGAGCAAGGTGTTGTTGTCCGAACAGTTCACCGTCACGCCCTTGCGGTCGGATGTGACGACGATGTTGCCGTTCATGGAAACGTACCCCTCGGGCGCGTTCTCGTCTCCCAGCGACGTGACGTATACCTGATTGGTGTATTTGGCGACGCGGTCGATCATCGCCTGCGTCGGGAACTGGTTTTCCACGTTGTCGGTGTATTCGTCCGTACCCGCACAGCAGCACACGCACACGATCTTGGGCTTGATGACGGAGAGCAGACAATCGTTGGACGAAGTCTTGGAGCCGTGGTGGCCTGCCTTGAACAGTTCCACCTCGGGAAGTTTGTTGTATTCGACGAGGTACTCTTCCCCCTCCTCTTCGAGGTCGCCCGTGAACAGGAAATGCTTGTCGCCCTGATTGATCATCAGGCACACCGAATAGTTGTTTTCGTCCTCGCTCCTGTTTTCATAGAAATAGTTGTACAGGATCTCCATCTCGATGCCGCGCGAAAGTTCGTACACACGTTTGGCGCCGTCCGTCTCGTTCCAGCATTGCAGAGCGGTGTAATGCTTTGCGCCCGCGGCGACTTCCGCATCGCGCTTTTCCACGTATGTACGGTAGGTCTCCGTCGTCTTGTCCGTCAGCGCGAAGTCGATGATGGTCTCGCACTCGTAGCGGTCGAAGATGCTGGGCGAACTGTTGCTGCCCGCGAACCCCGCGATGTGGTCCTGGTCGGCATGCGTCGCGATGACGTATTCGAGCACGCCGTCCGTGCAATATTGATCGATGTATTCCGCCGTCGTGTTTGTGCTGGACGCGCGCGAGCCTGCATCGATGAGAATATCCGTATCGCCCGCCTTGATGTAGATGCTGTCGCCCGTATATTTGTTGCCCAGTTCCATGAAATGCATCTGCAGATCACCGCTGACGTATACGTCCCCGCCCTTGGGGCGGCGGATGAGGGTATAGACGGCGAACATGGCGACAAAGCCGATAATCAGCGCCAGAAAGCAGACGAATATCGTCAGCCCGAGCGAAAACTTTTTGGTCTTAGCCATTGCGGTAGTCCTCCGCCCCCTCGGGGTTGCCGACGATCACCGTGCGCACGCGCTGATATTCGCCCCAGCGGATATCCTCGACCGTATAGACGATCTGGTAAATCTCCTCGGCGTTCACGTCGAGTTCGTCGCCGCCGACGGCGACCTTTGCGGAAATGTCCCGCCCGAAGGAGACGACGTGCGCGCCCTCTTCGACGTATTCCTCCCCCACGTTCAGCCAGACCACCGATTCGCCGCGCAGGACGAATTCGTCGTTTTTTGTCAGATACCGATAGGTAAAAAATCCTGCGGCGGCACCGAGCGCGAGAAAGAGGATCGCCGCCGCGATGGTGGCGGCATGCGTCTTTTTCACCGCTTTTTTGGCGGCGCGTTCCGCCTTGGATGCAGTCGATTTTGCCATTGCTACCTCCTTTTCGCTGTATTTTACCATACGCGGCGGCAAATGGCAACGGTTTTTTTGACCTGACGAACGCGGCAAAAACGCACGAAAAAACCAAAACGCCCGCAAAATACCGAAAAACACTGCCGTCGCAACGGCAAAAGCGCACAATAAACGCCGAAAAAGCGGCGGACGGCGCGCAAAAACGGCAAAAAATAAAAAAAGAGAAACGCGCAGATCGCTCCTTGCGTTTCCCCCTTTTTCTGCCCCGCCTGCCGTATGTGCGGGGCTTCGGTCTTTTGCATGTCTCGTTCCGATCCTTGCTTTTCCGATACCGCCGCTTTGCAAGCGTGACTGTATATGAAAGCAACGAATCTGAACTTTGCTTTGCGCATTTGTTTGCGCGCTCCGCGTTTTTGCTCTTTCCGTATCCCTGTGCATTTTTGGCACGTCCGCTCCGCGTTTCCGCTTTGCCCTGTGCCTTTTTTGCACGTCCGCACGGCGATTGCAATGTCTGTCCGCCGTTCGCTGCTGACATTCTCAGTATCCGCAATGCGTGGGCGGTTATGCGCGCGGGCACAAAAAAAACGCCGCAAAGCGGGGTGGCAATTTTTCCCGCCTGCGGCGCCTTGTTCCGTTGTTTTTCAGCCGCGGACCTGACCTTCGCCGCGGACGCAGTATTTGTACGACGTGAGTTCGCGCAATCCCATCGGACCGCGGGCATGCAGTTTTTGCGTGGAAATGCCCATTTCCGCGCCCAGCCCGAACTCGAACCCGTCCGTGAAACGGGTGCTCGCGTTGACGTACACGGCGGCGCTGTCCACTTCGGCGAGGAACTTTTCCGCCGCGGCCGCATCCTGCGTGACGATGCAGTCGCTGTGATGCGTTCCGTACTTGTTGACGTGCGCGATCGCCTCTTCCACGCCTTCCACGATCTTGACGGAAATTTTCAGCGCGAGGAATTCGGCATAAAAATCCTCTTCCGACGCCGCCGCGAGATCGGGAAGTATGGCGCGGCACTTTTCGCAGGCGACGATCTCCACGCCCTTTTCGCGCAGCGCCTTCACGATCGCGGGAAGGTGCTTTTTGGCAAACGCTTCGTCGATCAGCAGGCTCTCGCAGGCGTTGCACACCGAGGTGCGCTGCGTCTTTGCATTGATGAGGATGGGCAGAGCCATGGAAAGATCGGCGCTGTTTTCAAAGTAGATGTGGCAGTTGCCCGTACCCGTCTCGATGATGGGCACCGTCGCGTTTTCCACCGCGTTGCGGATGAGCGCCGCCCCGCCGCGCGGGATGAGCACGTCCACCACGCCGTTCATGCGCATGAACGCCGTCGCGCCCTCGCGCGAAGTATCCTCGATGAGTTGGATAAATTCGGGATCGAAGCCCGCGGCGGCGATTGCCTCTTTCATGACGCGCATGACCGCGCGGTTGGAGCAGATCGCATCCTTGCTGCCGCGGAGCACCACCGCGTTGCCGCTCTTGATCGCAAGCCCGATCGCATCCGCCGTGACGTTGGGGCGCGCCTCATAAATGATGCCGAGCACGCCCAGCGGCACGCGCACGCGCTGCAGGCGCAGGCCGTTGTACAGCGTGCGCTCTTCGAGGATCTCGCCCACCGGGCAGGCGAGCGCGATGAGTTTTTCCAGCCCCGCCGCGATGCCGTCGATGCGCTTTTCGTCCAGCATGAGCCGATCGACGAATTGCGCGCCGCGCGTGCAACTGAGGATATCCTTCTGATTTTCGGCAATGATCTCGCCCGCATGCGCGCGGAGCGCCGCCGCAGACGCGGCGAGCATGGCGTTCATATCCGCCTCGCTCGCCATGGCGATGGACGCCCTGTGTTCTTTGGCGAGCAGACAAGTTTCGGCTACCGTCATTTGCTCTCTCCTTTTCGGTTTTTTGCGCGATTCTGCCGCGCATAGTACTATGCAAACGGCAAAACCGACCTGGTTTTGGGAAGAATGCGGGGGTCAGTCCTCTTCTTCCTCTTCGGGCAGGTCGACGTTGTGGTACACGTCCTGCACGTCGTCCAGTTCGTCCAGTTTGTCCAGAAGTTTCATGAACTTTTCGACGTTCTCGTCCGAAAGGGTGATCTTGCTCTGCGGGATCATTCGCACGTCCGCTTCTAAGAAGGACAGCCCTTTCCCTTCGAGGTATTTGCGCACCTGCGAAAACGCCGCGGGCGACGTGTAGATCTCGAACACATCGTCCAAAGTGACGATGTCGTCCGCGCCCGCCTCGATGGCGTACTCGGTGAGCGTGTCCTCGTCCAGTTCGAGCGTTCGCTCGACGACGAT
Source organism: uncultured Clostridia bacterium (assembly GCA_944341895.1). Lineage (GTDB taxonomy): Bacteria > Bacillota > Clostridia > Christensenellales > Borkfalkiaceae > Borkfalkia. Next base: position 14,036 of record CALVMB010000001.1, read on the forward strand.
CAGCCCCTTGTTGTCGAACATGTACGAAACGCAGCCCGCGTTGCCCATTTCGCCGCCGCACTTGGCAAGCGTGCTGCGCACGTCGCCAGCGGTGCGGTTCTTGTTGTCCGTCAGCGTGCTGATGATCAGCGCCGAACCGCCCACGCCGTAGCCTTCGTAGATGAGCGTCTCGAAGTTGGCGGAATCCGATTCCCCCGCCGCCTTTTTGATGCAGCGCAGGATGTTGTCGTTGGGCATGTTGTTCGCCTTCGCCTTGGCGATGGCGTCGGCAAGTTTGCTGTTGGTATCGGGGTTGGGATTGCCCTTCGCCGCGACGGCGATCTCCCTGCCCAGTTTTGTGAACACGCGGCCGCGCGCGGCGTCCGCCTTGCCCTTCTTTGCCTGAATGTTATGCCATTTGCTGTGTCCTGACATGAATGTATCTCCTGAAAAATGGTTTCCTTATGCTTTGCGCGACGCGAGCACATACATGAGAATGCCCGCCGAGACCGCCGCATTGAGGCTCTCGCACTCCGCGCGCATGGGGATGCGCACCGTGTCCGCGCACATCCCTCGCACCGCCGCGCTGACGCCGTTGGCTTCGTTGCCGATAACGAGACAAAAACGCGCCGGCGGCGCATATGCAAACACGTCCTCCCCCGCCATATCCGCACACAGGAACGGGATCCCGTGCAGGGCGGAAAACAGTTCCGCATCCTCCCCGCAATGCAGGCGGACGAAGAACACGCCGCTCATCGCCGCGCGCACGCATTTGGGCGCGAACGGATCGGCGCAGCCGCGCAGGTAAATATCCGTATACCCCGCGGCGTTCGCCGTGCGCAGGATGGTGCCCAGGTTGCCCGGGTCGGCGACGCCGTCCAGCAGGAGCGCGTCCCCCTGCGGGGGCAGGCATTCCGCGGGCGGGATGCGCAGCACCGCGAGCACGCCCTGCGGCGCCTGTTCGTCGCTCAGTTTGGCAAAGACGCTTTCCGAGACGGTGACGACCTTGTCCTCGGGCACGAAACATACGCCCGCGTACTTTTCGGTGCGGACGACGCGCAGGATGTCCGCGCCTCCCGCGGCGGCTTCGCGCAACTGTTTGACGCCCTCGATCAGATACGCGCCCGCGGCGCGCCTGCCCTTTTTCTCTTTCAGGGCGGCGATCTCTTTGACGATGGGATTGTTTCTCGACGTGATCAGCATCGCATGAATACGCAAAAACCTTCTTGCGGACAAGAAGGTCTTTGGAATGGTTAGGCGTTCGCCGCTTTGGCTTTTTCGGCAAGTGCCGCAAAGGCGGCGGAATCGCTGACGGCGATCTCCGCGAGCACCTTTCTGTTCAGATCGATCCCGGCGACCTTCAGGCCGTGCATGAATTTGCTGTACGACAGCCCGTTCTGCCTTGCCGCCGCGTTGATGCGGGCGATCCACAGGCTGCGGAAATCGCGTTTGCGGTTCTTCCTGCCGACGTACGCATACATCAGCGATTTCATCACCGCTTCGCGGGCGATCCTGTACGATTTGCTCTTGGAACCGAAGTACCCTTTGGAAAGTTTGAAGATCTTTCTGCGCTTTTTGACAGCGTTGACTCCTCTTTTAATACGCATGACCGTTTCTCCTTGTTATGACGAAATTTACTGTTTGTAGGGAATCATGTTGCGGACCGTCGCTTCCTGCGTTTCGTTCACGAACGCGGTCTGGCGCAGGCTTCTCTTGCGCTTCCTGGTCTTGTCCCCGGTTTTATGGTTTTTTCCCGACTGGGCTCTCTTGACTTTGCCCGTTCCGGTGATGTCGAAACGTTTTTTGGAGCCGCTGTGCGATTTCTGTTTAGGCATTTTGTTTTCCTCCGAAATTTATTTCTCCGAAGCGGAGCCGTGCGGCATGCACCGCACGGTCGCCGTTACGATCGGGTGTCTTGTTTGGCGGGCGAGAGCATCATCGTGATGTTGCGCCCTTCGTTGGCAGGCTTTTTGTCCTGCACCGCCTTCCCTTCCAGCATCGAAAAAAAGTTGTTCATGACCTCGACGCCCAGCCCGGGGTGCGCGTTCTGCCTGCCGCGCAGGCGGATGGAGACCATGACTTTGTTCCCCGCTTCCAAAAACTTCTGCGCCTGGCGCAGTTTGACGTTGAGGTCGCCCGTGTCGATGGTCATCGACAGGCGGACTTCCTTTACTTCCATCACTTTCTGGTTGCGGCGGGATTCTTTTTCCTTTTTGCCCTGTTCGAATCTGAACTTGCCGTAATCCATGATCTTGCACACTGGCGGGTTCGCCGTGGGCGAGATCTTCACCAAATCCAGGTCCTTTTCCTCGGCGAGGCGCAGGGCAGCGTACGAACTCATGATGCCGAGTTGCTGGCCGTCGGCGCCGATCACTCTCACTTCCTGATCGCGGATCTCTCCGTTCACCTGATGCTGGTCTTTAATCTTGGTTTACCTTCCTTATACCGATATTTTGCAGGGCGCGGGCGGCAAAAAACGAGCGGGACCCGCAAAAGTCCCGCTCGCAACAATCCGAAAAGAAGCCCACAAAAGGCTTTGATTTGATTCGATCGTTTCGGCACATGCAAGCGCGATTGCCGCATGGCGAGAAGGGGCTCTTCTGCTTTCCGAAATATATTACCAGAAAATTTGCCGCATGTCAAACGATTTTGCTCAGAAAATCGTCTTTTCTTCGTCCTCTTTCTTTACGCGCGCCGCAAATTCGGCAAGAGGCATGGAACCGATGTCCCCTTTCTCGCGCATGCGGACCGCCACGGTGCCCTCTTCCTTTTCCTTGTCGCCGACGATCAGCATGTAGGGCAGTTTTTCCAGTTGCGCTTCGCGGATCTTGTAGCCGATCTTTTCGTTGCGCGTATCCGTTTCCGCGCGCAGCCCCGCCGCTTTGAGCGTCTCCTCCACCTTCTTCGCATAGTCCATGGATTTATCGGACACGGGCAGAATCTTGACCTGCACGGGCGCCAGCCACACGGGGAACTTGCCCGCATAGTGCTCGATGAGGATGCCGATGAAGCGCTCGATGGAGCCGAACACGACGCGGTGGATCATGATCGGGCGGTGCTTCTGCCCGTCCTCGCCCGTGTATTCCGCCTCGAAGCGCTGGGGCAGTTGGAAATCCAGTTGGATGGTGCCGCACTGCCACGTTCTGCCGATGGAGTCGGTCAGGTGGAAGTCGATCTTGGGGCCGTAGAATGCGCCGTCCCCCTCGTTCACCGCGTACGGCAGGCCGAGTTCGTCCAGCGCGGTGCGCAGAGCGCTCGTCGCGTTTTCCCAATCCTCGTCGCTGCCCATGCTGTTTTCGGGGCGGGTGGAGAGTTCGACGTGGTATTTGAAGCCGAACAGCGTGTACACCTCGTTGATGATGCGCACGACGCCCTTGATCTCCTGCGTGATCTGCTCGGGGAGCATGAAGATGTGCGCATCGTCCTGCGTGAAGCAGCGCACGCGCATCAGTCCGTGCAGTTGCCCGCTCTTTTCGTGGCGGTGCACGATGCCCAGTTCGCCCATGCGGATGGGCAGATCTTTGTAACTGTGCGGGGTCAGTTTGTACACGAGCATGCCGCCCGGGCAGTTCATGGGCTTGATGGCGCAGTCCTCGCCGTCGATCTTGGTCGTGTACATGTTCTCTTTGTAATGATCCCAGTGCCCGCTCGTCTCCCACAGACTGCGGTTGAGAATGATGGGCGTCTGCACCTCGACATAGCCCTCGCGGCGGTGCAGTTGCCGCCAGTAGTCGATCAGGATATTTTTGAGCACCATGCCCTTGGGGAGGAAGAACGGGAATCCCTTGCCCTCGTTGAGCAGGGCGAACAGCCCCAGTTCCTTGCCCAGTTTGGTATGGTCGCGCTTTTTCGCCTCTTCCAGCATGGTGAAATAGGCGTCCATCTCGTCCTTTTTGGCGAACGCCGTGCCGTAGATGCGGGTGAGCATCTTGTTCTTTTCGTTGCCGCGCCAGTACGCGCCCGCAATGCTGGTGAGTTTGAACGCCTTGATCTTGCCGGTGGAAGGCAGATGCGGGCCGCGGCACAGGTCGGTGAACTGACCCTGTTTATAGAAGGAGATTTCCTCCCCTGCGGGCAGGTCCTTGATGAGTTCGACCTTGTATTTTTCCGAATACTTGGTCATGAGTTTGATCGCCTCGTCGCGCGGGAGCGTGAAGCGTTCGACGGGCAGATTGCTCTTGATGATGTTGCGCATCTCCGCCTCGATCTTGTCCAGATCTTCCTGCGTGATGGGCGTCTTGAAATCGATGTCGTAATAAAAACCGTTGTCGATGGTCGGCCCGATCGCCAGTTTGCAGGTCGGATAAATGGATTTGACCGCCTGCGCGAGCACATGCGCGGCGGTGTGGCGGTAGACGTCCAGCCCCTCGCGGTCCTTGAGCGTGACGATCTCGACCTCGGCGTCCTCTTCCACGACGTGCGCGAGGTCGACGAGTTTTCCGTTCACCTTGGCGGCGACGGCGTTCCTTGCCAGCCCTTCGCTGATGCTCTGGGCGATCTCTTTGCAGGAGACTGCGGACGAAAATTCCTTTTTGTCCCCTCCCTTGAGCGTGATGATCATCTTTCATTCCTCCCGTTTGTAGCGTTGCGTAATAAAAAAGGCGCCCTCAAACACACGTTTAAGGACGCATCGGATGCGCGGTTCCACCTTAATTGCAGGGTCGCCCCTGCCGCTCTGCCGTTTTTTGATAAAGAAACGGAACTTTCCCGCAAAGAAGAGCGGTTTCGCGCCGCGGGAACGCACGGAATTTTCAGCAAACATCCGCTCTCTGGGGCGGGATCGCCGCGGGCTACTTGTCACTTCTTTATGCGCAGGTTGAAATTATCGTTATTGTATCCCGTTTGCGCGCGTTTGTCAACGGTTTTTGCGCCCGCAAAAAAATTTTGCGCGCGGGGGGGGCGGCGCAGGCGGAGGTGCGGGCACGCCGCCGCGAACGGCGAACACGGCGCGTGCGGCGAAAAGAACAGCCGCAGGCGGTGTGCGCGAACGCGGACACGGCGCCACGGGCGATCCGCGCGGCGAAAGAAACTGCCGCAAGCGGTGCGCGCGGCGGAAAAAGCCGCAAGCGGTGCGCGCAAGGCGGACTCACCTTGCCGCGAAGCCGACCCTGCCCGCGTAATAGGTGCGCAGAAAGCGCTCCTGCCGCGACGAGGGCGCGCCCAGGCATTCGACCGTGCCGGCGCCGCTGAGCACGATCTCGCGCAGGGTGTTGAGTTCGGGCTTGCCCTCCTCGATGAGCGCGGCGCGCCGCAGGCGGCGCAGGCGGCTGTCGAACACGTCCCCTTCTTTCAGAAAGACGCGCCCGCTGCCCGTGACGAGCACGTACCGCATGAATTCCGCCAGTTGTCCTTCGGTAAACGCGGGCGGGATGCAGGCGGCGACCGTCTGCCACTTTTCGGACAGCGCGCGCAGGCGGAAGCGGAAAAAGCCGTCGATGCAGTGTTCCTCCTTTTCTTCGGCGAGGCGCAGGCGCACATAGCGCGCATCCTCGGCAAAATCGGCGGCAATGACGGCGGCAAGCAGGATCTCGCGCTGGTCGCGGCTCAGCCCCGCGGGATGCACCTGCCCGCACAGAAATTCGTATTTGTAGCCGACGCAGATGACCTCGGCGATCTTTTCGGCGAGCACGGCGCGCAGGCGGGAGAAGCGGACGCCGTCGCCGCGCAGGGCGTACCCGACGCGCCCGCCCGCAAGGCGGACGGAGGCGGCAACGGCCTGCGGCTTGAACGCCGCACAGCCCGCCGCGATGTATGCGATGTAGCGGCAATGGGTATCCCGTTCGGAGACGAGCAGACTTTTCATAATCACAGTGTATGCGCCGAAAGGCAAAATATTTACGCCGCAAGCAGGCAAAGGGGCGTTTTTGAAAAAAATTCGGCGCACTTTTATCTGGAAACTTGACGAACAGCGCCGAAAAGTTATATAATCGAAAGAAACAGTGCGGGCGGTGAAGGGATGCCGAAAGAAGTACTGATCGTATTGATCGTCATATTGATCATACACTATTTTCTTGCCATCGGCACTATCTGGATTTTGCTGCGTGACAAGGGCCTGACAAAGTCGGTCATCCCCTGGAATCTGTTCGTGCTGCTCGTTCCGATCATAGGTCCCGTGACCTACCTGATCGTCCGCTGTTTCGCCAAGAAAAATTGACGCCCGCAGAAGTCGGGCGCGGAGGAAAAGACCATGGATATGAAGTCCGTCGAAAGCAAGTGGCAGCAACGCTGGGAAAAGAGCAAGGAAAGCGTTTTCAACAAGAAGAACATCGACAAAAAGTTCTACGTGCTGGAAATGTTCTCCTATCCTTCCGGCGCGAAACTGCACATCGGGCACTGGTACAATTACGGCCCGACGGACAGTTACGCGCGCTTCAAGCGCATGCAGGGATTCGAAGTGTTCCAGCCGATGGGCTTCGACGCGTTCGGCCTGCCCGCCGAAAACTACGCCATCAAGACCAAGATCCACCCCAAGGACTCCACCGAAAAGAACATTGCGACCATGGAGACCCAACTCAAGGCGATGGGCGCCATGTTCGACTGGTCCGCCGAAGTCAAGACCTGCGAAGAGGATTACTATAAATGGACGCAATGGATGTTCCTCAAACTGTTCGAAAAGGGGCTGGCATACCGCAAAGAGGCGCCCGTGAACTGGTGCCCGAGTTGCAACACCGTGCTCGCCAACGAACAGGTGACCGAAGGGTGCTGCGAGCGCTGCGGCACGCCCGTCGTCAAAAAGGACCTGACGCAGTGGTTCTTCAAGATCACCGAATATGCCGACGAACTGCTGCAGGCGCTGGACACGCTGGACTGGCCGGAAAAGACCAAACTCATGCAGCGCAACTGGATCGGCAAATCCATCGGCTGCGAGATCGAATTCGCCTGTGAGAGCGGCGACACCTTCAAGGTGTTCACCACCCGCTGCGACACCGTGTTCGGCGTCTCCTTCGTGGCGCTCGCGCCCGAGCACCCGCTGGTGCGCAAACTCGTTTCCGACGAGTGCCGCCCCGCCGTGGAGGCGTACATCGCCGAGACCGCCAAGACCAACGAGATCGAGCGCCTTTCCTCGGCGCGCGAAAAGACGGGCGCCTTCATCGGACATTACGCGATCAACCCCGTCAACGGCGAAAAAGTTCCCATCTACGCGGCGGACTACGTCCTGTATTCGTACGGCACGGGCGCCGTCATGGGCGTGCCCGCGCACGACGAGCGCGACTTTGTGTTCGCACAGAAGTACGGCCTTCCCATCAAAAAAGTTATCGAAAACAAGAACGGAAACACCGTTCTGCCCTATACCGAGGACGGCATCTGCGTGAACTCCCTGCAATTCGACGGGCAGTTCGGCGACGACGCGCGTTCGGCGATCGCGAACCACCTGACCAAGATGGGCAAGGGCGCGCGCAAGGTCAATTACCGCCTGCGCGACTGGCTGGTCTCCCGCCAGCGCTACTGGGGGGCGCCCATCCCCGTGGTGCACTGCCCGCACTGCGGCATCGTGCCCGTGCCCTATAAGGACCTGCCCGTCAAACTCCCCTACAACGTGGAGTTTGAACCGGACGGCAAATCACCGCTCGCCAAATGCGACGAGTTTATGCATGTGAAGTGCCCCGTCTGCGGACAGGACGCGATGCGCGATCCCGACACGCTGGACACCTTTGTGTGTTCGAGTTGGTATTACCTGCGCTATGCGGACGCGCACAATGCGAAGCAGCCCTTCGACCCCGAGATCGTCAACAAGATGCTCCCCGTGGACAAATACGTGGGCGGCGCCGAACACGCCTGCATGCACCTGCTGTATGCGCGCTTCTTTACCAAGGCGCTGCGCGACATGGGGTACCTGAACTTTGACGAACCCTTCAAATCGCTGGTGCACCAGGGCGTGATCCTGGGTCCGGACGGCAACCGCATGTCCAAATCCAAGGGCAACGTGGTCTCGCCCGACGAATACATCCAGTCATACGGTTCGGACGTGTTCCGCCTGTACCTGATGTTCGGATTCTCGTATACCGAAGGCGGGCCGTGGAGCGACGACGGAATCAAGTCGGTGGCAAAATTCCTCGACCGCGTGGAACGGCTCGTGACCAAATACAAGGACGAAAAGCCTTCCAAAGAAGAAAAGACGGCGAGCGCGGCGGAAAAAGAACTCAATTTCGTGCGCCACAACACCATCCGCCAGGTCACGCGCGATCTGGAAAACTTCTCCTTCAACACCGCCGTGGCGCGCCTGATGGAATACGTGAACGCGCTGTACAAATACGACGGCGAAGCGGAAAAGGACGCCGCATTCTATAAAGAGTGCCGCCGCGACCTGCTCCTGCTGCTGGCGCCCTTCGCGCCGCACTTCACCGAGGAACTGTGGGAACAGACGGGCGGAAAGTATTCCGTCTTCGACCAGCCCTATCCCGTCTGCGACGAGGCGGCGCTGGTGCGCGAAGAAGTCGAGTACGCCATCCAGATCAATAGCAAGATCAAGACCAAAATGATGATCGGCAAAGACCTGACCGAAGAACAACTGCGCGCCGCGGTGCTCGCTAACGATGCCGTGCGCCCGCTGACCGAGGGCAAGGTCATCAAAAAATGGATCGTCGTTCCCGGGCGCCTCGTCAACATCATCCTGTAAAAACAAACGACCGTTTGCAGACGGTGCAAACCACCGCCTCGCGCAGAAAGTCGAGACGATCTGTTTCCACCCCGCAGACGGTGCAAAAATCCGCCCCGCGCATTCGGCGCGGGGCGGATTTTTGTGCCGCACGGAAAAGCCGCCGCCCGCAACATTGCGGGCGGCGGCTCCGTTTTTATGCGATCTTGCCGACCAGTTCGTCTATGTCCGCATAGCGGAAATAATCGAGGGCGTACATCTCTTCCAGCCGTTCCTGCTTCGCGTAATAGCCGTTTACCTGCACGAGGAAATCATATACCCCGTCCGAGAGATATTGCCGCCCGTCCGCCTCCCCTTCGCCCATGGCAAAGAGCGCGGTGAGGTCGATGACGATGAACGCGCCGTCCGACGAATAGGCGCCGCCCGTTTCCTCAGCGGTATACGAACGGGACGCCCCGCCGCGCACGACGGAAACGGTACCGTCCGCCAGCACGATCTCTCCGTCCGCCGAGACCGGCGCACCGCCCTGCGAAGCGGCGCGCACCCACACGCGCAACCCGTCGGTATACATCGTATCGTTGAACATGCCCGATTCGCGGCTGACAAACACCGACGTCTCTTGCTCGAAGGCGCTCACGCCCTGGTACAGCGCGGTATCGTACGAATAGCCGAGCAGGTCGAGCATGGTCGGGAGCAGGTCAAAGGAATTACAGTATTTCGTGATCTTGGCGCCGCCGAGCGGGAAACTTCCGTCCGTGCGGCGGTGGGCGATGTCGTAATAATATTCGCCCGTATACACCGACTGCACGCCCGCCTCGTTGTTTTCGTACACCATGCCTTCGTAGAGATCGCTCTGCACGTTCAGGTCCATGTACTTGCCCGACCAGAAAAAGAACGGGATATTGTAGAGCATGGTATCCCAGACGGTGCCCGGTTCCACTTCTTTGAGTTCGTACTGCATGCCCGAATAGTACCCGTTGTGGTCGGCATAGAAAATGAAGGTAGTATTGTCCAGTTCGCCGCGCGCTTCGAGATCGGCGAGCAGGCGGTTGACGCCCACGTCGAGATCCATCAGCGACGCCTGGTAGCGCTTGTAGCGGAGATAGCCGACGGTGAGTTCGCCGTCCTCGCCGCGCATGGGCGCGCTGACGGGCACGGTGCCCGCGATGTTCTCTTCCGCCGCCGGGAAACGGTCGATGCGCTCGTAGTACGGTTCCAGCCCCTTGACAAGCGCCTGTTCGGAGAACGCCGCCTTTTCTTCCGCCGTCATGTCCGCGGTATAGTCGCCGTGTTTGAGCAGTTCGTTGTACGAACCGTGGCTGGTGATAGACATGAGCATGGAAAAATACGCCTCGTCCCCTTCGTCCGTCTGCGTGAATTCGCGCAGGTACTGCGAGAAAAATTCGCTGTCAAGGTCGAAAGAATAGAACCCGTCCTTGTGGTAATAGCCGCGCAGGCGGTCCATGGATTCGAGGAAGGTGGCACGGTCAAAGCCGTACAGATCGCCATAGGTGGCATCGCGCCCGTAAAAGGAGCCCGAATTGGCGTGGAAATACTGCGTCGTGTATCCGTTGTCCTGCAAGATATTGGGCAGCGTGAACGCAAAATCGTGGTCCATCAGCCCGTCTTTGCTGAACATCGAAGGCGTCAGGCAGTTGCGCGTCTGCATGGGGTAACTGCCCAGCACCGCCATCGCCTCCGAATAATTGGTCTTATCCCGCGCATAGTACTGCGTAAACGCCACACCCTGGTCGGCAAGCGCGTACAGTGTGGGCGTATAGACGCTGTTGATGGCGTACCACTCCCCCGACTCGATGACGATGAGCGCCACGTTCTGCCCGTCCAGCACGCCCGTGGCGATTGAACCCGCACTGCCGTACCGCGTCAGGTCGAGGTCGGCAAGTTCGGCGCTGTTTTTCCCCGAAAGGAAGTATTCGCGCAAGGCGGCGACGTCCGAAGCGGTCTCCTCCTCGCTTTCGCCTGCAGCGGCAGATTCAAGGTCGGAAAAGAAATTGCGGATGTTCTTATAATAATAGCCGAACGTACCGTATTCGCGGTAGGCGTTTGCCGAGATGAACTGCGTTTGGTAGAGGTTTTGCTCGTCCTTGAAATAGTACAGCGGATCGTCTTCGGACGCCGACGAAAACGCGGCTTTCTGCACCGCCATGAGGGCGGGCGCAAAGACGCAGGAGAGCGCGAACGCGGCGATGAGCAGAAGAGTGCCCTGCCAACGCGCGCTGCAGCGGAATTTTCCCGTGCACAGAAGCCCGATGAGCAGCACGCCTTCGGCGGCGACGAACAACAGCCCGCACGCCAGAAAAACGAAGTTGACGAAATCGGCATCGAACGCGCCCGCCGCCTCGCCCGCGAGGCTGAGCATGCTCAGCCCGAAGATGTACCCGCTCATGGTGTACAGGCATTCGTTGGTGACCGCAATGATCACCTGCACCGTCAGGAGCAGCAGCACGAGCACCGTCTGCGCGATAAAACTCGGGACGATAAAGATAAATACCGACAGCACAAGAAGCACGGCGATGTCCAGCCAGAAATAGGTCGGAAAAGCGCCGAACCCCAGGAATTCGAACGTTATAAATTCAAATGCGAGAGCGAGCAGAAAATAACTGCCCGCCCAGATGGATTTTTTGATGCAGAGTTCTTTCATAAAACACTTTCGGCGGTCTTGTTTCCTTCTCCGAAAAATTCGCGATAGATGGTGCGCACGCACTTTTCGTAATCGTCGTTGTCGATGCCGACGATGATGTTGATCTCGCTGGAGCCCTGGTCGATCATGCGGATGTTGATGCCTTCCGCCGACAGCGCGCCGAACAGGCGCGCGGAGGTGCCGACGCTCTTTGCCATGCCGTGCCCGACGGTGGCGACCAGCGCGATGTTTTCGAGCACGCGGACGTAGTCGGGAGAGACCGCCGCGCGGATCTGTTCGATGAGGCGGTCGAGCACGCCGCCCGCGAGATACTTGCTCTCAATGACGAGCGAGAGCGTATCGATGCCCGAGGGCATATGTTCGAAGCAGATGCCGTCCTCTTCCAGCACGGAGAGCACCTTGCGCGCAAACCCGACTTCGGCGTTCATCATGGATTTTTCCAAAAAGATGACGGTGAAGTCCTTTTTGCCCGCGATGCCCGTGACGAGGTTCTCGCTCTTGCCGTACTGCACCGACGGCAGGATGAGCGTGCCGGGATCCTCGGGCGCGAAGGTGTTTTTGATGTTGATGGGGATGTTGCCCTTGCGCACGGGGAAGATCGCGTCCGCATGCAGGACGTTGGCGCCCATGTAGGAAAGCTCGCGCAGTTCTTTGTAGGAGATGCGCTCCATCTTCTGCGGCTTCTGCACGATGCGCGGATCGCAGGCGAGGAACCCGCTCACGTCCGTCCAGTTTTCGTACAGGTCGGCGCCGACGCCGCGCGCGATGATGGAACCGCTCACGTCACTGCCGCCGCGCGAGAAGGTTTTGACCTTGCCGCACGCGTCCGTGCCGTAAAATCCGGGGATGACGGCATGCTCGCAGTTTTTGAGTTTTTGTTCGATGAGCGGATAGGACTTCGCCTCGTCGAACTGTCCCTTTTCGTCAAAGAAGATGAGTTCGGCGGCGTCGACGAACGTCCAGCCCAGTTTTGCCGCGATGAGGCGTGCGTTGAGGTATTCCCCGCGCGATGCGGTGAAATCCGCGCTCTTTTCCCGCTCGATGGCGCGCTCGGTCTCGTCGAGAATGGCGTCCATGCCGAATCCTTCCATGCCCAGTTCGGCGACGATGGAGGTAAAGCGCTTGCGGATCTTAACAAACGCCTCCGCGCACGAACCCGTCTTTTCGCATTCGCGCCAGCAGGCGTACAGCATATCCGTGATCTTTTCGTCGGCGGAAAAGCGCTTGCCGGGTGCCGACACCACGACGTAGCGGCGGGCGCCGTCCCGCAAAAGAATGTCCGCGGCGCGCGCGATGTTGTTTCCGTCCGCCAGCGACGAACCGCCGAATTTGCATACGGTCAGACTCATATCCGTATCTCCTTCCCTTCGATGTAGTACCGTTTCTCCTCGCTTTCCCCCATCGAGAAGGTCTTGCGCGGCAGACTGCCGTTCTTTTTGACCAACCCGAACAATTCCGATTTATGCATTTTGGGCAGGAACACGCCCACGCAGTGCGGATCGCGCGCGGTCATGTCCGCGAGCGCCTGTTCGCCGTGGATATAATCCACGCTCCCGCCGTGTTCGGCAATGTATGCCGCGATGCGCCGATCGGACTCGGCGACCGCCGCGGGGACCTCTTCCGCCATGCCGACAGGGATCCTGCATCCGCTCACATACAGCGCGCCTTCCGCGCTTCCGAAGGCGGAAAACGCCGCGGCAAACTTCTGCGCGTCCACCCCCTTGACGATGCGGTGGATGCCCTCGAAATAGATGCCGTCGTCGTAGAGGTTGACCGCCTCCGCCAGCGCATAGCGCGCGGGATGGGTGCGGCGCTCCTCTTCGGTGAGGCTGTCCTTGATCGCGTCCCATGCCGCTTTCGCCGTGGCAAGCGAATGGTTGCCGTCCCCGACCATGAACAGAAGATCGTCCGAGACCAACTTCTCGAATGCTTCGACGACGGGCTGCGTATCCCCGATAAAGGTGCCCTTCACGTGCCCGCCGCCCATGTTCAGGTCAAAATCGTACAGCACCTCGCCCAGGCGGCTCTGCGCCGCGCGCAGGACGGTGTTCTGCGGGTCTTCGTACAAGAGCATGACGTGCGGGAACTCGATCTCCGCCGCCGCGCGGATCTGCAGGCGGGGCGGGATGCGCTCCAGAATGGTCGCCTCCGTCGCACGGATGCGCGCGCGGCTCCCCTTTTGGTAGGAGTACGATTCAAGGTCCACCGCAAGCACGATGCCGACGCGGCGTGGCCGATAGGGCGTGGAGCGCTCCACAAAGACAAAACCTTTGGGCAGTTTGCGGAACACGCCGTTCGCGGCATACAATCGCATGGTCTCGGAAATGGAGCAGATGCGCGCGGCGCAGTCCTCTTTTTCCAGATAGATCTCGGGCAGGGTCAGGCGCAGGGTGGAAGGTTTGTCCCCCACCAGCCTTTCCAGCGCCGACCAGTACGCCGCGTCCGACGTGTGTTGATCGCAGGCGATGACCGCCCATGCCGCCATGTCCGTGCCCTCTGCGGGAAGCAGAATCTCGGGCACGGCGACGCAGGGCTCTTTTGCAGGATTCACGTCAGCCTCCGTAATTGGTCACGATGAATACTACGACCGCGAGCGCGATCGCAAGCAACTTGATGGGCACGTTGTCGATGAAAATGCCCGCAACTTTGCGCCAGAAACTTTTTTCTCTCATACCCGTTTCCTCCCGTCGGCGGCGAGGTCTTTCCAATAGTACTCGTTGAGCGTTTTGCGCAGAAGATCGTAATCGGCATAGCGCGAGATCTTGCCGCGCTGTGCCACCGTTATTATGCCCGTTTCTTCGGAAACGATGAGCGCGATGACGTCCGCCGTCTCGGTGATGCCGATGCCCGCGCGGTGGCGGGTGCCCAGTTCTTTGGGGATGTTCACGTTCTGCGTGAGCGGCAGGAAGCAACCCGCCGCCTGGATCTTGTAGTTGTTGATGATCATGGCGCCGTCGTGCAGGGGCGCTTTGGGGAAGAAGATCCCCTCGATGAGTTGGGACGAGATCTTCGCATCCAGCAGGACGCCGCTTTCGAGCACCTGCGAAGGCACGTTATCGTTGGCAAGGATAATGAGCGAGCCGATGTTGTCCTTGGAGAGGTTCTGCAGCGCCTTGATGATCTCGGTGATGTACCGTTCGACTTCGTCGCGCGCGACCGTCGCCTGCCCACCTCCCTTTTCGGGACGGTTGAAGGTGTTCATGTTGAGGATGTCGCGCTTGACTTCGACGTTGAACACCACCATCACCACCCCCACGAACACGAGCGGCATGACGATAAACAGGTCGGTGCGCAATTTTTCGTTAAACACGAACACGGCGCCCGCCGCGATCACCAAAAGGGTGAACACCGCAATGAGGCTGCGGATGTTGTTGCTCTTGAAGATGCGGAACACATAATAGAACGCCATGGCGAACAGAAGGATCTCCAGCGCGTCCACCACGTCGAACGCTATAAATATCTGTTTGACTCTCTCCAAAAATTCCATGCGGTCTTACTCCGTAAAAAGAATTTCTTTTTCCTGCGCATCGCCGAACAACAGCCGCGCGTTGACGGAAAGCAGGGCGCCCTGCGGCGTGCATTTGCCGCTCCTGACGGCGCTTTGCAATGCAAAGATGCGGCGGTACGCCCCGCGCACCCGCTCCTTGCCCAGCGCGCTCGCCTGGCGGCGGCTCATTTTGACGGCGTATTCCTTCATTCCCAGCGCCGCGGCGGCGTCCGCATCCGACGAACGGAGCAGAGACACCTCGGTGAGCGTGCGGAAGTAGGACAAAAGCGCGTTGAGGATGCCTCCCTCGTCCATGCCCTTTTCGGTCAGCTCAAAAAGCACGGAGAGGTATTTTGCCGCGTTGCCTTTGCCCAGCGCCTCGGTCATTTCGTAGATCTTGAAATCGGTGTCGCGGTAGACCACCGCGTCCACATCCTGTACGGTGAGCGCGCCGCCTGTGCCCGCATAGGCGATGAGTTTTTCCGTCTCCCCCGCGACGCGCGACATGTCGCCCAGGCAATACAGGAAGATGCGTGAACAGCAGTCGGTATCCGCGGCGATCCCCGCGCGTTTGAAGCGGGTATAAATCCAGCGCAGCACCGTCTCCTCGTCCGCCTTGGAACAATCCACGCGCGTGACGCCCGGCGCCTTGCGCAGGTCCACTCCCTTTCCCTTCCCGCCGTTGACGATGAGCAGGATGGTGGAAGGCTCGGGCGATTCGAGGTACGGGCGAAGCCAGGTCTGATATTCACGCTCGGACGGATACAGGTCGGTGACTTTGACGATGCGCTTTTCGCTCAGGAAGGGAAAGCACCGCGCGGCGGCGATCAGTTCGCTGAGCGCATTGCCTTTGAGCGCTTCGCCGCGGAAGGCGGTGTAATTGAGGGAAGGTTCGCCGAGAAAACGCTCTTTGAGCATCTCTTCCCCGCGCTGTTTGAAGTATTCCTCTTCGCCGTCGAACAGATAGACGGGCGCCGCGCCCTCTTCCAGGCTTTTTTTGAAAAGAACAAATTTCATGACGTTCACCGATATCCGCGTATGCTGATTATATCATCTTTCCAGGTAATTTGCAACTCGCCCGAACGATATATACTGATTTTTCCCGCCGATTTTTCAAAACAGATCACCTCCTGCGGACGGCAAGCCGCCGTCAGCGCCGCGTCCTCTTCCGCGCAGACGAGCAGATCGCAGAGCGGAAGTTCGCCCGCCGCCGCCTGCATGCACACGAGCACCGCCGAGCCCTGCACTTCCAGAAAGAGCGCCGCCTCGCCCGCGAACGCCGCAGGCATGCCGCACACCGTGAAAAAGCCGCTCTGCTCCCGCACGGTGACCGTCATGAAGCCGTCGACAAACCCGCTGTCCGCGCGGACGTAGACGACACCGACGTCGATGCAGCGCAGCAATACGGGCAGAGCGGTGTTGACTTCGCGCGCGGGCGCCAGAACGACGGCGGCGTCCGCACGCGCGATGCCCTCCTGCACAAAGAGACGGGACAAATATGCCTCGTCCGCTTCCCCCGAAAGCAGCACGCATGTCTGCCCGCCGCCCCGCACGATGGCGACGTTCGTGCCGTAATAGCCGTGCAGGGTGATGCGCGGGTCGGACGGAAGGTTCCGCGCGAGCATGCCCGCGAGGAAGGCGGCTGCGAGCAGGCACACGCAGACGGCGCGCGGCACCCGCCTGAGGTTGATCTTGTCGGACAGACAGAACGCACCCGCATACCAGAGCGCCGTACACCCGCCGCCGAAACAGAATCCGCCGATGAGCAGGGCGCCGAACTCGATCGCGCCGATGGGCGCGACCACCGCGCGGAGCAGAAAGTCGGGCACATACAAAAACATCGCCGCCGCAAAGGGCAGGACGCAGGCGAGCACGGCGCCCGCAAACAAGACGAGATAGACGCAGGAAAAGAGCGGGACGAACAGGACGTTGAGAAAGACGCCCACGCCCGAGGCGTAGCCGAATGCGTCCAGCAGGACGGGAAAGGTCGCGACCTGCACGGACAGGGAAACTGCCAGCAGGTTTGCGATGCCGCGCGGCAGAAAGCGCAGGCGGGACAGCAGCCTGCCGACGTTTCCGCCGAGCACGACGATGCCCGCCGCCGCGGCGGCGGACAGTTGAAAGCCGACGGAAAACAGATCGACGGGGTCGACGAGCAGGATGACGAGCGCCGCCGCCGAAAGCGAAGTCAGTCGGTCATACTGCATACCCGCCGCCTCGACGGACAGAAACACGAGACACATGATCAGCGCGCGCACGGCAGACGCCGAAAACCCGCACACGCCCGCGTAAAAGACGAGCACGAACGCGACGAGCGGGATGCGGAGAGCGGCGCGCAGGCGCAATTTGCGGCACAGGAACGCCAGTGCGCCGTACACGATGCCGATGTGCAGTCCGGACACGGCGAACACGTGCGCAATGCCGCCGTAACGGAAATTTGCGAGCATACCGCTTTCCATCAGCCCCGCGTCGCCCGTGAGCGCCGCATACGCCACGGGCGCGACCGTCTCGTCCGCGGAGGAAAACAGCACGCCGCGCAGGCGGGCGCGCACACTGCCGAAAATCTCGAAAGAGTGTCCGCACACTTCGATTTCGGATACGGGCACAAAGGCGCGGTAGCGCGCCCCGTCCGCGATCGCGGAAGCGTTCACGCGGCCGTATTGCAGGGCGTCCGCCGTTTCGATCTCCGCCGTGAAGCGGATGCGGTCCCCTTCTGCAAAGTCCGCGTCGCCGTAGGCATACGCGAGGCAGCCGACGGACGAAGGCGCCGCAACGCCGCTTTCATCGGTCAGCACGAGACCGCCGACCAACAGTTCCTGCCCTGTTTCGGCAACGCCGACCCGCTCGACGGTGCCCTCCACAGTATATGCGCCGCCGAGGACGGGCGTCGCCTCGAACGCGCCGACACGCAGGGAAAAGGACAGCGCACCCAGCAAAAACAGGGCGCAAGAAAGGGCGGTAAACAGCAATGCGCCGAATACCGCCCTCTTTTTGCACAATTTCCGATACAGCGCCGCGGCAAACCCGACGCAATAGACAAAGCCGAACCAGAGCGCCGCCAGGGCAAAATACCGCGCAAGCGCGATCCCCGCCGCGAACGAGAGCGCAAAACACAGCAGCGGACGGAAATTCACCATCCGCTTCCCGCGATACAGGGCATGCTCGTCACCGTAGTTCGTTTTGTTCATTTTTTCTCATTTGTTCGGCACCCTGCCCGCGCCGATGGGCATTCCGAGCGGCAGTCCCCGCCGCCGTTCAGATCACGATATACAGAACATATCTGCCTTCTGCAAACACAGCGTCCGCGCGCGACAGTGGCGCCGCAGGATCGTACCCCGCGGCATCCTCCACGCCGGCAAGCGCGAACAGTTCGCCGTACGTGCAGTCATACGGGACGGTAAAGCGCGCGCCGCCTGCCCCGGCCTGCCCGCCGCGCACGACGACTTCGACGGTGCCGCCGTTTTCCGCCCGTGCGGAGACGGGAGCGCACAACGGATCGGGATATGCCTGCGGACCGCCGGGCAGCATCGTGACCGCCGCGGCGACCCCCACAGACAGCGCCGCCGCGGCGAGCGCGCACAGACGCGCGCGCATCAGCTCAGGCTGATGCGGTCGCTGACCGAACGCACGAACAGCGCGCGCTCCACGCCCAGCGAGACACAATCGCCGATAAAGTCGATGAACTTATCGCTCGGGCGCGAAACCTGCAGTTCGGCACAGACGAGCGAAGTGAGTTCGTCCAGATACAGGCTGACTTTGTTTTCCAGCAATCCCTTGATGAGCGCGAGCATCTCGTACGGCGTGAAGTCCTCTTCCGACTTGCGCACGGGGTCGCTCTCCACGCGGTAAAAATCGCATTCGAGGCACTTGTCCGTCCTGCGCAGGTATGTCCTGCCGCACAGTTGCTCGCTCTTGAGTTCGCACAGGTTGATGAGGTTGCGCATGCGTTCCTCCACCTTGACGCCGTACTTCTGCACGCCCAGCGAAGCGAGGCAGCGCTTCATCAGGAAGCGGTCGGACAGCGGTTCTTCGGCGGCGGCGATGGCTTTGAGCCGCGCCGCGATGTCCGCATCGTTCTCCCCGCCCGTGACGTACTGAGACAGGCACTGCTTTTGTTCGAGTTTGGCGTAGCGGTAGTTCCTGCGGTATTTGACGAGGTGGTCGCGGCTGCCCTTTTCGATGCCCGTCAGGCGGTCGAGGATATCCTTGATCTTTTTGATCTCGCGCTTGGGGTTGTTGATAAAGTTGATGGTGAACAGGCGGACGACGTTCCAGTTGTTGAGTTTGAGCGTCTGCACCTGCAGGATGTTGCGGTCCTTGGCGCAGGAACGCGCCGCCGTCACGCCGTCGCACATGACGGCGAGGATGAACCGTTTTTTGTTTTTGGGGTCGACGACGGCGCAGTCGATCTTAAAATCGGATACGCCGACATCGTAACGGCATTCGTAGCCGTAGGTGCGCAACTCGCGGGCGATATACTTGCCGATGCCGCTGTTTGCCGTTTTGAGTTCTTCCGAATTGATGGCGAGCGTGGTCTTGCCGCGTTCGGCGAATTCGAGGAATGCCTTCAGCCCCGCGACGCCTTTGCTGTTGGTCTTGGCGAGGTTGATCATCGCCGACGTCATAGAAGAGAACACGATCATCTCTTCGCGGGCGCGGGAGACGGCGACGTTGAGGCGGCGCCAGCCGCCGACCTGGTTGAGCGGGCCGAAGTTGAGCGAGACATGCCCCGCGCGGTCAGGCCCGTAACAGACGGAGAACAAAATGACGTCGCGCTCGTCCCCCTGCACGTTTTCGAGGTTCTTGACGAACAGCGGCTCTTCGCGCTCGTAGGCGATGTCGTCCAAGCGGTTTTTGGTGATCGCCTCGCCCAGGCGGCGTTCGATGTAATCCTGCTGCGCCGTGGAGAAGGTGACGATGCCGATACTGGATTTGCTCAGTTTGGGATCTTTGAGGCGGCGCACCACTTCGGCGACCAGCGCCTCCGCTTCCGCCTTGTTGCGCTTGGTGAATCCGCGGTCATACACGCCGTCCTCCACCAGCGCGAGGCGCACTTTGCTCTCCATCGCGTCGGGAGACGGGAAGGTGCAGAGTTTGTTGCCGTAGTACATGATGTTGGAGAAGGCGATCAGGCTCTCGTGCTTGCTGCGGTAATGCCAGTTGAGGTGCTTTTCGGGAATGGAGAGCGCGAGGCAGTCGTCGAGGATGCTTTCGAGGTCCTCGGCGTCGAGGTTTTCCTCGTCCACATAGCCCGAACTGAAGAAGGAGGTCGGCGGCAGCTGTTTGGGGTCACCGACGATGACCGCGCTCTTGGCGCGCGCCAACGCGCCGATCGCCTCGCTGGTGGGAAGTTGCGACGCTTCGTCGAACACGACGAGGTCGAACAGGTCCGCCTCGGGCTGCAGATACTGCGCCACGGTGATCGGGCTCATGAGCACGCAGGGCGCGAGCCGCGCGAACAGGTTGGGGATCTCGGCGAGGAATTCCTTGAAGGTCATGCCGCGCATGTTCCCCTTGACGATGCGCTGGAACGCGAGCACTTCCAGGCTGAGTTCCCCTTCCGTCGAGGTGGTGGGAAGACCCGCGATCAGGCGGTTGCGGATATGTTCTTTGGAAAGTTTGCAGTACTGTTCGTCCAGGCTGCGGAACTGTTCGATCTTTTCTTCGAGCACGGACGCGGAGAACTTGGACAGTACGGGGTCGGTGCCGATGTTGGTCTCGATAAAGTTGCGGTAGACGTTCTTGCGGAAACTTTCGAGGATGTTTTCGGAGTTGACCGCGCCCGATTCGAGGGAATCGGTGATGAAGTTGAGCCCTTCCGCGTTGAGTTGCGCGGAGATCTTTTTGAACAGGCACCACGCGGCGAGCATATCGATGTTGTCGATGAGAGCGCCCGCCTTGCCGTTGAAGTAGTCAAGCAGGTCCTCGTCGTAGTACTTGTCCTCTTCGGCGCCGATGATCGAACAGAAGGAATCCAGGCAGTCGGTGAACCCTTCGATCGCCTGGCGCAGTCCGTCCAACACGGGACGGGCGTAGTTGCCCGCGGTGGCGCGCACACACACGCTGTTGAAACTGTCGGCGTTGTAGTCCATGAACACGCCCTCGGCGAGCGCGTGCAGTTGTTTGAGGCTGTCCAGAAACTCTTCGCGGCGGCGGAAGTTGATCCTGCCCCCGCGGTCGGTAAAGTTGGCGGCAAGTTTGGTGCTGCCCTTGATCAGTTGCAGGTCTTCGTAGATCTGTGCGACGATGCCGACATACTTGAATTCATCCTCACCCGAAAGATCGCCCAGCGCCGCTTTGCGCAGGCGCTTGACCAGCGTGTTCAGCACTTTGGAACTGCGGCAGTTTTCGCCCCAGTTATCCAGTTCCTGCTCGACGACGGCAGGATCGACGTCCAGATCGATGAGCGTTTTGAACCGCTTGAAATAGTTGCCGAGCAAGCGGTCCAGCCTGCGGTTGGCGTTGAAAAAGACGTAAAACTCGTTTTCGTCCGAAGTAAAATACTTGTCCGTTTCGCCGCTCGAGAGCATCTCGATCAACTGCACCAGCGTGCCCAATTTCTTACGCGTGAACGAACTGATGCGCTGGCGGTAAAAATCGAGGAACAGGCTCAGATAGTTTTTGAGATGTTTGATCTCGGCGAGCAATACTTCCGCGGCATAATACACGCGGTTGCGCACCGACGAATCGTACTCGACGATGTTGACGTTTTCAAACGGGGTATGATAGACGCCGCCGCACTGCTTTGCCGCCGCGGCGACCTCGACGAGCATGCCCTCGTACTTTTCCAGTTTTTCCTTGGTCAGGCTGTCGTAAAAGGTGCTTTCGATGTCCAGCACGTCGGGCGCGTTCTTGTTTTTGAGGTAGATGAGGATGCCCTCGTACACCGAAACGCCCAGGCGGCGGGGCTTGTGCAGCGCGGCGATCGGCTCGTTGAGCGCGCGGCGCACCTCGTCGATCTGTTCGCTTTTGGAGGCGAAATCCGGGCTGTCCTGTTCGGCGGCGAGCGAAAGCGTGGTCTCCAGTTTTTTGAGCAGTTGGGATTTATCCGTCTTATTGGAATGCAGTTCGAGGCAGAAATCGCCCAGGCCGATGGAATCCAGGCGCTTTTTGACGACGGAGAGCGCCGCCTGCTTTTCGGCGACGAACAGAACGCGCTTGCCGCGGTTGAGGCAGTTGGCGATGATGTTGGTGATGGTCTGGCTCTTGCCCGTGCCGGGCGGCCCGTGCAGGACGAACGTCGTGCCCGCGACCGCCTCCGCCACCGCGGCGAACTGCGAGCCGTCCGCCGTGAGCGGCGAGAGGATCTCGGACGGGAGATAGTCGTCCTCCGCCTTGTCCTCGAAGACGGTATTGCCCAGATCCAGGCGGTTTTCGAGCAGCGAACGCACAATGGCGTTTTTGCGGAATTTATCGATGTTCTTGCGGACGTCGTTCCACATCGCGTAGCGCGCAAAGGAGAAGTTGGCAAGATACACTTCGTCCAGCACGTCCCAGCGCTTCATGTTGAGGATCTCCATCTTGACCATCGCCATGATCTCGGAGATCTTGATGCCGCCCGCGATGTTGTCCAGGCCGCGGATGTCGATCTTGAATTCGCGCAGCAAAAATTCGAGCAGGGTGCTGTTGAAGCGCATCTCCTCCTCGGTAAAGCGCACGGTGTGGCCCTTGCCGCCCTTGCCGCGCTCGATGCGCACGGGGCAGAGAACGAGGGGCGCGTAGCGCACTTCGCCCCCGTCGTGTTCGTACCATTTCAGAAATCCGAAGGCGAGGAAAAGCACGTTCGCGCCCGCCTCCTCTTCGGCGGTCTTTGCCTTTTTGGTGAGAAAGCGGACGACGTCCTCGATCTCTTTGAGTTCGGAAAAGGTACGCAGGCGCTTGTTTTTGAGTTCGACGCTGAGCAGTTCGGACAGCGCCGAATAGGCGGACGCGCCCGTGAAATAGGCGTCCGGCGAGACCTGGCGCATGTCCGCGGTGCGTTCGAGAATGGTGAACGGCTCTCCCCCCGCCATGCTCTCGTACGTCTGGCCGATGTCCGCCGAGATGACGTGCAGCACGTTTTTGTCGGGGCGGAAATTGAGCAGTGCGTTTTTGAGGGAAAGGTCGAGCAGGCGGCGCTCCCACTGCTTGTTTTTGGTCGCCTTGCCGTCCAGGCTGAGTTTGCGCGCGCCCGCGATCGCCTCGGGCGCGGCGTCGATGTCCGTCTCCCCTTCGCCCAGCAGTTCGTAGCCCTGGATGCCCTTGACTTTGAGCGGCAGAGGCAACACGCGCGCCAGGCGGCAGCGCTTGACGTCGATGACGGTATCGAACCAGCCGTTTTCCAGTTTCTGCGCGAAGTGCTTTTCCGCCGCGGTATAGTTGACGTTGTGTCCGGCGAACACGTCCTCCGCGTCGATCATGCTGACGTTGTTGATGCCGCCCGCGATGTACTTTTGCAGGAGCACGACGTCGTCGCTGACGCAATCGGAAAAACAGTTATCGTACAGCCACGCGCCGCAGGCGACGCTCTTTTCGCCCACCGCGATGACGGGATGGAGCCCCGCGCACTCGAAGCAGGAGGCGAGGAAGAGCACCAGTTCGAAGGAGGTGCCCACCTTGTTTTTGAAAATTTTGGTGATATCGCCCACGGGCATGGGCTCGTTGTAATTGAATTCCGCCGCCGATTTTTCGATGGTCTGCTTTTTGACGACGGCATAGATCGCCGCACAGATCTGGCGGATCTTGCTCTTGTCCCCTTCCTGATACCCGCGCCATTCGCAGGCGATGTTCCACTTTTTGAGTTGCTCCTGCGCCTCGCTGAGCACGCGCAGGCAGTCGGCGACCTTGGGGCGGACGAAGGAGGGCAGGATCTCGGCGTTGCCGCCCCGTCCGCACCAATAATCGAACGGAAGCACGGTCACGTCCGCCGTGCAGGACGCGATCTTGTCGTTGCCGTGCAGGACGGTGACGCGCAGCGTCTGCACCCGCACTTCGGCAAGTTCGGTCAGATACAGCGGCGAGACGACGCTCTGCGCCGCGACCTCGACGGTGCTCTCGTAAGGCACTTCGTCGAAATGCTTGGTAAACGGGACCGTAAAGCCGTCCGCGCTCTCGATGACGACGTCAATGTTTTCGGCGGATTCCGCGCCCGCATTGCTCAGTTGCAATGTGGAAAACAGAGGCACGCGGTTGAAATAATCGGCATAACTGTAAAACTGCTGTACCTTTGCGCTGATCGAGATGCCCTCTTTGAGCATCGCCTTGACGGATTTTTTCGCTGCCATCTGGTCTCCTCGCTTTGTCCGCGCCGCCGCATGCAAACGGAGCGCGCCGCGCCCCGCTCGGGCGCTCGTCCATATGTTTCCATTATACACCAAATGCCGCTGTTTAGCAAGCATGCGCCGCAAAAAATCGCCGCAATCTTGGGCGGAGAAACAGGAAAGCGCGCGAACGGCATACCTTCTGCCGCCGCGGTGCGCCGCGCGGACTGCGGTTATTGCCAACCCGCGGCGCGATTAAACGTGCGCGGCGGGCCCGGCGCCCATGCGGCGGGGCCGCGCGCGGGACGGCAACGGGCGATAACGGGCGGCAAGAGCGGCGGAGCGCGAAACAAACGGACCGCCGCCTGCCCGTTCACGCAGATAAGAGGCGCGCAAGGGCATGAAAAAAGACCGTATTCACGGCCTTTGATCGATGATGCGGAGAATTTCCGCATAGGTGCGGGCGGTATGGTCGGGACACGCGCCGACGGGTTCTTTGCCCGCCGCGTTGTACCAGACGCATTCGATGCCCGCGTTGTTGGCGCCCGCGATGTCCGAGGAAAGCGAATCGCCGATGACCAGGCACCGTTCGCGCGGCGCGCCGACGCGGGCGAGCGCGTACTCGAAAAAGCGCCTGTCTGGCTTGGCAAAACCGATCTCATCCGAGACGAACACGCCCTCGAAAAAGCCGTGCAGCCCCACCGCGTCCAGCCTGCCGTACTGCGCGGCGGGCGTGCCGTTGGTGATCAGCCACACCCTGCCGCGGCGTTTGAGTTCGTCCAAAAATTCCCGCGCGCCGCCGAGCAGATACCCCGTGCGGCACAGCCTGCCGAAGTACCGCTCGTTCACCGCACGCGCGTCCGCCTGCACGCCGCAACGGGCAAAAAAGCGCTCAAAACGGGCGAGCACGAGGGCGGATTTGGCGATCTCGCCCCGCTCGTATTCCCGCCATACGCCGTCGTTGACGGCTTTGAATTCGTCATAGCGCGCGGCGAGCGCGGGCAACCCCGCCCCCTCCATCGCAGCGGCGAAACATTCGCGCGACGAGCGGACAAAATCCAGGATGGTCTCGTCCGCATCCAGCAAAAAATCAGTTTTCACGCCGTTTTTCCTCGATGATCGCCAGTTCTTTGAGCGCGCGCGTATAGGCGATGTACTTTTCGTTGGGCGTCATGCGCGCGTCCGCGACGGCGACGCAGGTAAATTCCAGCCCCTTGGATTCGTACACCGTCATGAGATTGATCTTCTTTTTGGACAGTTTGCCCGTTTCGCCGAGGACATTGTACGTCTTGCGGCGGTATTTTTCCAGTTCGCGTTCGGAGACGATGACCGCTTTCAGCCCCTTTTTTTCGCGGAAGAACGCGCCGATGCCGCGCGGGACGATGCGCGCCACGGGCGGGCCGTCGAACCCGATGGACTGCATGGGGATGTGCAGCGTGCCCGCGACAAATTCGACGATCTGGTTGGTGTTGCGGTAGTTCTGGTCCAGTTCGTACACGGGACCGTCCTGCACGCTCGACCAGTCGGTCAGACCGCGGTAGCCCGTGACGTTCTGTGCGAGGTCGCCGTAGATATTGAACGAGGCGTCCGGATTGACGAGGCGCAGCAATTTGTATTCGTTGACGGAGATGTCCTGCCCCTCGTCCACGAACACCAGCCCGAAGCGCGGCTCGAGCGACTTGCCCG
Organism: uncultured Clostridia bacterium; assembly: GCA_944341895.1. Lineage (GTDB taxonomy): Bacteria > Bacillota > Clostridia > Christensenellales > Borkfalkiaceae > Borkfalkia. The sequence continues at coordinate 39,685 of CALVMB010000001.1, forward strand.
AAAGCGCCAGCAGCAGGCAGAGCGCGTACGCGTCGCCGCGCACCAGTCCCTTGCCCATGCCGAATTTGTTTTTGACTTTGCGCACGATCTCTTTATAAAAGAAACGGAGCAGTTCGACGGTGCTGCCGCACTTGCCGACTTTAACAAAATATGTGTTGCCGCAGAGCGTTTCGAACAGTTCGCAAAAACCCAAAAAGCCCTCTTCGATCGCCTGCACGCGGGTGCGGATGCGCGCGATCTCTTCGAGCAGTTCGCCGCGGCGGGCGATGCGGTCGGCATACGTCTCGATCTCCTTGCCCCCGCGGATGATCTTATAGCGGCGCAGATCGACGATCTCCCGCCCCACCGCGTCTTCGAGAGAGGCGAGGTCGTGCAACGCACCATCGCCCACGCGGGCGTGGTTGCGCGCGATAAAGGAGGCGGCGCGGTAAAAGGAGAGCACGTCGCGGTAAAAAGTGCTGCGGCTGCCCTGCCCGCGCCCGATCCCGCGCGTAAAAAATTCTTCCGCGCCCGTGACCTCGTTCATCAGTTCGCGGTACGGCTTGGTATAATACAATCCCCCTTCGGGGCGTTCCTTGATCTCGCCCAGCACGGCGCGGCGGACGCGCACGCTCGCGTTCTTGATATCGGCGAACGCCTCCAACTGCGCGCGGCAGTTCTGCGCCGCCGCGGCGATGACGGGCGCGCATTCCGCGCTCGAAAACATGCCCGCGATGCTCTCGTAGATCTTTTCCAGTTTCTTTTCCGCGTCTTTGTAGAAGCGGTCGGAATAGATATAATCGAGATAGCGCAGGGGCACTTTGGCGGTTTCGTCCGTCTTTTCGTCCACCTCCAGCCCCTCGTTGCGCAATAGTTGGCGGAAATAGGCGTCGATGGTGGTCGTGCGCACCTTTTCCAGTTCGAGCACCTGCGAAAGTTCGTCGATAAAGGCGTTGAAGGAGTTGCTCGGCGTGATGACGAGCACGTCGCGCGGGCGCAGGTTCTCGTTGTTGTACATGAGAAAACTCAGGCGGTGCAGCATGATCATGGTTTTGCCGCTGCCCGCACAGCCCTGCAAAACAAAATTGTCGCGTTCGGGCTTGGTGATGATGTCGTACTGCTTTTCCTGGATGGTCTCGATGATGTCCGAGATCTCCACGCTCTCCTTGCGCGTGCGCAGGATCTCTTTGAGGTAGGGATCGAAGATGATCTCCTCGTCCCTGCCCGCGATCTCCTCTTTGGTCAGGAATTCTTTGAGGCTGAGATACTCGTTTTTGAAATCGAGGAACTTTCCGTTCGCCGTGCGCAGGGCGCGGCGCAGGACCAGTTTATAGTTGTATTCGTTGATGGAAAACTGGATCTGGCTCTTCTGGTAGTACTTGCGGGCGAGCGGGGCGCGCCAGTCCACGATCTCCATTTCCAGATCGCCTTTCTTGCCGATGTAGTAACTGTTGTACCCTTCCTGCGGGTCGATCAGGTCCATGCGCGCGAAATACGGTTCGACGAAAAAGCCCTTGTAACTTTCGATCTCTTCGCGCCAGGCGCGGATCTCGGCATTGCGGCTGATGATGGTGCGGTAATTTTCGGCAGAGAAATCCTCCGCGCGCAAACGCGCGGCTTCGTCCTGTGCCGTCTTGATCTTCAGTTTGAGTTTGTTGATGTAGCAGGCCTTGAGCAGCGTCATCACCGCCTGCACGCGGCGGTCCTCGTACGCCCTCTGTTTTTCTTCGTCCAAAAGATCCAGATAAAACTGCTTGTCCGGTTCTTTATGACTTTTCACTGCCTGCAATGCTTCTTCCGTCGTCAGTTCCGTCATGATCCTTAATTTCCTGTTTTTTTGAACGGCGGAGCACCGTTCCCCCTTATTGAATTAGTATAGCACATCCCTTTCAAAAAAGAAATACCTTTGCGAAAAATTTCGCAAAGGTATTTTTTGCCCGTTCATATTTGCTGCCAAACGCAAATAACGGCATATACCGACGTCCGCATGCGGACGTCAGTCCAAATCCTGCTGGCACAGCCACAACTTCATCATGGCGCGCTGAGGCAGAAATTTGGCAAGAACATGGCAGAATTTGACATATCCGCCGTATACCGACATGTCCTTACCGCGCCTTGCGTCTTTGAGCGCTTTGCTCGCCACGTCACGCGGCTGTGCCATATGGCAAAAGCGCGTGGTCGCCTTTTTTCCGCCCGTCGCGGCGCGGCCGTACAGGTCCGTGCGGATCCAGCCGGGACACACCGCCGTAACGGCGATGCCGCGGCCGCGCAATTCCACGTTCAACGCGCGCGAATAATTGCGCACGAACGCCTTGGTGGAACTGTACAGATTCTGGTACGGCAAGGGCTGGAACGCCGCCTGCGAAGCGATGTTGAGCATATGCGCGCCCCGCGGCATGTGCGGGATGCATGCGTTCGCCATGCTGACCACGCCGCCGACGTTGAGGTCGATCATGTTGCGCGCCTCTTCGTCGGGGATGTCCTCCCACGAACCGAATTTGGCGAACCCCGCGTTGTTGACGAGCACGGCGATGCGCACGCCCGCGGGGACGGACGCGCCGAACGCGCGGATCGCCGCCCCGTCCGAAACGTCCATGGGAACGGGGACGACCTTTCCCCCGCATTCCTGTGCGAGCGCACGCAGTTTGTCCGCACTGCGCGCGATCGCCCACACCTCGTCCAGCGCGGGATCGGCGCAGAGCAGGCGCACGAATTCCGCGCCCAATCCGCCGCTCGCGCCCGTGACGACGGCGACTGTCTTTTCGCCCGCCCTCTTTTCAGCCGCGCAAAGCGCCGCCAATGACGGCGGCGCGGCGGGTTTTTTCCTGTTCCTGCTCATTCCCATTCGATGGTGCCGCAGGGCTTGGGGGTGAGGTCGTACAAAACGCGGTTGACGCCCTTCACTTCCTTGGTGATGCGGTCGGTGATGTGCTGCAACAGCGCGAACGGGACATCCTCGACGGTGGCGGTCATCGCGTCCTTGGTGTTGACCGCGCGGATGATGACGGGATACTCGAAACAGCGCTTGTTCTCCTTCACGCCCACCGACTTGAAATCGGGCACGACGGTAAAATACTGCCAGACTTTGCCCGCCAGCCCGTTTTTGGCGAACTCTTCGCGCAGGATGGCGTCCGATTCGCGCACGCATTCCAGCCGGTCGCGCGTGATCGCGCCCAGACAGCGCACACCCAGTCCGGGACCGGGGAAAGGCTGGCGGTAGACCATGCCGTCCGGAAGGCCGAGCGCCTTGCCGACGACGCGCACCTCGTCCTTGAACAGGAATTTGAGCGGCTCAACCAGTTCGAACCTGAGGTCGTCGGGAAGCCCGCCCACGTTGTGGTGCGCCTTGACGGGGCCGCTTTCGAGGATGTCGGGATAGATGGTGCCCTGCGCGAGGAACTCGATGCCGTCCTGCTTGCGCGCCTCTTCCTCGAACACGCGGATGAACTCCGCGCCGATGACCTTGCGTTTCTGTTCGGGCTCGGCGACGCCCGCCAGTTTGTCGAGGAAGCGGTCCACCGCGTCCACATAGACGAGGTTGGCGTTCATCTGATTTCTGAACACTTCGACGACCTGTTCGGGTTCGCCCTTGCGCAGAAGGCCGTGGTTGACGTGCACGCAGACGAGATTTTTGCCGATGGCTTTGATGAGCAGCGCCGCCACGACGGACGAATCCACGCCGCCCGAAAGGGCGAGCAGGACCTTTTTGTCCCCGACCTGCGCTTTGACGGCGGCGACCTGTTCGGCGATGAACGCATCCGCCTGTTCTTTTGTCTCGATGCGCGCCATGTTCTCGGGGCGCTTGTTGTTTTGCATTGTCTTTGTTCCTCCTCGGTGATATTACTCCCACTCGATGGTCGCGGGAGGTTTGCTCGTAATGTCGTATACGATGCGGTTGGCGTGATCCACTTCGTTGATGATGCGCGAGGAGATCTTTTCCAGCACGTCGTACGGGATGCGCGCCCAGTCCGCCGTCATCGCGTCCACGCTCGTGACCGCGCGCAGGGCGATGACCGGTTCATAGGTGCGCGCGTCCCCCATCACGCCGACCGTCGAAGTCGATGTGATGACCGCAAAATACTGCCAGATATCGCGGGAAAGCCCGGCTTTCGCGATCTCGTCGCGCAGGATGAAGTCGGCGTCGCGCAATGTCTTTAATTTTTCTTCGGTGACCTCGCCCATGATGCGGATGGCAAGCCCCGGCCCCGGGAAGGGCTGGCGCTGCACCACCGAATCGGGCAGCCCCAGTTCGGTGCCCACCTTGCGCACCTCGTCCTTGAACAGATCGCGCAGCGGTTCCACGATCTCCTTGAAATCGACGACGGAGGGAAGCCCGCCCACGTTGTGATGGCTCTTGATGACCGCCGAAGCGCCCTTGCCGCTCTCGATGACGTCGGGATAGATGGTCCCCTGGACGAGGAAATCCACCGCGCCGATCTTTTTGGATTCCGCTTCGAACACCTTGATGAACTCCTCGCCGATGATCTTGCGCTTGCGTTCGGGATCGCCCACCCCTTTGAGTTTGGCGAGGAAGCGATCGCGCGCGTCCGCTTTGACGAGGTTCATGCCCAGCCCGTCGCGGAACACAGAGACGACCTCTTCCGCCTCGCCCTTGCGCAGAAGGCCGTGGTCGACGAACACGCAGGTGAGGTTTTCCCCCGCCGCGCGGTGCACGAGCGTCGCGGCGACGGCGCTGTCCACGCCGCCGCTCATCGCGCACAGCACTTTTTTGCCGACGAGTTTTTCTTTGAGGCGCTCCACCTGCTCGGCGACGAAGTTGGACATCGTCCAGTCCCCTTTCGCCTTGCAGACGTTGTACAAAAAGTTGTGCAGGATGATCTCGCCCTCGCGGGTGTGGTGCACTTCGGTGTGGAACTGGATGCCGTAGATCTTGCGCTTCGCGTCCTCGAATCCCGCCGCGGGGCAGGTCGCCGTCCGCGCCGTGACCGAAAACCCCGCGGGGACTTCGCTCACGTAGTCGGTGTGACTCATCCAGCAGATGTTTTTGGGCGCAACGCCCGCGAACAGCGCGCTGTCCTCCGCATAGCGGATCTCGCATTTGCCGTATTCGCGGGTGGACGCATGCGTGACCTTTCCACCCAGCGTGTGCGCGATGAGTTGGCAGCCGTAGCAGATGCCCAGCACAGGGATGCCGAGGTCGAAGATGCGCGCGTCCACGGCGGGTGCGCCCGCCTCGTACACACTGTTCGGCCCGCCCGTGAAGATGATGCCGACAGGGGCGTATTCCCTGATCTTTTCGATGCTCATATCGTACGGGAGCAGGTCGCAATAGACGTTCTGCTCGCGCACGCGGCGGGCGATAAGTTGGTTGTACTGCCCGCCGAAATCCAGAATCAATACTCTTTCATGCCGCATAAATGGTTGCTCCGAATATTCGCTGTGCGAAAACCGCGCAAAAACAATGTACCGCCGTCAGCGGTACATTGCGCGCATTGCCGCTTACAGGCCGCGCGGGCTGTAGTTGGGCGATTCTTTGGTGATGGAGATATCGTGCGGGTGGCTCTCGATGAGGCTCGCATTGGTGATGCGGACGAACTTCGCTTTTTTGCGCATCTCCTCGATGTTGTGCATGCCGCAATATCCCATGCCCGCGCGCAGACCGCCCAGCATCTGGAACACGATGTCCGCGAGGCTCCCGCGGTACGGCACCCTGCCTTCCACCCCTTCGGGGACGAGTTTGCGGGCGTTCTCCTGGAAATAGCGGTCCTTGCTGCCCGCCGCCATCGCGCCGAGCGAACCCATGCCGCGGTAGACTTTGAAACTCCTGCCCTGGTAGATCTCGATCTCGCCCGGGCTTTCCAGCGTGCCCGCGAACAGGCTGCCGATCATGACGACGGACGCGCCCGCGCCGATCGCCTTGACGATGTCGCCGCTGTATTTGATACCGCCGTCGGCGATGATGCGTTTGCCCATCTTGTCCGCCTGTTCGGCGCAGTTCATGACGGCGGTCAGTTGCGGCATGCCGATGCCCGCGACCACGCGCGTGGTGCAGATGGAACCGGGGCCGATGCCGACTTTGACGACGTCCGCGCCCGAATCGATGAGCGCCTTGGTCGCCTCCGCCGTCGCCACGTTGCCGGCGATGAGCGGGATGTTCGGATATTTTGCCTTGATCTTGGAAACCTCTTCGAGCACGCCCTTGCTGTGGCCGTGCGCGGTGTCCACGGTGATCACGTCCACCTTCGCGGCGATGAGCGCGGCGATGCGCTCCATCGTATTCGCCGCCGTGCCGACCGCGGCGCCGACGAGAAGCCTGCCGTTTTTATCGCGCGCAGAGTTGGGGTACTGGATGCTCTTTTCGATATCCTTGATGGTGATGAGACCTTTGAGGTACCCGTCCTTGTCCACGATGGGAAGTTTTTCGATGCGGTGCTTGCCCAGGATCTTCTGCGCGTCTTCGAGCGAGGTGCCGACGGGCGCGGTGACCAGGTTCTCCTTGGTCATGATGTTGTCGATGGGCTGATCGTAATTGGATTCGAAGCGGAGATCGCGATTTGTGAGGATGCCGACGAGTTTCCCGTTTTTGGTGATGGGGACACCGCTGATCTTATAGCGCTCCATCAGCGCGACCGCCTCGCGGACGCTGTTGTCGGGCGCAAGGAAGAACGGGTCGGTGATGACGCCGTGCTCGCTGCGCTTGACCTTGTCGACCTGGCTCGCCTGTTCCTCGATGGACATGTTCTTGTGAATGATGCCGATGCCGCCTTCTCGCGCGATGGCGATGGCAAGTTTGCTCTCGGTGACCGTATCCATCGCCGAACTCATCAGAGGCACATTCAGACACAGATCGTCCGTCAGCTTCGTCGAGAGGTCGACGCCGGAGGGCAGCACGTCGGATGCGCCCGGGATCAGCAACACGTCGTCAAAAGTCAGACCTTCCTGCACAATCTTGTTCATAAGCGATTCTCCTTTTTCAGATCTATGGTAAAAAAATGAAAGACAAATCCAATGCGGTCAGCCCTGCGCCAGGAACGTTTCCAGCAAGGCGATCCAACCCGCAACCACAGAGGCGTCCTCTTCCGCCCCTGCGGGAAGTTGTCCGCGCAGATCTTCCAGCGCGGTCAGCAGGATGCGGCAGGTCGCGGCGTCGCGCTCGGCGTCGTACGCCGCGGACAGCAGATAGATCGCGGCGTTGCCCGTCGGGAAAGAGTTCCCCACCGCGTCAAAGGCGACTTTGACGGCGGCGTCCGTCTGCCCGTCGTAATACAGCGAAACGGACACGATCCCCGCCGCAAACTGCGCATAATCGTATTTCTCCCCCGCGATCTCGCTTTCGCGGCGCTCGCAATAGGAAGGGAAATCCTCCCTGCCGAGCAGGATGACGCCGTACTCGGCGGCATCGCCGTAGCGCTCCGCCCCGTAACTGCGTTCGACGGCGGAGGCGAGGTCGTCGATGCTGCCCGTCTTTTCGTACACCGCGACGCTGTAGCGCGCGCACGCCCCGTCCATGCCCAGTTTATCGGTCAGCGAGACCATCGCCGAGGGCACAAACAGGCTGAGCACCCCGTACACGAGGAGCGCGAGCACCAGGACGGATGCGAGCGTGATGAGCGCCGTTTTCAAAACCAGTTTCTGCAAGGCATGCTCCGGTCGGCGGCACGGGCGGACGCGCCGTGCACGCGCGCAATAGGAAATATTTCAAGTATTTTAGCATACGCCGAAAAAAAATGCAACCTTATTTGAAAAAATAATCATGCCGCGGCGCACAAAAAAATACAATGATACAAAACCGAAAAAAGAAGGGAACCATGAAACTGCGCCTGTTTGCGGCGACCGCCGCACTCCTTTGCCTCCTGCCCCTCGCCGCGGCGTGCTCCGCCGCGCCCGACCTTGCCGAATACGTCTCCGAATACCGCAGCCGCCTGTACAGCGGCACCGAGGGCGAATATACCGTCGTCGCCTCGTTCAGCGAACGGGAAACGCCCTACTGCGCGGACGGGAACGTGGGCAACATGACGCAGGTGTTCGAGGTGACGCTCGCCGCCGCGGACAACACGCGCACATACGCCGTGCAGTTTTGCGCGGGCGGAAAAGAGTACTGCGCCGAACTCTCCTTCGACAGCGTGCGCATGGTGCATTCCTATTCGCAGTCCATGCCCGCGCCCGAAGAGCAGTCCGTCGCGTTCACCTTTACGGACACGGAGGACGAAACATTCTCCCTGACCGTGACGGCGCAGAGCGCACGCCTTGCGGAAACCCTTGAACTGCCCGCCCTGCTCGACGCCGTATACGCCGCCGAGCGAGAACGCTTCGACGCACTTTCCGACGGGCGGATCTTCCGCGGCGAACTGTACGTCCGCCTGCTCGCGGAGGACGGGGAAAACTATTTCTACGTCGGGCTGACCGACCGCGACGGGCGCACCTATTCCATGCTCGCCGACGGCGCGACGGGCGCCATTCTCGCAACGCACGAATAACAGCGACCCGCCCAGTGAGAGTTTTAGCGGTTTTGCGGCATTTATGCCACGCATAGTACTGGATATCACTGCAAAAAGTCCGCAATGATAGAGTTTTGTACAAACAAATACGCAGGTTTGATACGGATCCGACCGCCTTTCATTTCGAGGCGGTCGGCATGTTTTTTGAGCGGTTCGAAGAAATCGGATGCAAAATCCGTGCCGAATTCGCGCTTGTAGTCGAACAGGTTCAGCCCTTCCGCGGTGCGCAGGGCGAGCATCACCCGTTCGAACCGGGCATCCTCCTGCCCGATCTCGGCGTCGTCGACGACGGGGAAAAATCCGGAGAGGATGCATTTCATGTAGTCGTCCAAATCGCGGGTGTTGGCGAACCGCCTGCCGAAGAAAAAGGAACTTGCCGCCACGCCGAAACCGATATACTCGCCCCGCCGCCAGTAATTGCGGTTGTGCACCGATTCAAAACCGGGTTTTGCAAAATTGGAGACCTCGTAGCGGAGAAACCCTCTTTTCTGCAGATGCGCGCACCCGCAGTCGTACATCCGCGCGACCTCGTCGCCGTCGGGCAGGTCGCCGTTGAGGTAATCGGAATAGATCGGCGTGCCGTCCTCGGGGGTGAGCGCATACATAGAAATGTGCGAAACGCCGCCGCGCAGGGCAAAATCGATGCTCCCGCGCACCTCCTCGCAGGTCTGTCCTTTCAGCCCGATCATGAGGTCGGCGCTCTTGTTCGCGTCGCCGATCAATTCACAAGTTCTGAGATAGTCGGCGGCGGTATGCACCCTGCCCAGTTCGGACAAATGCGCATCCTGCGCCGCCTGCAAGCCGATCGAAAAGCGGTTGACGCCCGCATGTTTATACGCCGCAATTTTATCCGCATCCACCGTGCCGGGATTGAGTTCGATGGTGACTTCCGCCTTCTCGTCCAACGCCATGCACTCGCGGATACGGTTCATGCAGCCGACGATCCACTTTGCGTCGATGACGGACGGCGTGCCGCCGCCGAAATAGACGGAGGAAAAGGTTTTGCCCTGCAAGGCGGGAGCGCGCAGGCGCATTTCCTGCAACACGCACGCCATGTACGCGTCCGCAAACCCGAGTTTTGAAGGGTAGGACGTGAAATCGCAATAGCGGCATTTTGCCTTGCAGAACGGGATATGGATATAGATACCTGCCATATTTACACCTGAATATTTAGATTCTAATTCACATAATACATCGCAAACGTGCAAAACACTCGTTTACGGCGTCCAAAGATAGCGATCCAGATCGACGTAAAACAGCCCGTCGCGCTCGTACGATTCGACGCTTTCCGCCGCGAGCAGATCGCGCTGGACTGCGGGGCCGCCGAACGCAAAGGCGGGCGCAAGCCTCCCCTCGCGGTTGACGACGCGGTGGCAGGGTATGACGCCCGGCATCGGATTGACGTGCAGCGCATACCCGACGGCGCGCGACGCGCGCGGCGCGCCGCACAGGCGCGCGATCTGCCCGTAGGTCGCCACCTTTCCGCACGGGATGCGGCGCACCGCCTCGTACACTCTGTCAAAAAAATTCACGAAGACCCTCCCCCGCCTGCGACAGGCCGGCAGGCGCTTGCCGCGCCCTGTTCCGCCGAGGATGCCGCACCGCCGTGCCGAAGCGCGGACAGCCTCGCGGCTTTTCCATAGTAGACCGCCGCGCGCCCGCAATGCGGGCGCGCTCGCTTACTTGTTGGTTTTGAGAATGGACATGAACACTTCGCTCGGCACCTCGACGGAGCCGATGCTGCGCATGCGTTTTTTGCCCTCTTTCTGCTTTTCGAGCAGCTTCTTTTTGCGCGTGATGTCGCCGCCGTAACACTTGGCGAGCACGTCCTTGCGCACCGCCTTGACCGTTTCGCGGGCGATGATCTTGCCGCCCACAGCCGCCTGGATGGGGATCTCGAACAGTTGGCGCGGAATGGCGTCCTTGAGGTTTTCGGCAAGTTCCCTGCCGCGCGGATAAGCGCGGTCCTTGTGCACGATCATGGAGAGCGCATCGCACACTTCGCCGTTGAGAAGGATGTCCAGTTTGACGAGGTCGCTCCGTTCGTAGCCGATGAGTTCGTAATCAAAACTCGCATAGCCGCGGGTGCGGGACTTGATCTGGTCGAAAAAGTCGTAGATGATCTCGTTGAGCGGGAGAGTGTACAGCAGTCTGACCCGCTTCGCGTCCAGATAGGTCATGTCCTTGAACACGCCGCGCTTGTCCTGACACAGGTCCATGATGGAGCCGATGTATTCGGGCGGCGAATACAGTTCGACTTTGACCACAGGCTCTTCCATGTACTCGATATCCGTCGGTTCGGGCAGATGGGAGGGATTGTCCACAAAGAAGCATTCCCCGTCCGTCTTATGCACGCGATAGGAAACGCTGGGCGCGGTGGTGATGATGTCGAGGTTAAATTCGCGTTCGATGCGTTCCTGGATGATCTCCATGTGCAAAAGACCCAAAAAGCCGCAGCGGAAGCCGAAGCCGAGCGCGACAGAAGTATCCGGCTCGAACAGCAGCGCCGCGTCGTTGAGTTGCAGTTTGAGAAGGGCGTCTTTGAGGTCGTTGAACTTGCTCCCGTCCAGCGGATAGATGCCGCAGAACACCACCGACTGCACCTTTTTGTAGCCTGGCAGCGGCTCCTTGGCGGGATTGAGCGCATCGGTCAGCGTATCGCCGACGGCGACTTCCTGGATGCTCTTGATGCTCGCCGCGACATAGCCGACCTCGCCCGCGTTCAGCCGTTCTTTGGGCAGAAGTTTGGGGTTGAAGGTGCCCACCTCGGTCACCTCGAACTGCTTGTCCGAGCGGAACGTCTTGATGATGTCCCCCACCTGCACGCCGCCGTCCTTGATGCGCACGAACAGGATGACGCCCTTGTAGTTGTCGTAATAACTGTCGAAGATGAGCGCTTTGAGCGGGGCTTCGGTATCCCCTTTGGGCGCGGGGATATGCGCCACGATCTGTTCGAGGATGTCGCCGATGTTGGTGCCTTCCTTGGCAGAGACGCAGGGCGCATACGAAGCGTCCAGCCCGATGACGTCCTCGATCTCCTTGCGCGTCCCCTCGATGTCGGCGGAAGGCAAGTCGATCTTGTTGATGACGGGAACGATCTCCAGATCGTTTTCCAGCGCCAGATAGACGTTGGCGAGCGTCTGCGCCTCGATGCCCTGCGTGGCGTCTACAACGAGGATGGCGCCCTCGCACGCGGCGAGCGAGCGCGAAACTTCGTACGTGAAGTCGACGTGCCCCGGGGTATCGATGAGGTTGAGTTCGTATTCGTTGCCGTCCTTGGCGGTATAGAACATGCGCACGGGCGTGAGTTTGATGGTGATGCCGCGCTCGCGCTCGAGGTCCATCGAGTCGAGCAGTTGGTTTTCCATGTCGCGCGCGGAGACCTGCCCCGTGAGTTCCATGAGGCGGTCGGCGACGGTGCTCTTGCCGTGGTCGATATGGGCGATGATACAAAAATTGCGGATGAACTTGCTCGGTTGCGACACGCGGGACCTCCTCGCCGCGAACTGCGCGGCGGATTTTTCAATGGTTCTATTATACGCGAATGCGGCGGATTTTGCAAATCATTTGCGCTTTTTGCGCGCAAAGGCATTGCTTTTTGCGCACGGCACTGCTATAATATGGCTGACGGGCAGCATGCCTGCCGCGAAGCGGGCACCCGCTTCGCGCCGCAGGCCGAAACCGACAGACGACCGCCCGACAAGGAGAATGCCATATGCGCGTACCTCAAACCAGTTTTCTGCGACATACGCCCATCGCGCACCGCGGCCTGCATGACAGCCGCGCAGACACGCCCGAAAATTCTTATGCGGCCTTTTCGCGCGCCATCGCGCTCGGCTATGCCATCGAAACGGACCTGCACATGTGCGCAGACGGCACGATCGTGCTCATGCACGACGCAAACCCCAAACGCATGACCGGAACGGAGGGCGAGATCGCCCGAATGACGTGGCAGGAACTTTCGGCACTGCGCCTGCCCAACGGCGAAAGCATCCCGCGCTTTGACGAGTTCCTCGCCTTTGTGGACGGGAAAGTCCCCTTGCTCATCGAACTCAAGGACGTGCGCCCGCGCAAGCCGTTCGTACGGGCGGTGCTCGCGGCACTGCAAAACTATGCGGGCGAATACGCCCTGCAGTCCTTTGACCCCGCCATCCTGCTGCAGGTCAAAAAACAGGCGCCGCAGGTGCTGCGCGGACAACTGGGATGTCAGTTCCCCCGCTTTTCCGCGCGCTGGTTCGCCGCGACGCGCATGTGCCTGCACGCACTGACGCGGCCCGATTTTATCAGTTACAACATCGCCGACCTGCCCTGCCGCCGCGTGCAAAAAAAAGCAAAACTGCTGCTCGGCTGGACGGCGCGCACCGCCGACGAATACCTGCGCGTACAGCGCTGCCTCGACAACGTCATTTTCGAAAACATCCGCCCCGAAAAACTGTACGACACCTGCGGGAAATACCGCTGAGCGCGGGACGGACGACAACTGCATATCTGCCCGCCGCGGCAAAGCCGCGGCGGGTTTTTTGCGCCCGCAAGGCGGAAAGGGGTTTTCTTGGTCCCCCGCACATCGGCGGCTTTTCCCCGCAAGGCGTCTGCGTGCCGCGGCGTACCTCGAAACTTATTTTTCGCTTTCCAAAAGAATGGTGACGGGGCCGATGTTGGTCTGTTCGATGGTCATATCCGCGCCGAACACGCCGCAGCGGACGGGAATGCCGCACGCCGCGATCTGCGATGCGACCCGCTCGTACAGCGGCTCGGCCTGCTCGGGGCGCGCCGCCTGCGTGAAACTCGGGCGGTTACCGTGCGAACAGTCGCCGTACAGCGTGAACTGCGATACGAGTAGCACTTCCCCGCCGCAATCGGACAGCGAGCGGTTCATTTTGCCCGCATCATCCTCCATGACGCGCAGGCGCGCGATCTTGCCCGCGATATAGTCCGCATCCGCCTGCGTATCCGCGTGCGTGACGCCGAGATATACCACAAAGCCGCCGCCGATGCGGCTGATCTCCCTGTTGTTGACTGAAAGGCGCGCCCCGGCGACGCGCTGAACGACCGCACGCATGCTTCCCTCCCGAAATACGCAAAAGCCGCATCGTTTCCAATGCGGCTCGGATTTTGCAAAAGGCCTTACTTGACGCGCTCCATGTACTCGCCCGTGCGGGTATCGACGCGGATGACTTCGCCCTCGTTGACGAACATCGGCACCTGGATCTTGGCACCCGTCTCGAGTGTGACCGTCTTGGTCGCGTTGGTCGCGGTGTTGCCCTTGACGCCCGGTTCCGCTTCGACGATCTTGAGTTCGACGAAGTTTTCGCACTCGACGGAGAACGCCGCGCCCTTGTAGAAGCGGACGGTGACCGAATCGTTTTCCTTGATGTATTTGAGCGCATCCTCGACCTGGTCGTGGTTGAGCGGCGTCAGGTTGAATTCATCGTCCATGAACCAGTACAGTTCGCCGTCCGTATACGAATAGGTCATCTTTTTGGTCTCGATGTGCGCGTTCTCCACCTTTTCGGAGGGGTTGAACGTCTGCTCGAGCACCGCGCCCGTGACGACGTTTTTGAGTTTGGTACGGACAAACGCCGCGCCCTTGCCCGGTTTGACGTGCTGGAAATCGACGACAACGTACACGTTGTTGTTGTACTCGATGGTAACGCCTTTTCTGAAATCGCCTGCAGAAATCATGTTCTATTCTCCTTGAAAAAATCTCCGTATGATCGCACGCCGACCGCTCAGAGCACCGTCAGCGAAGTATCCGTTTGCATCAGATCGGAAACCGCTCCGCCCGCGAGCGCCACGGTATCCTCGATGCGGATGCCGAACCTGCCCTCGAAATACACCCCCGGCTCGATCGAAAAGACCATGCCGTCCTCCAGCCGCATCCCGCCCGAAGGGCCGAGCACGGGTGCCTCGTGGATGTTGATGCCGATGCCGTGGCCGAGCGAATGGGTAAAAAACTTGTCCAGACCCCGCTGTTGCAGGTATACGCGCGCGAAGGCGTCCGCCTCTTTGCCGAGCATCCCCGCCCGAATGCCCTGCACCGCCGCCGCATGTGCGCCGCGCACGGCCTCGTAGGTATCGCAAAAATCTTCCGGCGCGCCCGTTCTGCCGAACAGAGCGGTGCGCGTCATATCCGAACAATAGCCCTTGTATTTGCAGCCGAAATCGGCGAGCACGGGCATGCCGCAGGCAAGTTTGGTCTCGCCGGGGCGATGGTGCGGCACCGAACTGTTTCTGCCGAAGGCGACGATGGTCTCGAAGGAGCGGTCTTCCGCGCCCAGACGGCGCATGCAGTATTCCAGGAGGCCTGCCGCTTCGTTTTCGTCCATCCCCTCGCGCAGTTCGCCCAAAAAGCGCGCATATGCCTGTTCGGCGATCGAACACGCCTTGCGGATGCAGGAAAGTTCGTACTCGTCCTTGACGGACATTGCCGCGACAAACGCGGGGGTACTGTCGACGGGTTTGAAGCCGCGCTTGCGCAGAATTTTATATTGCAAAAAGGTGAGCCGCTCGAAGGGCACCGCCAATTTTTTGACTTTTTTACTCTTGATATAATCGAGAACGACGGACTCGTCCCGGGCGATCTCCACGCCGACGAATGTGTTGCCGAGCGCTGCCTTTGCCGCCTCCGCATACCGCGGATCGGTAAAGAGCACGCTCTCCTGCGCGTCGGTATAGACATACCCGAAACTGCTCGGAAAACCTGTCAGCCAGGTGCGCAGATCGGCGCTCCCCGTGAGCATGGCGTCCGCCGCGATCTCCCGAAACAATTTTCTCGTATTGTCCATATAGTTATTGTACCAAATAAACGCCGATAAGTCAATTTCTCGCGCAAAATTTTCTAAAAAAAGCGCGTGCAGGCGCCAATATGCCCGCAGTTTACTGGCGAATGCGACCAAACGGCGCATGCCCGCCGATGCTATTTGCGGCAACTGCGTTCAGGCGCCCGTCTGCTCAAAGATGCGCTTCATGGCGAGCGCGTCTTCCGCCTGCGTGCCCGCCGATTCGGACACGATGTACGGCTCCAGCCCCGTCTGACGAAGCGCGCGCGCGAGCGGTGCGAATTCGGGCCCGTACTGCGTATCCGCAAACGTGAGGTGGCGGATCTCGCCCTTCGCGCCGTATTCGATCTTGGAAAAATGCACGTGGAAATGCTTGACCCGCTCGAAGCCCAGTTCGGCGATCATGTACTCCAACCTCTGCCGATAGTCCTCGGCGGTGACGAGACTGCCCTGTTCGCGGGCGTTGAGGTGCCCGAAATCGACGGCGGGCACGAACACGCGGTCGATCTTGCAAAAGCGCACGATCTCTTCCAGCGTGCCGATCTGCGCAAGTTTGCCCATCGTCTCGGGACAGAACAGCATGTCGTCCAGCCCCGCGCGGTAGATGCGCTCGCACAGTTCTTTGAGCCGCTCTTCGGTGAGCGCGACCGCCTCGGCGCGGTCGAGTTTGCCCTGCGTGGCGCTGTGGAATACCACGCGCCTGCCGCCCATCGCGCGCAGGGCGCGCGCGCTCGCGAGCACGTATTCGCAGGAGTTTTCGACGCTCTCCGCCGCGGGATTGGCAAAGTTGATGTAGTACGGGGCGTGGACGCTGATCTCCACGTCCTGCGCGCGGAAGGCCTCGCCGATGGACGCCGCCTTCGCCTCGCTCATGCGCACCCCCCTGCCGAAGGAATATTCAAAGCAGTCCAACCCCATGTCGCGGACGAATTTTGCCGACTGCTCGGTGTGCGCATATCCCTGCGCGTAGAAACTTTCGCTGTTGCCGCTCGGCCCGAATTTGATCATCGTATGCTCTCCAGATCTTTTTGCAGTTGCGCGGCGAGCGCCGCCGCGCTTGTGAATTTTTGCACGTCGCGCAGGCGCGCGTCGAAAAACACCGTCACCACCTGCCCGTACAGGTCGCCCCGATACCCGTCCGCGTACACTTCCAGCACGACGCGGTCGTCGCCGAAGGTCGGGCGCGCACCGTAATTGGCGATGCCGCGGTAGGTGCCGTGCTCGGTGCGCACGGTGACGGCGTATACGCCCATGCGCAGGGGGTACTTTTCGGGGGGCAGGTGGATGTTCGCCGTGGGAAAGCCCATCCTGCGCCCGACGTGCCTGCCCTCCGTGGAGACCTTGCCCGCGATGCGGTAGCGCTCGCCGAGCAGTTCCGCCAGCGCCGCCGCGTCGCCCGCGTCCAGCAGCGCCTTGGCGCGCGACGAAGCCGCTTTTTCGCCGCCCACGCGCAGCAGCGGGCGCACGAACGCCTCCGTGCCGCGCGCTTGCGCAAACGAAAGCAGATCGTTTGCCGTGCACGCCGCATCCCTGCCGAAGGTATAATCCTCGCCGCAGACAAAGCCGCGCACCGCGAGATCGGCGCACGCCTGTTCCAAAAAGGCGCGCCCTTCGGTGGCGCGGAACGCCGCATCGAAATCGGCGAGATAGACAAATTCAACGCCCAGTTCCGCAAAGACCGAACAGCGTTCCTGCAATGTATAGACCTGCGCGCCGTTTTTGCCGCCGCGGAAGGTCATGATGCCGACCGCACAGCCAAGCGCGCGCGCCCGTTCTTTGGCGAACGCAATGAGCGCGCGGTGCCCGACGTGCACGACGTCGAAATAGCCGAGCAGGAGAACGCAGGGCGTATGATCGCCCGCGCCGTAGCGAATGATGCGCATTTCCTTACCTCAAATCAGTTTGACCTTGGCACGCAGGACGCCGTTTTCGGCGAGCGCGATGCCGTAAAAGGCGCCGTCCAGCCAGAGTTTGTATTCGCCCGCCGCCCCCGCAAAGGGCAGGCGCTGCCCGAACCCGAGCCGACGCGCCTCGTCGCCCGCAACGCGGAGTTCGGGCATGGAAAACGCCGTTTCGGGCGGGATGAGAAACGTGCGCCAGTTGTCTGCAGTGAGCGCATCGGGCGCGACTGCATCCGCGAGCGAAAACACGCCGCTTTGCTCGCGCACGAGCGAGGACATCGCCGCGACCGTACCGCACGCGGCGGCAATATCCCTGCCCAGCGCGCGGATGTACGTTCCGCCGCCGCAGGCGATGCGGAAGGAAAATTCGTCCTCGCCCGTCTGCCCGCACCACTCGATCCCTTCGATGCGCACCCTGCGGGGCGCGAGTTCCACCGCTTTCCCCTGCCGCGCAAGGCGGTAGGCGCGCACGCCGTTCACGCTCTTGGCGCTGTACGCGGGCGGGACCTGCTCGATGTCGCCGACGAACGCGGGAAGCGCGGCGCGCAGCGTGCCCTCGTCGGGAACGGGAAGTCCCGACCGCAGAACTTCGCCGCAGACGTCGAGCGTATCCGTCTCGATGCCGAAACGAAAGCGCGCGAGGTACATCTTCTGTTTGTCCAGAAGATAGTGAAAGAGCCGCGACGCGTTGCCGACGGCGACGGGCAGGACGCCCGACGCGAGCGGGTCGAGGGTGCCCATATGCCCGCACGCCTGCCCCGACGCGCGGCGGACTTTGGACACCGCCGCCGCACTGGACATGCCCGAAGGCTTATTCACGTCAATAAATCCGCTTGTCTGCGCCCGCTCTTCCGCCCGCATGCCGTTCCTCCCGTATATGAAAAAAGGGCTTGGTGCCCTTTCAATCCTGCAAATGCTGTGTGATGGTGAAGCGAAGTTTATCCACGACCTCTTCGAAGGCGCCGAACAGCATACAGCCGCTCGCCAGGACGTGCCCGCCCCCGCCGTACACGGCGGCAACTTCGTTGACGTTCGCCCTGCCCTTGGAACGGAGGGAGACCTTGTAGCGATCGTTCCCCGTCTCCAAAAGACACGCCGCGACTTCGACGCCGTCCACGGACATGGGGAAATCGATGAACCCTTCGGTCACGTCGGGGGTGGCGCCGCTCTCTTCCAGCGCGCGGCGGGTGACGGCGATCATCGCGATGCGCCCTTCCGCATAGTAACGGATGGCGCTCATCGTCCTACCGAACAAGAGAGCGCGCGCGGCGGACTGGCGCTTGAACATATTGTACTGGATGGCGTTGATGTCCGCGCCCGCGGCGACCAGTTTCGCCGCCGCCGCAAAGGTGGACGCCGTCACGTTTTTATGTGCGAAATTTCCCGTATCCGAACTGATGCCGAGCAGGAGCAGGTCGGCGATCTCTTTGGAAAGCGCGACCCCCATCGCCTCGCACAGCGCGACCATGATCTCGCAGGTCGCGGCGCAGTCTTCCACGAACCAAAAATCGCCGTAGCGGGTGTTGGAGACGTGATGGTCGATGTTGAATTTCGGTTTCTTAGCCTGCAAAAACGCGTCGGCAAGCGTGCCGAGACGGCGCTCGTCGCTGCAATCGACGGCGATATACGCCTCGCTCAACAGATCGGGCGACGTACCCACCGCGCGCAATGCGGGCAGAAAAGCGAACTTTTCGGGGATGGGCCCCTCGCAGACGACGCGCGCCTTTGCGCCGCGCGACGCGAGCATGGCGGCAAGCCCCGCCGCCGCGCCGAGGGTATCCCCGTCCGGGCGCATGTGGCAGAAGATCGTCGCGCTCTTCACCGTTTTCAGTTGCTTTGCGATCTCTTGCAGTGTCAAAAAAATTGCCTCCGAAACCGTTTATTTGTCCTGTTTGTCCTGTTCGCCTTCGTGCAGACCTGCGATGAGGCGGTCGATCTTGCTGCCGTATTCCATCGTTTCGTCGCGGATGAAATGCAGTTCGGGAACGGTGCGCATGCGCATGACCTGCGCCAGTTCGTGGCGGATAAAGCCCGCGTGTTCGCACAGCGTGGCAAAGGTCGCATCCTCTTCGGCGGCATCCTTGCCCAGGATGCTGACATAGATCTTTGCCGTTTTCAAGTCGGGCGCCACGTCCGCCTTGGTGATGCTGACCAGCCCGCGCACGCCGTCCGTGCGGTTTTTCAGTTGGTTGAAGATCACGTCATACACCGCCTTTTGGTATTCCGCCGAAAGGCGTTCGCCGCGCAGCGATTTCATGCCTACCTCCTTTCCCCGTCAGGACGGGATCTGTTCGGTGATGTAGCATTCGATGATGTCGTCCACCTGAATGCCGTCGAATCCGTCGATGCTGACGCCGCATTCAAAGCCGCCCGAAACTTCCTTGACGTCGTCTTTGAAGCGTTTGAGTTGACGGACCGCGCCCTCGACGATCATGATATCGTCGCGGTAAATGCGCAGTTTGCCGTTGCGCACGATCTTGCCCTCCGTCACATAGCAGCCTGCGACCATGCCGACGCCCGTGATGCGGAAGGTCTGCAAGACCTTGCATTTGCCCGTGAGCACCTCGCGGTATTTGGGCGCGAGCATGCCTTTGAGCGCCGCCTGGATATCGTCGAGCAGTTCGTAGATGATGCGGTAGGTGCGCACGTCCACATTGCTGCGTTCGGCGAGCGCCTTGGCCTTGGTATCGGGGCGGACGTTGAACCCGACGATGATCGCGTTGGAAGAATCGGCGAGCATGACGTCCGATTCGGTGATCGCGCCCGCACCGCTGTGCAGGACGTTGACGCGCACTTCCTCTCCCGAAAGTTTGAGAAGGGATTGTTTGACCGCTTCCACCGAGCCCTGCACGTCGCCCTTGACGATGATGTTGAGACCCTTGACCTTGCCTTCGGCGATCTTGTCGAACACGTCGTCCAGCGTGACGCGGGACTGCGCCTTGACCATGGACTCGCTTTCCTTGCGCTTGCGCTCGTCCAGCACCTGTTTGAGCAGTTTATCCTGTTCGACGGCGATGATGGAATCGCCCGCGTTGGGGACGTCTTCGAGGCCGAGGATGGAGACCGCCATCGAAGGGCCTGCCGCCTTGACCGTCCTGCCCTTGTCGTCGATCATAGCGCGGACGCGCCCGGAGGTCGTGCCCGAAATGACGTTGTCGCCCAGATGCAGGGTGCCGTTCTGAATGAGGACGGACGCGACGGGACCTTTGCCCTTGTCGAGTTTCGCCTCGATGATGGTGCCGCGCGCCATCTGGTCGGGATTGGCTTTGAGGTCGCGCACTTCGGCGACGAGGTTGATGGTGTCGAGCAATTCGCGGATGCCGTCCCCCGTCTTGGCGGAGACGGGACAGACGATGACGTCGCCGCCCCACTCTTCGGGGACCAGCCCGTTGTTGACCAATCCCTGCTTGACGCGGTCGAGGTTGGCTTCGGGTTTATCCATTTTGTTCACCGCGACGATGATGGGCACGTCGGCGGCTTTGCTGTGGTTGATCGCCTCGATGGTCTGCGGCATGATGCCGTCGTCCGCGGCGACCACGAGCACGACGATGTCCGTGACCGACGCGCCGCGCGCACGCATGGCGGTGAACGCCTCGTGACCGGGAGTATCGAGGAATGTGATAGGCTTGTCGCCGACAGTGACGGTGTAGGCGCCGATGTGCTGGGTGATGCCGCCCGCTTCGCCCGCCGTCACGTTGGAACTGCGGATCTTATCGAGCAGCGACGTCTTGCCGTGGTCGACGTGACCCATGACGGTGACCACGGGAGGACGGGTGATATACCCTTCCGCCGAACCGACATCCTCTTTGAAGATCTCGCCCAGCGCCTCTTCCGCCGTCTTTTCGGGCTTGTATTCCAGTTCGATGCCGAGATCGCTGGCGATATATGCCGCGGTGTCGTAGTCGAGAGAATCGTTGATGGTCTTGGCGATGCCCTCTTTGAACAGGCGCTTGGTGATCTCGACGGCGGTGATGCCCAACTTTTCGCTGAGAACTTTCAGCGGGATGTTGTCGCTGGTGACCACGGCGCGTTCGATCTTGATGGCCTGCACCGCCTGCTGTTTCTGCTTTTTGACGCGCAGTTTGCGGTAGCCGCTCTTGTCCTCGTCGAAATCGGAGACGGAGACCTGCTGTTTGACGAGCGCGCGCTTGCTGAGCGTGCGCTTCTGCTCGACGTAAGGCTTATCGTACGTCTTTTTCTTGGGCGCGTTCTTGGCGGGCGCCGCGGGAGCGGGCGCAGACGCAAAGTTGCCTGCCGCGGGGCGGCCTGCCCCTGCGGGACGGCCTGCGCCTGCGGGACGAGGCCCGAGCGGACGCGCGCCGTTCGGTGCGGGACGCGCGCCTGCCTGCGGGCGCGGAGGATATGCGGGACGTGTGCCCGCCTGCCCTGCCGCGGGACGCGCGGGCTTTTCGGCGGCGGGAACGTAGGTGTTGCGGATGGGAGGATGGCGGCGGTCCGCATACGCCGTGCGGATGACCTGCTCGTCGCCGCGGCGGGTGATGGTAGGCTTGCCTGCCGCAGGCTGTGCGGGCCGCGCCGCCGCGGCGGGCGATGCGGGCTTGTTTTCCGCGGGAGCCGCCTGCGGCGCTTCGGCGGGAGCCTTTTCCTCCGCGGGCGCGGGCTTTTCCGCGGGCGCGGGAGCAGACTTTTCTTCCTGCCGTTCGGCAGCGGGCGCCGCGGGTGCGGGCCGCGCCTGTTTTTCCTCGGTGCAGGCGGGCACCTCTTCGGCAGCCGCCGCGGGTACGGGTTTTTCCGCGGACGCGGGAGCAGGCTTTTCTTCCTGCCGTTCGGCAACGGGTGCCGCGGGCGCCGATGCGGGTTCTGCCGCCTCTTCGGCGCGCGCCGCTTCTTCCTTTGCGCGCTGGCGTGCCGCCGCCTCGAGGTCGGAGAGCTTGCGAAGGATGTCGCTCACCTTCTTTTCCGTGCCCTGCACGTTTTTGAGGAGCGAATCGATCCCGTCCCCGCCCAACAGCGACGTGATGTTTTCGATGTTTGCGTAATTGTTTTTCTTTGCTTCTGCCATCTTGCTACTCGTTGCCTCCCGCATATTCTCTGAAATGATCGTCCGTGACCGATATGATCGCGTTCGCCAGGTTCCGATCCCGTACCGCCGCCAACTTGCAGTTGGGCCTGCCCGTCAGCGCTTCCAGACGCCCGCTCTCGCACAGGAGCATCCGGCACCCGAACCGCGCCATGAGCGCCCGCGCGCTCTTTTTGGCGTTTTCGGACGCGCTCTCGCACAGGAGCAGTAAAAAGACGTCCTTCTTTGTCTGTTCGACGGCGTTGAACCCGCAGGTCAGTTTGCCTGCCTTGATACAGAACCCGACGTAACTTTCCGCTTTACTTCTTTGCAAAAAAGTCCTCCTCGATCCGCCCGTACACTTCGAGCGGAACATCGCAGGAAAATGTCTTGTTCAAAAGCCTTGCCTTGCGCAGTTTGCAGATGCAGGCGGGATCGTCGCAGATGTACGCGCCGCGCCCCGCCGCCTTGCCCGTAAAGTCGATGAACACCTCCCCTTCCTTGGGGCGCACGATGCGGAGCATCTCCTTTTTCGGCTTCATCGCATGGCAGGCGATGCACATGCGCATGGGGATCTTTTTCTCTTTCACGAACACACCTCACTGTGCCGCAGGGCGGTCACTGCTGCGCATCTTCCCCCGCGGCTTCCGCCTCTTCGGGAAGTTCTTCCTCTTCTTCCTGCGCGCGGCGCAACTCTTCCATCTGCGCGGCGACCGACTCGCTCTTGACGTCGATCTTCCAGCCGGTCAGGCGGGCGGCGAGGCGTGCGTTCTGCCCGTCCCTGCCGATCGCGAGCGAAAGTTTGTCGTCCGGCACGACGGCGATCGCCGATTTCTCGTCGATCTGCGTGACCGAGATGACCTTTGCGGGCGAGAGCGCCTTGGCAATGAATTCCAGCGGGTTTTCGCTCCACTGGATGATATCGATCTTTTCGCCGCCCAGTTCGGCGACGACGGCGTTGACGCGCGAGCCCTTGTTGCCCACGCATGCGCCGACGGCATCCACCTGCGGATCCTCGCTGGCGATCGCCATCTTGGTGCGCTGACCCGCTTCGCGCGAGATCGCCTTGACGACGACCGCGCCGGACTTGATCTCGGGCACCTCTTCCTCGAACAGGCGCTTGACAAAGCCCGCCGACGTGCGCGAGACGAACACCTGTGCGCCGCGTCCGCCGCTCTTGATGTTTTTGACGTAAACTTTCAGGTGGTCGTTGACCTTATACTCTTCGCCGGGGACCTGGTCCTGCGGCAGCATGACGCCCTCGATCTGACCTTTGCCCAGTTCGACGTACACGCTCTTGGCGTCCACCTTGCGGACGACGCAACTCATCAGCTCGAATTTTTTATCCGAAAATTCGTTGAGCGTGTTGTCGCGTTCGGTCTCATGCAGTTTTTGCAGGATGACCTGCTTTGCCGTCTGCGCGGCGATCCTGCTGAATTCCTTGGGAACGAACTCCTCGTACACGAGGTCGCCCGCCTTGTAACTCTTTTTGATCTGCTGGGCTTCGGCGAGGGAGATCTCCTTTTCGGGATCGGTCACTTCCTCCACGGCGGTGCGCACCGTGTAGCACTTGATGCTGTTTTTCTCGGGACTGATGCGGATGTCCACCTCCCCCACGCCGATGTCGTTCTGCTTTTTGCATGCAGAGATCAGCGCATTGCGGAGCGCCTCGATGAAGATCTCCTGACTGATCCCCTTTTCCGCTTCCAGATCCGCCAAAGCCTCAAAGAACTCTTTGCTAACCATTGTTCTCTCCTCGCTGTTTGATGATATTGCTGCGGCGACGCTCAGTCGAAATCGATCGCCTGTGACATTTTTACGATCTGCGTGAGGTTGAGTTTAAACTCTTCCTCCCCCTTGCGCACGGTGACGTTGCCCGCCGCGGCGTTGTATTCCACAAGCACCGCCTCGAATGCCTTTTCGCCGCGCAGAGGCGCAAACAGTTTGATCTCGACGCGCTTGCCGATGTTGCGCAAATAGTCGCTGTCCTTGCGGAACGGGCGGTCCAGCCCGGGGCTGCTGACGTTGAGCGTGTACGGCTGCCCGAAGGTGGGGTCCAGTTCGTCCAGCACGACGTCCGCGGCGTTATGAAAGCGTTCGCAGGCGTCCAGGTCGATGCCGCCCTCGCGGTCGCAATCCAGCACGATCGTGAGCGACGGATTCCTGCCCTGGCGGAACACGACTTCGTACAGTTCGACGCCCTGTTCGGCGGCGATGGGCTGCAATGCCGCTTCGATCTCGGCGATCGGTTTCACTTTCATGCGCATCCCTCCCGATAAAATGCCGCGCATAAAAAGATTTGAGAGCGGCTGCCCACTCTCAATCTCACGCTAACGTATTCATTGTATAGAGTATACCACAAAACTATGCGGTTGGCAAGCATTTTTTTGCTTTTATCAGTTCGATAAAAATTTTTGCGGTGGTCAGCGCGTCGTCCCAGGCGCGGTGATGGTTGAAGGAAATGCCGTAATGATCGGCAAGAGTGTTGAGTTTGTAATTGGGAAGAAAGAGCAGTTCCTGCGCGAGCGTCATGGTGTCCAGCGCGCGGTTTTCGAACATGTACTCGTCCTTGCCGCCGTAATAGCGGATGAACTGATAGTCGAACTGCACGTTGTGCCCGACGAGGATGCAGCCGTCGCAGAACTTGAAAAAGTCGGGAATGACCTGCTCGATCTTGGGCTGGCCGACCAGCATGTCGTCGGTGATGCCCGTCAGTTTGACGATCTGCTCTTCCAGTTTGCGCTGCGGGTCGACGAGGGTGGAAAACCTTTCGCGGATCTCGCCCTTTTCGATCTTGACGGCGCCGATCTCGGTGATCGCGTCCATCCGCCCCGCGGCGGGATTGTTGATAAGCCCCGTCGTTTCGAGGTCGAACACCACGAAGGTGTTCTCCACGAGGTCGGGCGGCATCGTCGCCTGCTCGAAGAGGTTGATCTGGTTATAATCGACGATCTTTTCGGGGCGGATGCAGGTATAGTGCGCAGGCACCGCGCGGCTCTTGCGCCGCACCGGCTCAAAATCTCTGGGCGGCGCGCCGCGGTTGATATAGCGCGCCGTGTAACTCAGCCGCTCGTTGTACAGTTCGTTGGCGCCCGTGCAGACGATGAAATCGCCCGGTTTGAGTTCGCGGATCTTCTTTTCCGTCTTCTTTTTGATAAAATACGAAAAGGACAGCACGCCCGTCTTGTCCGAAAGGGTAAAGCGGATGTACGGTTTCCCCTTCTGCGAGACGCGCTCGATCATGTGCGTGATCTCGCCGCAGACGGTGAGCGAATCGCTGGCGAACTTGCAGTCGGCGATGTAAGTAGCCACCTTGGGCGCGTCAGTCAGGTCGATGGGCTCGAAGTCGGTGACGGGAAAGGAGCGCACGGGGCGGTCGTCAAAGACGGGCTCATCGCCCTCTTCCTCGACCTCCTGCTCCTCCTTGACCGCCGAACGCAGTCCGCCCGCGAAGGTGTTGCAGAAGTTGCGCCCGAGCATGCGCTCGATGCCCTCGATCACCCCCTCGTTGCGCTCGAAAAAGGTACGTTCGGCGTCGTCCACGGCAAAAGTGAAGTTGACGGGGTCGCCCATCTGAACGTCGATATCCTCGGCGCGGATGCACGCCGCCGCGGCGCGGTGGTGCGATGCGAGATATTCGAGAATCTTGCGGCGCACGAGCGAAGGGTCGGCGACCGTCTTGTGCAGTTCCAGCCGCGCTTCGAAACACGCGGGGACAGCTTCGCGCACCGCCTGCGCCGCAAACTGCTCGTCCTCCGCCGTGTATGCCGCGTCGGTGAGCACAAAAAAGGTGACTGTCCCCGCCCCTTTGTCCGCTTCGATGCGATTGAGAACGGCGCGCCGCAACCCCTCGCGGGTGCGGATGCGCGCCAGAAATTGCTGTTCGTTCATATGTCTTGCCCTGCCGTTCTCCGTGAAGGCGCACTATGCCTGCAACAATGCGCGCACCTGCGCCAGAAATACCGCTTCCGCCTCCTTAGCAGAAACGGTGCGGAAGGGCTCGCCCTTGCGGAAGAGCACGCACTTGTCCTTGCCGCCCGCGATGCCGAGGTCGCAGTCCTTCGCTTCGCCGGGGCCGTTGACCACGCACCCCATGACGGCGAGTTTCAGTTTCTTGCGTGCGCCGAAGGTGAGTTTTTCCACCTTTTGCGCGAGTTCCATGCTGTTCCACGCGCACCTGCCGCAGGTGGGACAGGACACCACCTCGACGTATTCCCCGCCCAGCCCGCAGGCACGCAGGATGCGCTTGGCGGCGTAGATCTCCTCGACGGGGTCGTCGGTCAGCGAGACGCGCACGGTATCGCCGATGCCCGCCAGCAGGAGCGAACCGATGCCGACGCTGCTCTTGACGATGCCGCTTTCGGACGTGCCCGCCTCCGTCACGCCGACGTGCAGCGGGTAGGACGTCTTCTGCGCGAGGAGGGTGTACGCCTCGACGGTGAGCGGCACGGAGGACGCCTTGACCGAGATCACGATATCCTCCACGCCGTATTTTTCGAGGATGGCGACGTTTGCGAGCGCGCTTTCGACGAGCGCGGGCGCCGTTTTGCCGTATTTTTCCAGAAAGGTCTTTTCGATGCTGCCTGTGTTGGAGCCGACGCGCACGCAGATACCGTGCGCGCGGATGCAGTCCGCCACCGCGCGGATGTCCGCCTCGCCGCCGATGTTCCCGGGATTGATGCGCACTTTGTGCGCCCCGCTCTCGATGGCGAGCACCGCAAGTTTCGCCGAAAAATGGATGTCCGCGACCACGGGCAGACGCGTTCCCGTGCGGATGGCGCGGATGGCGCGCGCGTCCGCCTCGTCGCGCACGGCGACGCGCACGATCTCGCATCCCGCCTCTTCGAGGCGGGCGATCTGCGCCAGCGTTGCCGCAACGTCGCAGGTGGGCGTCGTGGTCATGGACTGGATGCGCACGGGCGCACCGCCGCCGACGGTGACTTCGCCTATGCGCACCTGCTTGGTCGTATGCCTCGCCGCGATCATTTCGCGGCGCCTTCGCCGTCCTTGCGGCGGTCGTTTTCCTTCATCATGGTCTGCAATTCCTCCATGAACGAAGAGATGTCGGTGAACTGACGGTACACCGAAGCATAGCGGACATAGGCGACCTCGTCGATCTCCTTGAGCCCGTCCATGACCATTTCGCCGATGCGCTTGGAGGTGATCTCCTGTTCGAGGGAGTTGTACACCTGCTTTTTGATGTCCTCGACCAGTTGGTCGATCTTGGTCATGGAGACGGGGCGCTTTTCGCACGCCTTGATGATGCCGTTTTTGATCTTGTTCGGATCGAACGACTGGCGGTTGCCGCCGTTTTTGACGACGAGAACGGGCGTCGTTTCGATGGTCTCGTAGGTGGTGAACCGCCTGCCGCACTGCATACATTCGCGGCGGCGGCGGATGGCTTTCCCTTCATCCGTCGAACGGCTGTCGATGACCTTGCTTTCGATGCATCCGCAGTACATACACTTCATAGCGCACTACCCCTTGCGTGTTTTCGCCGATTATAGCACGAAATATGCAATTTGTAAAGCGCTTCGCCGCTTTTGCGCCCGCGGCAGACAAAAAGCGCCGCAAGATGCGGCGCTTCTGCACTTTTTTGTCCGTTCGACGGAGTTTACCCGCTCGGCGGGAATTGGATCCGCGAAGCGGAGTTTGCCCGTTCGGCGGAAATTGTGCGTTCAGCGGAAGTATTTGACGCCGCTTTCGAACAACTTCATATCGAAGTTGCCGCAGCAGTTCTTGTACAGGTTTTCGCCCGTGCGTTCGGTGTGCCCCATC
Organism: uncultured Clostridia bacterium; assembly: GCA_944341895.1. GTDB lineage: Bacteria > Bacillota > Clostridia > Christensenellales > Borkfalkiaceae > Borkfalkia. Next base: position 67,601 of record CALVMB010000001.1, read on the forward strand.
TTGCCGTACACCCTGCCGTCCGGGGAAGTAATGCCTTCCACCGCCCATGCCGAACCGTTGGGATTGTACGGGTACTGCATGGTGGGCTTGCCCGCGAGGTCACAGTACTGCGTGGCGATCTGCCCCGCCTTTGCCATCCCTTCGAGCGCGTCGGCGGGGGCGACGATCTTGCCCTCGCCGTGCGAGACGGGAACGGTGAACACATCCCCTACCTTGCAGGCGGACAACCAGGGCGAGAGCGTGGACGCGACGCGGATATCCACCAGCGTGGAGACGTGGCGGGAAATATTGTTGTACGTCAGCGTCGGGCTTGCGGGCGTGAGCGGGCGGATCTCGCCAAACGGGACGAGCCCGAGTTTGATGAGCGCCTGGAAGCCGTTGCAGATGCCGAGGATGAGCCCGTCGCGATGTTTGAGCAGTTCCATGATCTGCTCGGCGATGCGCGGGTTGCGGAAGGTGGTGGCGATGAATTTGCCGCTGCCGTCCGGCTCGTCGCCGCCCGAGAACCCGCCCGGGAAGGCGACGATGTTGGCGCGTCTCACCGCCGCAGCGAGGGCGCGCACGCTCTCTTCGATGTCCGCCGCACTGCGGTTTTTGACCACGACGATCTCGCTTTGCGCGCCCGCCAGATCGAATTTGCGCGCGGTATCCAGTTCGCAGTTGGTGCCGGGGAACACGGGGATGAGCACGCGCGGTTTTGCCGTCTTGATCGCGGGCGGAGCAAACTTCGGGGCGTCGAAATCGACGTTGCGCGCACTGCCGCTTGCCGCCGCGGTATTCGGGAACACCCCCTCGAGCGCGCCCGTGAACGCCGCGCGCGCCTCCGCCGAAGAGACGCTCTCGGTATCGTATGCGAAGCCCGTATCCGTCGTTTCGCCCAGGCAGACTTTGGCGGCTTTGAGCGCGTCAGGGTCTTCGAGGGTGACAAGGATCTCGCCGTAATGTTCGGCGAGCAGGCAATCGGCATCGCCGCGGAACTTGAAGCCGAGGTCGTTGCCGAGGCAGGATTTGACGACCGCCGCCGCCAGCCCGCCGCTCTCCACGACGGTGGCAAAGCGGATATTGCCGCTCTCGACGTTGCGGTGGATCTCGCGGTACAGATCAGCCAGTTCGCCGAACGCGGGGATCTTGGCTTCGTCCTTGTGCATGGGGATCCAGTACACCGCCTTGCCGCTTTCCTGCAAGACGTTGGTGATGAGTTTGCTCGCCTTGGCGGGTGCGAGCGCAAAGGAGATGAGCGTGGGCGGAACGTCGATATGCTCGAAGGTGCCGCTCATGCTGTCCTTGCCGCCGATGGCGCCCAGCCCCAGCCCGAGTTGCGCATACAGCGCGCCGAGCAGGGCGGACAGAGGCACGCCCCAGCGCTTGGGATCGCGCCCGAGGCGCATGAAAAATTCCTGGAAGGTGAGGCGGATCTCGTCGAAATCGCAGCCCGCGGCGATGAGTTTTGCCACCGAGGCGAGGATGCTGTAAATTGCGCCCGTGAACGGGCTGCTGCTCATCAGGTCGGGACTGCACCCGTATGCAGAGACGGTGGCGACGTCCGTTTCGCCGCCGCAGATCTTTGCCGCCATGGCGATGGCGGGCGTGGACTGTGTTCTGCCGCCGAACGGCATGTACACCGAGCGCGCGCCGATGGTGGAATCGAACATCTCGGACAGCCCCTTTTTGGAGCAGACGTTGAGCGCGCCCAGCGTGCGCAGCAGGTCGTCGCGGAAATGCGCGCGCGAACGGTCGAAATAGTGCGTGACCGCCTCTTCGACGACCGCATCGATGACCTGTTTGACGCCGTTGGTATCGAGGAAATCGCGGGAAAGATCGACGATCGCCCTGCCCTTGAACAGCATCTTCATGCGGCGGTCGTCGGTGACGACGGCGACGGGCGTGGCGGCGAGGTTTTCTTCCGCGGCGAGGCGGATGAACGCCTCCTGCTCCTGCGCGTCCACGACCACCGCCATGCGTTCCTGCGATTCGGAAATGGCAAGTTCGGTGCCCGAAAGCCCCTCGTATTTGAGCGGCACTTTATCGAGGTCGATGATCAGCCCGTCTGCCAGTTCGCCGATGGCGACGGAAACGCCGCCCGCGCCGAAGTCGTTGCACTTCTTGATGCGACGGGTCGCCTCCTTGTTGAGGAACAGCCTCTGCAACTTGCGCTCGGTGAGCGGGTTGCCCTTCTGCACCTCGGCGCCGCAGGTCTCCACGGAGTGCGCGTCGTGCGCCTTGGAAGAGCCCGTCGCGCCGCCGCAGCCGTCGCGGCCCGTTTCGCCGCCCAACAGGATGATGACGTCCCCTTTCTTGGGCTTTTCGCGGTACACCATATCCTTGCGCGCGCCGCCGACGACGAAGCCCGTTTCCAGCCTCTTCGCCTTATAGCCGCTGTGGTACATTTCGTCCACGATGCCAGTCGCCAGCCCGATCTGGTTGCCGTAAGAGGAAAAGCCCGCCGCCGCCGTCTTGGTGATGACGCGCTGGGGCAGTTTGCCGGGGAGCGTGTCCTCCAGTTTTTCGCGCGGGTCGGCGCTGCCCGTGATGCGCATCGCCTGGTAGACGTACGTCCTGCCCGAAAGCGGGTCGCGGATGGCGCCGCCGAGGCAGGTCGCCGCGCCGCCGAACGGCTCGATCTCCGTGGGGTGGTTGTGCGTCTCGTTCTTGAACATGACGAGGTATTTTTCCGCCTTGCCGTCGATCTCCGCGTCGATGCAGATGGAGCAGGCGTTGATCTCGTCCGAGACGTCCAGATTGTCCAGCCTGCCCTCCTTTTTGAGTTTTTTGACCGCGACGGTCGCCAGATCCATCAGGCAGGGATACTTGTCCTTGCGCCCCGCGTTGCATTCGGCGAACACTTCCCTGTACAGGTCGTACGCCTTCTGCACGTGCGGGTTATCGGACAGGATGGTGACGTTGCGGATCTCGGTGGCGAACGTGGTATGGCGGCAGTGATCGGACCAGTAGGTGTCGATGACCTTGATCTCCGTTTCGGAAGGATCCCTGCCCTCTTTTTTGAAATAATCGCGCACGAACGCGAGATCTTCCGCGCTCATGGCGAACCCGTTCTTTTTATGGAAGGCGGCGATCTGCTCGTCGCTCATCGCCGTAAAGCCCTGCACCACGGGCACGTCCTGCGTGCGCATTTTGGCGCGCGCGAGCGTCTCGGGCTTGGCGAGCGAAACCTCCGAACTCTCTACGGGGTTAATGAGGTGTTTTTTGATGCGCTCCACTTCGGAATCGGTGCAGCCCTTGACCGCGATGACGCGCGCGCACTTGATGAGCGGGCGCTCTTTCTGCGTCAGCAGTTGGATACACTGCGCCGCGCTGTCCGCGCGCTGGTCGTACTGACCGTCCAGAAAGGCGATGGCGAACACCTTGTAATCCTCGCCGACGGGCAGTTCCTCGCGCCAGACGTTGTCCACGGGCGGCTCGGAAAAGACGTTGGCGATCGCCGCTTCCAGTTCCGCCTCCGTCATGCCCTCCGCGTCGTAGCGGATGACCTCGCGCACGTCCTCGACGCCGATGCCGAGTTGGTTCTGCAGATCGTCTTTGATCTTTTTTGCCTGCAGGTTTTCTTTTTTCTCAACGTAAACTCTGTAGATCATGGTTCAACCCTTTGCGTTGTATTTGATGCCGATGTCGGTGCGGTACTGCATGCCTTCGAAGGAAATTTTCTGCACGTTGGCGTACGCGGTCTTGCGCGCTTCGGCGACCGTTTTTCCCTTGGCGCACACGCCGAGCACCCTGCCGCCGCTCGTTTTGAGCACGCCGTCCTCGCGCTTGGTGCCCGCATGGAACAGGAGCACGCCCTCGTCCAAAGCGCCGATGCGGATGGCTTTGCCCTTTTCGTAATGTTCTGGATACCCGCCGCTGGCGAGCACGACGCACACGCAGGCGCCCTCTTCCCACTCGATGTCGATATCCGCGAGCCGCCCGTCCGTGACCGCCTGAAAGATCTCCATCAGATCGGTTTTGAGCATGGGCAGAACGACCTGCGTTTCGGGATCGCCGAAACGGGCGTTGTATTCCACCACTTTCATGCCTTCGGGTGTGCGCATCAGGCCGCAGTACAGCACGCCCTTGAACGGGCAGCCCTCCGCGTTCATCGCCGCCACGGTGGGAAGCAGGATGTTCTGCATCACTTCGTCCGCGACTTCCTTCGTATAGAAGGGGCAGGGCGTGAACGTGCCCATGCCGCCCGTGTTCAGCCCCTTGTCGCCGTCCTTGGCGCGCTTGTGGTCGCAACTGGGGATCATGGGAACGATGGTCTTGCCGTCGGTGAAACAGAGCACGGACACCTCTTCGCCGGGCGTGAATTCCTTGCCCGTCAGAAACTCTTCGACGACGACGCGGTTGCCCGCGGCACCGAAGGCTTTGTCGCACATGATCTGTTTCAGCCCCGCTTCCGCCTGTGCGGGCGTCTCGCAGATGAGCACGCCTTTGCCCAGCGCCAGCCCGTCCGCCTTGAGCACGACGGGGAATTTGCCCGCGCGCACATAGGCGAGCGCCGCCTCATACGAATCGAAGGTCTCGTATGCGGCGGTCGGGATGTTGTACTTTTTCATCAGCGCCTTGGCGAACGATTTGCTCGCTTCGATGCGCGCCGCCGCCTTGCTCGGCCCGAACACGCGGTGCCCGCGCCGTTCGAGTTCGTCCGCAAGCCCCAGCGCGAGCGGATCGTCGGGCGCGATGACGGTGTATTCCACATCCCCGTGCGCGTCCACCCAGTCGCCGACCGCTTGTATGTTCAAATAGTCGAGGTCGACGCATTCGGCAAGTTCGGCGATGCCTGCGTTGCCCTTCATGCAATAGATCTTATCCACGAGCGGGCTCTTGGCGAGGGACGCGACGATCGCGTGTTCCCTGCCGCCGCTCCCGATGACGAGAACGTTCATGCTTTTCTCCGTAAAACGAAAATACGCGCCGCCCCGTGGCATTTCGCGCGGGGCGGACAGATGGGATCAGTGATGGAACAGGCGCATGCCCGTGAACGCCATGACCATGCCGTACTTGTCGCATGCGTCGATGACGAGGTCGTCGCGCACCGAGCCGCCCGGCTGCGCGACATACGAAACGCCGCTCTTCCTGGCGCGTTCGATGTTGTCCGAGAACGGGAAGAACGCGTCGCTGCCCAAAGACACGCCCGTGATCTTGGAAAGGTACGCCTTCTGCTCTTCCTTGGTGAAGGGTTCGGGGCGGACGGCGAAGTACTGTTTCCACACGCCGTCGCCGAGCACGTCCTCGCATTCGTCGGACAGATAGATGTCGATGATGTTGTTTTTGTCGGGACGCCCCACCCCCTCGGCAAATTGCAGGCCCAGGACCTTGTCGCTCTGGCGCAGGTGCCACAGGTCCGCCTTGGTGCCCGCGAGGCGGGTGCAGTGGATGCGGGACTGCTGCCCCGCGCCCACGCCGATCGCCTGCCCGTCCGCCGCGAAGCAGACGGAATTGGACTGCGTGTATTTGAGGGTGATGAGCGAGATGATGAGGTCGGTGACCGCTTCCGCGGGCAGGTCCTTGTTCTTGGTGACGATGTTTTTGAGCAGATCGGCGTCGATTTTGAATTCGTTCCTGCCCTGCTCGAAGGTCACGCCGAACACCTGTTTGCGCTCGACGGGATCGGGTCTGTAATCCTTGTCGATCTTCACGATATTGTAGCCGCCCTTGCGCTTGGCTTTGAGGATCTCCAGCGCCTTGGGGGTATAGCCGGGCGCGATGATGCCGTCCGACACCTCGCGGGAAATGATCTTCGCCGTCACCTCGTCGCACTCGTCCGAAAGCGCGATCCAGTCGCCGAACGAGGACATGCGGTCGGTGCCGCGGGCGCGCGCATAGGCGCAGGCGAGCGGCGAATCGTCCAGCCCCTCGATGTCGTCCACAAAGCAGGACTTTTTCAGGCGGTCGGACAGTTTTTTGCCGATCGCCGCGCTGGTCGGGCTGACGTGCTTGAAGGAGGTCGCCGCCACGTTGCCCGTGTTTTCCTTGATCTCTTTGACCAACTGCCAACTATTGAAGGCGTCCAGAAAGTTGATGTAGCCCGGCTTTCCGTTGAGAATTTCAATGGGCAGATCGCCTCCGTCCGCCATGAAGATGCGCGAAGGCTTCTGGTTGGGATTGCAGCCGTATTTGAGTTGAAATTCGTTCATGACCTTGTTCTCCTCACTTGTTTTTGTTGATGAGCACGCTCTCGAACTTGCCCGTTTCCGCGTCCGTATAGCGGACATAGAGCGAGATCTTGTTGGCTTCGTCCAGGTTGTCCCACAGGTCTTTGACGAACGCCTGCATGTCGTTCGGGATGTGCACGCGCTCGGGCTCGCCCGTGAAGGTGGGGATGGGATCCCCGTCGCAGTTGTAGGTATGGATGAAGTGCCCCAGTCCGTTCAGCGCCGCATACGAGAAGGTGTAGCGGTTGCAGGCGCTGCCCTGCGCGTCCGCGCTCTTCAAAATGCTCATTTTGTACGAGAATCCGTCCGAAAAATCCAGCATCGCGCTGATGCGCGGCGTGAAGTTGGGCGCGTCCGGCTCGAAACAGCGGGTTTCGAGCGCCTCTTCGAAGGTCTTGCCCTGCAAGAGGAAATCGCGCACGGTGTCCGTCTGGTCGCCGTTGGTGACGACGACGCGCCTGCCCACCCTGCGCACGGGCGAATAGATGATGAGCGAAGGGTCCTTGACCTTGGACGCGTCGAAGGGATAGATGGTGACCTCCTCCCCGTTCTCGACGAACACGCGGTTGCGGCTGTTCTCGCTCCTGCCCATGATGAAATACGCGAACACGGCTTTTTTGCCGTCGTCGCTCTTGCCGACGACGATGCCGCGCCCGACGTAACTGTTGCCGCGGATCAGTTCCCCGATCTCCGATACAGAATACACGTTCATTTGTTTTCCTCCGAATAAACCTTGTATGGATGGCGGATCCCGCCCGTCACAGCAAGACGGTGACCGTTCTGCCGCGCTTGACGAGTTTGCCCGTCGCAAGCAGTTTCACCGCTTCGGGCAAAGCCTTGTGCTCCTCTTCGAGGATGCGCGCCTGCAGCGATTCGGGCGTGTCGCCCTCCTCGACGGGAACGGCGCGCTGCAGGATGATGGCGCCGCTGTCGTATTCTTCGTCCACGAAATGGACGGTCAGCCCCGACACCTTGACGCCGTACTCGATGGCGGCGCGGTGCACGTTCAGCCCGTAATACCCCTTTCCGCAGAAACTGGGGATGAGGGAAGGATGGATGTTGATGATGCGGTCGGGAAAGGCGCGCACCAGCGACGGGGAGATCATGGAAAGATAGCCCGCCAGCACGATGTAGTCGACGCCGCGCGCGCGGAGAACGTCCACGATGTCGGCGTACATGGCCTCGACGGACGCAAAATCCTTTTTGTTGCGCACGATCGCCTCGATGCCGTGCTTTTTGGCGCGCTCGATGGCGAAGATCCCCTCTTTCGAGGCGACGAGCAGGGAAATTTCGCAAAACTTTTCCCGCTCGTTGGCATCGATGATCGACTGAAAATCGCTGCCCGAACCGCTGGCAAAGACCGCGATCTTTTTCACAGCAGCGTTACCCCTTTGCCCGCGACCGTTTCGCCGATCTCATACGCCTGCTCGCCCGAAGCCTGCAACGCGGCGATCGTGGCGGCGACGTCTTCCTTCGCCACGCACACGACCATGCCGATGCCCATGTTGAATGTGTTGTACAACTGTTCGTCCGACGCGCCCGAAAGTTCGCGCAGGATGTCGAAGATGGGAAGCATGGGATAGGAATCCCTGCGGATGACGCACCCCACCCCTTCGGGGAAGATGCGCGGGATGTTCTCGATGAACCCGCCGCCCGTGATGTGCGCGATGCCCTTGACCTTGACTTTGGAGATGAGGCCGAGGATGCTCTTCACATAGATGCGGGTGGGCGTGAGCAGGACGTTGAGCACCTTGTCTTTGAGGCGGTCGTCGTAGCGGTCGAGATCGTGCGAAAAATCGCTGTCCCCGAACAGGCGGCGCGCCAGCGAATAGCCGTTGGAATGGATGCCGCTGGACGCGATGCCGACCAGCGCGTCGCCCGGGCGGATATCCTTGCCGTTGATGACGTCCGCTTTGTCCACGATGCCCACGGCAAAGCCCGCGATATCGTACTCGCCGTCGGGATAAAACCCTGGCATTTCCGCCGTTTCGCCGCCGATGAGCGCACAGCCGGACCGGCGGCAGCCCTCCGCCACACCGGAAACGACGGTGGCGACCGTCTCGGGCGAAAGTTTGCCCGTCGCGAAATAGTCGAGGAAAAAGAGGGGCTTGGCGCCCTGGCAGACGATGTCGTTGACGCACATGGCGACGGCGTCGATGCCGATGGTGTCGTGCTTGTTCGCCAGGAAAGCGTATTTGAGTTTGGTGCCGACGCCGTCCGTGCCCGCGACGAGCACGGGCTCTTTCATTCTTTCGCCCGCAATGGAATAGAACCCGCCGAACGAACCGATGTCGCCGAGCACATTCTCGTTGAACGTGGTCTTGACGTGCTTTTTCATCAGTTCGACCGCTTTATAGCCGCGTTCGACGTCCACCCCGCTGTCCTTGTAAGAAATTGCCATGATGATCTCCCGCTTATTTGCCCGTCAGGCGCGCGAACACTTCTTTATACGCGTCCTCGACGCCGCCCATGTCGCGGCGGAAACGGTCTTTGTCCAGTTTCTCACCCGTGGTCATGTCCCAGAAACGGCAGGTATCGGGCGAGATCTCGTCCGCGAGGATGATCTGCCCCTTGAATCTGCCGAACTCGAGTTTGAAGTCGATGAGGTCGATGTTCAGCGTCTTGAAAAACTCTTTCATGACGTCGTTGACCTTGTGCGCCATCTTGCGGATGGTGTCGATCTCGGCGGGCGTCGCCAGTTCCATGGCGAGCGCGTGATCGTCGTTGATGAGCGGATCGCCGAGGTCGTCGTTTTTATAACTGAACTCGAGCACGGTCACGGGAAGTTTTTTGCCCTCGGGAACGCCGTAGCGCTTGGAGAAACTGCCCGCCGCCGTGTTGCGGATGATGACTTCCAGCGGCACGATCTGCACCTTTTTCACCGCCGTTTCGCGGTCGGAAAGTTCCTCAACGAAATGCGTCGGGATGCCGTGCCGTTCCATGATCTGAAACATCATGTTGCTCATCTTGTTGTTGATGACGCCTTTGCCAGCGATGGTGCCCTTTTTCAGGCCGTTGAACGCCGTCGCGTCGTCCTTATAGTCGACGATCACGATGTCCGGATCGTCCGTCGCTCATACCTTTTTTGCTTTTCCTTCGTACAACTGTTCGAGTTTTTTCATGATCCTTCCTCCGAAAAATGATCTCAAAATGTATCTTTGCGCGTCACAGCGATGCGAGTTCGTTTTGCAGTGCGGCGTCGTCCGCGGCGATCTTTTTCGCCATGTTCGCCTTGTATTCTTCCAGTTTGCGGGACAGTTCCGCGTCGCCAAGCGCCAGCATCTGCAGCGCGAGCAGACCCGCGTTTTCGCCGCCGTTGACGCCCACCGTCGCCACGGGGATGCCCGAAGGCATCTGGACGATGGAAAGCAAACTGTCCAGCCCGCCCATCATGTCCGTCTTGACGGGGAGCCCGATGACGGGCAGCGTCGTATACGCCGCGATCACCCCGCCCAGGTGCGCCGCTTTGCCCGCCGCGCAGATGATGACGCCGACGCCGCGCGCTTTTGCGCCCGCCGCGAAGGCATGCGCCTCGTCGGGGGTGCGGTGCGCCGAAATGACGCGCACTTCCGTTTCCGCGCCGAACTGCCTGAGCACTTTGACCGCGGGCGCGACCACGGGAAGATCGGATTTGCTCCCCATCAGGATCGCTACTTTTGCCATATATTCTGTACCTCCGCTCACGATTTTTCATGAAATGCGCCCCGCCTGCACATACTGCGTGCGAGGTGGAACCCATGGCGATATTACCCTATATTCTGCTTGCCGTCTATCTGCTCGCCGTCAACTTTTACGCCCTGCAACTGGTGCGCACGCTCAAACGCAAGACCGCGGAGCGGGGCGCCGACCCGAAGGCGGGCAACGGAAAATTGTTTGTGGCGGGGATTCTGGGCGGAGCGGTCGGCGCGTACGTGACGATGCTCGTGACCCGCTACAAGACGGACAGCCTTTTGCCGATGATCGCGCTTCCCCTGCTCGCCGTCTGCAACGTCTATCTCGTCTGGACGCTCCTGCGCAGCGGGATCCTTGTGATCGCATAAAAAAAGCAGGCCGCAAAGGGCGCAAAGCGCCGTTTACGGTCTGCTTGCCGTATTCTTGCCCCGAAAACGGTGCGAGAGAACGCCCCTGCGGCAGCGCAGGGTGAACAAGGATGTAACGAACGTTCTTTCGGTCATCGCCATTTCCTCTTCGGCAGGTTGCGCGGGCACGCCGCAAGGCGCGAACGCCTGCCCGACCCGCCTATTCAGTATACCACAACCGCGCCGTTTTCCAAACTGTTTGCGCGCCGTTTTCGCAAAAAATTTTTCGGACGCACCGCGCCCGCAGGGATCCCTGCGGGCGCGAAGCATTCAGTCTTTTTTATCTTCGGGTGTGTTTTCGATGCGGCCGGACGGCTCGCTTGCACCGCGCTCCGCTTTGAGCAGGTCGCGGATCTCGACAAGCAGCGCCACCACCTCGGGCGGGAACGCATCCGCCGACGGTGCGTCGGGGGCGCTCTGCGCGGCGGACGCTTGGGCGGGCGTTGCGGGGGCTTGGGCAGGCGCCTCGGCGGGTATGTCCGCCGCGGACGCTTCGGGCGCGGGATCATCCGTTCCCCGCCGTTCCCTCCATTCTTCCTCGATGCGTGACCTGAACTTTTCCGCTTCTTCGGCGATGCGGGACTTGGCGCGGCGGACGATGCGCAGAACGAGGAAGATGACGAACGCGTCGATGAGGAAGGTCAGGATCGCCATGAGCAGGTTGCCGTAATTCAGCGTGATCGCCTCCCGCAGCACTTCACCCGTCGCGGGGTCGAGTTCCGCCGCCCGCAACACGACGATCAGTTCGCTGAAATCGCCGCCGACGAGCAGCGCGATGAGCGGCTTGATGATGTCGTTGACCATGCTGTTCACGATCGCCGTGAACGCCGCGCCGACGACCACCGCGACCGCCAGATCGACGATGTTGCCGCGCGAGATGAACGCCTTGAAATCCTTCCAGAACGTGCTTTTGTTTCTCTCTTTGCGCGCTTTCATAGTCTCCTTGCCTCGCTTGTTCTTATATGTATTTTTCGAGATTGGCGAGCAAAAATTTTGCCACCGCATCCTCTTCCGAATAGCCGATGACGCCCGTCGCGATCTCTTTGAGGTCTTCGTCCGCATTGGCGACGGCGTAACTTTCGTCGGCGGCGAGGAACAGTTCGCGGTCGTTGTGCGCGTCGCCGAACACGACCAGACGGTCGACGCCGAGCAACTCTTTCAGGCGCGCGGCCGCCGCGCCCTTCGACGTATCGGCGGGCATGATCTCGCACCAGTAATCGCTCTGATACGTCTCGCGCTCGTAAATACACTTCATGTCCAGGCTGGAAACGACCGCCTCGTGCAGGCCGTCCAGCCGCTCCTTTTCGTCGATGCAGGTAAAATAGAAAATATCGTCGCCGCGCAGTTCCTCGCGCTCGTGCACCGGGTGCAGGCGGATATCGCCGCGGCGGCGGTCCAGATAACGCATCACGCCCGCAGTTTCCTTACCTTCCATCCAGGAGACGCGCTCCACGCCGCCGCGGAAGGAATACACCAGCGGCCACACGTCGTACAACGCGAACTGCTCTTTGAGAAAGGACAGTTGCCCCTTGTTGAAGTGATTGTTGTGCAGAACGCGCTTGCTCTGCGGCTCCATGATGAGCGCGCCGTTGTACAGGATGACGGGCAGGTTCTGCCGCAGTCCCCAGCATGCCTTGGCGGCGGAATTGAGCGACCGCGCCGTGGCATAGGTAAAGAGAAGCCCTTCTTCGTCCACCAGTCGGTTGATGTGTTCGAGACTGTAAGCGGAAACCGTTTCGTTCGCCGTCAGCAACGTCCCGTCCAGATCGGATATGAACAGCGTTTTCAAAATACACCACCTGCTTTCCCGTTGGCGCGGTTGCGCGGCAACGGCACTTTCGATGCCCTTTCAGTATACCACACCGACGCCGTTTGCGCAAGGCAATTTTTGGCCGACGCCTGTATTTTTTGTCTTTTTATGCCAAGGGCGGAAAAAAGCCCCGCGGCAGATCTTTTCGGGCGCGCAGAACGCCCTGCGGCGGGCCGCGCCGAACGGACAAAGCGCCTCGGGCAAAAGCGCGAGGCGTCGCAAAAATCAGTCCGTTTTGCCGCGTTCGCCCATGAGCGCCGCGAGCAGTTGCGTTTTGAAAGCCGAAGGCTGGCCGTATGCGCGGGGGACATCCCCTTCCGCGCGCAGGTCGCAGACGACCTTGCCGCCGCTGAGCACGAGGGCGCGGTGGGAGAGCATGCACGCCTCCTCCGCGTCGTGCGTAACGAACAGCGCCGTTCTGCGTTCCGCCCGCCACAACTCGCAAAACAGCCCGATCAGGCGGATCTTCAGCGCCGTATCCAGCGAAGAAAAGGGCTCGTCCATGAGGATGCGCGGCGCGGGGTGCAGAAAGGCGCGCGCGACGGAGACACGCTGTGCCTGCCCGCCCGAAAGTTCGACGGGATAGGCGTCCGCCTTGTCCGCGAGCCCGACCCGCTCCAGCATTTCCGCCACCTTGGCACGGTCGCGGCAGACGAGCAGAAGGTTCCCCGCCGCCGTGAGATTGGGCACAAGGCGGGGCTGCTGAAAGATGTACGAGCAGTCCGCCCGCGGGGAAATGCGCCCCTCATACGGACACAGCCCCGAGATCATGTTCAGAAGGGTGGTCTTGCCGCACCCGCTCTCGCCGAGGATGCAGGTGATCTCCCCTTCGCGGATATCGAGATCGAAGCGGTCGTACACGGTCAGATCGGCGTACCGCTTGGTGACGCCGCGCAGTTCAATCATGGTTCCGCCTCCCTTTCGCGTTCCGCCCCGCCGTCCAGCGGTCGGTGATGCGGCTGAGATTGCCCAGTGCAAACTCGAGCAGTCCGCCCGCCGCGAGCATGACGATGGTCAGCGCAAACATGTCGGCGATCTGCAGATACACCGATGCATCCTGCATCATGCCGCCGATCGAGCGGAAGGTGCTTGCGAGCACTTCCGCCGAGATCATGACTTTGAGGGAGAGGGAAAGATTTGCTCCCGCCTGCGCAAACACCGAAGGAAGCATCTGCGGCACGCAGATGCGAAAGAGCACGTCCCGCCTGCCGATGCGGTAGACGCGCGCCATTTCGAACAATTTCGGGTCGATGCCGCGGTATGCCGCCATGAGTTGGGCGTACGTGAGCGGAAAAAGCATCAGAAACGCCACGATGAGCGGCGCCGTGCGCGGCGTCGTCCAGATGAGGAGCATGAGCGTGATCGCCATGGTAGGCACCGTGCGCAAAACGCTGACCACGGGCGCGAGAAAGCGCGCGAACGCGCGGCTGAGCGCGCTCAGGCCCGCACAGGCGACCGCGAGCAGAAAGGACAGCAGCCACGCCGCGACGGAGCGCCCCATCGTGTTGCCGAAGGACTGCCAGAACTGTGCGGACACAAAGTTTCTGCCGATCGCCGCGACGGTATCGCCCGCCGACGGCACGACGTATTCGTTGCGCACGCATGCCCAGGCGATCAGCCATGCCGCCCACATGAGCGCGACCGCCAGCACGGAAAACAGGATATAAAGTTTACGGTCGGCGGTCGCCTGTTTCATCGCAGTGCATCAACCTTCATGGAAAAATTCATCGGAAACGGCAAACGTCTTGCCCGCGACTTCCGAAAGCGCGGAGAGAAAGGCATTGACTTCCGCCTTGCAATCCGCCGCCGCGGCAAAGCGGACGGCACAGCGCTCGATGACGCCCTTGTTCAAATTCTGAACGGTCAGATTGCCTTTCGCGCCGCTCGGCAGGTGCGCCGACACGGCGGCGACGATGCTTTCCACCGACGTCGTTTCCGCCTTGACCCAGTCGGCATTGGCTTTGACCGCCGCGATGAGCGCCTCGACGAACGCGGAATGGCTCTCGATGAGCGACGTTTTGGCGACGAGCACCGCCTGCGGATAGCCGCCCTCGCCGTACAGCGCCTGCAGATCGCCGACGTTGACCAGGCGCATGCCTTCCGCGTTGGAAGCGGTGGCATTCACCTTGGTGGTGACGACGGGTTCCGCCGCGACCATGTAATCATACTCCGCCGCAGGCGTGATGCCCGCCGCGGGATCGGCGATGTTGAGGATGTTGACCTGATCCGCCGACGCCTGCGAGACATCCTCGATGACGGCGTACGGGATATCGTTTTTCGCCAGCACGAGTTTGAGCGTCAGCCCGACGACATTGCTCAACTGGATGCATCCCACCGTTTTGCCGACGAGAAGTTCGGAAAGATTGTCCGCCGACAATGCCGTTTCGGGATGTTTTGCAGACAGGAAATAGATGTTGCCGTGCGTGACGGTGCCGAGCATGCGATACGTCATGCCGCTGCCCATCGTCTGCGCCGCCAGGTTGACGGGCAGAACGCACACGTCCGCCTGCGGTTCTTCGCCGCCGATATAGGTCTGGATGGTGGTCGAATCGACGACGTTGTAGTCCACTTCGCCGCCGAACTGCATCTCCTCACTCATCAGTTGCGCCATCGCGAGCGCGGGCGCGCCGTCCGGCATATACACGCTGACCTTGGCGGGTTCCTTGTCGCAGGCGGCAAACAGCGCCGAACCCGTGACCAGCAAGAGCGCGGACAGCAAAACAGTCAAAAGCCTCTTCATTTTGTATGATCTCCTGAACGGAACGGACAAATTTTCCGCGCCGCAAAAAAATGCCTCCTTTTTGACACGGCAAAAAGGAGGACAAAAACCTCAGCGAGTTCTCTTTCCCCCTTTGCCGTCGGGACGCACCCTCCGACGCAGGCTTCCATTCCGAACGGGGAAAGTATACCGCATCCGCCGCAAAAAGGCAAGCAAAACGCGGCGCTTTCGGATACCGCGCCGCAAACGGACGCATATTTTTCCGCAGGCGGCACAAACTGGCGGTATGATGAAACGCATCCTCGTTCTTTCGCTGACGGCGGTATTCCTCGCCGCGGCACTGCTCGTTTTGTACAACTTCACCATGCAGCGGCATACCGCCGACGTCTCCGCGTTTTTTGCGCAGCAGCCGATCCCCTTGCCCCGCCGCGAAGAAAAACCCGCCCTGCCGCCGCTGCCCGCGCCGCGTTCGGCGCCCCGCCCGCAGCCGCGCACGGAAACGATCTGACGCGCGGCAAGAGCCCGACACGGAAATCACGCGCACGAACGTTCCGCCGCATAAATAACGCGCGCGGAAGGGCAGGCGCGCCCCGCAACGAACACAGCCCCGCCGAACGGCGGGGCTGTACTTGCTTTTGGCTACATATTGCGGAGCACTTCGCGGTAGATCTCCCTGTCTTTATCCAGAAACACGTCAAAGACGATGCGCATGTCGCTGCCCGATTCCATCAGCCAGTGCCGCACGGCGCCGACGGCGATCGCCGCCGCTTCGTCGCTCGGAAAGCCGAAAATGCCCGTCGAGACACAGCAGAACGCGACCGTCTTCAACCCCATCGCGCGGGCGAGATTGAGACAGGAAACGTAGCAGCCGCGCAACACCCTGCCGTCCTCTTCCGAGGCGGACAGCCCCGTCATGGGTCCGACGGTGTGCAGGATGTATTTGGACGGGAGATTGTATGCGCGCGTGATCTTGGCACAGCCCGCGGGTTCCGCCTCGCCCTGCGCGCCCATGATGCGCGAGCAGTCCAGCCGCACCTGCACCCCCGCGCGGGAGTGGATGACGTTGTCGATGCACTTGTGGTGCGGAATGAAACAGCCGAGCAGCGAACTGTTCGCCGCATTGACGACGGCGTCCGCGTTGAGGCGGGTGATATCCCCCTGCCAGAGCGCGATGTTCCCCTCGTACGAAAGCCCGTCCGCATCCACGATCCCGTTTTCCGCCGTCTCCGAGCGGAACAGGCGATCCTGGATCTCCAAAAACCGTGCGGAGACGGGATTGGGCAGGCGCTGGTTCAGATATCCCCAGATGAGTTCGCGCTTGGCCTTGTACGGGTAACTGAACGCGGCGATCTCGTTGCGTTCTTCGAGCAGGACGCCGAGCATCTCGTCGCAGATGTCGCTCTTTTCCGCCTCCGAGATGATCTCGTACGGGCGGGGCGTATAGTCCAGATCGATCAACGACCGGTATTCGTTCAGCGTCAGCATGCCCGACCTCCCCTCTGCGCCCGCGGGCGCATCATTTGCGCTTGTTGAAATTGATGAGGCAACCGCTCAGAATGATCTGCCGCTCGTCCGGCGTGAGCGCACCGACGCTGAACGCAACGTCGTGCACGCTGCCGCCGTGGATGTGCTTGGCGGGGATCTTGTCCGCGCCGTCCGCGATCAGGCGGTCGATGTTCTCGATATAGAAATAATCCCCCACTTTGCATCTGACCTTGTCGGCGAGCAGCGGCAGCATGCCCCAGTTGATGAGGTTGCTGCGATAGCGCTTGGTCGCATATTCCTTGGCGATGTTGGCAACGCCGCCCAGCACGCGCTGGCAGGACGCCGCCTGTTCGCGCGCCGAACCGTCGCCCGGCTTCACCGCGACCACGCAACTCCCGTAGATGGTGCCGGGTTTGACCTCGATCAGCCCTTTGAGCGATTTGATCACCGATTCGGGCAGGGCACCCGTCTCGCGGCGCACGTCTTCGTCCGCTTTGACCGCCTTCGCGCGTTCCACATAGCCTGGATCCTTGCGCGAAAGCGCGAATTCCGCCAGTTTCATGGGGTTGGAACGGTACGAGGAAGTTTCGCCCGACGGGATGAGTTCGTCCGTCGTGGTGACGGGATCTTCGAGCACGCTGACCGCCTTGATGAGCAGGTGCTTGCCGAGCGGGATCATCTCCGGCCAGTCGGCGATGTTGGGGCCGTAGCGCAGTTCGGCGTTGCGGTCAGACTTGCCCGCGCCGTGATAGACGCGGTTGGCATAGATTTGCGCGTCGAAGAAATACTTTTTGACCTTTTTGGTGTACGGCGCCTCGGTGCCGGGGGTGAGCCTGCCGCCGTTTGCCGCCGTCGCCGCGATGGAACGCGCGTCCATGAGCGCGACCGCCGCCAACTGCCCCGCCGCGGGCTTGCTGCCTTCGCGGCTTTCGAAGTTGCGGGTGGTGTGGCGGATGGACAGCCCGTTGTTGGCGGGAACGTCGCCCGCGCCGAAGCAGGGACCGCAGAACGCCGTCTTGACCACGACGCCCGCATCCATCAGACCGCCGATGTAGCCGTTTTCGACCAGCGCCTTGTAGACGGGCTGGCTGGACGGATACACGCTGAGCGAGAAGGCGTCCGCGCCCGTGGATCTGCCTTTGAGGATCTCATACGCTTCGGCGATGTTTTCATACATGCCGCCCGCGCAGCCCGCGATGATGCCCTGATCGACGTACACGCCGCCGTCACAGATCTTGTCGGTGAGCGAGAACGTCCCGTTCGGGCACAGTTTTTTGCCCGCGGCTTCCGCCTCGGCGAGGATCTCGGTGGGGTGTTCGATGAGTTCGCGGACGGTGAACGCGTTGCTCGGATGGAACGGGAGCGCGATCATCGGCTCGATGGTCGAGAGGTTGACGGTGATGCCGTAATCGTAGTACGCGGGGTCGGAGGGATGCAGTTCCTTGAAGTCCTTTTCCCTGCCGTGCGTCTTGTAATATTCGCGCGTCTTGGCGTCCGTCTCCCAGATGGAGGACAAGCACGCCGTCTCGGTAGTCATCACGTCGATGCCGTTGCGGTAATCCATGGACAGGTTGGCGATGCCGGGGCCGACGAATTCGAGGATCTTATTCTTGACGAATCCGTTGCCGAACACCGCGCCGCACAGCGCAATGGCGACGTCCTGCGGACCGACGCCCTTTTTGAGGTTGCCGCGCAGATACACCGCGACCGTCTCGGGGCGGCGCACGTCGTACGTCTGGTTGAGGATCTGCTTGACGAGTTCGGGGCCGCCTTCGCCCACGGCGAGGGTGCCCAACGCGCCGTAGCGGGTGTGCGAGTCGCTGCCCAAAATCATGCGGCCGACCTTCGCTTCCACTTCGCGCATGTACTGGTGGATGACCGCCAGGTGCGGCGGGACGAAATCGGCGCCGTACTTTTTGGCGGCGGAAAGCCCGAACACGTGGTCGTCCTCGTTGATGGTGCCGCCCACCGCGCACAGCGAATTGTGGCAGTTGGTCAGCACATACGGGAGCGGAAATTCTTTCAGCCCGCTCGCCTTCGCAGTCTGGATGATGCCGACATACGTGATGTCGTGCGAAGTGATCGCATCGAACTGCAGTTTCAGGTTCTGCTCGTCGCCGCGATTGTGCGCTTTGAGGATGCCGTAGGACATGGTGCCCTTGCGAGCCTTTTCCTTCTGTTCGGACGTCAGAAACGCCTGCCGCTCGCGCACGAGCGCGCCGTTCATGTAATAACATCCGCCGCGAATGAGTTTGATCATACCGCCTTTCTCCTTCTGCCTGTACAAAATATCTGCTTTCTATTATAGAACAAGGCGTCCGTTTTGTCAAACGAACGCGCGGAATTTTGGGGCAAAGGCAACGCCCGCGCCGAAAAAGCGCGGGCGTTGCCTGCCGCGGGCAGCGTGCCCGACGGGTTTGAACGGGTGCGGACGGTCAGTCCGCGTCGTTTTTATGGTGTTTGACCTGCAGTCTTGCGAACGCGCGCTGCAACGCCGCGCGGTTGAGCCGATACTCGGCGGCGGAACGGTTGCGGCGCATCTGCTCTTCGGCGCGCTCCTTCGCCTCGGCGGCACGGCGCTCGTTGATGTCCTCCGGCCATTCCACCGCCTGCGCAAAGGCGATGGTCTCGTCGGGACGGACTTCGATAAAGCCCTCGCTCATGAACGCCTCGCGCGTCTTGCCGTCCGCGGTGATGCGCAGCGCGCCCGGCTCGGTGGCAAACACCATGGGCTGATGCCCGGCAAGCACCGTGCATGCCCCGCCGACGGACGGGATATGGATGCTCTCCACCTCGCCGCGGTAGAACGTCTTTTCGGGGGTGATGATCTCCAGAAAAAATTTGTTCGCCATTGCCGCCTCCGCTCACGCGTCCGCGCGCATGGTCTTTGCCTTCGCCTTTGCCTCGTCGATGTCGCCGACGTTGAAGAAGGCGTTTTCGGGAAGGTGATCCACTTCGCCCGAAAGGATGGTCTTGAAACTTTCGATGGTCGCCTGCAACGGGACGTACCGCCCTTCCAGGCCCGTGAAGATCTTGGAGACCGAGAAAGGCTGGGACATGAACTTCTGGATCTTGCGCGCGCGGTAGACCATGGCGCGGTCCTCTTCGGACAGTTCGTCCATGCCCAGAATGGCGATGATGTCCTGCAGTTCCTTGTAGCGCTGCAAAGCGGCGATGACGCGGTTCGCCACGTCGTAATGTTCCCTGCCCACGATCTGCGGATCGAGGATGCGGGAGGTGGATTCGAGCGGGTCGACGGCGGGATAGATGCCCGTCTCCACCACTTTGCGCGAGAGCACCGTGGTCGCGTCCAGATGCGAAAAGATAGCGGCAGGCGCTGGGTCGGTGATGTCGTCCGCAGGCACGTACACCGCCTGGATGGAGGTGATGGAACCCTTCCGCGTGCTGGCGATGCGCTCTTCGAGCAGCCCCATCTCGGTGGCGAGGGTGGGCTGGTAGCCGACGGCGGAAGGCATCCTGCCGAGCAGAGCGCTCGTCTCGCTGCCCGCCTGGATGTAGCGGTAGATGTTGTCGATGAACAGCAGCACGTCCTGGCGGTTGACGTCGCGGAAATATTCGGCGATGGTCAGCCCCGTGAACGCGGCGCGCATGCGGCTCCCGGGCGGTTCGTTCATCTGCCCGTAGACGAGCGCGGTATTGGCGATGACGCCCGATTCCTCCATGTCGGAGATCATGTCGTTGCCCTCGCGGGAACGCTCGCCGACGCCCGTGAAGATGGAGTAGCCGCCGTGTTCTTTGGAGATGTTGTGCATGAGTTCCATGATGAGCACCGTCTTGCCCACGCCGGCGCCGCCGAACAGGCCGATCTTGCCGCCCTTGCTGTACGGCGCGATCAGGTCGATGACCTTGATGCCCGTTTCAAAAATTTCGGTGGACGAACTCTGCTCGTAAAATTCGGGGGGCTTGCGGTGGATGTTCCAGTGCGCCTTGGCATCCACGGGGCCCTTTTTGTCGATGGGTTCGCCCAGCACGTTGAGCACCCTGCCCAGCACCCCTTCCCCGACGGGGACGGTGATCTGCGCGCCCGTATCCAGCACCTCTTCGCCGCGCGCGAGCCCTTCCGTCGCCGTCAGCGCGATACAGCGCACGACGCCTTTGCCCGTGTGCGAGAGCACTTCGAATACCCCCTCGCCGCCTGCCGTGACCAGTTTGCGGTAGACGGGCGGCATTTCGCCGGCGAACGCGACGTCGACGACGGGGCCGATGATCTGTATGATTTTACCACGATTTTCCATGACGGTTTGCCTTTTGTCGGAGTGAGTTTTCCGAGAAGAACTTCCCGGATGTCAGGTCGAGCAACTCGGAAGTGATAGCACTTTGGCGCAGACGGTTGTATTCGAGATCCAGCGTGTCGAGCATCTTTTCCGCGTTGCGGTTGGCGTTGGACATGGCGAGCATGCGCGCGGCGTGTTCGCTTGCCGACGAGTGGATGAGCGCCGAATAGATCATGCCGATCAGGTACTGCGGCACGAGCACGTTGAGCACTTCCGCGGGCGAAGGGTCGTAGCAGATCTCGCCCGTATAGGTGGATTTTACGTCCAGTTCGATGTCCTTTTCTTCGATGGGAAGAAGTTTGACCATGACGGGCGTCTGTTCGGCGGTCGAGTGCATGCGCGTGAACACGATGTAGATCTCGTCCATCAGGTTGCGGTCGTACAGATCGAGCAAGTCGCGCATGATCCCGCGCGCGTCGTGCAGCGTCGGGTTGGCGACGGCGTGCGTGAATTCGAGGTCGACCGTCTGCTGTTTGGATTCGAAAAAGGCGCGCGCCATCTGGCCGATGGTGACGACGTAATGGACGGGGCGGGACTGCATGTGCCGCCAGGCGAGCCCGAGCACGTTGCTGTTGAACGCACCCGCGAGCCCCTTGTCCCCCGCGATGACCACGTAGGCAGTGCGGTTGTCCCGCCGCGGCAGGACGTACTTGTTGCGCAGGTCGGTGCTGTGGCGCAGGATGTCTTTCAGCGTATAGCGCACCGAATCGAAATACGCCGAACTGAAAGACTGCTTGGTCATGGACTTGCGCATCTTGGCTACGGAGATCAGTTCCATCGCCTTGGTGATCTGGTGTGTATCGCGGATGCTCTTGATGCGGTGGCGGATCTCGGTGATATCTGCCATGTCACTGCACCTCTTCCGCGTGCTCCGCCGCGTGCGGCTCTTCCTCGACCGCGAACGCGTCCGCATACTGCTCGGCGGCGGCGAGAATGCGCGCGCGCAATTCGTCCGACACCGCCGTGTCCGCGTCGATCGCTTCCAGCAGTTCGGCGTGTTCGGCGCGCAGCATATCCAAAAATCCGGCATTGAACGCCGTCACTTTTTTGGCGGGGATCTTGTCGATGAGGTCGCTCTCGGCGACGAGCAGGAGCACGATCTGTTCGCGCACCGAATAGTTGCGGTACTGCGGCTGTTTGAGCGTGTCCGTCATCTTGGCGCCACGGCTGAGCGTTTTCTGCGTTTCCGCGTCGAGATCGGAGCCGAACTGCATGAAGATGGCGAGTTCGCGGTACTGCGCGAGGTTGACGCGCAACTGCCCCGAAATGCGGCGGATGGCGGCGCGTTGGGCGCTGCCGCCCACGCGCGAGACGGACAAACCGACGTTGACCGCGGGCCGCACGCCGCTGTTGAACAGTTCGCTTTCCAGATAGATCTGCCCGTCGGTGATGGAGATGACGTTGGTCGGGATATACGCCGAAATGTCGCCCGCGAGCGTTTCGACGATGGGGAGCGCGGTGATGGAGCCGCCGCCCAGATCCGCCGAAAGTTTTGCCGCGCGCTCCAACAGCCTGGAATGCAGATAAAACACGTCGCCCGGGTACGCTTCGCGCCCGGAGGGGCGTTTGAGCAGCAGGCTCATCGTGCGGTACGCCACCGCGTGCTTGGACAGGTCGTCGTAGACGATGAGCACGTCCTTGCCCCGATACATGAAGTATTCGGCGAGCGCACAGCCGCTGTACGGCGCGATGTATTGCAGGGGCACGGCGTCGTCCGCCGTCGAGCACACGACGCAGGTGTAGTCCATCGCCCCCGTGCTGCGCAGAGTCTGAATGATCTTGGCGAGCGACGAGGCCTTTTGCCCGATGGACACATAGATGCAGATCACGTTCTCGCCCTTCTGGTTGAGAATGGTATCGACGGCGATGGCGGTCTTGCCCGTCTGGCGGTCACCGATGATGAGTTCGCGCTGCCCCCTGCCGATGGGGATCATGCTGTCGATGGCGAGAATACCCGTCTGGAGCGGGGTGTTGACTTTGCCGCGGTCCATGATGGAGGGCGCGGGATATTCGACCGGGCGGGTCTGCGTGCAGGCAGGTTCTTCCATGCCGTCCAGAGGGTCGCCGAGCGGGTCGACCACCCTGCCGAGCATCGCCTCGCCCACGCGCATGTGCACCGTTTCGCCCGTCGAGTAGACGAGGTCGCCGAAGCCCACGCCCTCGCTCCCCGAAAGGAGGACGGCGCCGACGCAGTCCGTCTCGAGGTTGAGCGCGAGCGCGCGGGCGCCGCCCTGCACTTCGAGCAGTTCGTTGTATTTGACGTCGTGCAGCCCGGAGATGCGGATAATGCCGTCGCCGGAGTAGATGACCCTGCCGCAGACGCGCTCGTCGATGTTCACGCGGACGTTCGCGATCTTTTCGCGAAGGTCCTTTCCCAATGCGTTGACGTCTATCATAAATTTCCTTGCTTACACCGAACGGCGCACGGTTTCCAGGCGTGCGCGGACGGAGCCGTCATAAATGACGTCTCCGATCTGGATGATGACACCGCCGAGGATGCCGGGATCGATGCAGAAATGGACGTGCGTGCAGCCGCGGCTCTCGGCAAAGCGGGTGATGCGCTCCGCCGTCTCGTCGTCCGCGCGCATGGCAAGCGTGACGCGAGCCACATGTTTTTCACTGCTCTTCATGTTCCTGCTTGCTCCACTGTTCGATGCTTTCGATGATAAGTTTTTTGTTGTCCTCGGCGGAGATGGATTTTTCGATCACCTTTTCGGCGACGAGAACGGATACGTCCGCGATCTCCCGCTCGATATCCTTTTGCAGTTTGCGGCGCTCTTCTCCCAGCGAACGCTCGGTCTGTTCGAGCATGCCGCGCGCCTGTTCGCGCGCCTGCCCGACGATCTCGTCCGCCTTGCGGTCCGCCTCCTTTTTCGCGGCTTCCCGAATGGACGCCGCTTCCTGTCTCGCTTCGGAGAGCACCTTTTCGCCGCTCTCCTTCATGCGCCGCACCTCTTCGCTCAGTTCCGCGTTTTCCTTTTCGATCTTGGCGACCTTTTCCTTGCGCTCGCGGATCATGCGTTTGACCGGCTTGAACAGCAGGAAATACAGCCCCACCGTGAGCACGACGAGGTTGAACAGATGCAGGAGAACGCTCTGCCATTCGAGGCCGAGCGCCTCGAACGGATTGGCGAGCAGTTGGCTTCCGATGAGTTCCGAAATCATTTCACACCTATCTTATGGGGATAGCCCCCCATATCGTATGCGTTTTTCCCTGCCCCGCAGAGATCGGGTCAGGCAACGAAGATGAGCAACAGGCTGACGAGCAGGCCGTAAATGGCGGTCGTCTCCGCAAAGGCGAGACCGAGCAGCAAAATGGTGCGGATCTTGCCCAGCGCTTCGGGCTGGCGGGCGGTCGCTTCCACCGCCTTGCCGGTGGCGATGCCCATGCCGATGCCGGCGCCGATGCCCGTGACGGCGGCGATGCCCGCCCCGAGCAGGGCGAGATCGGACGCGAGAAAATTGGTGACCATCGCGATCAAAAGTTCCATATCGTAATTACCTCCGTATGCTGGTAGAAAATGCAGAGCGCGCTCTGCGGCGCGCGGCTATGCCGCGGACTGCTGTCGGCCGTCCTTTCGTCGCTTACGCTCCTTTTTGGGCTTGGCTTCCGCCGCCTCCTGCACGAACGTGAGCGTCAGCGACGCGAACACGTACGACTGGATGAACGCATGGAAGAGCGTGAACAGGGGCGTCAGCAAGGCAGGAAGGATGAGCGGCAGGCCGACGAACCAGATGGACTCGACCAGGATGTACACCATGTCCATGATGACCATGCCGCTGAGGATGCTGCCGAATAAACGGAAGGTCATGGAAACGGGCACGGCGAGGTCGGTGATGTCGTTGATCGGGTTGACGTAATGCAACAGGCGGCGCGCCTTGTTCTTGTGAAAGCCGATGACGTGGATGAACAGGAAGGTGCACAGCGCCAGCGCGAGGCAGGCGCCGAGGTCCGCCATGGCGGGACGCAGCCCGAACAGTTCGATGAGCACGCCGCAGCAGATGTACACCGCCGCCCCCAGCGTGTACGGACCCATGATGCCGGCGTATTCCTCCGTCAACTCGTCCGCACTTTTGTCGAAGAAACTGACCAGCCATTCGAGGAACATCTGCGGCCCCGTAGGCGTCGTTTTCCATTTTCGGATGACCGTGAGACGGAAAATGAGGGCGACGAGCAGGATCGCGACCACCACAATGAAGCCCGAAAACACGCTGGAATTGACGACGAACCAGCCAGCCTCGATGACGTGGTGCTCGGTATCCGGAAAGATCTCGTCCTTCAGTCCGCTGAAATCGACCGCCAGCAGGCGGGCAACAAAATTGGACAAATCCGTGTACCTCTTCAAAAATTTTCAAACAGTATTTTACACCTTTCGCGCGGGATTTTCAAGCAAATCGCCCCATGCGGCGCGGAAAAAATTCTTACAATGCGCCTGCGCGCACGCGCGGACGGGCGACGGGAACGGATCGTTTTGTGCGGAGGCGGCGCGGAAAAAGACGTTTTCCGGTTTTTTTGGCAATTTGAAGGCAGGCGCCCTCGCTTTCTTGCTTTTTCGCTCCCCGTATGCTACAATGCGGAAAAAAGGGAGATACGGCACATGAAGACATATAAATTCAAATTTTCCGTACCCGTGATCCTGCTCGCCGTGGCGGCGCTGCTGCTCGCCGTGGGCGCCGCGGCATTCGCCGTGTACCGGATCTGCCGCTTCGGGTTCGCGACGCCGATGCTCGCCATCCAGCACGTCCTGCTGCTCCTGTTTGCGGCGCTCGCGCTCGCGGTCATCCTCGCGCTGCTCATCCGCTCGGTCTATAAGATCACCGACACGCACGTCGTGCTCTGGTTCGGGTTCATCAAGACGTCGTACAAGATCGAAAACATCGAATCGGTGCACCTGTTCACCAAGACGAACAAACTGGTGCTCTACTTCAAGGACGACCGCTATACCGTGATCGTCGTCAAACCCGAATGGAACAACGAGTTCGTGAAAGAGATCCTCGCGCGGGGCAAGGACATCCGCTACGACGTATCCACCTCCGAAAAGGACGAGATCTTATAAACCGCTGATCGCATCGCTTGGTGCGAAAGCCGCCGCGCAACCCTGCGCGGCGGCTTTTTTGCGGGCGGACGAAAAAAAGCGGGGCGCAAAACCCCGCTTTTTCGTGTTCCTTATTTGAAGTAACGATTGAGAAGGCCGTTGAAGCCTGCGCCGTGGCGCGCTTCGTCCTTCGCCATCTCGTGCACGGTGTCGTGAATGGCATCGTACCCGAGTTCTTTCGCGCGTTTGGCGATCGCGAGTTTCCCCTCGCAGGCGCCCGTCTCCGCGGCGACGCGAAGTTCGAGATTCTTTTTGGTGGACGTGGTGACGACTTCGCCCAGAAGTTCGGCAAACTTTGCCGCATGCTCCGCTTCTTCGAAGGCGTACCGTTTATAGGCTTCGGCGACTTCGGGATATCCCTCGCGCTCGGCGACGCGCGCCATGGCAAGGTACATGCCCACTTCGGTGCATTCGCCCTGGAAATGCGCGCGCAGCCCTTCGACCACTTCCGCATCCAGCCCCTGCGCTACGCCGACTTCATGCTCGCAGGCAAATTGGATCTTATCGCTCTTGTTTTCGACGGGAACAAATTTTTTTGCTCCGCAAACGGGGCAGACCTCGACGGAATCGTCGACGAGTTCGCCGCAAACTGCACACTTTTTCATAACCGTAACCTCTCGATATATTTTTTCTGCAACGGGCTCCCCGCCCGTGTTTGCTCCTCTATTGTACCATCGCACGCGCAAAAACACTGTTGCATTTGCAACAAATTTTTGATATTTTCAAGAAATTTGTCAAATCGAACATCAAAAAGTTTCGGCGGATTTTTTTGGCGCACTGTTGACAGACTTCATTTGGCATGCTACAATTATAAAGAAGTAAAAAAGCGCAATACTATTTGTATGCACTGTTACGGAGATAAACTATGGCAAAGTACAACGATCCTTTGGCGCTCGGACGCGCCGACCCCTATGTGTACAAACACACGGACGGCTTCTATTACTTCACGGCGACCTATCCCGCATATGACCGCATCTGCATCCGCAAATCGGCGACCATCAACGGGATCACCGACGCGGAAGAAAAAGTGATCTGGCGCAAGCACGACGAAGGCGTCATGGCGTCGCACATCTGGGCGCCCGAACTGCATTATATCGACGGAAAATGGTACATCTATTTTGCCGCCGGCGAAAGCGAGAAAAAATGGGAGATCCGCCCCTATGTGCTCGAATGCACGGGCCAGGATCCCCTCAACGATCCCTGGATCGAACTGGGAATGATGAAGGCGCACCGCACCAATAAGCGCAACAAAAACGGATTCGACCGCTATTCCTTTACCGACTTTTCGCTGGATGCGACCACCTTCGAACATCGCGGCAAGCGCTACTTCATCTGGGCGGAAAAAGTGCACCGCCGCTTCGGCATTTCCAACCTGTACATCGCCGAACTGGCGGCGCCGAACGAACTCAAGACCGTTCAGGTGCTCCTCTGCACCCCCGATTATGACTGGGAACGCATCGATTTCTGGGTGTGCGAAGGCCCCGCGGTGCTCAAACACGGCGGCAAGATCTACGTGACCTATTCCGCTTCCGCGACGGGGCAGATGTACTGCATGGGCATGCTGACCGCCGATGAAGACGCCGACCTGCTCGACCCCAAATCGTGGACGAAGAGCCGCTACCCCGTGTTCAAGACCGACCCCGAAAAGAAGATCTTCGGCCCGGGGCACAACTGCTTCACGACGGGCGAAAACGGCGAAGTGCTGTGCATCCTGCACTACCGCGACTATTCGGACAAATATATCTCGGGCGATCCGCTCAACAACCCGGACCGCCACGCGCACGTCATGGAAGTCACCTTCGACGAGAACGACGCGCCCGTATTCAAAATGTAACAAAACAAGCAACGAGGCAGGCGCCGTACGGTGCCTGCCTTTTCGTCTGCCCGCGCGCGCAAAACCCGACCGCACGCGGGCAGACAAAAACCCGCGGCGTACGGCACAAATCACACCGCCCGAACGGAAAACCCGCCCCCGCGGACAGTCCCCTTTTCCCGAATGCAAACCTCGTTCGGCAGAAAACAAAAGCCCCTCCGCGCGGAGGGGCTTTGCATTATTTTTTGGTTTTGACGAGGGCGCGGTACGGTTTGATCAGCCCTTTGCCGATGAGGTATTCGTCCGTGCGGTAGGCATAATGGAAATCCATGTAGATGCACCCGACGTCCGCCAGTTCCATGCGGTGCGCGAGCAGGTCGAGCAACTCTTTGATGCGGCGCACGGCGCGGCGGCTGGTCACTTTGAGGCGCATGGGCGTCTTGGCGTGCGACTTTTTGTCGGACACGTCCTCGAAACGGTAGCGGCTGTCCTCGAATTCGGCGGGATCGAGCGCGAGATAGATGGAAAGCGTCTTGCCCGCGATGCCGAATTTGGCGATGCGCTCTTTGCCGACGCGGAAATTTTCACTGCCCTTGCACAGGCGCGCCTTGACGCCGCCGTAACCGAGCAGGGCGTTTTTCAGTTCGGTATAAAAGTCCTGAATGCCCGCGTTCTGGATGAGTTTGGACTGGAAAGAACGGCGGTACCGCGTGACGTATTCGTAGCCCGCGGGCGCGTCCGCCAAATCTTCTGCCGCGATCTCCTCGACCGCCGCGGCGCGCAGCGCCTGTTCGGTCTCTTCGTTTTCCCGCGGCGCGTCCGCGGAGCATGCTTCTGCGCCCTCGGCTTCTGCCGCGGCGACTTCTTCCGCCGCTTCCCGCTCCGCCGCGCGTTCCTCTTCCGCGGTGAACGCGCTTCGGGCGCATGATCCGTCCGTGCAGGCAGTATCCTGCGCGGCGGCGCTATCCGCACAAGGTTCCGCGCAGGCATTCACGCAAGCCGCGTCGGCACGGGCGGCATTCCCGTTTGCGCCTTCCGCGCATTCCTCTTCCTGCCCGCACTCCGCGCAGGGGCTCGCTTCGGCGGCGCTCTCCGCGTTCTCTTCGGGGCATCCGTCCGCCTGCGCGGCGCACGGCTGTCCCTCGTCCGTCTCCTCTTCCAGCGCGCTCTGCAACTGCCAGCGGAACTTCGCCTTGGCGCAGGGATGAATCTCTGCCTTGATGCAGTGCGAACACCATTCCATCGTGCCGCACAGGTCATGCCCCGCGCGTTCGCTGGCAAGCCATTTGTCGACGTCGATGATCCTCTGCAACCGTTCAAACTCTTCCTGCGGGATCCCGGATAGATTCATACGTTCTCACTCACCTTATGATTATTCGCCGCATACGTCCGTCTCATTTTTCACCCAACAGTATAGCGCAAATCCGCGGCAAATGCAACCGTTCTGCACCGCCTGCAGGCGCAAAACAGTGATAAAATCCGCGCCGCGCGGCATGTTTTTGCACGGCGGCAAAACGCGGGCGCCCGATCGGGCGCCCGCGCCATGCGTTGTGTGTTTACGAACGGCGGATCTTGACCACTTTCCCGCCCGTGAGCACGATCATCTTGATCGCGGGCAGGGAGAAATCCGCCGCCTCGACGGTCAGGGACTTATCCAGCCTGCCGCGCGCGAGCACTTTGCAGGCGACCGCCTTTTTGTCGATCAGCCCCTTCGCCTGCAACGAAGCGAGGTCGACCGTCTCCCCTTCGCGGT
The DNA here is from genome assembly GCA_944341895.1 of uncultured Clostridia bacterium. Lineage (GTDB taxonomy): Bacteria > Bacillota > Clostridia > Christensenellales > Borkfalkiaceae > Borkfalkia. Next base: position 96,803 of record CALVMB010000001.1, read on the forward strand.
AGTTCGCCGAAATGGTATCGAGATTGATATAGGTACGCTTTCCGAGCGCAAGGCGCGCCTCCTTGACCTCTGCAAGCGCGACGAGTTGTTTCGCCGTCGAATCGGTGATGAGCGACTCCGCCTCGTTCACCGTGACCGCATCGGTGACGGTGTAGGCGGACAGGCTCTCCACCTTGGCGCCCTCGCGGATCATTTCATCGAGCTGCTCTTCGGTGATGTTTTCGCCCGTCTCGCGCTTGGCGTAGACGCGGATGAGGCGGCGGCGGATGAGCGGTTCGCGCTCTTCATACGGGATGTCGAGGTGTTCCTCGAAGGAACCGACTTCCAGCCCGAATTCGCCCGCCGTCTGTTCGAGCAGTTCGAGTGCATAGGCGAAACTGCGGCTGCCCGTGATCTTATACCGCACGGGGACATTGGCGTACCGCTTTTTTTCGGATACGTCGCGGAAACGGTACTTTTCGTCGACGGCCGCGGGCGAAAGCGCAAAGTACACGATCAGGCTCTTGCGGTTGGCGTTGACTTTGACGAACTGCCGCCTGCCGACGTTGTAACTGTCATAATTCCAGCTCACGCGCTCCCTGACCCCGACGTTGGAAAGGATGGCGTTGCGCAAACGATTATAATACTCTTTGAATTCGTCGTCCGCCTGGATGAGGCGTGCCGTGAAACTGCGGCGGTACTGCACGAACACCTTGGCGCCCGTGACGGTGGTCACCAGCGCGTTGTCGAATTCGTCCCCTTCGCCCGCTTCTGCCTCGTCCTCCTCTTCGGCGGGTTCTTCCTCGTCGGCGGACGCGGGCTGCGCGGTCGCCTCTTCCGCGCATCCTGCCGCAGGCTCTTCGGCGGGCTCGGCGGCGGGTTCTTCGGTGACCGCTTCGGGTTCTTCGACGGGTTCTTCCGCAGGCTCTTCGACGGGCTCGGCGGCGGGTTCTTCGGTGACCGCTTCGGCTTCGGGTTCTTCGGCAGGCTCTTGCGCAACGGGCGCCTCGACAGGCGCTTCGCGCAGATCGGAGACCTCCTCCGCGGAGACATCTTCCGCGGACGTGTCCGCCGCGGCGGGTTCCTCTGCCGAAGCGGGGACCCATTTGGCGTACAGATGACCGCCGTGCATGGGCATGCGGTACACCTCACCGCACGGGCGGGTGCACTCCTCGTCCAGATACCAGCCCGCAAACGCATATCCTTCGCGCGGCGCGGGCGGCTGCACGCGAACGGCGGTAAAGCCTGCGTGACGCACCACGATCGTTTTTCCATCGCCGACATGCAACGTCAGGCGGTAGCGCACCAACAGCAAAATCAGAAGGACGGCGATCGCGACGGCCGCCGCGCCGAGCACGGCGATCGCCAGCGTCTCTTTCCAGGTCACTGCCAGCATCGGTAAGAACGAGTTTGTCTGCCATCCGCCTTGCGGCATAAAATCAATCATCCTATCTCCTCCCGTTCAGATCTTTTTTGTTATGCGAATCATTATACCATTCCCGAAACGTTTACGCAAGGGCTTTTTCAAAAGTGAGCGGTAAATTTTTGAGCCGCGGCAACCGCTCACCGCCCGCCCACCGAACGGGAAAACACCTCGTAAAGATCGGCTTCCTCGAAATGCACGGCGCAATTTTTGATGTTTTTGTTGCGCGCCGAGCGGGCGGCATAGTCGCGCAAAGTCGAGTCGTCGTAGCATTCCCTCCTTCCGAAGAGCGCCGCCATGTTCTCCGAAAACGCCTGCAACGGCATGCCCAGCGCCTCGAGCACGGGCGCGGTGCGGGCGGGGTCCTTGCGCGCACAGATCTCCAGGAATACGGGCAGGAGCAATCCGTTTGCCCTGCCGTGCGGCACGTCGTGGAAATAGGTCAGGCAATACCCCATGCCGTGCACGGGCGAGGTGCCCGTATTGGCGATGACCGTGCCCGCGAGCATGGCGCCGAACAGCAGGTTCTTGCGCGATTCATAGGAAAAATGCCCCGAAAGAAGGGCGGGAAGTTCGCCCAAAAGCACGCGCAGGCTCTGCCGCGCAAGCGCATCGCTCAGGGCGCCCGCGCGCACCGAGAGCATCCCCTCCGCCGCATGCGAGATCGCGTCCGCCGCCGTGTTCACCGTGGTCGGCAACGGCAGGCTCATCGTATATTTCGCGTCCAGAAAAGCGATCTTCGGAAAGAGCGCGGGCGACGAGATGCTGGTCTTGGTCTGCTTTTCGTCGTTGGTGAGAATGGCGTACGGGGTGACTTCGCTGCCCGTGCCCGCCGTGGTGGGGATATGGATCATGGGCAGGACGTCGTCGGTGATCTTGTGCGCGAACACGTCCCCTTCCTGCACGCCCTGCCGCGCGAGCATGGCAACGGCTTTGGCGGCGTCCATGGGCGAACCGCCGCCGATGGCGACGATGAGATCGGCGCGCATGTCGCGCGCGATGCGCGCCCCCTCCTGCACGCTCTCCACAGTAGGATTGGGCGGAACGGAATCGTACACCTCGTACGACTGGGCGTTTAAATTGAAGGCATGCACCACATCTTCGAGGGCACCGTTCTTTGCCGAACTCTTGCCCGTAACGACGAGCACGCGCTTGCCGAAGGGCGCGAACAGGTCGGCATGCTTTTTGATGCAGTCCTCCCCCGAAACGATCTTCACCGGCATATAAAACTGATACTGCATACGCTACCTCGCAACAGAAATTTCCCTTTCAGTGTACCGCCGAACGGGCGCGTTGTCAAGGGTGCGCGCAAATTCCGCGCAAAGAAATTGCCGCCGCCTTGCAGGCGGCGGCAGAATGTGCCGATCAAAGCAATATCTTCGGCGCGCGTAAAACGGCGGCCGGCGGTTCGGCGCGCGTAAAACGGCGTTCAGCCGTTGAGGCGCAGGGTGCCGCGCTCCGCCGCCTGGCACAGAGTTCTTGTTCAGCCGTTGAGGCGCAGGGTGCCGCGCAGTTCGTTCACGTCCGCGATGCCGTGCGCATCCAGCCAGGCATCCATGCCGCGGATGATTTTGGGCATGGCGAGCGTATCGGTAAAGTTCGCCGTGCCCACCTGCACCGCCGCCGCGCCCGCAACGATGAATTCGAGGGCGTCCTCGGCGCAGGCGATGCCGCCCATGCCGATGACGGGCACATCCACCGCGCGGCAGACTTCGTACGTCATGCGCAGGGCGACGGGTTTGACGCCCGCGCCCGAAACCCCGCCCGTATTGTTGGCGAGCAGCGGCCTGCGGCGTTCGAGGTCGATGACCATGCCCGTGAGGGTGTTGATGAGCGAGATGCAGTCGGCGCCGCCGCGCACCGCCGCCCGCGCGTTTTCGGCGATGTCCTCAACGTTGGGCGACAGTTTGACGATGAGCGGCGTGACGGACAGCGCGCTCTTTGCCGCGCGCGTCACTTCCTCCACGCTGGAAGGGCGGATGCCGAACGCCATGCCGCCGCTCTTGACGTTGGGGCAGGAAATGTTCAGTTCGATGAGGTCCGCCTTGCCGTCCAGCCGCGCGCAGATGCCCGCGTAATCGTCGAGGGTGCGCCCCGCGACGTTGGCGATGACGGCGATGTCCTTGGAACGCAAAAACGGGAGATCTTCTTCCAGAAAGACGTCCACGCCCGGGTTTTGCAATCCGACGGCGTTGAGGATGACACCGTGCCCTTCCGCGATGCGCGGCGTGGGGTTGCCGAGGCGGGGTTCGAGCGTCAGCCCCTTGGTGCTGATGCCGCCGAGCAACGAGATATCGTAAATTTCGTTGAATTCCTTGCCGAAGCCGAAGGTGCCGCTCGCCGCGATGACGGGGTTTTTGAGCGTGACGCCGCAGACGTTCACAGACAGTTTGCTCACAGTTCCACCTCCCCGATCGCAAAGACGGGCCCGTCCTTGCACACGCGCACGTGCGCGCCCTGTTTTTTGCAGACGCACACCAGGCAGGCGCCGATGCCGCAGCCCATGCGTTCCTCCAAAGAGACGTAGCAGGGCGTGCGCATGCCGCGCTCGGCAAGCCCTTCCTTGAGGGCGCGGAGCATGGGCAAGGGACCGCAGGCGAGGATGACGTCCGCCTGCGCGCTTGCCGCGTCCGCAAAGAACGCCGCCACCGCATTGGTCTTCTGCCCGTACGAGCCGTCGTCGGTGACGACGGTCAGCGTTTCGGACAGAGCCTTTGCGCGCCCTTCCATACACACCGCCGCCTTGGTGCGGAACCCGAAATAAGTATCGAAATGTTTTCCCTTGCCCGCGTAATCGGAGAGCACCGAGAGCATGGGGAAGATTCCCACGCCGCCGCCGATGAGCGCGACGCGGCGCTCGCCCTCGTCCAGCCAGAACCCGTTGCCGAGGGGCAGGACGCAGGAAAGGGTGTCCCCCGCCCTGACGCGGGAGAGCGCCTGCGTGCCGCTTCCCTTGATCTGGTAGCAGATGGTGACCGTGCTTTCGGTGTGTTCGCACACGGCGATGGGACGGCGCAGAAGATGCGCGCCGTCGCCCGTGGAGATGTTGACGAACTTGCCGCAGGCGATGCCCTCGACGGGCGCGGGAAGTTCGAAGATCATTTTGCAGACGCCCGTGCAAAGGGGCGCGTTTTCGAGAACTCTGACGGTGATCTCTTGCATGCTCTCTCCCCCGCCGCTCAGCCGCGGATGGCGCGGTTGAGATCCGCCTTCATGTCCTCGCACGCCTGCCGCGCAGCAACGTCGAACGGCATGCCCGCGTATTTTTCCTGACGATACGCGCACAGGATGCCGCGCGAGGAGTTGACGATGCCGCCCAGCCCGTCTTTGCCGAAGCAGACTTTGAGGTCGTCCGCCTTGCCGCCCTGCGCGCCGTAGCCGGGGATGAGGAAGAAGGTGTGCGGCATCTCGCGGCGCAGGATCTGCGCCTGCACGGGATGGGTCGCGCCCACCACCGCGCCGACGGCGGAATAGCCGTACTTGCCGATGCTCGGCTGCCCCCACTGTTCGACGAGCGAGCCCATGTATTCGTACACCGTCTTGCCGTTTTCCAGCCGCATGTCCTGCAACTCGCCGCTGGAAGGATTGGAGGTCTTGACGAGCACGAAAATGCCCCTGTCCTTCTGCTCCGCCCAGGTCAGGAAGGGTTTGATGCCGTCCGAGCCGAGATAGGCGTTGACGGTGAGGAAATCGGACGGGAACGCCTCGAAGGTCTCGCCCTCCGTTTCCGTTTCGCCCAAAAACGCCTTGGCGTAGCAGGACGCGGTGGCGCCGATGTCGTTGCGCTTGGCGTCCGCGATGACGAACAGCCCCTTTTCCGCGGCGTAGCGGAGCGTCTTTGCGAACGTCTCCAGTCCCGCGGGACCGTACATTTCATAGTACGCGATCTGCACTTTCACGGCGGGAACGATGTCCGCGACGGCGTCCACGATCTTTTTGTTGAATTCAAAGACGGCTGCCGCCGCCTGTGCGAGCCCGCCGCTTTTCGCGCCTGCCGCGGCGCCCCGTGCCGCGACGGACGCGCGCAGGAGCGCGCCCTTGCCGCGCAGTTCGTCGGGCAGGTAATTGTAATCGGTGTCCAACCCGACCACCGTCGGGTTGTCGGTCTTTACGATCTTGTCAATGAGACGGTCGACGATCATATGCGTTTACTCCTTTGCGCCGTATTCCGCGAGGTAGGCGCGGATGGCGGCAACGTGTTCTTTGCCGGGGATGACTCCCTCTTCCAGCGCCGCGACGATGTCCGCGATGGTGACGATGGGATAGACGCGCACGCCCTCTTCCTCATACGCGAGGCGGACGGCGGATCTTTCGCTGCCCAGCGCCTTTTCCATGCGGTCGACGGTGATGACCATGCCCGTGATGTCCACCTTCGCCGCGCCGCGCAGTTTGGGGAGCACCTCTTTGAGCGCCTTGCCGCTGGTCATGACGTCCTCGACGATGACCACCTTTTCGCCGTCCTCGGGCTGTTTGCCCACGAACATGCCGCCCTCGCCGTGGTCCTTGACTTCCTTGCGGTCAAAGCAGAAATTGACGTCCTGCCCGTACTTTTCGTGCAGGGCGACCGCCGCGGACAGCGCGAGCGGGATGCCCTTGTACGCGGGTCCGAACAGCGTCTGCACCTCCACGCCGTTGGCGCGGATGCAGTCGGCATAGAACCCGCCCAGGCGGCGGATCTGCGCTCCCGTCTTGTATTCGCCCGCGTTCAGAAAATACGGGGCGATCCTGCCGCTCTTGAGTTTGAACGTGCCGAATTTGAGCACGCCGCAGTCCGCCAGAAAACGAATGAACTCCTTTTTGTAATCCATGGCCGTTCTCCTTTACCCTCTGTATTTGATTTCGCCGTCCACGACGGTATACCGCACCGCGCCGTACACCTCGGTGCCCGTGAACGGGGTATTTTTGCCCTTGGAAACAAACTGTTTGCCGTCGATGACCCATTTTTTGCCGAGGTCGGCGATCATGACGTCGGCGACGGCGCCCTCGCGCAGTTCGCCCCCTTCCAGCCCCAGGATGCGAGCGGGCGCGGCGCTCATGCGCTCGGCGAGTTGCGGCAGGCTGAGCACGCCTCCACGGACCAGCGCGGTGTACGAGAGCGCGAACGACGTCTCGATGCCGCTGATGCCGAAGGCGGCGAGGTTGTATTCCACTTCCTTTTCGTCGCGGTGGTGCGGCGCGTGGTCGGTGACGATGCAGTCCAGCGTGCCGTCGCGCAGCCCCTCTTTGATCGCTTCCACGTCCGCCGCCTCGCGCACGGGCGGGTTGACCTTGGTGTTCGCGTCGAAGGACAGGATGATGTCGTCGGTGAGCGTGAAATAGTGCGGGCAGGTCTCGGCGGTGACGGCGACGCCGCGCGCCTTCGCCTCGCGCAGCAGTTGCACGCCGCCCTTGGTGGAGACGTGGCAGATGTGCACGCGCTTGCCCAGCGTTTCGGCGAGGATGATCTCGCGCGCGAGCATGACCTCTTCCGCCGCGCGCGGGATGCCTTTGAGCCCCGCGAGCGTGCTGTTGTAGCCCTCGTTGACCACGCCGCCGTCCACCAGCGATTTATCCTCGCAGTGCGAAAGGCATACCAGTCCGAAGTCGGAGGCGTATTCCATGCCCAGCCGCATCATGCGCGCGTCGGAGACCGGCCGCCCGTCGTCGCTGACGGCGACGATGCCCGCCTCCTTCATCTTGCCCATCTCGGACAGTTGCGCGCCTTCCTCGCCCTTGGTGATAGAACCGATGGGATGCACTTTGCAAAGCCCCGCTTCCCTGCCGCGCGCGGCGATGTAGCCCGCGACCGCGGCGTTGTCGCACACGGGCGAGGTGTTGGGCATGCAGCAGATCTGCGTGAATCCGCCCTTGACCGCCGCCGCGCTGCCGCTGGCGATATCCTCTTTATATTCGAACCCCGGTTCGCGCAGGTGCACGTGCATGTCGATCAGCCCGGGGAACACGTGCAGGCCCGCGGCGTCGATGACTTCGGCGCCCGCCGCGCGGATATTTTTGCCGATCTTTGCGATCTTGCCGCCCTGCAGCAGGATGTCGCATTCGCGCACCCCGTCCGCGAACACGGCGGCGCCGTTTTTGATGAGAATGTCAGTCATTGGCGTTACCTCCCTGACGGTTTTTGCAAAGCAGGAACAGGAGCGCCATGCGCACGGCGACGCCGTTGAGCACCTGTTCGCAGATCTCGGAATTTTCGGCGTCGATGACGTCGGACGTGAATTCCACGCCGCGGTTGACGGGCCCCGGGTGCATGACGATGCAGTCCTTGTCCGCGAGGCGCACGTCCTCTTCGCCCACGCCGTAGAAGCGGGCGTATTCGGCAAGGGACGGGAACAGCCCGCCGTGCATGCGCTCGAGTTGGATGCGCAGCCCCATGACCACGTTGGCGCCCGCGAGCGCCTCCTCGCGGCTCTTTGCGATCTTCGCGCCCATGCGCTCGATGCCCTGCGGCATGAGGGTGGCGGGCGCGAACATGGTGACTTCCGCGCCCAGTTTGGTCAGCCCGAAGAGATTGCTCTTGGCGACGCGCGAATGCTTGATGTCGCCGAGGATGGAAACTTTCAGACCCTTGAACGAGCCGAACTTTTCGCGCATGGTGTAAAAATCGAGCAATGCCTGCGTGGGGTGTTCGTTCATGCCGTCGCCGCCGTTGACGACGGAAGCGCGCACGTGCCTGGCGAGCAGGTGCGGCGCGCCGCCCATCGGGTGGCGGATGACGATGACGTCGTTTTTCATCGCGTCGAGGGTGTGCCCCGTGTCGATGAGCGTCTCCCCTTTCTGCACCGAACTGGATGACGCGGAGATGTTGACGGTGCCCGCGCCGAGGTATTTGGCGGCGAGTTCGAAGGAACAGCGGGTGCGGGTGCTGTTTTCGTAAAAGAGCGTCGTCACCGTCCTGCCCTGCAGGTGCGGGAGTTTTTTGAGGTTCTGCGTGAGCAGTTTTTTCATGCCCACGGCGGTATCGAGGATGGCGGTGATGTCCTCGGCGGACGTGTCGTACAGACCCAACAGATCTTTGCCTAACATATGGCGCTCCTTTGTTTATTCGCGCTCGCGGATGCCGAGGGAATCCTCTCCCTCGATCTCGCGCAGGCGCACGTCGATGAATTCGTGGCGGGCGGCGGGCACGTTCTTGCCCACGAAATCGGGGCTGACGGGCATTTCCCTGCCGCCGCGGTCGCACAGAACGAGCAGGCTGATCCTGGCGGGCCTGCCCAGATCGAAGATGGCTTCGATGGCGGCGCGCACGCTCCTGCCCGTATGCAGGACGTCGTCGCACAGCACGACGTGCCTGCCGTCCACCGAAAAGCCGAGCGAATTGACGCGCGCGTCGGGCACGAAGTAGCCGCTGACCAGGTCGTCGCGGTACATGCCGATATCGATGCCCGCGCAGGGAACGTCCGCGCCGTAATGCTCGGCGAGCAGCGCCCGCATGCGTTCGGCGACGATCTCGCCGCGGCGCGGGATGCCGAGCAGGCAGAGGTTTTCGGTGCCCCTGTTCTTTTCCGCGACTTCGTGCGTCAGGCGCACGAGCATGCGCCCGAGCGCCGCACCGTCCAGTAAGATACGCTCTCCCATTCAGCCTCCTTGCACGGTCCGCGGCACAAAAAAACCCGCGTCCGGATGCGCGGGGCTCGTACAAACAAAACACGAAATCGTCCCTGGCGGGCGTTCGTTTCCTGTTCATCTGCGGACTTCGCGGCATCACGGTACCGTACGGTTAAAGTCGTTGTTTTCCTGATTATAACACACGCCGCCCGCAATGTAAAGCGAACGGCGCAAGTTTTTAGCATCGGCATGCCTGTTCTTGTGCGCAGGTTATCAGGCTCACACGATCTGCGCCAGGCGGAACCCGAGCAGGTCGCAGGAGGTGAGGCGGTATTCCACCCCGCCCAGAGTGCACGAAAAGGGATAGGCGCCCGCGAATTGGTGCAGATGCCCGTAGACGACGACGGACGCACCGCTCTTTTCGAACGCTTCGGTGAACAGCGAAGGCTCCCTGCGCGCGTTGAAGGGCGGATAATGGATCATGCAGATCAGTTTGTCCCCTTCCTGCCGCGCGCTTGCGGCGCTCTGCAGGGCGAGGCGGAAGCGCTCACCCTCGCGGCGGTAGATCTTTTCATCGGCGGGCGCAAAGTCCGCGCTGCCCGGGCATGTCCAGCCGCGCGAGCCGCAGATGACCAGCCCGTCGAAGCGGACGCTGTCGTTCTGCAAAAAGAAAAAGGACGGATCGGGCGCGCTGCGGCGCAGGGCGGTGATGCCCGACCACCAGTAATCGTGGTTGCCGCGGATGAACACCTTTTTGCCGGGAAGATCGGACAGCGCGGCAAGATCGGGCAGGGCGTCGGCGAGGTTCATCGCCCAACTGATGTCGCCCGCGATGAGCACGACGTCCTCTTCCCCGACGCGCGCGCGCCAGTCCTCTTTGATTTTTTGCAGATGCCCCGCCCAGTTTCCGCCGAACACGTCCATCGGCTTATCCTGGCCGCCGGGCAGGTGCAGATCGCTCACCGCAAAGACCTTCATCCCCGTTCCGCCTGTCGTTTTGGGATATTGTACCACAAAACGGGCGCGTTTGAAAGCGTTTGCACGGGCGCGGCGGCATTTTTTCGCGCGCGGCGGGCGCAATAATCTTCCATATCGCACAGGGCGAAACTCTCGCGGCAGCAGTCACACAGATGTCCGCCCCGCACGGGCGCGCCGCAGACGGCGCAATGCTTTTCCTGTTCGCTGTTCATCCTTCCCCTCCTTCCGTCGCCGAACGGCGCAGGCCCGAAGCCGCCCCGCGTTCGCCGTACCGCCGTCCGACGGCGGTAAAAAGAAAAAGCCGATACGCAAGTACCGGCTTTTTCGCGCATGCAAGCCTTTACTTGTTGCAGGTGTTGCAGCCGCAGGTGTTCCCCTGCGGGTACAGAGGCAGTTCGAAAAACCCCGCGCACACTTCCTGCGTATACTCCTGCGCGGGCGGAATGACGCAATACCCGTACGTGGGAACGAGCAGGTCGACGTTGATCACGATCTTCAAAATGACGGTGATGCACATGTTGACCGTGAAGGTGTTGTTTTCCGCGTTGAAGGTGCCTTCGGGCGCGACCGCGCTGACCACGCACTGCACCTCGTACGGCATGATGGACGGCTGGGGCACGAACAGAATGACGTCCTCGCTGACGGTGACCGTCGCGCTCGCCTTGCCCTCGGTGCCGTTGGCGTCGGTATAGATGACCTCGACGGGGATGGAGACGGTCGCCTGCACGCGGGCGCAGTTGGCGCGGTCGGGCAGACGGTCCACCTGGAACGCCGTCACCGTGCCCGCAGAGGTGGTGCTGCGCGCGCTGATGAAGGTGAGCGGGTATGTAGGATTGGCGGGAACGGGGTCGGTCAGCGTAAGCACGATGCCGTCGCTCTGCCCCTGTTTGATGCAGGCGTCAAACACGCGCTGCGCCTGCAGACAGACCTTTTCGTTCAGCCCGCTGACGGGATTGCCGCTGATGGGGCCGGGACATTTGTCCGTCTGAAAATTGGAGAAAAAGGACATTTTCAACCTCCGATCGTTAAAAATTGAACGAGAGAATGCGCCATGCGTTCTCTATATTTCAATATATGAACGACGGGGCGCGCGTGTTACCCCGCGGCCGCAAGAGGCTCCGCGGGAAAGGCGCCCGCCCGCCAAAGCCCCGCGCGCTTTTCGGCAGGCAACGCGGGCGGCATGGACCGTGCCGCACGGAATACGGGTCGCGCGGGCGCGGGCGCGGGCGATTCACGGCAGGCGGACGCGCTGGGTCGGATAGACGTAGTCGCACCCGTTCAGCCGCACAAACTGCTCCCGCGTGCAGCCGGAGGCGGCGCACACCGAATCCAGCGTGTCGCCCGCGCACACGGTATACTCCCTGCCGCCTTCGGGCGGCAGGATGAGGATGGCGCCTGCTGGCGGAAACTCTTTCAGCCCGTTTTCAGCGATGACCGCGGCGGGCGCACAGCCGAACGCGGCGCATACCGAAGCGAGCGTATCCCCCTTCCGCACGGCATACAGCCCGAGCGGATGTCTCTTTTCTTCCTGCAAGGCGATCATGGTTTTCCCTCCCGAACGTTGTATTGTATGCGCGCGGCAAAAAAATATGCGTCCGCGCAGGGCGCGGACAGGCGGCATATTCGCGGCGGGAGAGCGATATATATAGTAAGAATGACGACGGCGACGCCGCCCAGACGGCGGGCGCGAGGTGACAGATTGAAGAGAGCAAACATTTACAGGACGGCGGCGTATGTGACGGCATTTTCGGTCGCCGAAAAATTTTTCGGGTTCGTGTACCGCATCGTCCTTTCGCGCACGCTCGGCTCCGAGGGCATGGGGCTGTACCAGACGGCGCTTTCGGTGTTCGCCGTGCTGGTGACGGCGGCGTCCTCGGGGGTGCCGCTGACCGTATCGCGGCTGATCACCAAATACCGCGCCAAAAACAATCCCGCGGCGCAGCAGTCCGTCGTCTCGGCGGCGCTCGTGTGCGTGCTGTGCTTTTCGGTTCCCCTCTTCCTGCTCCTCTTTTTCGGGCACGGGCTGTTCGATTTTCTCTTTTCCGACCCGCGGTGCATGGCGGTACTGCTCGTTCTGCTGCCCAGCCTCATCTTCAATTCGGTGTATTCGGTCATCCGCGGCGTGCTGTGGGGAAACAAGCAGTTCGTTCCCTATTGCGTGATCGACCTCGTCGAGGAACTGTGCATGATCGGCGCGGGCGTGCTCCTCGTCGTGCACGCGACGGACGTGTTCGACGGCGCGCGGCGGGTGGCGGCGGCGATCGCCTTTTCCTATTTCGTGTCCTTCGCGCTCGCGGGCATCTGGTATTTTGCCAAGGGCGGCAGGCTGCGTTCGCCGCGGCGGCAACTCAAGCCCCTGCTCTCCTCCGCCATGCCGCTGACCGCCATGCGCACCTCCGGCTCGCTCATCAACTCGGCGATCTCCCTGCTGCTGCCCGCGCGGCTGATCGCGGCGGGCATGACTTCGGGCGAAGCGATGAGCGAGATCGGCGTGGCGATGGGCATGAGCATGCCCGTGCTCGCCATCCCCGCGACGCTGATCGGCTCGCTCGCGCTCGTGATGGTGCCCGAACTTGCCGAAAACTATTTCCGCGGCCAGCATTCCCGCCTGCGCGCGAACATCGAAAAGGCGCTCAAAGTCACCGTGCTCATCGCCTGCCTGCTCATCCCGCCGCTGTTCGTGCTGGGCGAGGACATCGGCGTTTTGCTCTTTTCCAGCGTACAGAGCGGGCAGATCATCCGCAACAGTTGCGTCATTCTTCTGCCGACCAGCATTGCCATGATCACGACCAGCATCCTCAATTCGCTGGGATACGAAAAGCAGACCTGCATCTACTTTTTCATCGGAGCAATCGCCACCGTCGCGTGCGTGTGGTTCCTGCCCGCGCTGGTCGGCGTGTACGCCATCCTGCTCGGCACGGCGGCAAGCGCCGTCATCACCATGCTGCTCAACCTGCGGCTGATCGGAAAAAAGAGCAAAGAAAAAGTGTGCTTTGCAAAGCACACCTGTCTTTCGGCACTGAGCATCCTGCCCGCCGTTTTATTCGGGACCTTTCTGCGCGGCGCGCTCGGCGCGGTCCTGCCGACCGCCGCCGCGTGCGTGCTGTGCGGGATCGTCCTGCTCGCCGCGGAAGCACTGTTCCTCGCCGCGCTCGGGCTCGCCAGGCCGCAGTGGCTGAAAATGCTGGTCAGGAGATCGTAAACCGCAGGTTGGAACGGTTGACCAGTTTCGCCAGCCCCACCGAGAGGACGGCGTTGACCGCCATGACGGGCACCTGCACGGGCAGGCGGATGAGCATGTACGACCAGAAGGAGACGTCGCGCGCCGCCATGAGGTACACGCCGAGAGTGTTGAGAAAGGCGGTCGTCGTCAGAAAACAGAGCAAGAACGAGATGAGCGTCTTGACGATCATGTTGCCGCGCATGTACGTCATGACGAGCCCGGGAATGAGCCCGAGCATGCCCGTGCCCAGCGAGATGAGCGGGTTGGGCGCATAACCTGCGATGAAACAGCCGACGGTGTCCCCCACGATCATGACGGTGAACCCGCCGACGGGACCGAACAGCGCGCCCGAGAAAAACCCGACCGTCGCCGTGAACGAAAGTTTAAGCGCCGCTGTCAGATCGATGGAGACGGCGTTGATCACCACCGCGATCGCCGTGAATACGGCGAGATACGCGATCTTTTTCGCTGCCGAAAGGGACACGAACGTCTTTGTGAACATAGAAAAAAACCTCCCTGTTTCTGGAGAGGTCCGCGGAAAAACAGTGCACCCGAACGGGCGGCTATCCTTGCAACGGACGCGCGTCGGCACCGCAGGGAACTTTCCCTTTCGTTTGCGAACAACGTCCCGTTTCGCAACACTTAACGCGCCTCGGCTACTCTGCATGTAATTGTCTCTATTATAGCCGCACCGCATCCGTTTGGCAAGCGTTCGGGGGCGGGCGCGGCATATTTTTTTCGGCAAGCCGCATACTGTGGGCATGGGACTGATTTTTTTGCGCACGGCGGTCATCTTTGTCGCCCTGCTCGTCGTGATGCGGCTGATGGGAAAGCGTCAGATCGGCGAGATGCAGCCCTTTGAACTGGTCATCACCCTGCTCATCGCCGAACTGGCATGCATCCCGATGGCGGATACTTCCATCCCCCTCCTGTACGGGATCGTCTCCGTCGTGACCATCTTTCTGCTGCACCAACTGATGCTGCTCGTCGACCTGCACTGGCGCCCGTTCAAAGCGGCGATCGGCGGAAAGCCTTCCGTCGTCATCAACCGCGACGGCATCGACATCGCGCAGTTGCGACGCAACAACCTCGACCTTTCCGACCTCATCGAGTCCATGCGCACGGCGGGATTCTTTTCGCTGGACGAGGCGGCGTATGCGCTGTACGAGGCGAACGGTCAGTTCGCCGCCATGCCGCGCGAGGACGCCGAACGCGAGGACAAGGGTTCGCTGCCCCTGCTCATCCTCAACGACGGAAAGTACGAAAAAAACAACCTCAGACACAGCGGCACGGACGAGGCGTTTTTCGAGCGCATCCTGCGCGAACAGAACGCGCGCCGCAAGGATGTGTTCGTGCTGACGCTGGACGGGACGGGCAAGATCTACATGCAGTGCAAGGGAGAAAGATTCCGCACCTTCCGCGTGCCGCTCCCGAAGGAGTGCGCATGGTAAAGACGCTCGTTTCCATCGCCGCGGCGCTCGCCCTTCTGCTTGCCGCGACTTTTTTCGAAATGCGGTTCGTGGACACGCAGTTCGAAAAATTCGGCGCCGCCGTCCTGTCGCTGGAAGAAAAGGTGCGCGGCGAAACGGCAAGCGCCGAGGACGGCAGAGCGGTGCAGACGCTCTGGGAAGCGGAAAAGAAAAAACTGCACGTCGTGGTGCCGCACGGCGACATCGCCTACATCGACTACTGGCTGAGCGAGGCGATCGGGTGCATCGAAACGGGGCAGTACGCGGACGCGCAGAGCAAACTGACCGTATTGCGCGAGATCTGCCGCCAGATCCCCGAATCATACGGCATCACCTTCGGCAACATTTTCTGACCCGCCCGCCGTCCCCGCGCGCCTAATAGTCCCCCACAATTACCAGAATTTTGCTTTTTGGTGCATTTATGCGTGACATAGTACTATGAAAACGCACAAAACAACTGTACGATTGGCAAAAACCGGGCTGTCACAAACGTGACTGCCCGGTTTTTGCGGTTCAATGTTTGGGCAGGATGCGCGCCAGGAACTGCCCCGTATAACTGTTTTCGCAGGCGGCGACCGTTTCGGGCGTGCCGCACACGAGCACCTCGCCGCCGCCGTCGCCCCCCTCTTTGCCGAGGTCGACGATCCAGTCGGCGATCTTGATGACGTCGAGATTGTGTTCGATGACGATGACGGTGTTCCCCGCGCCGCGCAATCTCTGCAAAATTTTGACGAGTTTGTCCACGTCGTACGAATGCAGACCCGTCGTCGGTTCGTCCAGGATGTAGCAGGTCTTGCCCGTGGAGCGGCGGGACAGTTCGGTGGCGAGTTTGACGCGCTGTGCCTCCCCGCCCGAAAGCGTGGTTGCGCTCTGCCCGAGTTTGATATAGCCCAGCCCCACGTCGTCGATGGTCTTGAGTTTGTTGTAGATGCCCGGCACGGGCTGGAAAAATTCGCACGCCTCTTCGATGGTCATTTCCAAAACGTCGGAAATGTTCTTGCCCTTGTAGCGCACTTCCAGCGTCTCGCGGTTGTAGCGCTTGCCGCCGCACACCTCGCAGGGAACGAAGATATCGGGAAGGAAGTGCATCTCGATCTTGATGATGCCGTCGCCGAAGCAGTGTTCGCACCGCCCGCCCGAAACGTTGAAGGAGAAGCGCCCCGCCTTGTAGCCGCGCTCGCGCGCGTCCGCCGTGGCAGCGAACAGTTCGCGGATCATGGTGAACACGCCCGTATAGGTGGCGGGATTGCTGCGCGGCGTCCTGCCGATGGGCATCTGGTCGATGGCGATGACTTTATCGAAATATTCCATCCCCTCGCACCCGTCGCACTTGCCCTGCTGCAGGTGCGCGCCGTTGAGCGCGTTCGCCAGCAACGGATAGACGATCTCGTTGACGAGCGAACTCTTGCCCGAGCCCGAAACGCCCGTGACGGCGGTGATCAGCCCGACGGGGAACTGCACGTCGATGTTTTTAAGGTTGTTCTGGCGGCACCCGCGCACCGTGAAGAAGCGCCCGTCGGGCGGGGTGCGCACGGGCGGGATCTCGATCTTGCGCCGCCCCGCGAGGTAGTCGCCCGTCAGCGAATTTGCCGCGTTCATGATGTCCTGCACGCTCCCGCAGGCGACCACTTCCCCGCCGTGCACGCCCGCGCGGGGACCGATGTCCACGATGTAATCGGCGGCGCGCGCCGTGTCCTCGTCGTGTTCGACGACGATGAGGGTGTTGCCGAGGTCGCGCAGGCGGCAGAGCGCATCCAGCAGTTTTTCGTTGTCGCGCTGGTGCAGGCCGATGCTGGGCTCGTCGAGGATGTACAGCACCCCCGCCAGCCCGCTCCCGATCTGAGTGGCGAGGCGGATGCGCTGGGACTCCCCGCCCGACAGCGTGCCCGCCGAACGGGAGAGGTTGAGGTAGGACAGCCCGACGTTGCGCAGGAAATTGAGGCGCGCGCGGATCTCTTTCAGAATCAGCCCCGCGATGCGCAGTTCGGTCTGCGTCAGTTCCAGCCGATCGATAAAATCGTACAGATCGTCCACGGACAGATCGCACAGTTCGGCGATGTTCCTGCCGCCGACCGTGACCGCGAGCGCCTCGGGGCGCAGGCGCTTGCCGCCGCACACCGCGCAATCGGACGTGCGCATGTACCGCTCGATGTCCCAGCGCACGCCGTCCGACTGCGTCTGGTCGTAGCGGCGCTGCAAGTTGACGGCGAACCCTTCCCACGCCGTCTTGTAACTGCCCGAAAAGCGGTAGGCGTTGTATTCGAGATCGATCTTTTCGCCGCCGTTGCCGTACATGAGCATGTCGTACACCGATTGCGGCAGGTCTTTGACGGGCACGTCCAGCGAAAAGCCGTACACCTTGGACAGCGAAGTGAGATACATCTGCGTCATCGCCGAAGAATCGAGATTCCAGCCGCTGATCCTGATCGCGCCCTCGCGCAGTGTCTTGGTCTTATCGGGGCAGATGAGGTCGGGATCGATGGAGCGCTTGAACCCCAGTCCCGAGCATTCGGGGCAGGCGCCGTACGGGGTGTTGAAGGAGAACAGACGCGGCTCGATCTCCTCGATGTTGATGTTGCAGTCGGGGCAGGCGTATCTGACCGAATACAGGTCCTCCTTTCCCCCGCAGTCGATGACGACCAGCCCGTCCGCCAGTTTGAGCGCCGCCTCGACGCTGTCCGCGAGGCGCTTGCGCACGCCCTCCTTGACGACGAGACGGTCGACGACGACGGACACGTCGTGCTTGACGTTCTTGTCCAGTTTGATGTCTTCCTGCAGGTCGTAGACGATGCCGTCCACCTTGACCCTGCCATACCCGCTCTTGCGGAAGGATTCGAAGTTCTTGACGAACTCCCCCTTTCTGCCGCGCACGACGGGCGCGTTGACGAGGATCTTGCTCCCTTCCGGCATGGCGAGCACCTTGTCCACGATCTCGTCCACCGTCTGGCGGCGGATCTCCCGCCCGCACTGCGGGCAGTGCGGGATGCCGATGCGCGCAAACAGCAGGCGCATGTAGTCGTAGATCTCGGTGACCGTGCCCACCGTCGAACGCGGGTTGTGCGAGGTGGTCTTCTGGTCGATGGAAATGGCGGGCGAAAGCCCGTCGATGGACTCGACGTCCGGTTTTTCCATCTGTCCCAGGAACTGGCGCGCATACGAGGAAAGGCTCTCCACGTAGCGGCGCTGTCCCTCGGCAAAGATGGTATCGAAGGCGAGCGTGGATTTCCCGCTGCCCGAAACGCCCGTGAACACGGTGAGTTTGTTGCGCGGGATGTGCACGTCGATGTTTTTCAGATTGTTCTCTTTTGCGCCCTTGACAAAAATTTCGTCTTTCATGCCCTGTCACTCCGTCCTTTGCGCGCGGAACGGGTCCGTTCGCGCGCGTCGTCTGCCGCAATGTTTGCCGCCTTGCGGCCGCCGCGTCCCGCGGGGCTGCCCGCCCTGCCGCGCGCCCGCCCGATGCGGCTCAGCGCTTGTACAGCCGCTTTTTGAGCGCGTTGATCGCATCGCGGATCTCGATCGCCTTTTCGAAGTCCAGTTGATTGGAGGCGACCTTCATCAGCGCTTTGAGTTTTTCGATCTCGGCGGGGATGTCCTCGGCGCGGACGGCATCCGCGCTCTCCGTCCGTTTTTTGGTGACGGCGATGGTGCTCTTGACTTCCTTGATGATGGTCTTGGGCACGATGCCGTGTTCCTCGTTGTATTTCTGCTGTACGGCGCGGCGGCGTTCGGTCTCGTCGATGGCGCGGCGCATGCTGCCCGTGACCGTGTCCGCGTACATGATGACCCGCCCTTCGGCGTTGCGCGCCGCCCTGCCGACGGTCTGGATGAGCGCGGTGTCGCTGCGCAGGAACCCCTCTTTGTCCGCGTCCAGAATGGCGACCAGCCGCACCTCGGGCATGTCCAGCCCCTCGCGCAGCAGGTTGATGCCGCACAGCACGTCGAACTCGCCGCCGCGCAGGCCGTTGACGATGTCGATGCGTTCCAGCGTGTCGATATCGCTGTGCATATAGCGCACCTTGATGCCGTTTTCTTTGAGAAAATCGGTGAGGTTTTCCGCCATGCGCTTGGTCAGCGTGGTGATGAGCACCCTGCCGCCCGCCGCGACCACTTTGCCGATCTCGCCGAGCAGGTCGTCGATCTGCCCTTTGACGGGGCGCACCTCGATCACGGGATCGAGAAGCCCGGTCGGACGGATGATCTGTTCCACCACCTGCCCCGCCTGTTCCAGTTCGTAGGGCGCGGGCGTGGCGGACACGCAGATCATCTGCGGCACGCGCGCATCGAATTCCTCAAAGGTGAGCGGGCGGTTGTCGTACGCCGAACGCATGCGGAAACCGTAGTCCACGAGGTTCTTTTTGCGCGAGAGGTCGCCGTTGTACATGGCGCGCAGTTGCGGGATGGTCATGTGGCTCTCGTCGATGAACACGAGAAAATTGTCGGGAAAATAATCGAGAAGGGTGAACGAAGGTTCGCCCGGGTTCCTGCCGTCGAAATAGCGGCTGTAATTTTCCACGCCGCTGCAATAGCCGATCTCGCGCATCATTTCTAAGTCGTAGCGGGTGCGCTGTTCGAGGCGCTGGGCTTCGAGCAGTTTGCCGTCGTCGCGGAACGCGCGCACCTCCCCTTCGAGGTCGCGTTCGATGGCGGCGAGCGCATTCGCCATTTTCGCGCTCCCCACCGCATAATGGCTGGCGGGGAAGATCATGGCATGCTGCAGGTCCGCCGTGATCCTGCCCGTGACCACCTCTTCCTCGCACAGGCGGTCGATCTCGTCCCCGAAAAATTCGACGCGGATGGCGATTTCGGAATTGCCCGCGGGGAAGATCTCCACCGTATCGCCGCGCACGCGGAAGGAAGAGCGCGAAAAGTCGATGTCCTTGCGCTCGTATTGCAGTTCGATGAGCCGCCGCATGAGATCGTCGCGCGCGAGCGTATCGCCCGGGCGCAGGGAGATGGCGAGGTCGAAATATTCCTCGGGCGCGCCCAGGCCGTAGATGCAGGAAACGGACGCGACCACGAGGGTATCCGCGCGCTCGGCGAGCGACGCGGTGGCGGAATTGCGCAGTTTATCGATCTCGTCGTTGACGGACATGTCCTTTTCGATGTAGGTATCCGTGCTCGGGATATAACTCTCGGGCTGGTAATAATCGTAATAGGACACGAAATATTCGACGCGGTTGTGCGGGAAAAAGGCGCGGAACTCGTTGCACAGTTGCGCCGCGAGCGTCTTGTTGTGCGCGATGACCAGCGTCGGGCGGTTGACGTTTTTGATGACGTTCGCCATCGTGAACGTCTTGCCGCTGCCCGTGACGCCGACGAGGACCTGCGTACGGATGCCGTCCAGCACCCCATCGGTGAGTTTTTCGATCGCCTGCGGCTGATCCCCCGTCGGGACGTATGAAGATACCAATTCGAAATCGGGCATAGCGTTCTCCGTTTGCGAACAAATGTTCGATACCATTATACACCGTCCGCGGCGCGCTGTCAACCGCGCGCGGGAACAAAAAAGAGCAATGCCGACGCATTGCCCCTCGGGGATCAGGAAAAGATGCCGCGCAGGATCATGCCGACGACAAAGGTGATGACGGCGCCACCGACGGCGAGGATGACCTTGAACGTGACGGTGCGGCGGACCTGCTGGGCAGAACGTTTGTACGCCACGCCGTTCTGGTGCAGCGTGATGACGTACAGTTTTTCGCCCTTGCGGTCGGATTCGATGAGGTCGAAATAGTCGTCCAGTTCCAGCGAACGCAGGATCTTTTCCACGCGCTCGGGGGTATATTTTCGTTTTTCGGGGAGGATGCTCATGATCTCGAGCGGGCTGACAAGGCAACTTTCCCTGCCGTCGCACATGTCGTAGACCGCGCGCATGACCTCGTTTTCCTGTTTGTTCAGCATGAAAATTCCCCTGCCTCAGAGAAAAAATGCGAGGATGAGGCCCGCCGCGAGGGCGCCGATCAGCCCGCCCGCCAGGCCGCCGAAAAAGCCGTAGAGAAAACTGCGGCGGGAGGCCTGCCTGCCCTTGGTCTCGTCCACCGCCGCGCGCTCGGCGTACGTCCTGCCCTTGGGGAGGGAACAGACGCAGTAGGTGCCGCGGTCGCTGTATTTGATGTCGATGTAACCGCGTTCGGCGAGGTAGCGCAGCGCGTTGCCCACCCCCGCTTCGTCCGTATGCACGCGCGCGGGGAACGCCGCGAGGAAGTCGGCCGCTTCGAGAACTTTATACGAACCGTCCGTCTGCGCGTTGACGTAATCGAGGACGGATTGCGTGAGCCTGTCCAGCATGCGAACCCCCTTTTCTTTTTCCTCATTATACCATAGTTCTTTGCTTTTTTGCAAACATTCATACAATTTTTGCGACAAATTTGAAAATATACTTTCTTATTTCGCAAAGATATGCTATAATATTTCGGAGTAGCATGGGTGCTCGAACTTACGCGGAGGCAGAACGCAGATGAACCTTTTGAGTCGTTTCACCAACGAACTGGATTTTACCGATTACGACGAATTTTATAACCGTTTCAAACTGATCGTACCCGATAATTTCAACTTTGCGTACGACGTCGTGGACGAATACGCGCGGCTGGAGCCGGGCAAACGCGCGATGGTCTGGTGCGACGACCTGGGCGAAGAACATACCTTCACCTTTGCCGACATCAAGCGCATGTCCGACAAGGCGGCGAATTTCTTCCTCTCCCGCGGCATCGGCAAAGGCGACACCGTGCTCGTCATCCTGCAGCGGCGTTACGAATACTGGACGACGCTGATGGCGCTGGGCAAGATCGGCGCCATCGCCATCCCCGCGACACACATGCTCATGGAAAAGGACCTCATCTACCGCATGGAAAAGGCGGGCGTGAAGATGGTCGTTTCCGTCAACGACGACGAACTGTGCGACAACATCCTCTCCGCCGCCAAAAAGGTGCCCTGCGTGCACACGCTGGCGACGCTGGGCGCGCGCGAAGGGTTCACCGATTACAGCGCAGGGTGCGCGGCGCAGAGCGACGTGCTGGACGTGCCCTACAAAAAGGAACGGCGCGCGGGCGACATCCTGCTGCTCTATTTCACTTCGGGCACGTCGGGCATGCCGAAAATGGTGTGCCTGAGCGAGCGCTATACGCTGGGACACATCGTGACGACGAAGTTCTGGCACTGCTGCATGGACGACGGCCTGCACTTCACCCTCGCCGAGACGGGCTGGGCAAAGGCGAGTTGGGGAAAACTCTTTGGGCAATGGCTGTGCGGCTCGGCGCTGTTCGTGTACGATTTCCACGGCAAATTCGAGCCCGACGACCTGATGAACCACATCGCAAAGTACGGCATCACCACCTTCTGCGCGCCCCCGACGGTGTACCGCTTTATGATCAAGACCGATCTGAGCAAGTACGACCTTTCCAGCATCCGCTACATGCTGACGGCGGGCGAAGCGCTCAACCCCGAGATCTACCGCCAGATCGTGATGAAGACGGGGCACAAGATCTACGAAGGGTTCGGGCAGACGGAGACCACCGTGGTGTGCGCGACCTTCCCGCAGTTCATGGAGATCCGCCCCGGCTCGATGGGCAAGCCCTCTCCCCTGTATTACGTGCAACTGCTCGACGACGAGGGACGCCCCGTGGAACAGGGCATGACGGGCGAGATCTGCATCCGCCTGCGCGAGCCGCAGGAAGGGTTGTTCGACGGCTATTATAACGACGAACAACTGACTTCTTCGGTCAAATACGACGGATACTATCACCTCGGCGACCTCGCCTTCTGCGATTCGGACGGCTATTACTGGTTCGTCGGGCGCAAGGACGACATCATCAAGAGTTCGGGCTACCGCATCGGGCCCTTCGAGGTGGAGAGCGCGCTGATGGAGCACCCCGCCGTGCTCGAATGCGCCATCACCGCCGTTCCCGACGAACTGCGCGGACAACTTGTCAAGGCGACCATCGTGCTCGCGCCCGGCTACGAAGGGAGCGAAGAACTCGTCAAAGAGTTGCAGAACCACGTCAAAAAGACGACGGCGCCCTACAAATATCCGCGCGTGATCGAGTTCGTCAAGGAACTCCCCAAAACCATCAGCGGCAAGATCCGCCGCGTGCAGATCCGCGAACAGGATTCGCGGTCCTGACGCCGCAGGGTCTGGCACAAACGCGCGGACGGCGGCTTTGCCGCGCACGGCACGGTGCCGATCGGACATTCCCAAAAACCAAATACGGCGCGCCCCGCAGGACCTGCGTGGGCGCGCCGTTTGTTTTGCGATTCTGTTGATTCGGACGCGATCTCCGCACCTTATTCCTCCGTGCGCAGGCAGACCGTTTCGAGCACCTCTTCGTTGCCGATCGTCCTGCCGCCGCCGAGGATGACCGCCATCTGCGGTTCGCCGGAAAGGTTGACGTCCATCTGCATTTCGCGCGCGATGTAATCGTCCAGCCCGATCAGCCGCGCACAGCCGCCCGAAAGGCAGATGCCGTTGCGGTAGACGGACGCGGACACTTCGGCGGGAAGTTTGGCGACGATCATCAGCGCATATTTGACGATGCGGTCGGCGAACAGTTTGACGCAATCGTAAATATCTGCGGAGGAGACGGCGACGGCGCGCGGGCGGCCCGTGGAAATATCCCTGCCGTTGACGACCATGCTCTCGTTGTCGTTGGCGTACAGACTGCCCACCGTCCGTTTGAGTTTTTCGCTCGTCTGCAAGCCGATCTTCAGGTGGAAGGAATCGGCGATGCGGTCGATGATCTGGCTGTCGATGTTGCTGCCGCCGATGCCCAGCCCGATGCCCGCGATGATGCCGTCCAGCGAAAACGCGGCGATGTTGGTACAGCCGCCGCCGATATCGATGACAAACACGGGGTCCGTCTCGTTGAGGGGAACGTCCTGCCCCAGCGCCGCCAGGAACGGGACTTCGACAAAGCGGAAAGAGCGGATGCCGCACGCTTCCGCCAGCCGCGCATATTTTTCGAGCAGGGCGTCCTCCGCGCCGCAGGGCACCGAGAACAGGACCTGCGCCCGCTTTGCCTGCGCCTTGCTCACGCCGATCTTTTTGAGGAAGTACCCCAAAAGGACGGCGGCCGCCTCTTCGTCCACGATGTCCGCCTCGAACACGGGGAAGACGATGGTCGTGAATTCCGCCGTCTTGCCGATGAGCAGTTTCGCCTCGTCGCCCAGCGCCTTGACGGCGCCCGAGCCCGAAGCCACGGCGACGCAGGTCGCCTCGGCGAGCACGATGCCGCTGCCGATCTTGTAGATCTTTGTGACCGATGAACCGAAATCGATTGCAAGTTTGATCATACGTTTATCCCGAATTTTGTAAGAATTGTCCTGATCTCGTCGACGGGAAGCCCCACGACGTTGGTATAACTGCCCCGCCACGCGCGCACGGGCGAAGGGGTATCCTGAATACCGTAACTGCCTGCCTTGTCCAGCGGCGCGCCGCTTTGCACATAGTTGCGGATGAACTCGTCCGAAAGGTCGGCAAAGTCCACTTCCGTGCAGCAGACGCCCTCCGCGCGGCGGCCGCCGCAAAGGAGGCAATATCCCGTATACACGCGATGCGTCTTGCCCGAAAGGCGGGAAAGGGTTGCCGCGGCGTCGGCCGCGTCCCGCGGTTTGCCCAGCACCTCCCCTTCGAACGCCACGACGGTGTCCGCACCCAGCACGGCGGCGTGCGGGTGGCGGGAAAACACATCTTCCGCCTTCTGCCGCGCGAGCGCCTGCGCCAATTCTTCGGGCGCAAGGGACGCGTCCGCGCGCTCGGCGCAGGCGGCCGCCTCCGCGGTGAAGCGGGAAACGATGCCCCCGAGCAGTTCCCTGCGGCGGGGCGAAGCGCTTGCAAGAATGAGTTCCATGGTCAACCCTCCCCGCGACTGGCAAAAAAGCCGCATTGCCTGCGGCTTTTCCCTTACAGAATTTCCAGGTTTTTGCGGAAGAATTTGCGGAATTCCGCGTTGGCGTTCATCGCGTCGCGGATCTCCAGCGAAGCGTCGCCTTCCACTTCCGTCTTCATGATGACCGAATCGCCGAGCACGTCGCAGTTGATGCCCTTGATGGTGCCCGAACAGCCGCGGTCCAGGCTTTCGGCGATGCGCAGGATCACGCCCAGTTTTTTGACCGCTTCGAGGTCCTCTTCCAGCACGAGATCTTTATAGCGCAGCCAGTCGGCGGGCGCGATGTCCTCCTTTTTGTGGCAGCCCGCCACGAACGCGGCGAGCACCAGTTCGCGGTGCGAAATGCCGTACAGCGTGGAGTTGAGGATCATGTAACAACTGTGTTTCTGGTGGTTGTAGTATTTGATGCGGCAGCCGCAGTCGTGCAGCGTCGCCGCAACTTTCAGGATCTTCAGATACTGGCGCGGGAACTTGTGCAGCACGCGCAACTGCTTGAACAACTGCACGGACAGGTTCACCACGTGCTCGACGTGCGCCTCGTTGCATTCGTAGAACTTGACCAGCGTCGAAAGGCTGTACCCGAGAATATCCGAAATGGGCTTTTCGAGGGTGACGGGCATCGCCTGGTTGAACATGATGCCTTCGCGCAGGCCCATGCCGCTGACCGTGAAGTTTTCAAAATGCATGAACCTCGTGAACGCCTTCACGACGGCAAGCGCCGCGGGAAGGATGTCCGCGCGTTCGGAAGAGATGCCCTTGATCTTGCGCTTTTTGTCCAGATCGAGCACCTTGATCATGTCGTAAATGGCGTCGAAATCCTCAACGGGCAAAGTATAGTTGTGCACGTTGTCCAGCGGATACTTGCGCACCATCTTGCTGATCTTGAAGATATTGCGGAAAGAGCCGCCCACGCCGATCATCTGCGCGTCCGGATCCACTTCGTGCAGCCATTCGATGGCGGAGAGTTGTTCGGTGAAGAACTCCTCGATCTTTTCCGCCTGCTGCTCGGGGGTGAGCCCGTCGTTTTTGAACAGGTCGGTCAGCGTGACCGCACCGAACGGGAGCGACGTACAGTTGAGCATGTTGCGGCGGTTGTAATAGACGATCTTGGTGCTGCCGCCGCCGATCTCGAGGATGACGCCCTTGGGCACGTCCATCGAGTTGATGACGCCGCGGTACACCAGCGTGGCTTCCTCTTCCTCGCTGAGCACCTTGACCTTGATGCCGCAGGTCGCCTGGATCTCGTCCAGGAAACTGCGCTGGTTTTTGGCGCGGCGCACCGCCGCGGTCGCCACGGCGATGATGCGGTCCACCTTGCTCGCATCCGCGAGTTTTTTGAACATTTTCAATGTGCGGATGGTCTCGGCGACGCGCTGCGGCTTCAAAAACCCGTCACGCTCCATGTCCTGTCCCAGACGCACGCTTTCCTTGATCTCGTCCACGACCATGAAATGACCCTCGCCGAACAGTTCGACGATGACCAGCCGCGCCGAATTCGAACCCAAATCAATAATTCCGATCTTTTCCACGTTACACCTCTGCTGTCGGATAATCAAGGGCACTTTCCGCCGCCGCGCCCCTGCGCTCCCGGCGAGCCCAACTAAACCGACACTATTATAACATCGTTCGTGAGGTTTGTATAGGTGTTTTTGAACTTTTTGTGCAGATTTTTTTTAAGTTTTCTACCCGTTCCGCCCTTTTGTTTCATTAAAACACTCATTTTGTAAGGTATTTACTTTTTTTATAAAAATATACACAAATGTCAACATTTAAAGCAAAAAAAAGGTTTATGCAGTTTGCACAAACCCATTATTTTTACCGCCTTTTGCGGCATATTGCGCGTAAGAAAACGTTCACCCGGCGCCTTTTCCGTATCACCCGTCCGTGTGCCGGCCCGAACGTGCGGCGCGCGTGCGCGGCGGCGGCAAAAGCCCCGCGCGGTGAGGTGCCGACCCGCGGGCGCACGTTCTATCGGCGGCCTTTTCCGCCCTCCGCACGGGCGCGGAGCAAGATCTCCGTGACCTGCGCAAACGTCTCCGCGATGCGCCATGCGCCCGCCCGTTCGTACTCCCCCGCCGCGGCATAGGGCGAGCGCAGGCAGATGCAGCGCATGCCGTGCGCGGCGGCGCCGATCGCGTCGTACTTGCGGTCGCCGACCATGATACAGTCGGCGGCGGGGATGCCGGTGCGTTCCAGCACCCGCGCGATGACCTCCGCCTTTTCGGTGCCCGTCTCCGTCTCGTCGGCGGAAACAACGTCGAACAGGCGCAGAAAATCAAAGCGTTCGAGCACGCGCAGGGCAAAGCGGTGCGGCTTGGAGGTGGCGACCGCCGTGACGACGCCCTCCGCCAGCAACCGTTCAAGGCATTCGCGCGCGCCCGCGACGGGCGCGCATTCGTCGATGCCGCTCTCCGCATAGAGGCGGCGGTATTCGTCCTTGACGCGCGCCGCGTCCCCTTCGCTCATGCCGTAAAATTCCCGCAAAGCGCCCAGCATGGGCGGCCCGACAAAACGGCGCAGTTCGGACGCGTCCGCGACGGGCACCCCGTTCTTTTCCAGCGCGATGCGCAGACAGCGCATGATGCCCGCGCCCGTATCGAACAGCGTTCCGTCCAGATCGAACAACACACAGCGGAGCATGATCCCTCCTCAGTGTTCGAGAATGCACTTGCGCGGGCATTTCTGCACGCAGACCTTGCACCCGACGCATTTGGAATAGTCGATGACGGGCAGTCCGTTCTGCATTTCGATGGCGCCCACGGGGCAGTTTTTGGCGCAAAGGCCGCAGCCGATGCAGCCGTGCGCGCACAGTTCGGCGACGTCCTTGCCCTTGCCGTGGTTGGAGCAGGCGACGTACACCTTGGCAGACTTGGGAATGCGCTCGATCAGATGCTTGGGGCATTCGGAGATGCAGGCGCCGCAGGAGACGCACTTTTCCTTGTCCACGACGGCATACCCGCCGTCCCCCACGCCGATCGCCCCGTAGTTGCACACTTCGCCGCACGATCGTTTGCCGATGCACCCGACGGGGCATGCCTTGACGCCGCCCGCGATGAGTTCGCAGGAAGCGCAGTTGCCGTAGCCGTGGTATTCGTATTTATTGAAGCAGGCATTGCCGCCGTTGCAGTGCACGACGGCGACCGTCTCTTCGCCGATGTCGCCGCCGCCTAAGATCTCGGCGATGCGCTTTTTGTTTGCCGCGGGCGTGGCGCGGCATTCGGAGAGTTTCGCCTCCCCTTTGACGAGCGCTTCGGCGAACTGCGCACAGCCCGCCCTGCCGCACCCGCCGCAGTTGGAGCGCGCGAGCAGTTCTTCCACGCGGTCGATGCGCTCGTCGCGGTGCACGGTGAGCGCGTTGGAGACGAGCACGAGCATGACGCCGAACACGACGGCGATGGCGAGCATGATGCCGCCCGCCAGCAAAACTTGTACAAATGCGTTCATTGCCGCCCTCCCTTACGCGAGAATGCCCGAAAAGCCCGCAAACGCGAGCGCCATGATCGCCGCGGCGACCAGCGTGATCGGGAAGCCCTTGAAGCAGGCGGGGATGTCCGCCCTGTCCGTTTTCAGCCGCACGCCCGCGAGCAGGCAGATGGCGAGCAGGAAGCCGATACCCGTCGCCACCGACACGCAGAAGGTGTACACAAAGTTGTAACTCTGGTAGACGATGGCGCTGTTCGCCGTGCCCAGGATGGCGCAGTTGGTGGTGATCAGCGGCAGATACACGCCCAGCGCGCTGTACAGCGTGGGCGAAAAGCGCTTCAAAATCATTTCCAGCAGTTGCACGAGCGCCGCGATGACGAGGATGAACGCCATGGTGTAGAGATATTCCACGTTCAGCGGCAGCAGCACGAAATGGTAGATCAGGTAGCAGAACACCGACGAGATCGCCATGACGAAGATGACCGCGAACCCCATGCCCGCCGCGTTGGAGGGCTTTTTGGAGACGCCGAGAAAGGGGCAGATGCCCTGATACTGCGAGAGGACGATGTTCTGCGAGATGACCGCCGTGAACATCACCGAAAGAAGAGGCGCCGTCATTTGCTCACCTCCGCCGCCTGCGGCTCATGTCCCGCCAGCGGAAGGGTCGCGTTCTTCATGCGCGCCTTACGCGCTTCCGCTTTGGCGATGAGAAAGTTGAACAGCGCCATCATGCACCCGAACACGATGAACCCGAAGGCGCTCGCCCCCACCCCTTCCATCACGGGGAAGCCGGGGATGGACATGCCCGCGAAGGCGCCGCCCGCGAAGAACTCGCGCACGATGCCGATCACGCACAGCGCCGCGGTAAAGCCCAGCCCCATCGAGACGCCGTCCAGCACGCTGTACAGCGGCTTGTTGCAGGAGGCAAAACTCTCCGCGCGGGCAAGAATGATGCAGTTGACGACGATGAGCGCGATGAACGCCTGCATGGTCGAATACAGGTCGGGCAGATATTTTTTCATGACCATCTGCACGATGATGACGAAGGTCGAAATGATGACGATGTAACAGGGAATGCGCACCTTATCGGGGATGAGCCCGCGCAGCAGGCTGACGAACAGGTTGGAAAAGATGAGCACGAAGGTGGTGGCGATGCCCATCGCAAAGGCGCTGAACAGACTGCCCGTCATGGCGATGGTCGGGCAGGTGCCGAGCACGAGCACGAAGGTCGGATTGCTGCGCACCCCGCCCAGAAGCGTTTCCCGCAATTTTGCTTTATCCATTGCTTTGCCCTCCGATCTTCCCGTTGTAGTACTGCACGACCGCGTTCAGCGCGTTTTTGACCGCCTTCGAACTCTTGGTCGCGCCCGACACGACGTCCGTTCCCTGCACGTCCAGCGAAGAGAGCGGAACGCCGAGGAAGGAATCGTAGAACTTCGCTTCTTCCAGTTTGCTCATGTACGTCTCGCTGTTGTCGCCCGCGACGATCTTGTCGACGGCGCCGTCCTTCACATAGACGTACAGCTGCACTTTGCCGCCGAATCCGCCGCCGCCCTCAGCGAGGAAGGCGTGCACCGTTCCGTCGTCGGATACCGCGTAATACAGCACCGAACCGTTGCCGTATTCCGCACCCTCCTCGTCCGCCATCTTGCTGAACGAGGCGCCCGTGTCCTCGGCAAACCGCTCGTAGGTGGATTGCAACGGGTCGACGTAGGTGAGAATGTTGAACACACCGAGGAGCAGGCCGCTGCACAGCGCGATGGCGG
The DNA here is from genome assembly GCA_944341895.1 of uncultured Clostridia bacterium. Lineage (GTDB taxonomy): Bacteria > Bacillota > Clostridia > Christensenellales > Borkfalkiaceae > Borkfalkia. The sequence goes on from CALVMB010000001.1 coordinate 126,487, forward strand.
CGAGCACCAGCACGCATTTGAGCATGGGAATGACTTTTGCCTTGTTCATCTTCCGCCTCCCATCTCGCGCCGCACGTAATCGAACCCTTCCAGCAACATGTCTTTGAGCGCCGTATTCGTGACCGTCGCCGAAAACTCGGTGTCGGCGGAAAGGTCGGTCATGCCCGCGATCTCCGAACGCGTCTTGCCGACGAACATGGAAAGTTCGGCGACATAGCCCATCGTGTTTTCCTTGACGGGCGAGATATCGCTGATCCGCATCGTGTCGGGATCGATGGTCACGGTGTAGGCGCGTTCCTGCTCCCACTGCCCGATGAGGAAGGTGCCGCCGATATCCACGACGTATTCGCCCGCCTCGGACACGCGCGCACTGCGCACATACTGATATTCATGCGGCTGCGCCGCGAGCACGGGCACGCTGATCGCCAGCGACAGCGCCATGGCAAAGCACAGCCCGCGCATGGACCATTTCATGATCTCGGGCTTGGGCCTGCCCTTTTTGGTGCACTGTCCGAACCGCACGGGCAGGATGTATTTGTCCATGAGCGGCACGGTGAGGTTCATGATGAGGATGGCGAGCGAGACGCCTTCGGGATAGGAGCCGAACGCGCGGATGAGCACGGTGAGCACACCCAGCCCGACCGCGTACAGGACGCGGTTGTACCGCCATTTCGGGGAAGTCGCATAGTCCGTTGCCATGAACACGGCGCCGAACAGCAGGCCGCCCGAAAGCAGTTGCAGCAGGATCTCCGAGGCGCTTTGATAGCAGATGAGCACCATCACCGCCGCCGTCAGGACATAGACGGCGGGGATGCGCCAGTCGATGACGCGGCGCACGCACAGGTAGACGAAACCGGCGAGCACGGCGAGCGCGCACGTCTCGCCGATGCTGCCGCCCGTCTGCCCCAAAAAGGATTGCAGGACGTTCGCCCAGTACCCGTCCTTGCCCAGGAACACAGGCAGGAAGGCGTCCGCGCCGCCGCTCAGATAGGTGGCACCCGCGGCGACGTCCGTGCCCAGCAGGTTTCCGGGGTCCGCGGCGACCATGGACGTCATGGTGCCGGTATAGGCGAGAAGCAGGAACACGCGCGCGGTGGCGGCGGGGTTGGCAAAGTTCTTACCCAGCCCGCCGAACAGCATCTTGACGAGCACGATGGCAAACACGCCGCCGATGACAGGGATGTACCAGGGCGCGCGCGGCGGCAGGTTCAGCCCCAGGATGACGCCCGTGACGAGGGCGGAACAGTCGAAGGTGAACGGCTTTTTGCGCGCAAGATTGAAGAGTTGCTCGGAAAGAAAACAGGTCGCCGTACAGATTGCGACGAGGAGCAGCGCATACAGCCCGAAATACACCACCCCCGCCGCAAGACAGGGCAAAAGCGCGATGAGCACGTCGAGCATGGTGCGGCGGACGCTGTCCCCGCTCCCCGCATGCGGCGGCGCGGCAACTTTATACTGCGAGATCTCAGCCATGGATGCCCCTCTCCTTGATCTGTTTTTTTGCCAGTTTTATGCTCTGCGCGAGCAGCCTGCCCGCGGGACACACGTAGGAACAGCAACCGCAGCCAATGCACGCCTGAGCGCCGTAACGGACGGCTTCGGCGAGGTCCTTGCGGAACACGGCATCTTCGATAAAGGTGGGCGACAGCCCCATGGGGCATGCCTGCACGCACTTGCCGCAGCCGATGCACGGCTGCACGGCGCGGCGGTCGGTTTCCGCCTCGGAAAGGAACAGGAGCGCAGACGTCGTCTTGCCCGCGGCGACTTTGAGGGAGAACACGGGTTCGCCCATCATCGGCCCGCCGGACACGATGCGCGCGCAGTCCGCGTCCCCTTCGCACAGCGCGGCGACTTCGCGCAGAAGCGTGCCGTTCTTGACCCACAGGTTCTGCGGGCGTCCGCACGCCCCGCCCGAAACGGTCATCACGCGGCGGTAACAGGGTTCGCCCCGTTCGACGGCGCGCGCGATCGCGAGCGCGGTGTGCACGTTGATGACCACGACGCCCGCATCGGCGGGAAGTTTGCCCTCGGGCACCTTTCTGCCCGTGCAGGCGTAGATGAGTTGTTTTTCGGCGCCCTGCGGATAGCGGGTGCGCAGGGGGCGCACCTCGATCTCTTCCCCGCACGCCCCGCGCAGGGCGGCGATCGCTTCGGGCTTGTTCTTTTCGATGCCGACGACCGCCCGCTTCGCGCCGCAGGCGAGCAGCGCCAGCCGCACCCCCTGCACCGCCTCTTCGGTGTATTCGCGCAGGATGCGGTCGTCGCAGGTGATGTACGGTTCGCATTCGGCGGCGTTGAGCACCAGCACGTCCGCCCTGCCGCGCACGTCCAGTTTGGCGGCGGTGGGGAATCCCGCCCCGCCCATGCCGACGATGCCCGCCTCCGCGATGCGCGCGAGCACGCTCTCGGGCGTGCGTTCGGAGAGCGGCGGAAGCGAGACGCATTCGTCGGTAAAGTCGTTTTCCAAAAGAATGTGATCGGTCTTTTTGCCCGACGGGGAAATGTGCCCGACCACGCCGCGCACGGTGCCCGCCGCGGGAGCAAAGACGTTGGCGGAGATCCTGCCCGCCGCCCGCGCGACGATCTGCCCGCGCAGGACGCGCTCCCCCGCCTGCACGCAGGGCACGGCGGGCGCGCCGATGTGCCGGTCGAGCGGGAGATAAAATTGCTGCGGCTCGGGGCAGACGCCGATCGCGCACGACGCGGCGCGCTCCTTACACCCGTGCGGGTGAACCCCTCCCGAAAAATATGCCAAAAAAATTCTCCCCTCCTGCCCGTCTCGGACCTCGAAACTCGCGCAAAACTTGCGCATTGCCATAATTTTACCACATTTTCCCGCCGCTGTAAAGGTTTTGCCGCGCTTTTCCGACAAAAAGCACGCATGCGCAGTGCCTGCAAGCGAACGCGGCGCGCGGCATGCGCAGTGCCTGCAAGCGAACGCGGCGCGCGGCATGCGCAGTACCTGCAAGCGAACGCGGCGCGGCATGTTCACCGCTTTGCCGCAAGTGCGGCGCGGAGCGCCGAGACCATCTGCCAGACGGCGAGCAGGCAAAGAAACACGCCGAATCCCGTGCGCAGCGCGCCCGACGACATGCCCTGCACGAACAGGCTGCCAGGCACGGACAGCGCGACGGCGGGAACGACGGTCCACAGAATGCCGCGGGTGTCGAGCAGGCCGTTGCGGGCGTGCGTGCGCAGCGAGACCGCCGCCATGGGCAGAAACGAGAGCAGGTTCACCGCCTGCGCGAGGTGCTGGGGAACGCCGCACAGCACCGTGAGGATGGGGATGAGCACGGTGCCGCCGCCCATGCCCATGCCTCCCAGCACCCCGCCCGCCAGTCCTGCCAGAAGCCAGACAAGAAATCGCATCCGTTTTTCCTCACACGATCATCTTGATGCCCGCGGCAAACATGACGGCGGCGAACACCGCCGTCGCCGCGGCGGGCGAGATGCGGTTGAGAAACTGCGCGCCCAATACGCCGCCCGGAAGCACGCCCAAAGTCACCGCGAGAAAGAGTTCGAGGTCGAACTGACCGTGCAGAAGATAGACGACGGCGCTCGCCAGGCTGACGGGCAGGATGACAAGGATGGCCGTCGCGTGCGCGACAAGGGGCGGCTTGCCCGCCGCCGTCAGGAGCGGCACCACGAGCATCCCTCCGCCGCCGCCGAAGATCCCGTTGACCGCGCCCGCCGCCGCCCCCGCGGCGGCAAGAAGCATTCTCCGCCTGTGTTTTTGCGACTGCATTTCTCTCCTCCTCCGCGCGGCACTCGCGCCGCGCTTTTGCTTTTCGTCCCTTTCAGTTTGCGTGAATGCGCAAAAAATAATGAAAATTTCATCGTTTTTTCAGCGGTATCGCTTGCTTTTCATTGCCGTTTATATTAAAATGAGATAGTACGATTTGCAAAGATTGGTACCTCATAACTTTGCTGAAAGGTGTTCTATGGCTAAACGCAAACAAAACAGAAAACTGAGAATCACGACGTTGCTCCTCACTCTCCTGCTCCTGCTCTCGTTCAGCGCGCTGGTGTTTACGGCGTGCTCGAAAGAGGAAGAGACCGAAGAAGAGACGACGACCGCAAAGACGGATACCCAGACTTTCCCGAACGCGGACTTCGAGTACTTCGACGACAATTCCGAGACCTACCGCATCGCGTCTGCCGACAGTTGGACGAGCGGTACCGTCTCCAACGGCGACGTAAGCGCAAGTTCCTCGGTCGCAAAATCGGGCATCGTCGATACCTCCTTCGACTGGAGCGAGTTCGTCACCGCCTATAACGAGTACAAGCGTTACAGCGAGATGGACGAGGACGACCCCGAACTCGAGGACGCGAAGTACTATACGGACATCGATAATTATTACGATATCCCCGGCTGGGACGTCGCCAAAGCGGGCCTTGCCGACGGCGAGGATTCCAATTCCCTGACCGACGAGCAGATCTCGGCGGCGGCGAAAGCGGTCAACCCCGGCGTGCACTGGGCAAACGATTCCGACGCGGAAAAGACGACCGAGGACAAGGGAAGTTCGGTGCTGATGCTGCACAACTACCGTACCAACGGATACGGCACGGCGGCAAAGTACACCTCTTCGAGCATCACCCTCTCGGCGGGCACGGCGGCGTCCGTTTCCGTCTGGGTCAAGACCGCGGGCCTCTATTATAATGACGAGACCGCCGTTGCGGGCGACCGCGGCGCGTTCATCGAGATCAGCCCGTCCGTGGGCGGCTCGACGCAGGATTCCATCCTCGTGCGCAACATCGACACGCAGACGCAGAACGCCGCAGGCGACAACAACGGCTGGGTGGAATACACCTTCTATATCAAAGCCGCGACCTATTCGGATACGACGTTCACCGTCATCCTCGGGCTGGGCAGGCAGGCGGAAGGCATCACCGCAAACTATTACGAATACGTGCAGGGCTATGCGTTCTTCGACGACCTCACCTACAAGGTGATGACGGGCGGTGAATACGCGGATGCGACGGCGGACGTGACCGCCGCGCAGAACATCGCGCTCGACCTCTCCTTCGGCAGCGACGACGCGAAGTTCAACGCCTCCGACGTGACCGACAGAAAATTCGCCTACGACCTCGACGCGCTGACGGCGGACAAACTGACGCTGACAAATACCGCAGGCATCGTACAGCCGACCTCGGAAGAGCAGGCGCTGGAGACGACGACGTTTGCGACCTACTTCAAGAACGTGCCCGCCGCGCAGTCCATGATCAACTCGCAGGCGCTCGACCTCAGCCTTTCCGGCTATGCCGCGCTCGCCGACATCCAAAGCAACACGACGTATGCGACCGCACTGCAGGACGGATTGGAAAAACTCGGCGACCTGCCCTTCTATGACGGCGACAACATCCTGCTCCTGTACAGCAGCAAGGGTCTGCCCTACACCGCGGAAGTGACCAACGACAATGTGGGCGGAAACCTGTTCACCGTGGCGGAAGACAGCTACCTGCTCGTGAGTTTCTGGGTCAAGACTTCCGACCTGAACGGCGGCACGGGCGCGACCGTGACGCTGGTGGACGCGAAAAACGAATCCAACGTCATCGGCGCGGTGGACACCTCCACGCTGACGGGCGTCAACCTCAAAGACGATTACTCCGACGAACGCGAAGACATCTACGACGGCTGGCAGCAGTGCAGTTTCTTCGTTTCCAACACCACGGACGACGAACTGACCTTCTCTTTGAAATTCTCCTTCGGCCCCACGACCTTCACGGACAAGACGCTCAACGACTATACGCCCGGCTATGCGGCGTTCACGGCTCTGCGCACAGCGCAGGTCAACGAGGACGAATACGCCATCCTTTCCACAGGCACCTATGCCGTTTCCGCTTCGCTGGCGGGCGACGCATACACCTCCTCCACCGTCTTTGACGAAGTCGCCTACACCGACGAAAAGGTCATCGAGACGGACATCGCCGATCTGCGCAACTACGACGGCGTGTACGGCGGAACGACGTATGTCGGCGGCGAAACCATCTCGGGCGTCAACAAGAACGCGGCGGCGGGGCTGCTGAACAAGAAATACGCGGCTTCGTACACCAACGGCGAATGGCTGGAAGTGCTGCAGGCGAACTTCTCCTTCGCCGGCGCGCTGACCGATTCGCTGTGGGCGCAGATCTTCGGCAACGACTGCACGCAGCCCCTGCTCATCGCCAACACCGTCGAACAGTCCTACGGCTTCATCGGGCTGGGGGCCTCCTCGTTTGCGAGCAGTTCCTATTCCATGCTGACGCTTCGCGTCAAACTGAGCGCGGGCGCGACGGCGAACATCTACCTCATCGATACGACGGCGCCCGACGATTCGGAAGATTCGTTCGGCACCGAGAAACAATACGTCGACAGCATCGCGCATGAGACGGGCGTCTCCTACCGCTACAACAAGGACGGCGACGTGGTCAACCTCGATCCCGACGACGACCTGTACGGTTCGGAAAACATCCTCTTCCACAGGCAGGACAACGGGCTGTGGACGAAGAGTTCCAAGGACGACGGCGAATACTTCGCCAACCTGAAGAACTACGAAAAGGACAGCGACGGCAACCTGCTCAACAACAACGGCGAGATCGTCTATTACCTGTCCGACGGAACGTATTACCGCTATAAGGACGCCGATTCCGACAAATATTCGGTCGCCGTCAAAGACTTTGCGGACGCGGGCATCGACCTTGCGGGCGCGCTGTTGCAGGATGCGACCAGGCATGAACTCAGCCGCACGATCACCAACGATACGAACGACGTTTCCGGCTGGATCTATGTGAACTTCTTCATTTCGGGCGGCGACGAGAGCAAGTCCTATCTCCTGGAAGTGTGGTCGGGCGACCGCACAGGCGAGACCAAAAACGCCGCGGACAGTTTCGTGATCTTCGACGTCGTGAACTACGGCACGCTGGACGAGACATCCTTCAACAACCAGGTCGACGACCAGTTGACGGCGATCGCCGAATCGCTCGGCTATGAAGACGCGGACGCGCTCAAAGACGCGTATGACGCCGATCCCGCCGCATTCGTGAACGGCATCACCAAGAACAGCGCGGGCGACACCGTCGACAACGCGGGCGAGTTGGTGTATTACCACTTCTCGCTGTACGACGACGACAGTTACAACTCGTACGACGCCGATCATTCGACCTCCACGGTGGACCCCTACTCCGAGTATGATCCCTCCGCGTATTCCGACAAGGTTGCCTACCTCGCGCGCAATTATGTTGAGAACGGCACGCAGTATTACGACACGTTCATCAACTTCGCGGCGAGCGAGATCACCGTATCGACCACGACCGAGGACGAGACCACCGAGGAAACGACGGACGACACGACACCCGGCTACAACGTGTGGCTGCTGACGGCTTCCATCGTTCTGGCGGCGGCGCTCATCTTCACGCTGCTGGCGATGCTCGGACGCAAACTGTTCTCCAACATCCGCAAAAAGTCGGTGCAGAAAGTCAAACCGATGTACAGCAACACGCGCGACATTTATATCCGCAAACTGCGCCAGGAAGAGGCAGAACGCGAACCCGAAGAAGAGGACGAAGACGAACTTTCCGAAGAAGATCTCTACAACGAGCAGCCGCTCGGCGAAGAGATGGAAGAAGGATCCGAAACGCCCGCTTCCGACGACGAGCAAAAGCCCTCGGATGACGGACAGAACTGATCGGAAACAATGAAACAATAAACGCTGACCGCCCCGCATGCATGTGCGGGGCGGTTTTATTTTGCTGATCCGATTTATAAAAATAAAAACGCCCCCGTCCGAATGTTATCCATTCGGGCGGGGGCGTCCGTCGATCGGCTTTTCACCCATGCAAACTGCGGCTTGTCGGACTGCTTCCGCTTCCGCACTCACGGCATGCGGCGCAAACCTTTCGGGTACTTGTTTTTAAGAGCGTCCGCAGACTTTGCCAGGCCGAACGCGTAGCCGCCGCACGTCACCGTGCACCAGCCGCGGCGGGCGCGGGCGGACAGTTCCTCGCCGCGCAGATAGCGGACGACCTCCTCTTCGGTGCAATCGGCGACGTTTTGCAGCCGCGCCGTGGACATCGCCATGGCGAGCGCGTGGGCGGGTTCGAACCTGCCGTTTTTTGCTTCGCCCAGCAACAGCCCCGCGCGCAGCACGCGCAGCCCGTCGGTGCGGAACATCCCCTCGGGCGCCAGGCTGAGCGAATCGCCGAACGAGCACAGCCTGCCCTCGGGAGTATCTTTCAAAAATTCGGCGGCGAATGCCTGCCACAGTGCCGCAGTGCGGCGGTCGGCGGGCGGCGCGGCGCGCAGTTCGCGCCGCTCCCCTTCCGCGCGGCAAAAGAGGGCGGCAAAGTGCCCTTCGCCCCGCGCGCGGTGCGGATAGATCTTATGCCGCTCCCGTTCCGTAAATTCGGGATGTTCGCGCACGAAGCGGTCGGCGTTTTCCTCGTCCTCCTCGGGCGCAAATGTGCACGTCGAATAGACGAGGCTCCCGCCGCCCGCGACCATGCGCGCGGCGCAGTCCAGGATCTTCTGCTGGCGGGCGGCGCACATGCGCACGACCTCTTCGCTCCACTGCACGGGCGCTTCCGCTTCCTTGCGGAACATCCCCTCGCCCGAGCAGGGCGCATCCACGAGCACCTTGTCAAAAAAGCCTTCGAAGCGCTCGGCGAGCGTTTCGGGGCTTTCACAGGTGACGACGGCATTGGAAATGCCCAGCCGCTCGACGTTCTGCAGCAGGATGCGGGCGCGATCGGGCATCTTTTCGTTGAGCACCAAAAGCCCTTGCCCGCGCATCGCCTGCGCCAGTTGCCCCGATTTTCCGCCGGGCGCGGCGCACAGGTCGAGGACGCGCTCGCCCGGGCGCACGCCGAGCAGGGGCGCCGCGCACATCGCGCTGGGTTCCTGCACGTAAAAAAGCCCCGCGTCGTGCCAAATGCTTTTGCCGGGCTTGTCCTCTTCGATATAGTAGCCGTCCTCCGCCCAGGGCACGGGTGCGCCCAGCGCAAAGGGAATGCGCGCCGCGAGGCCGCGCGCGTCCGTCTTTAAGGTGTTGACGCGGACGGCGCGCGCGGGCGGTTCGCTCAGGCAAGCGGCGTACGCCTCAAAATCGGGGAGCAGAGCGCGCATGCGGCGCAGGTATGCCTCGTTCATTCTTCCTCCGGGATGACGCTCGCGCGGAAGGCGGAAAGCGGCACGATCTCGTGGATCTGCCCTGCCTCGAACATCTTCTGCACCGTCTCGCGTCGCACACTGTCGTCCCCGTCCTCTTCGACAAAGGTGTTACAGCCCGAAAGTTTGAAGGAATATTTTCCGCCGCGGCGCACGATCTCCTTGACCAGGCGGCGCGCAAGCGGGAAATCTTCCTCGATCGAGCGCGAAAAGCAGAAGCGCTTGCCCGCAAACTCTTGCGTCTGCGGTTTGACGCGGTATCCGTACACAAAGTTGTTGAACCGCGAACGCTTTTCGCCGCGCTCGCGCTTGATGCGGCTCTTTTCGGCGAAATAGGCGGCGCGGCGGCGGGAAGAGCAGTTGGAAAACTGGTAGTTTTCGATCCTGCCCGCACGGATATCGTATTTTGTGAGCAATTCGGGGAGAGTGCACCCCTCGCGCGCGCACATTTCCTGGGCGACCCGCATGGTCGCGTAGGCGTCGTCCGCGGCGCAGTGCGGCGTGTAGTCAATCTCAAAGATCTGCGTCAGGCTTTCCAGTCCCGCCTGACGGTCGAAACTTTCGGTCATCGCCATATACAGCACCTGCGTATCCGCAAAGCGGAATGAAAACGAAGGAAGTTTGTAACGCTTGGTCTCCAAGTTCAGATAGCGCACGTCGTTGACGGCGGCATGGCCGAACACGAGTTTGTCCTCCCCTTCCAGCAGTTCGCGGATGCGCGGATAGAATTTTTTGAAATCGGGGTATTTTTTGAAGTCGTCGTAATCGTACGGCAGGACGATGCCCTCGCCGCCGCGGCGGTCGGTCAGGTGGAATTTTCCGTTCGGGTTGATGAGGATGTCCTCCTTTTCGAGGATGTTGAACCGTTCATCCGCCACGCAATAGCCGAACACACAGATCTTAGCCACATTCTTGTACACGCAGGCACACTCGATATCAAAAAATATGTACTTCATTTCGCCCCGAACGACCTCTTTGCTACGATGTTTCCGTACCAGTATACCACAACGGCGCCCTGTTGTAAAGCCAATCCGCCGCCGCAGGCGGGCAACTTTTTCGGGCGGGGGCGCGGCGGGAAGAAATTCGCGCAAATCCCGAAAAGCGCGCGCGGAAGGATTGCAAAATCGCGCCCGTTTTGGTATAATATTCGGGAAAGAACGGGCGCCTCGCCCGCCCCGCAACGGACGGAAGCGCACCCAAAAATCGGGCACGCAAAGCCGTGCCGAGAGGTCGCCATGCTGTACATACTTGCCGCCCTGCAAAAGGAAGCGGACGCGCTCATCGCACAGGCAGCCGACGTCGGCTGCCGCGAGGTCTTCGGAAAAAAAATATATACGGGAAAGTTCGGCGAGCCGTTCGCGCTCGTGCTGACGGGCGTGGGCAAATCGAACGCCGCCGCGGGGGCAATGCTCGCGCTCGCAGAGGGCGCGGACAGGCTGCTCAACATCGGCACGGCGGGCGCGCTGTCCCCCGATCTGCCCGTGGGAAGCGTGGTGCAGATCGAACGGGCGGTGCAATCGGACGTGGACCTTCGCGCCGTCAACGGGACGGGCATCGGCACGCTGAACGAATACGACACGCCCTATTTTCCGCTGCGGTGCGGCTGGAAGTTTCCGCGCGGCGTGCTCGCCTCTGCGGACACTTTTGCCGCGGGCGGATCGGAGACCGAACGCGCGCTGGGCGCGACGGTGCGGGACATGGAGGGGGCGGCGATCGCGCACATCGCCTTTGCGGCGGGCGTGCCCTGCTATGCGTTCAAGAGCATTTCGGACAACGCGCGGCAGGACAGCGCGCGCGAATACGCCGAAAACGAGCGCATCGCGCTGGGCGCGCTGGAAGAAAACATGCGCGCGATCTTTGCGGAGGTGAAAGCATGATCGCATTGGGCGGAGGCTGGGACGAGGTGCTCGCGACGCTGTTTCAGAGCGAGCAGTACGCGAAGATCCGCGCCTTTCTCAAACAAGAATATTCGCACCACGTCGTCTATCCCGACATGTACGACATCTATAACTGCTTCAAGATGACCCCCTTTGCGCAGGTGAAGGCGGTGCTTTTGGGGCAGGACCCCTACCACAACGAGGGGCAGGCGCACGGGCTGTGCTTTTCGGTGCAGGAAGGCGTGCAGCCGCCGCCCTCCCTGCAAAACATCTACAAGGAACTGCACGACGATCTGGGGTGCGGCATTCCGCGCTCGGGCGACCTGACCAAATGGGCAAAGCAGGGCGTGCTCCTGCTGAACACTGCGCTCACGGTGCGCGCGCACATGGCGAACTCGCACCGCGACTGCGGCTGGACGTGGTTTACCGACAGCGTGATCGAGTGCATTTCCCGCGAGCGCGAACACGTCGTGTTCCTGCTCTGGGGCGGCAACGCGCGCTCCAAAAAGGCGCTCATCGACCGAAGCAAGCATCTCGTGCTCGAATGCGCGCATCCTTCCCCGCTCTCGGCGTACAACGGTTTTTTCGGATGCAGGCATTTTTCCAAGACCAATGCCTACCTCGCCGAACACGGCATTGCGCCCATCGACTGGGATCTGACAAAATAACGGGGCGACCTGCCCCGAAAGGGAAAAAACATGAAATATGTAGTCGTACTCGGCGACGGTATGGCCGATTACAAGATCGAACGGCTGGGGAACAAGACCCCGCTCGAATACGCGGAAACGCCCAACCTCGACGCGCTCGCCAAACACGCGGAGGTCGGGCTGTGCCGCACGGTGCCCGCCGAACTCAAACCGGGCAGCGACGTTGCCAACCTTTCGGTGCTCGGCTACGATCCGCGCACCTGCTATACGGGGCGCTCGCCGCTGGAAGCGGTATCCATGGGCATCGCGCTCGCCGATACCGACGTGACCATGCGGTGCAACCTCGTGACCCTTTCGGACGAAGCGGCATACGAGGACAAATACATGGTCGATTATAGCGCGGGCGAGATCTCCACGGAAGAGGCGCGCGAACTGATCGGCTACCTTGCACGGCACGTCGCGGCATACAAGGGTCTGTCCCTGCACGCGGGAGTGAGTTACCGCCACTGCCTCGTACTGCAAAACGGCGAGACGGGCAACACGCTCACGCCGCCGCACGACATCACGGGCAAGCCCGTGCGCGGGCACCTGCCCGAAGGGCCGACGGCGGGCACGCTGCGCGAAGTGATGCAACTTTCCGCAAACCTGCTCAAAGACCACCCGATCAACCGCGCGCGCGTCGCGGCGGGCAAAAATCCCGCCAACTCGGTGTGGTTCTGGGGAGAAGGCACCAAACCCTCGCTGGAAAACTTTGAAAAAAAATTCGGCGTCCGCGGCGGCGTTATTTCCGCGGTCGACCTGATCAAGGGCATCGGCATCCTGGCGGGCATGCGCATCATCGACGTGCCCGGTGCGACAGGGAATTACGACACCAACTTCACGGGCAAGGCAAACGCCGCGCTCCGCGCCCTGCTGGACGGGCTGGACCTCGTATACATCCACATGGAGGCGCCCGACGAATGCGGGCACCAGGGCGACGTCGAACACAAAGTGTATTCCATCGAACAGATCGACCGCAAGGTGGTCGGCCCGATCGCGGAAGGACTGCGCGCGGCGGGCGAGGACTTTGCCATGCTCGTCTGTCCCGACCACCCCACCCCCATCGCCGTGCGCACGCACGTATCCGACCCCGTGCCCTATCTGCTGTACCGCAGCCGCGATACGGGCGGGTGCGGCGCTACCTCGTACGACGAGACCTGTGCCAAGGCGACGGGCATCTTCGTCGAGCGCGGCTGGGAACTGATGCAAAAACTGCTCAAACGCTGAAAAGAGCGCGTTCGGCGCGGAAGGTGCATTCGCACAATCTGCGTATTTGGCGCGTTTGGCACAAAAAGTACGTTCGGCGCTGGCGAGGCGGCGCAGACAAAGTGCGCGGCGCGTTCGGCGCTTTGCGGCATCCGGAGAAAGCACAATGGCAACGATTCAGATAAAATGCCCGAACTGCGGCGCGACGCCCAGGATCGAAGGCGACAGAATGGTCTGCGAATATTGCAACAGCGTGATCATGCGCGTCTTTTCTTCAGACACCGCGTTCAACGCGACCGAAATGGACTTGCAGGATTTCCGCGAAACGCTGGAAAACAACAAGCGTGACTTTTTTATCCGCATCGATTCGGTTGTGCGCGCGACAAACGTGGACACGCTGATTCTGAACAGGCGGCTGGAAATGGCGGCGCAGGCGCTGAAAAACGCCGATTACGCCGAAGTGCCGCGCGTCCTCGCCACCGTGCGCGGCGAATTTGCCGCCGAGCGGCTCATCCTGCTCGCCCACTACCATGCGCAGAGCGAACAGCAACTTTCCATGATGGCGATCGAACCGGATTTTTCCGCGCTGTACCCGCTGTGCGACGAGCAGACGAAAAACACCTACCGCGAGATCGAAAAGATCTGCCGCAAAAACGTGCGCCTGCGGGAAATGGTGAACAAGGGCTACGAACTGCTGTCTTTGGGCATGCGCGACGAGGCGGTCGCGTACGGCAAAAAACTGTGCAACGAATTTCCGGACAAGGCATGCGTGTGGGATTTTGCCGCCGTCGCCGTCAACCGCAAGGCGGGAACGCCCAAACATTCGCTGCCCGTCGGAAAAGAGATGCGGTTCATGATGCAGTGCCCCGATTACGGCATCTATACGCCGCAACTCTTCCGCGAATACCGCTCCCCCGCCGAGCAGGAAGCGCTCGACGGCATGCACGCCCAAGAACGGCACAACCGCCGCGCGAAGCGCGCGCGCGTGCTCGTCATGACCGTCGTTTCCACGCTGATCGTCGCCGTGCTGACCGCAGTCGCATGCTCGATCACGGACAAGGGAAATTTTTTGTCCATCCTGCTTGGCTTCGCCTTCTTTGCGGGCGCGCTCATCTACGGCATCGTTTCTACCCAACAGCTGTTCCGAAGCTATGCAGAGGCCGGCCTGCCCGCCGCCGCGCGCCTGCCGCTGTACCTGTTTCTCATCGTACGCGATTTCGCCGTTCCCGTCGTGTATCTGTATTGTTTTGTGGCGGAAATGTTCTGAAAAAAGGGCGTTGCCGTGCCCTTTTTTTTGCGAACTGCCCGCTTTTTGATTGCCAAATGCGCGCGGATGGTGTATAATATTTTCGTCAATGCGAGAGTCGCCTAATGGTATGGCGTCAGCTTCCCAAGCTGATTCCCGCGGGTTCGATTCCCGTCTCTCGCTCCAAACGGCTGCGGCTCCCCGCCTTTCGGCGGGGAGCCGCTTTTTGTTTTTTCCGCTGCGCGCACTGCGCGCCTGCGCGGCATCCGAACGATTTTTGCCCGCGCGGCGACGCCGCGCGGGCATCGATGCCGTTTTGCATACAAAAACGCCGCGGCGCGATGGCGCCGCGGCGATCTGTTCTGTTTGCTGCGCGTTATGCGCTGATGGAGGAAAGATCTTTGTAACGGTTCTCGTAAATGGTCGTCGTCGTGTCGTTGTCCAGTTTGGTGAGGATATCGTTCTGCTTGTCGCTCGCGTAACTGGAGATGATGCTCGACTTCATCGACTGATAGAAGTAATACGAGAAGGTACCCTTGGTGTTGCGTTCGGCGTAGACAAAGCCGTCCGCATAGGTCAGTCCGCCCGTGTAGGTATAAGTGACGTACAGGACGTGCCAGCCGTAATCGGTGGCGACCACGTAATAGGTGCCCGCGCCGTCCTCGATCGCCTGCTGTGCCGCATATTCGAACTCCGCGACATAACTGGTCGCTTTGTCCGCACTCGTGACCGAATAGCCGTAGTAAGTGTTCAGCCCCGCCGTATCGGTGTTGTAGGCGAACATCAGGTCGTTCACCGCCGAAAGCGCCTTGTAGGAAACGGAATCCTTGACGAGGTATTCCGCACGGCTGACGCCGGATACGCCGCTCACGGACCCTTTGTACAGGATGGCGGAAGAATAATCGATCTTGCCGTCGCTGCCCAGGAAGTCGTTGGAAGCGCCGTAGAACGCCGCGGAATCGCCCGACGACCAGGTGCCCTTGGAGGTGAAGTAGGAACCGCTCGCGACGGTATCGCCCACCACATGGTCGATGTAGCCTTCCATATCCTTGATGAAGGTGTCGATGCCGATCTTGTTCGGGGTGAGTTTGTAGGAGCCGTCCTCTTTTTCCTCGACGATGCCGTTGTACGGATACTCGCCCGCATAGCGGTCGATGCCCTCGTCGGAAGTGACGTAACTGTCTTTGAAGAAGAGATGGGAACTCTTTTCAAAGCCGTCCACAGCCGTGTTATAATAGGCGACTTCCTCTTTTGCCGCATCGAAACTGTAATCGGTGGTGCCGTTGAACCAGGAAGCGCGCTGGTCGGTGGCGGTCACGCCCTGCAAGAGCACGTTGCGCGCGACGTAATAGTCGGCAGTCTCGGTGCCGTATACGTCCTGCAGACGTTTCAGTTCGAGCGACTGGCGCGAACCGAACGGGAGCAGGATGTTGTAGACAAAGCCGTAGGTGCGGCCTTCGGGCGACCAGACGATGAAACTCGTATCGGACACGTTGTCCATCGTGCTCGTGAACCCGCTCTCTTCCGCGACCTGCTGTTTGGCGAGCAGCGTATCGTAAGCGCTGTCGACAAGTTCGGCGGTCAGTTTGTCCGCCATGTCGAGGCTGAGCGTCGCGCTGAACTTGGTGATGACCAACTGTTCGAGTTGCGTCTTGAATTCGGTCGCAAAATAACTCAGCGCGGTGATGTCGGAGATATCCTCGTCCTCGCCGATAAGGTAGTTGGAACGCAGCGAACTGATAAAGCGCGCATAGGCGCGGCGGCGGGTGACGGCGGTGGAACCTTTCACCGTTTCATACGAACCGCACTCGGCGGGGGTGTTCTGCCCCGTGTACACGGCGTAATCGATGACGCCGTCCTTGGTCTGCGGATAGTACAGATCGGGGAGCGTATTGGCGCCCGTCGGCGTGGCGCGGTCCTCGGAGGAGGACGAATCGCTGTCCTCTTCGCGGGTGATGAGCGATTCTTCGTACGAATCGATCGCCTCGTTGATGGCGACCATCACGTTGTACGTGGCGTAGTTGATCTCGTTTTCGGTAAGGAAATATTCGTAGCCCGCGATGGAAGCGGCATCCCCTTCCTTGCCCTCGACGGCGGCGAGATAGCCCTCCGCCGAAATGGGCTGCGCGGTGTTCATGCGGTAGCCGTCCGAATTCTCGATGGCGGTATAGCCTTCCGTTGCGCCGATCGTGTCGCCGTCGACGACCACTTCGCCCGCGTTCAGGTAATAGACGGTGGCGAACTGTGCGACGATCTTGCGGTCGACGAGCGCGGTCATCAGCGTCTTGAAGGTATCGGCGTACGAATACCCCGACGAAACGTAGTTGTAGCCGTAACTCAGAAAGTACGCGACGAGGTCGCGCTTGTAGATCTCGTCCGTCGAGATCGCCTGCGCCAACTGCTCGTCCGTGAGTTTGAGTTCGCTGACGCCGAGATAGCCGAGCGAATCTTTGAGCGCCGCGCTGCCCCCCGAAATGTTCACTTCGGCGACGACCTGTTCCATGTCGCGCTTGTTGTCCGTGACGAGGAGGTCACAGCCGGAGAACATGCCCACGGTAAAGACCAGCGCCAGAAAGGTGCTCAGGATGGTGATCAATTTTTTCTTCATAGCCTGCTCCACGATTGGGTGTAGTGAATTTCGCAAAAACGCGCGTTGCGCTTTTCGGAAAGCACACTACGCAATGTACATATTATACCGTATTTCCTGTCAAAATGCAATCGTATTTTGATGAAATCGGCGTTAAATTCATGAAAATTTAAGCGCTGCGCGCCGACTTTTCGGCATACTTGAGGAAGTCCGTCATGCGGAGCATGACCTCCTGCGCATCCTTTCCGCCCGCGAACAAAGCGGCGGGCGCCGAGGACATTTCCAGCCGCACGGCGGGATAGCGGTCGAGCGCGGCGGACAGGCGCGGATCGGCAAGACTCTGCACGGACGGCAGTTCCAGCCGCCCGCCCTTGGCGCTGACGGCGATCTTGCGGACGTTGAATTTTGCCGCATACGATTTGAGCACCGCGATGACGAGGAGATTGAGCACCTCGGGCGGAAGTTTTCCGTACGTTTCTTCCAGCGACAGGCACACCCGCCTGTAATCGGCGACCGAACGGATCTCGGCGATCTGCTTGTAGCAGTCCAGGCGCGAGGCGCTCGCCTCGATGTAGTGTTCGGGAATGTACGCCGCCGCGCGGATGTCGAGGTCGGCGACCGTCTGTTCCTCGCCCGTGAGCGCCTCTTTGAGCAGTTTGGCGTACAGTTCGTACCCGACTTTGTCCATGTGCCCGTGCTGTTCGCGGCCCAGCACGCTGCCCGCGCCGCGGATCTCCAGGTCGCGCATGGCGATCTTGTAGCCCGAACCCAGTTCGGTGAATTCCATGATCGCCTGCAAGCGCTTGGTCGCCGTCTCCGTCATGACCTTTTCGGGCTTGAAGGTGAAATAGGCGTGCGCGAGCGCCGAACCGCGCCCCACCCTGCCGCGCAACTGGTACAGTTGCGAGATGCCCAGGCGGTCGGCATCGATGACGATGAGGGTGTTCGCGTTGGGAAGGTCGATTCCGTTTTCGATGATGGTGGTCGAGACGAGGATGTTCGTTTCGCCGCCGTAAAAGCCGAGCACGGTGTTTTCGAGCGCGGCGCGTTCCATCCTGCCGTGCGCCACACACAGTTTGCCTTCGGGCACGATCTGGCGGATCTTGGCGGCGAAGGTATCGATGCTCTCCACGCGGTTGTACAGGATGAACACCTGCCCGCCGCGCGCGAGTTCGCGCACGCAGGCGTCGCGGATGAGCGACTCCGTCTCCTCCACCACGTACGTCTGCACGGGCAGGCGGTTGGACGGGGGCGTGTCGATGGTGGAAATGTCGCGGATGCCCGAAAGGGACATGTGCAGGGTGCGCGGGATGGGCGTCGCCGTCATGGTCAGGCAGTCGACGTCCTTTTTCATGTTTTTGAGTTGTTCCTTGTGTTCGACGCCGAAGCGCTGTTCCTCGTCCAAAATCAGCAGTCCGAGGTCCTTGAAGCGTACGTCCTTGGAAAGAAGGCGGTGGGTGCCGATGATCAGGTCCACCTCGCCGCGGGCGAGGCGGGAGAGCGTTGCCGCCTGTTCGGCGGGCGTCCTGAAGCGGTTGATGACGTCCACGGAGACGCCGAAGTCCGCAAAGCGGCGGCACGCCGTCTCGTAATGCTGGCGGCAGAGCACGGTGTTCGGGCACAGGAGCGCCGCCTGCTTGCCGTTGAGCACGCTCAGATACGCCGCGCGGAAGGCGACCTCCGTCTTGCCGTAGCCCACGTCGCCGCACAGCAGGCGGTCCATAACTTTTTCCGAACACATGTCCGCCTCGATCTCCTGCTGCGAGACGAGTTGGTCGGGCGTCTCTTCGTACGGGAAAGCGGCGCAGAACTCCTCCATCGCCTCCTTGCAGGGCGAACACACGAATCCGTGTTTGGCGGCGCGTTCGGCGTACAGCGCCTTGAGATCGAACGCCATCGCCCTGAGCGAGGCGCGCACCCGCTGTTTGACGCGCTCGAACTCCGCCCCGCCGATCTTGGACAGCGCGGGCGCATCCTCGCCCATGTAGCGGGACAGGATGTCCATCTGTTCGACGGGCACATACAGCACGTCGCCGCCGCGGTATTCGAGGGCGATGTATTCCTTGGTGCCGTCCGTCGTCTCGATCTTCTGGGTGCCCGTGATGCGCCCGACGCCGTGCGTCTCGTGCACGGCATAGTCCCCCACTTCGGGGGAGGTGAACATGTCGTTGCGGCGGCGGCGAAGCCGCTTTTTTACCGCCGTCTTCGTATAGAGGTCGCCCGTACCGACGATGACCAGTTTCATGTCGTGCAGGATGAGCCCGCGTTCGAGTTCCTCGTCCAGCACGGTGACGCCCTTGAGAAGGTCTGCCGCGGGCGGGCACTCGCGGGGCACGAACCCCTCCGACGAGAGCAGTTCGCGCATGCGCTCGGCGCGCGCGGGGTTGCCGCAGTAGAGCATGACGCGGTAACCGCCTTTGAGCCAGCGGTCGAGATCGGTCAGCAGCGGCGCAAAGCCGTTGAGGTACCGCCCGACGGGGGTGCCGTGCAGATTGTAAATTTTCAGGGGATCGAAGAACGGAACGGCGGAAGCAAAGGTCTGCAGCGCCGCGCACCGCGCGCCCGCAAAGCCCGCGAGCATGCTTTCGCGGTCGGCGAGTTGCCGCCGCGAAAAGGAAAACACTTCCCCGCCGCGGAGCAGGGATGAAAAGCGCTCGGCATGTTCCTTGCACAGCGCGTCCATGCGGTCGGCAACGGGCTTGCATTCGTCGAACAGATACAGGACGTCCCCGAAAAATCGCGAAAAATCCACGCTGCCGCGCAGGACGGGCAGCACAAAGGAGACCGCCGCGGCATTGCCGCCCTCCGCCTTGGTCAGCACGTCGTCGGCGATGGACTGCGCCCGCGCGTATGCCGCGGCGTCGCGGCATTGCCGCACGCCTTCGTGCAGCGCCGCGCGCACGGCGTCCGCGTCGCCCTCCTGCAGCAGCACGTCCGTCGCCGCAACGATCACCGCGCTTTCCGCAAGGGGCAGACGTTCGCCCGTGACAGCGCTGTACGGTTTGATCTTTTCGACGGTGTCGCCGAAAAAGTCGATGCGCATCGGGTTTTCGGCATTGACGGGAAAAATATCCAGGATGTCGCCGCGCACCGCAAAGGTGCCGCGGCTCTCGACCGTCGCCGAACGCACATAGCCCAGTTCGGCCAGGCGGCGCGGGAGAGAGGCAAAATCCGCCTCCTCCCCTTCGCGCAGATCGATGTGCGGCACGTCGGCGGGGAACAGTTGCATGAGGCTCTCGATGTCGCAGACGACGATGCGCGCGCCCGCGCGGAACTCATACAGCGCCGTGAGGCGGCGGAAGAGCGCGTCGCGCGAGAGCGCCTCCTTGTGCAGAAGCACCTCATCTTTGGCGCAGAGCAAGGCGGGACGCTCGCCCGCAAAGCCCGCGATCTCCGCCGCCGCGCGCGCGGCGGCGGGCGCATCCGCCGCAATGTACACGAACCTGCCGGGAACGCAGGTCGCGGCGATGAGCGCTTTGTGCGCTTCGGACACGCCGAAAACCGCCGTCGGCGTGCCGAGGCGGAAGTCCTGTTCGAGATCGAGATAGTCCCCGCCTAAATTGTGCGGGTGAAAAAAGTCACGGGGCATACGCCACCTTACGGGAAGGGAAGGCTCTCACGCCTCCCCTTCGTTTTTATTGTATGCGTTCATAACGCGCTCGATGCTCTCGCCGCGCGCAAAGCGGATGGCGGCGTCGGCGGCGTCCGAACACGCCGCGGCAAAGAGCGGGTAGTCCTCTTTGGCGATGTCCGAGAGCACATAGCCCATGACGGGAATATTGAGCGCGGGGTCCTTGATGCCGATGCGGATGCGCGCAAACGCCGACGTGCCGATCTCGCCCACGATGGAGCGCATGCCGTTGTGCGTTCCCGCACTGCCCGCGGCGCGGATGCGCAGTTTGCCTTTTGGCAGGTCGAAATCGTCGTAGATGACGAGCAGTTCGGACGGCGACGCCTTGTATTTTGCCATCAACTGCTTGACTGCCCTGCCGCTCGCGTTCATGTACGTGACGGGGCGGGCGAGGATGACCCTTTCGCCGCCCACGAACGCCTCGGCGACGGACGCTTCGCATTCCTTTTTTTTGAACTTGACGCCCAGTTTCTCCGCCGCCTCGCCTACCGCGAGGAAGCCGAGATTGTGGAAGGTCGTCTCGTATTTTTTTTCGGGGTTGCCCAGCCCCACGATCAGAACCATATTTACCTCTTTTTGCGCACGAAGCCGCGTTTTGTAACAAAACGCGGCCGTGGATCGTTCAGTTCAGACTCAGTCGTAAATTTTGGACATCGGCTTGTCGAGGTAGACGTTCTCGATCGCCGCGGCAAAGATATCCGCCACCGAGATGACAGTGATCTTGTCCAGTTTCTTTTCGGGGGGAAGGTCGATGGTGTTGAGGATGGCGAGTTCCTTGATGGGAGCCGCCTGCAGGCGATCCATCGCGGGGCCGCTGAACACGGCGTGCGTGCAGCAGGCATACACCTCTTTGGCGCCGTGGTCGACGAGCGCCTGCGCGCCCTGGCAGATGGTGCCTGCCGTATCGATCATGTCGTCCACCATCAGGCACTTTTTGCCCTCGATGTCGCCGATGATGTTCATGACTTCCATCACGTTCGCCTTGGGGCGGCGCTTGTCGATGATCGCCATCTGGCAGTTGAGTTTGAGCGCGACGTTGCGCGCGCGCGTCACCGAACCGATGTCCGGCGAGACGACGACGAAGTTTTCGTCGATGATCTTTTTGTTTTTGAAATAGTTATACAGCGTGGGTCCGCCCAGCAGATGATCGAGCGGGATGTTGAAAAATCCCTGGATCTGCGCGGCGTGCAGGTCCATGGTCAGGACCCTGTCCGCGCCTGCGGCGGTGATGAGGTCGGCGACCAGTTTCGCCGTGATGGGATCGCGGGAACGAGCCTTTCTGTCCTGGCGGGCATAGCCGAAATAGGGCATGACCGCGGTGATGCGCCCCGCGCTGGCGCGGCGGGCGGCGTCGATCAGGATGAGCAGTTCCATCAGATTGTCGTTGACAGGCGCCGACGTGGACTGGATGATGAACAGGTCGCGGCCGCGGACGGTCTCGTCGATGTGGACGGCGGTCTCCCCGTCCGAAAACCTGCCCACTTCCACCCCGCCCAGTTCGGTGTTGAGTTTTTTGGCGATCGCTTCTGCCAAAGGACGGTTGGAATTGCCCGCAAAGAGTTTGATCTCGTTGCCGTGCGTTATCATGAGTACCTCCGAAAAAAATACTGCGAGGCGATACCGCCCGCGCATTCGTTGCAAAGAAAAGCCGCGAATCGATAACCGAAAGCGGAAACGGAAGCGCGGCGGGCAGAAAAGGCGCCCGGCGCGTCAAACCGGATACCTCTTTATTTTAGTGGGTTTGCGCAAAATAGTCAATCGTTTTGAGCCGACATTTTCGTGTTTGGCGCAAAGAAAAATTGCGCCCGCAGGCAGGCTCGGCCGCCCTACCGACAGGCATGCGGGGCGCCGTCACTCCTCCTGCGGGCGATTGCGCAAGGCGCGGAAAAAACCCGAAAGCAGTTGCGAGCACTGCTCTTCGAGCACGCCGCCCTCCACCTCCACCGTATGGTTGAGGAGGTTGCTTTTGGCAAGTTCTTCGGTCATCGAGCGCCCTTTCTGCTCGTAGGCGCCGAAATACACCTTGCGGACGCGCGCGTTGAGTGCCGCGCCCATGCACATCGGGCAGGGCTCGAGGGTGACGTACAGGTCGCAGTCGTTGAGCCGCCAACTGTGCAGTTTTCTGCAGGCGCGGTCGATGGCGTACATTTCGGCGTGCGAACTCGCCATCTGCGTCTCGGTGCGGCGGTTGTAGCCGCTGCCTACGATCCTGCCCTCGTATACGAGCACCGCCCCGACGGGCACTTCGCCGCGGGCAAGCCCCTTGCGCGCGCGGGCGAGCGCCGCGCGCATGAATTTTTCTTTGGTCCTCTGTTCGGTCTTATCGTCCATATCGCATTGCCTCCGCCAGCCGCGCGGGAACGCCCGCGCACTCCGCCGCGATCTCGCCGAGCGCATCCTCGCCCAGCGGATGTTCCCGTTCGTCCGCGCCCGCCTCGACGGTGAACGAAGGGATGCCGAGCGCCTGCACGCACCAGTCCTTATAGCCGCCGTGACTGCCCGCGGCGCGCGCGAGCGCATAGCCCGTCTCCTCGGCAAGGACCGCTGCGAGCGCCTCGTCCCGCGCCGACGCCCCGCCGCACTGGCCGTATTCCCAATAGATCTCCCGCCCCTTGGTATGAAAACTGACCGTCGCGTCGGGGCGCAGACGCAGCGTCAGGTCGCGCAGCGCCCGCGTTTCGGGTTCGGAAAAGGGGCGCGTCCCCACATAGTTTTCGGGCGCGGGCGCGAACACGTTGCGCGTTCCCCGCCCCCAGCCCGCATCGAAGTTGACGTTGAGGTCGACGGCGCGCGCGTTCGCCTTCCAGAGCGGGAACCCGCCCAGCCGCCGCAAAAAGCGCGCCCGCGCGGGCGGAAGCGTGCGCACGAACGCCTCGCCGCGCAGGGCGAGTTTTGCCCCGTCGGGGTTGGACAGCGGCACAAAATACGCGCCGCCGCAGGACATGCCGCGCGCGATCTGTTCGAGCGCGAGAAGCGCCGTCACCCATTCGCGCGCGTGGATGGCGCACTGCACCAGGATGAGCGGGTATTCGTGTTTGCCCGCGAACAGGGCAACCAGCGGCGCGCCGCACACGCTCCTGCCGAAGACAAATTTTTCGCCGCGGTATCTTTCGTAGAACGCATACACACGTTCGACGGCATCCATACGATCATTGTACGCCGCGGCAACGGCGGTTGCGCACCCCGCGCCGCGCATATGCGCAACGCCGCGCTCCGCTATTTGTGGTATTCCGCGCCCGCGTTGATCATGAACGCGCGGTACACCTGTTCAAGCAGCATGACGCGCATCAGGCGGTGCGGAAAGGTCATGGGCGAAAAGGAGAGCAGGCGGTCGCACGCCTGCTTGACGGCGGGGCAAAGCCCGCAGGATGAACCGATGACGAAGGTGATCTCCTTTCCCGCGTCCGTCAGAGCGCGGAGATCGGCGGCAAGCGCCTCGCTCGAGCACATCTTCCCTTCCACGGCGAGCGCAATCTTGTAGCCGCGCAATTCGCGCAGGATGGCTTGCCCCTCCTCTTCGAGGGTGCGGCGCTCGGGCAGTTCGCGGATCGTGACCTCGGCAAAGCGGGTCAGCCGCTTGCGGTACTCTTCCGCGGCGTCGACAAAGAACCGATCTTTGAGTTTTCCGACGCAGACGACGTTGATCTTATGCACGATCTGCCCTCACGCAAAGAGATTGAAGATCCAAAGCACCGCGCACAGCACGATCCCCGGCACGGCGGGAAAGAGCATGGAACGGATGCGGGCGGTCTTTTTGCGGTCAGTCCTGCGGTCGAAGGCGATCAGGTAGACGAGCGCCCCTACCAGGCAGACGGCGGACGTGGTATACAGCGCGACGGCGCCGTCGCCCGTGACCCCGTCCAGCCAGCCGAACCGCGCGTTCAGCAGGATAAAGGCGTTGTTGAGGAAATGCGCCAGGATGGCGGGAAGAACGGAATTTGCGCGCAAGGCGAGCAAGGTGAACGCCGCGCCGCACAGGAACTGATACACCGTCTGCGCGGGGCTCTGGTGGAAGATGGAAAAGAGCATGCCGCCGAGCAGGCACGCCGCGACGGTGCCGAGATCCTTCATCCCTTCCAGAACGACGCCGCGGAAGATGGTCTCTTCCAGCAGAGCGGGCAGGACGGCGATGACGAGCAGGGCGCCCGCGATGCCGAACCCGGTCAGCGTGGGAATGCTCCCCGTCGGGAGTTCGTAGCCCAGTTTTTCGAACAGAAGCACGATCCGGTCGTTGAGCCAGCCCAGGCTGAACAGCATGCCGAACGCGAGCGCCGCCGCCAGCAGAAAGTACTGCCAGCCCGCCTTGCGGTAGCCGACGGCGGGAAGGCGTTCGCGGCGCGTGTGCAAAAACCACGCCGTGACTCCGAAAAAGACGACCTGATACAGCAGATAGGACAGATAGATATATATGTCCGATGCCGCCAGTTCTTCGGTCGTGGCGCCCGTCACCTGCGTGACGGTGACCACCGCGACGGAAAAGAGCAGACTGATGACGAGCATCCCGACGACGACCGCCGAGAAGGCGGCGCCGCTCGCCTCTTCGCGCGGGCGCAGAAAGAGCGTCCCGCCGATGCCGCGGCGGGGCGGCTGCGGCGGTTGTTCCTGCTCTTGCATTTGCCGTTGATCTTGCATTTGCGGTTCCATACGCAATATTATATCCGAAAATTGCGGCGAAGTAAATAAAAGACTTTTGCTTTTTTATAAAATTTTTGGTATAATCCTGTGAAGAAAGATTTTTCTTTGCGAGGACGACCATGCGGACGATCACGGCGGAAGCCATTCGGAATGCGGTTTATGAACTGGCGCGCAGGGCATGCCTGCACCTGACCCCCTCCTGCACCCGCGCTTTGCGGGACGCGGCGGGACGCGAGCGGGGCGCGGCGGCGTTTGCGCTGGAAACGGTGCTCGCCAACGCGGACACCGCGGCGCGCGAAAGCATGGCGGTGTGCCAGGACACGGGATATGCGGTGATCCTTGCCGAGATCGGGCAGGACGTGCACATCGAGGGCGGACTGCTCGCGGACGCCGTGAACGAGGGCGTGCGGCAGGCGTACGAAGATTTCTGCTTCCGCAAGAGCGTGTGCGACCCGCTCACGCGCGCCAACACCGCCGACAATACCCCCGCCGCCCTGCACACCGAACTGGTCGCGGGCGAGAGCGTCGCGCTCACCTTCCTGCCCAAGGGGTTCGGGAGCGAGAACATGTCGCGGCTGTACATGCTCACCCCCGCCAAGGGGCGCGCGGGCGTGGTGGACGCCATCGTGGAGACGGTGCGGCTGGCGGGAAGCAAACCCTGCCCGCCCGTCTATGTGGGCGTGGGCATCGGCGGCACCTTCGATACCTGCGCGTTCCTCGCCAAAAAGGCGCTCACGCGCGAGGTCGGTTCCCGCAATCCGCGCGCGGACGTGGCGGACATCGAGCGGGAGGCACTCGAACGCATCAACGCGCTCGGCATCGGGCCGCAGGGATTCGGCGGAAACTGCACCGCCGTCGGCGTATCCTGCGAATGGGCGCCCACGCACATCGCGGGGCTGCCCGTCGCAGTGAACATCCAGTGCCATTGCGTGCGCTGCGAGCGCACCGTGTTATAAGGAGGCGCACCATGAAACACATCCGTCTGCCGTTATCCGAACAAGACATCCTGTCCCTGCGCGCGGGCGAAAGCGTCCTGCTTTCGGGGAGCATGCTCACGGGCAGAGACTGCGCGCACAAGCGGCTGTGCGAACTGCTGGACGCGGGCAAGCCGCTGCCCGTCGACCTCGCGGGCGAGACCATCTATTACGCAGGGCCCTGCCCCGCGCCCGAAGGCAAGGCGTGCGGGAGTTGCGGCCCCACCACCTCGGCGCGCATGGATTCCTTTGCCCCCCGCCTGCTCGCGCGGGGACTGAAAGGGATGATCGGCAAGGGCGAACGAAGCGAAGAAGTCTGCGCGGCGATCGTGCGCGAGCGCGCGGTGTACTTTGCCGCGATCGGCGGCGCGGGCGCGCTGTACGGCAACGCCATCCGAAAGAGCGAACTCGTCGCCTTCCCCGACCTCCTGAGCGAGGCGATCTACCGCTTCGAGGTCGAGGATTTCCCCTGCATCGTGGCCATCGACTGCCGCGGCGGGAACATCTATAAACACTAAGCCGGGCGTTGCACCCAACCGGACAAGATGAATTGTCAAACTAAGTGCAACACTTGATAAGATTTTGTTCAAACAAATCTTGCGGTGTCTGGTAATGCAA
>CALVMB010000002.1 GCA_944341895.1 uncultured Clostridia bacterium
CTGCTCGCCCGTCAGGTCGGCGTCCCTTATATCGTCGTGTTCATGAACAAGACCGACCAGGTCGACGATCCCGAACTGCTCGAACTCGTCGAAGAAGAGATCCGTGACCTGCTCACCAAGTACGGCTTCCCCGGCGACAAGACCCCGATCATCAAGGGTTCCGCGCTCAAAGCGCTCGAAAAAGCGACTTCCGGCGCTTCCGATGCCGAGATCCTCGCCGCTCCCGAGTGCAAGTGCGTGCTCGACCTCATGGATGCGATCGACGCGTATATCCCCGATCCTGCCCGTGAGTCCGACAAGCCCTTCCTGCTCCCCGTCGAAGACGTGTTCACGATCTCCGGCCGCGGCACCGTTGCTACGGGCCGTGTCGAGCGTGGCGTTGCGAAAGTCGGCGATGCCGCCGAGATCGTCGGCCTCATCGAGAAACCTCGTTCCACGGTCATCACCGGTCTGGAAATGTTCCGCAAACTCCTCGACGAAGCGATGGCAGGCGACAACGTCGGCGCGCTGCTTCGCGGTATCGACCGTAAGGACATCGAAAAAGGCCAGGTTATCGCGAAACCCGGTTCCATTCATCCGCACACCGAGTTCGAAGCGCAGGTGTACGTCCTGACCAAAGAAGAGGGCGGCCGTCACACCCCGTTCTTCAACAACTATCGTCCCCAGTTCTTCATCCGCACGACGGACGTCACGGGTTCCATCAAACTCGAAGACGGCGTTGAAATGGTCATGCCCGGCGACAACGTCAAGATCGACGTTTCGCTGATCAAGCCGGTCGCGGTCGAAGAAGGTCTCCGCTTCGCGATCCGTGAAGGCGGCAGGACGGTCGGTTCCGGCGTCGTTTCCAAGATCAAAAAGTAAGCGCCGCAAGGTGCATGCCAAAAAGACTCCGGTTTTTTCCGGAGTCTTTTTTGGGTTTGCCGCATCGGCGGCGTTTGCCTTGCACAGGAGGGGAGCAATGACCATTCATCACGATAAAATGGCGTACGGAAAGATCGCTTCCGTCAACGAAGAGGCCTCGCAGGAACAGTTGCAGAAGATGGCGCAGGCGCTCAACGCGGCGGATGCCGAAGGCGGCAAAAACGAAATCTGCGCAGTCGAAAACGAAATTTGCGCAGGCGTAAACCAAAACGGCGCAGGCGCGGCGGATCCCTCGCAGAAGGGTGCGCCGCAGAGCGCAGAGCGCGAGTACGATAGGATGGTCGCGGGAAAGCTGTACAATCCCGCGGACGAAGAACTGACCGCCATGCGCAGGCGCGCGCGCAAACTCGTGCGCGCCTACAACGAAACGGACGAGGAGCAGGGCAAGTTGCGCGCGGAGATCCTGGATCAACTCTTCGGTTCGCACGGTTCGATGTGTTTCTGCGAGCCGCCCGTCCGCTTCGATTACGGAAAAAACACCCACGTCGGCGAAGACTTTTTTTCCAACTTCAATCTGACCATTCTGGATTGCGCCCCCGTGTATATCGGCAAGCAGTGCTTCATCGGGCCGAACGTTTCTCTTCTTACCCCTGTGCATCCCTTTTTGGCGTGCGACCGCAACATGCGCTGTTCGCCGCAGGGGGAGAAGTTCGACTATGAATACGCCAAACCCATTACCATCGGGGATAACGTGTGGCTTGCGGGCGGCGTGACTATCTGCGGCGGCGTGACCATCGGGCACGATACGGTCATTGGTGCGGGGAGCGTCGTCACGCGCGATATCCCCAGCGGGGTGCTCGCAGCGGGAAATCCCTGCCGCGTCATTCGCCCTCTTTCGGAAAAAGATAAATTGGAGATGCCCCGCTGAACGCCGCGCGCGGGCAAAGCAGGGCAAGGCCGTGCGTTTTCGGCGTCGCCGCTTTATTTGCGGCGGCGCTTTTTGCGTATGTCTTGACAATGCGTGCGCCGAACGGTATAATACCGATATATGATATGCCGCATGGCGGCGACGAGGTGGATATGAAACAGGACAAAGAAGATCTGTTCGGCTTTGACGCGCAGAGTGGCGCCGCGCAGGACAGTGCCGCGCAGGCGCCCGCAGGCGAGACTGCACAGGAGACGGCGGCATCCGCGGCGCAGGCGCACGCAGGCGAGACCGCACAGGAGGCGGCGGCATCCGCCGTTTCAGCGGGGGGATGGCAGGAAGAAGAAGCGCGCACGGACGTGACGAAGTGTCCATCCTGCGGCGCGAACATGGTGTACAGTTCGGAGCGCGGCATGCTCTACTGCGAGCATTGCGGTACCGAAAAGGCGATCGAGGCGGATCGGAGCGAAGAAATCGCTTTTGAACACCTGCTCGCCAACAATCACGATTGGGCGCAGGAATCGTACGTATTCCGCTGTGAAAACTGCGGCGCGCGCGGGGTGGTGCCGACGGGCGAGATCACCACGACCTGCCCGTATTGCGGCACGAGTAACATTGTGCAGGACGACGAGTTGCCCACCATTCGCCCGAACGCGCTGGTGCCTTTTGCGGTAGGCAAGGACCAGGCTCGCACGAACGTCAAAAAATGGGCGCGCAAGCGCCTGTTTGCGCCGCGCAAGTTTCGCAAGGGCGCGCGCCCCGAGGACCTCAACGGCGTCTATAACCCCGCATTCACCTTTGACGCGCACGCGCTCGGCACATACCGCGCGGTGCTCGGCAAATATTATTATACAACCAGGCGCGTCAACGGGAAAACGGTGTCCGAACGGCACATACGGTATTTCACGGTAAGCGGTCAGTATGCGAACAACTTTGACGATGTATTGGTGCAGGCAAGCGAATTGATCACGCAAAAGATGCTGAACAAGTTACAGCCATTCGACACCAACGACAGCCGCGAATATAAGAGCGAATACCTGAGCGGCTTCATCGCCAACCAGAATTCAAAAAACGGGCTCGCCTGCTGGGAAGAGGCGAAGTGGACCATCCACAACAGGCTCAAGGCAATGATCCTGCGCCTGTATACATATGACGTCGTCAGATCGTTCAACATGAACGTACAGTGTTCAAATATCACCTACAAGTACATCCTGTTGCCCGTCTATGTCGGGCATTGCGGCTTCCGCAAAAAGATCTACAACTTCTTTGTCAACGGGCTCAACGGCAAGGTGGCGGGCAAGGCGCCCGTGTCGCCGCTGAAAGTGACCATCCTCACCGCCGTCTGCATCGGCGTCGTGGTCGGAGTGTACTTCCTGTTCCGCTTCTTCGGCGGATGAGCGTATTTGCGGCAGCAAGAGCGTACCCCCGCCGCGCGGCGGGGGTATTTTTATGCGATCGCACGGCAATATTCAAAAAACAGCGCGCAAATTTTGTGCGGACATTGACAACCGCTTTGCCGCAAAGTATAATATGTGCAGTGGGCAAAACGCAAAACAGGAGGGGAACCAATGGCAAAGGCAAAGATTTTTGCGGATAGGAATATGACGGCGGGCAAGATCGACCCAAACATCTACGCGTCCTTTTTAGAACATCTCGGAAGGGCGGTGTATGAAGGCATCTACGAGCCCGGCCATCCCGCCGCGGACAAGGACGGATTCCGCCGCGACGTGATCGAACTCATCCGCGAACTCAACGTGCCGCTGGTGCGCTATCCGGGCGGGAATTTCGTTTCGGGGTATGACTGGAAGGACGGGATCGGCAAAAAGAGCGAGCGCCGCGCGCGTCTCGATCTTGCCTGGACGAGCGTTGAGAGCAACGAATTCGGCACCGACGAGTTCATGAAATGGTGCCGCCTGACGGGCATTCAGCCCATGATGGCGGTGAACATGGGCACGGGAACGCCCAAGGACGCCCTCGAACTGTTCGAGTACTGCAACCACCCGTCGGGCACCTATTTTTCCGACCTGCGCCGCAAGAACGGTGCGAAGGATCCCTACGGCGTCAAGTACTGGTGCATCGGCAACGAGATGGACGGCGAATGGCAGATCTGCGGGCTGGATGCGGACGCATACGGCAAAAAGGCACTGCAGACGGCGCGCATGCTGCGCTGGGCGGACGCGAAGAAGGCGGACGAGGAAGGCGCCGTCAAACTGGTGGTGTGCGGCAGTTGCCATGCCGACATGCCCACCTATCCCGAATGGGACCGCATCGTGCTCGAACACACCTACGACGAGGTGGACTACCTGTCCATGCATCGCTACTATGAGTACCGCCCCGCGGAACGCAACGCGCTGGAAAATTTCCTGTATTCCGCGGACGATATGTCCGATTTTATCGAGACGGTGAAGGCGACCATCCGCTACGTCCGCACCAAAAAGCGTTCCAAGCGCAACGTGTACATCAGTTTCGACGAGTGGAACATCTGGACGACGGCGGCGGAACGCACCGCGCCCGACTGGATCCGCGCGCCGCACCTTCTGGAGGACGTGTACACCTTCCGCGATATGCTGGTGTTCGGCGGGCTTCTGAATACCCTTCTCAATCACTGCGATATCGTCAAGATCGCCTGCCTGGCGCAACTGGTCAACGTCATCGCGCCCATCATGACCGAAAAGGGGGGCGCCGCTCTGCGGCAGACCACCTTCTATCCTTTCCGCTACGCGGCAAATTTCGGCAGGGGCGAGACCATGCGCTCCATTACCGAATGCGGCACGTTTTCGAGCAAGCGCGGCGAAGTGCGGATGCTGAACGAGGCAGTCACGCACGATGCCGAAAAGAGGCAGGTGTGCGTGTTCGTGTGCAATTACGGGCAGGAGACGGCGGACGTCGACCTCGAACTGCGTTCCTTCGGCGACCTGACCTGCCGCGAGTTCGTTTCCATGGAGAACAACGACCTCGGCGCCTTTAACACCTTTGCCGATCCCGAACGCGTGAAACCCGTCGAACACGAGCCCGTCGCGATGCGGAGCGGCCGCGCCGCGGTGCGCCTGGCGCCCATGAGTTGGAATTTCCTGCGGTTCGAATATTAAAGACAAAAAATACAGGAGAACGATCGTATGAAGACCCAAATTTTGCCTCCGTATATCGGCGCGGCATATTATCCCGAAATGTGGCAGCCTTCCGACGTGGCATGGGAGATCGCGCGCATGAAAGAGATCGGCATCAACTGCGTCCGCATCGGCGAGTTCGCGTGGAGCCGCATGGAGCCCGAAGAGGGGAAATTCGATTTTGACTGGCTCAAAGACGTGACGGACGCGTTGTACGAGGCGGGCATCGCCGTCATCATGTGCACGCCCTCGGTGACGCCGCCCAAGTGGCTGACGGACAAATATCCCGAGACGCTGAACATGCAGTCGGGCGGGGTGCGCTCGCAGTTCGGCGGGCGCTGCCACGTGTGCAAGTCCAGCCCCGTCATGCGCGAGAAGAACCGCATCATCACCCGCAAGATGGGGGAGATCTTCGGGTCGCACCCGGGCATCATCGGCTGGCAGTTAGACAACGAGATCTTCCATTACGGGGACGGGTGCTTCTGCCCGCTGTGTGCCCGCCGCTTCACCGAATATCTCGCCAAAAAGTACGGCACCGTCGAGGCGCTCAACGCCGCGTGGGGCACGGCGCGCTGGAGCCTGGAATACCGTTCCTTCGACGACGTCATCCCGCCCCGCCGCGACACGTGGAACCATCCTTCGCTCAGAGCGGAGTGGCTGCGATTCCAGGACGAGACGCTGTTCAGTTACATTGCCGAACAGGCGGATATCCTGCATGCGTATACCAAGGCGCCCGTCGGCACGGACATGATGCCGCCCGTCGAACTGAGCATTGAAAAGATGAACGCCGCGCTGGACGTGGTGCAGTACAACCACTACGACCGCGCCGAGGGGCTGCCCCTCTGTGCGTTCGCCTACGACCGTCTGCGTCCCGTCAAAGAGCATCCCTTTTGGAACACCGAAACGCAGGCGGGCTGGAACGGCTCGGAGTATGCGGCAAGCGGGTTCCGTCCCGCGGGCAACTGCTACGTCAATACCTGGATGCCCGTCGCCATGGGCGGGGAAATGAACCTGTACTGGCTGTGGCGCGCCCATCCCAACGGGCACGAACTCGGGCACGGCGCCGTGCTTTCTACGGCGGGGCGGCCGTACCACGTCGCCGAAGAGATCTCCCGTGCCGCAAAAGATTTTGCCGCGTGCGGCGAGTTCCTGCGCGGCACGAAGGTGCGTTCGCGCATCGCCATGCACTGTTCGGCGACGGCGGCGCAGAATTTCAAAGTCGCGCCGTTGGTGGAGGGATTCGATTACCAGCAGCGCCTTATGGCGGCGCACGCCGCGTTCGTGCACGACAACGTCGATCTCATCGAAACGTCGCATTCCCTCGATGGATACGAAGTC
The DNA here is from genome assembly GCA_944341895.1 of uncultured Clostridia bacterium. GTDB lineage: Bacteria > Bacillota > Clostridia > Christensenellales > Borkfalkiaceae > Borkfalkia. Next base: position 6,232 of record CALVMB010000002.1, read on the forward strand.
CTGCTTTCGCCTTACCTCTGCACGGTGGACGAGAACGGGCTCAAAGAGCGCGTGACCGCGTGGGTGCAGGCGGGCGGCACGTGGATCGTCGGGCCGATGAGCGACATCATGGACGGAAACGTCACCAAATACACGCAGGCGCCGTACGGATTTTTGGAAGAACTGGCGGGCGTGTTCACCAAATACCAGTATCCCATCGAAACGGACCGTATCCGCCTGCGTATGGCCGATACCCTTTCGGAGTGCTCGGGCGGATTCGATGCCTACGAACTGCGCGGCGCGGAGAGCGTGGCGGTGTACGAAGGGGAGATCCTCGAAGGGTATACCGCCATCGCTTCCCGCAAGGTGGGTAAGGGCAGGGTGATCCTGCTCGGCACCATGCCGACGTCCAAAGTGCTGCGCAGCCTCGTCGCGCTCCCCGCGATCGCCGAAGCGTCCGACAATGTGCGCCTTGTCGCGCGCAGCGGCGCGGCGGAAGGGATCATCGCTTTGGAGACGGAAAACCGTTCCGGCTACGTCGCATTGGACGGCGAATACCGCGACCTGATCGGCGGAGGCACGCTGTGCGGCAGGATCGAGGTACCCGCATACGGCGTCCTCGTCCTTCAAAAAATGTAAAATCGGCGTAAAAACTGCCGCCGCACCTGTCGGCGGGATATCCGATAACGCCGCCGAACAATTTTCGACGGCGTTCTTTTGTTCATTCTTTTATTCAATCAAGGAATTATATTGACTTTGTTGGTTGATTCATTTATAATGTATTGCAACAGACGCAACTGTTTTTCAGCGAAATTGGCGGCTGCCCGAACGATATGGCTGTAAGAGAAGGTCGTATGATATTTGAAAAGATCGGAAAAATACGGGATAGAACGTTTCTGCAAAAAATTACAAATTTTTTTGACGGAGATCTGTACCCGATCATCTACGCGGCGTTCGTGCTGGTCTGTTCGTTCACGGGAATGGAGATCGCTTTTTTTGTGCTCGCGACCGTCGTCATCCTGTTTACGACGCTGTTTTGCAGGGACACGAAGAGCATGATCGTGCCGGTGGTCCTGACGGTGTATGCGGTCAGCCAAATGCATACGCCCCAGCCTCCGTATGGTTCCGATTTCCTCTATCGTCCCTCCGTCCTCATCCTGATGGGGTGTCTGTTTGCGCTCGTTCTGGCGGCGACGATCTTCCGCATGGCGGCATGCAAGGGCACGGGAAACGTGTTCCGCACGCATACAAAGGCGCGGTACGGGCTGTTCGCGATGGGGGCGGTGCTCATCCTCAACGGCCTGTTTTACAAGGAATATACCGCCGCGAATTTGCTGATCGGGCTGGCGCTCGCCTTTTCGTTCGTCTATTTTTATATTTATATCTACAACACGCTCGAATGGACGGAGAACACCGCCGTTTACGTTGCGCGCGTCATTGCGCTCGCCGGTGCGGTGATCATCGTGCAGTTCCTGGAACTGATGCTCATCGATCAGCCTCAGAACAAGAACGATCTTGTGCTCGGCTGGGGAATGAGCAACAACATCGGCGGCATGCTCGCCATGTTCATGCCTGCCTGTTTTTACCTCGCCTATAAATGCCGCGCAGGGCTGGCGTATTACATTCTCGGCATTGCTGAGTACGCGGTCGTCGTGCGTACGCTCAGCCGCACCGCTCTGCTCGTGGGGGCGATGGTGCTGGTTGCCTCGATCGTGTTGCTGTGCATCCGCGGCAGAAACGTCCGTTCCATCCGCATCTTCAACATTGTATTGGCGGTCGCATTGCTGCTCTGCATCGTTATCCCCAATCCGCTGTGGGAATTGGTGGAACATTACATCGTTGCAGGGTTCGACGATTCGGGAAGATATGACATCTGGCTGAACGGACTCAAAAATTTCCTGCGCGCGCCCGTCTTCGGGGTCGGTTTTTATACGCCCATCGCGCCCGATTATTCGTATGAGATCGAAAACTGGGTCTTCCCCGACATGTACCACAACACCTTCATCCAGATGCTCGCCTCCTGCGGCATCGTCGGCCTGGCGGCGTATGTGTTTCACGTCGTGCAGGGAATGCTGCTGGTGTTCCATAAAACGACGCCGGAACGGTTGTTCTTTTTCCTGGTCATCTTTTCGCTGAGCGCCATGAGCCTTCTGGACAATCATCTGTTCCATGTGTTTCCCACACTGGTCTACTCCATGCTGTTCGCGCTGTGCGAAAAGGACAGGGAAAACACGTTGCGCGCACTGCCGTTGCAGCCGACAGGGAAAATTTCGTGTGACCGTCTTGATGCGTAAACTTGATCCGTCAAGGCGGTTTTTTTGTTTTGGGCGGCCGTGCGGTTGCATAGAATAAAAAACAAGCGCCGATACTATCGCTGCCATACAACTTCTGCGCGCGCGTTCGGGCGTTATCACAAAATATTCAGGGGCGCGAATAAACGCAAACCTTGACAAAAATTCGGAAATAGTGTAAAATTTCTCTGTATTTATGCAAGAATGCCATTGCCTTGCGCGGGGAAACATTCGGAGGGAAACAGTGGACGCTGAACCGTTGCAGATCGCGCATCTCTATGACCTGTCGCATACGATGGCGGGAGACTATCTCGCAAAATTCACCTATCCGTGGGAAGCGCTGGCAGGGATCAAGGAATGGATCCTCGCCTGCGGCGCCTCTCTCGGGGAGGACTACAATGAGGTTGCGCCGCAGGTCTGGGTGCACAGGACGGCGGCGGTCGCGCCGACCGCGCTGCTGAATGCGCCGTGCATCGTGTGTGCGGGCGCGCAGGTGCGCCACTGTGCCTTTGTGCGCGGCAGCGCGCTCATCGGCGAAAACTGTGTGGTCGGCAATTCGGTGGAACTGAAAAACGTCATCCTGTTCGATAACGTGCAGGTGCCGCATTTCAATTACGTCGGGGACAGCATCCTGGGCTTCCGTTCGCACATGGGGGCTGGTTCGGTGACTTCCAACGTCAAGTCGGACAAGACGCTCGTAGAGGTCCGTTTCGGTGATGCGCGCATCCGTACGGGGCTGAAAAAGTTCGGCGCCATGCTGGGCGACGGGGTGGAGGTCGGCTGTAACAGCGTGCTCAATCCGGGCACGGTCGTCGGCAAAAACACAAACATCTATCCGCTTTCGGGCGTTCGGGGCTATGTGCCGGCGAACAGCATTTACAAGGGCGCAGGCAACGTCGTCTTGAAGAAGTGAACGAGGAAACGCTATACCATGGGAAAATATTTTGGCACGGACGGGTTCCGCGGCGAAGCAAATAAAACACTGACCGTCGATCACGCCTTCAAAGTAGGGCGCTTTTTGGGGTACTATTACGGCGAACTGCGCCGCCGCAGGGGAAAAGCGGATCCTGCGCGCATCGTCATCGGCAAGGATACGCGCCGTTCCAGTTATATGTACGAATATGCGCTGGCGGCAGGGCTCTGCGCGTCGGGCGCGGATGCGTATATTCTGCACGTCACGACGACGCCGTCCGTCTCGTACGTCACGCGGGTGGACGATTTCGATTGCGGGATCATGATCTCCGCGAGCCATAACCCGTATTACGACAACGGCATCAAACTCATCGGCAACACGGGCGAGAAAATGGACGAACAGACGATCGGTCTGGTGGAGGATTATCTCGACGGCAACCTGGAACTGTTCGGCGAAAGGATGGCAGAACTTCCGTATGCGCAGCGGGACAAGATCGGCAAAACGGTGGACTATGCATCGGGCAGGAATCGTTACATCGCCTACCTGATCTCCATCGGCATGTATTCCTTCCAGGGCAAAAACGTCGGGCTGGACTGCGCGAACGGTTCGGCATGGAACATCGCCAAATGCGTGTTCGAGGCGCTGGGCGCCAAAGTCACGGTCATCAATGCCGAACCCGACGGGTTCAACGTCAACGAAAATGCGGGCTCCACGCACATCGAGGGGCTTTGTAAACTTGTCAAAGAAAAGGGATTGGATGTCGGATTTGCCTACGACGGCGATGCCGATCGGTGCCTGTGCGTCGACGAGAACGGCAACGTGGTCAACGGCGACGGCATTTTGTATATTTATGCCAAATACATGAAGGAACGGGGCAAGTTGGTCACGAACACCGTCGTCACGACGGTCATGAGCAACCTCGGCCTGTACAAGGCGCTGGACGAACTCGGCATCGGATATGCCAAGACGGCGGTCGGCGACAAGTACGTTTACGAATACATGCAGCAGCACGGCTGCCGACTGGGCGGCGAACAGTCCGGGCACGTCATCTTTTCCAAATATGCCACGACGGGCGACGGCATCCTGACCAGCCTGAAGATCATGGAAGTGATGATGGCGAGGAAAGCGACGCTCTCTCAGTTGGCGGCGCCGATGAAGGTGTATCCGCAGGTCGTGCGGAACGTGCGCGTCCGCGATAAGGCGGCGGCGCAGGCGGACGGCGACGTGCAGGCGGCGGTGCGCGCCGCGGAAACGGCGCTGGGCGACGACGGAAGGGTGCTCGTGCGCGAATCGGGCACGGAGCCGCTCGTGCGCATCATGGTCGAAGCCCGCACCGCGCGGCAGTGTGAGGAGATCGCCTCCGGCATCGAAGAGATCATCCGCCGGAAAGGGTATGCGGTGTAAGGGTGCGCTATGTGCGGGATCGTAGGATATACGGGTAAAAAACAGGCGGCGCCCATTCTGTTGGACGGCCTGAAAAAACTGGAATACCGCGGCTATGACTCGGCGGGCATCGCGGTGCGCAACGCGTCAGATAAGATCGCCGTCGTCAAGGCAAAGGGCAGGCTCAAGGGGCTGTACGAAAAGACGGACGGCGGCAGGGCGATCTGCGGCACCTGCGGCATCGGGCATACGCGGTGGGCGACGCACGGCGAACCTTCGGAGTTGAATGCGCATCCGCATTACAACGACGAGCGGACGCTGTTCGGGGTGCACAACGGCATCATCGAAAATTTTACCGAACTCAAAAACAAGTTGCTGCGGAAAGGATATTCGTTTTATTCCAAGACGGATACCGAGATCGCGGTCAAACTGGTCGATTATTATTATAAAAAATGGAATGACCCGCTGGATGCGCTGGTCAGTTTTATCCTGCGCGCACGCGGTTCGTACGCGCTTGCCGTCATGTTCGACGACTATCCGGGGGAGATCTTCGTCGCCCGCAAGGACAGCCCGCTGATCATCGGCGTCGGCGCGGAGGAGACGTTTCTTGCGTCCGACGTTCCTGCGATCTTAAAATATACGCGGGATGTCTACTATGTGGGCAATATGGAGATCGCCCGCCTGCGCGAGGGCAAGGCAGAGTTTTTCGACGTCGATAAAAACGAGATCCAAAAAGAACTCGTGCACATCACCTGGGACGAAGAGGCGGCGGAAAAGGGCGGCTTCAAGCACTTCATGATGAAGGAGATCCACGAACAGCCCAGGGTGGTGCAGGAGACGCTCAATTCCCTGGTAAGCGGCGGGAGCATCGACCTCGCGCAGGCGGGGCTGACGGACGAAGTCATCCGCTCCTGCGGCGAGATCCGCATCGTGGCGTGCGGGTCGGCGTATCATGTGGGCATGGTCATGCAGTATGTGCTGGAAGATCTTGCCCGCATTCCCGTGCGCGTGGAAATGGCGTCGGAATTCCGTTACCGCGACCCCATTCTGGACGGACATGTGCTGACGGTGGTGATCAGCCAGTCGGGGGAAACGGCGGACAGCCTTGCGGCTCTGCGCGAAGCGAAGAGCCGCGGCTCCGCGACGCTGGCGATCGTGAACGTTGTCGGCTCGTCCATCGCGCGCGAGGCGGACATGGTCATCTATACCAAAGCGGGGCCGGAGATCTCGGTGGCGACCACAAAGGCGTACAGCGCACAACTGATCGTGGGGTATCTTCTCGCCGTTCAGTTTGCATTCGTGCGAGGAAAGATCGGCGCCGAGCGGTATGCGGCGCTCATCGGCGAACTCGGCACCCTGCCCGAAAAGATCGGCTTTTTGCTGGAAGACAAGGAACAGATCCAAAAGTATGCGACGCACATCTTCAACAACGCCGACATCTTTTTTATCGGCAGGGGGGTGGATTACGCGGTCAGCATGGAGGGGAGCCTCAAACTCAAAGAGATCAGTTACATCCATTCGGAAGCCTATGCCGCGGGGGAACTCAAACACGGAACCATCAGCCTCGTCGAACAGGGCACGCTGGTCGTCGGAGTGCTGACGCAGGAGCGGCTGATCGAAAAGATGCTGAGCAACATGGTCGAGGTCCAGAGCCGCGGCGCAAACCTGCTGGCGCTGACGTCGATGGGGAATTATTTTGTGGAAGAAAAGACGAAATACGTCATCTATCTTCCCAAGACCGAACAATGCTTTACGGCGAGCCTTGCGGTCATTCCGCTGCAACTGCTCGCGTATTACGTGAGCGTTGCCCGCGGCCTGGACGTGGACAAACCGAGGAACCTTGCCAAGAGCGTGACCGTCGAATAAGCCCGTATCTTTGCGCGGGCGCAGGAGCGAACTATGCATAAAAAAAATTACCACGGATGGAAAGGGTATATCGTCATCGCACTGTGCGATTTTCTTGCCATCACCCTTTCCATGCTGATCTCCGTGCTCATCGTACACGAAGGATTCGTGCTTTCCTGGGATCTGCTGTACTGGTATCTTTGCAACCTCGTGATCGTGGGAGTCATTTACCTGTTGTTCCGCCTGTATTCGCTGTCTCTGCGTTCGGTCGGCATTTTTGACACGCTCAAAGTCATCGTGGCGGGCTTGTGCATTCTCTGCATCAATTTCGGGCTGATGATCCCGTTCGGCGATGTTTGCGGTGTGCGCACGTGCATTTTGTACGTCCTCATCCTCACGATCTTCGTGCTGTTCATCCGCTTTTCCAAGCGGCTGTATTATGCTTCCAAGTACATGGTGCGCAAGAACGGGACGCGGAAGATCCGCGCCATGATCGTGGGCGGCGGCGATGCGGGGACCATGCTCATCCGCGAGATCCAGACGACGGACAAGATCGATTATATGCCCGTGTGCATCGTGGACGACGACCCGCAGAAACTGGGCAAAAGCATCGGCAACGTCAAGGTGGTCGGCACCACGCAGGACATCATGAAATTTGCCGAACTGTACCAGATTGACGAGATCCTCATCGCGATGCCTTCGGTGCCTAAGAAAAAGATCCAGGCGATCTTCGATATCTGCAAGACTACCAAGTGCAAGGTCAAGATCCTGCCTGGCATCTATCAGATCGTCAGCGGCGAGGCGAGCGTCTCTTCGCTGCGCCCCGTGCAGATCATCGACTTGCTGGGCAGGGAACAGATCAAAGTCAACCTCGACGAAATCGTGGGGTATATTGAGGGCCGCGTCGTGCTGGTCACGGGCGGCGGCGGGTCTATCGGCAGCGAGTTGTGCCGCCAGATCGCGGGGCACAACCCGGCGCATCTGATCGTGCTGGATATTTACGAAAACAACGCCTACGACATCGAACAGGAACTGCGCCGCCATTATCCTTCCTTGCGGCTGACGGCGCTGATCGCGAGCATCCGCGATAAGGGCAAGATGGACGACGTGTTCGCGCGCTACCGCCCCGAGATCGTGTTCAATGCGGCGGCGCACAAACATGTACCGCTCATGGAGACCAGTCCCAACGAGGCGGTCAAGAACAACGTGTTCGGCACGCTCAACGTCGCCAAATGCGCCGATAAGTACGGCGTCAAGACGTTCGTGCAGATCTCGACGGATAAGGCGGTCAATCCCACCAACGTCATGGGGGCGACCAAGCGCATCTGCGAGATGATCATTCAGACCATCGGCAGACACAGCAAGACCAATTTTGTCGCCGTGCGGTTCGGCAACGTGCTCGGCTCCAACGGGTCGGTCATCCCGCTGTTCGAAAGGCAGATCGCCGAAGGCGGACCTGTCACCGTCACGCATAAGGATATCATCCGCTATTTCATGACCATTCCCGAGGCGGTCTCGCTCGTCCTGCAGGCGGGCGCATACGCAAAAGGCGGACAGATCTTTGTCTTGGATATGGGCGAACCCGTTAAAATTTATGACCTCGCGTACAACCTCATCAAACTTTCGGGGCTGGAGCCGGGCGTGGACATCGAGATCCGCTGCACCGGCCTGCGCCCCGGCGAAAAACTGTACGAAGAGCGCCTGATGGACGAAGAGGGGATGCAGACGACGGCGAACGGGCTGATCAATATCGCCAATCCGATCGACATCGACGAAGGCTTTCTGTGGGCGGAATTGGACAAACTGTACAAGGCCGCGTACGACGAAGTGCCCGACATCAAACAGACGGTCGCCGAATTGGTGAACACATACCATCCGCAGTGATGTTTCGTTGCGGAATTGCAGAATGACACAGGAGACAGGTATATGAATCAGGAAGACGTCGGTATCACCTTCAAAGATTTGCTGAAAATGATCAAAAAACGGATCTGGATCGTTCTTGCCGTCACGCTGGCAGTGACGATCGCGGTCACTTGCTTTGTGCAGTTCGGATACAATGCAAGCCGCCGTTCGTATACGGTCACGTATACGTTGACGACGCCCGCGCTGTCGAGCGGGATCGCATCGCTGTATATCGGCGATACGCAGTACAAGGCCGAAGATTTTGTCGGGGAAGAAGTGCTCGGACAGGTCAAGGCGGCGGGAGGCGAGGCCTTTGCCTCCGTCGACGTCGCGGCGATCGCAAAGGACGGCGCCGTGACCGTCGCGCAATCCTCTTCGCAGTCGGAAAAGAACACCGCGGAGATCACCATCAGCATCCCGGATACATATTTTTCTTCGAGCCAACAGGCGGAGGACTTTATCGGGGCGCTTGCCGAGTATACGGGAACGTATGCCGTCGACCTTCTGAAGGATGCAAATTTCGGCGTACACATCGAGGGCTATCAAAACAGCCGCGTCCATACATATGAGCAAAAAATCGATTTTCTCAGCGAACAGCAAGCCGAGATCCTGCGCCTGTACGATGTTCTGATCGCAGCCGAAAACGAATATTTCGTCGTTACATATACGAATGAAAACGAAGAAAAAGTATCCGAAATGCTGCAGATGTACCGCTTTGACGCCGAGTCTGTTTTCGGCGAAAGCGCGCAGGAAGCATTGCTGGAAGAATTGGAAGCATGCGGCTACATCCTCGATCTTGATTATTATCGGCGCGAGGCCGACAACCGCCTGAGCATGCTGGACGGGATGATCGAAAACATCGACAGCCGTCTGGAGCAACTGAACACGTTGCTGAGCGGATCGGAAACGGACGAGCAGTTGAAGGCTGCGATCGCCGAGGCAAGTGCTTTTCTGTACATGCAGAAGGCGGATTGCCTTGCCGAACAGGCGGAGATCAACACAAACAAGGCGCTCAGCGAAGAGCAAAACGCCGAGAACAACAAAAAGTTTGACGAGAAGTTGGATTCTTACAAGGCGCAGTTGCAGAAGCAGACGGATATCTTGCAGGCGGTCTGCGTACAGTATATGGCGGACGGCACGTCTGTGTCGGTAAAAAATCCCGCAAGCGCTTCGGGCGGAGTCAGCGTTGTGCTGGCAGTCGTTGGCGGCTTGGTGATCGGGCTGTTCTGCGCGGTCGTCCTTGTATATTTGCTGGATGCCAAAAAATACAGGGCGGAAAAAGAAGCCGCTCTTTCGGCAGAGGGCGACGGGGATGCTGCCGACTTCGGGGCAGAAGATCAAAACGACGCGAAGTGATTATCAGACGGGTTGTAAGACAGCCTAGGATTCGATTTGTTCGCCGATAAATGAATAATGCAGGAAGAAAAAATTATGTCGTTGACATCAATGTTTATAACAAATAACGTTGAAGTTGCATTGATTGCAGAAAACTGTGGCGTGGACCGTATTTGGATCGATTTGGAAAAAATGGGCAAAGAAGAAAGACAAAAAGGCATGAATACGGTGAAATCGAATCATACAATCGAAGATGTTCGAAGACTTGCAGGGGTGTTGAAAAAAGCAGAGTTGATGGTGCGGATTGATCCGTGGCACAATGGGTCCGAGGAAGAAATCGAGCGCGTAATTGCGGCCGGGGCGCAAAGGATCATGTTGCCGATGTGGCGGAGCGCAGAAGAAGCCGATGCTTTTTTGCGATCTGTCGGTCAAAGGGTAAGAACAACGCTGCTGTTGGAGCATAAGGACGCCGTTGATTGTGTAGACAAAGTTTTGGAAAATCCGTTGCTGGATGAAATTCATATCGGATTGAACGATCTGCATTTAAGTTATGGCTTGGATTTTATGTTTGAACTGCTTGCGAACGGGACGGTGGACAAATTATGCAAAAAATTTGCCGATAAAAAAATTCCCTATGGGTTCGGCGGGGTTGCCCGCCTCGGAGAAGGAACGATCCCTGCAGAAAAAATCATTATGGAACATTACAGGTTGGGTTCGACCAGAGTAATATTATCACGCAGTTTTTGCAATGTTCAAGAAATGCAGTCGGTTCAAGAGATTGAAAAGATTTTTGTGACCAATATAGGCAAAATGCGCAAATTTGAAGAGAGTGTCGCAAAAATGAACTGTGAGGATTTTGCGCGAAACAGAGAGGAGATCAACGCACTGATTTTGGAAACGGCATCAAGAATTAAGGAGAAAAAAATTGTTTAAGGCAGAAAAAATTGCAGAGTTGGTAAGACAATACGGCGAGGCTTTCTACATTCTTGATTCGGACAAATTCGTTCAAAATTTTCACGATTTGAACGACGCGTTTTCATCGGTTTATTCTAATTTTCGGCTTGCTTATTCCTATAAAACAAACTATATTCCTCAAATATGCCGCTTGGTAAATGAATTGGGCGGGCTGGCGGAAGTGGTTTCCGATATGGAGGAAGAAATTGCTGAAAAAGCGGGAGTTTCTCCTCAAAATATTATTTGGAACGGACCTATCAAAGACATAAAAAAAGTTGAAAGATTTCTTCTTTCGGGAGGATCGGTCAATATAGATTCTTTTGAAGAGTTGAATTCTGTTCAAAAAATTGCGCACAGTCATCCCGATAAAACGATAAAAATTGGTATTCGCTGTAACTTTGATGTGGGCGACGGGGTGCTTTCTCGTTTTGGAATGGACGCGGACGGCGAAGAGTTTCGCCACGCTGTTGAAGTCGTAAAAGGAATAAAGAATATACGGCTTGCTTCGTTGCACTGTCATTTTGCAAAGCGCAATATCGAGTATTGGCCGCAACGTGCGCGCGGTATGTGTGCAGTTGTGAAACGGGTACAAACCATGATCGGGTATTTCCCGGAGAGGGTTGATATCGGCGGCGGCCTTTACGGGCATATGCACGACTCTTTGAGAAAACAATTTTCAGGAAAGATTTCCGATTATACCGAATATGCTCGGGCGGCCGCGTCTGTATTTGCGCAAGAATTTCCGAAAAAAAATTTTCAGTTGGTAATCGAGCCCGGCACGGCATTGGTAGGCGACTGCATGCAGTTTGCGGGCATGGTAAAAACGATAAAGACGATACGGAACAAGACCTTTATCACTATTTTAGGCAGTCAAAAAAATATTAACATGTCCGGGTTAAATCCTCCTATCGAAGTGATCGAAACAGGAACTGACAGAAAGAATGTATCCGATGCAGATATTGTAGGGTATACGTGTATAGAGGGAGATGTTCTGTTCCGTGGATATAGCGGGAGCATTTCGGTCGGAGATATGATCATCTTTAAGAACTGTGGCTCTTATTCCGTGGTCATGAAACCTCCGTTCATTCTTCCTGATTTTCCGATCGTCAATGTTGTTGGGAATGAAACCAAATTGGCAAAACGCGCGGAGACGTTTGAGGACATCTTCAATGTGTATATTTTTTAAGGATTAAAATGTATTACGTTCATCTTTTTTTCAAACGATTTTTCGATTTGTTTACTTGTATCATTGCCATAATATTGTTGTTGCCCGTATGGATTATCGTACCGATCGCCATCAAATGTGACAGCAAAGGACCTGTCATTTTTTCGCAAGAACGTCGGACGAAAAACGGCAAGGTTTTTAAGATGTACAAATTCCGTTCCATGGTCGTCAACGCCGAGGGAATGGGCGCCGGGTTGTTCAATTATGAAAACGACCCGCGCGTTACAAAAGTCGGGCGATTTTTGCGCAGTACCAGTTTGGACGAATTGCCCCAGTTATGGAACGTTATTAAGGGCGACCTTTCCCTCGTCGGCCCCAGACCGTGTGTAAAGTATGAACTCGGCGATTTTGATACATTGAATAAAAAATATAAAAAGCGATTTGAAATGCGTGGCGGAATAACGGGCCTTGCGCAGATCAAGGGCAGAAATGAAAACTCATGGGATGAAAAGGTCGGGTACGATAACGAATACATTGATAAATTCAAAAAACAGGGGCTGTGGCTCGATATCAAAATTCTGTTCGGAACGGTAGCAAAAGTTTTCAAAAGGAAAGATATTTACGAGGAAAAGCCGGACGAAGCGATGAACGATGAAGAAGCGGCTAAGCGTGCCGAAGAAGAAATTATCCGCATTGCGCATATGCAGGATGAGGATGCAACAGACGAAATCAAAGAAAAAGAAGCAGCGGGAAGCGTACGAGAAGGAAGGCAGAACAATGAAAACTGACGTCGCAAACAGATTGATCTGGTTGAAAGGCGAAATTCTGAATGTGAACGAGGCAAAGATCAATGTCCTTGCTCCGACGGCGCAATTCGGATTAAATGTTTTTGAAGGGATCCCTTGCTATTGGAATGATGAAAAAGCACAACTGTATGCTTTTCGTCTTGCCGATCATTACGATCGATTGATCCGATCTGCAAAATTATTGCAGATTAGTTGTCCTTATACAAAAGCCGACATGGTAAAGGCTCTTGTCGATATTGTTCGGGCAAATGATTATAAAGAAAATTTATCGGTGCGGCAGACATTGTTTGTGGACGGATTCGGGTCATGGGGAAGCGAGGAGCCGGTGGGCATGTTTGTCGCGCCCATTCCGAGAGGAAATACAAGTTCGGAATATAATAAAAAGGGCTTACACTGTTGCGTGACTTCATGGAGAAGAATTTCCGACAATACTTTGTCGCCACGCATTAAATGCGGTGCAAATTATATCAATAGCCGTGCAGGGCAGCGGGAAGCGTTGCGCAACGGATACGATACCTGTATTTTTTTGAACGAAGCAAATAAGGTTTCGGAGGGACCCGGGTCATGTTTGTTTATCGTTGAAAAAGGTACATTGGTCACGCCAGTTTTGACCGACAGTGTTTTGGAAAGCATTACGCGCGATACGATAATCAAACTTGCGAAAATGTTGGGAATGAGCGTACAGGAGAGGAGCCTTGATCGGACTGAACTATATACCTGTGCAGAAGCGTTTTTGTGCGGATCGGCAATGGAAATCACTCCCGTCTTATCGATCGACAGGTATAGCATCGGAACGGGTGAAACGGGAGAGCTGACAAAAATCCTGCATCGGGCATATTTGGATGCCGCCAAAGGCAAAAACGAAAAAAGTTTAGAATGGCTTACGCCGATTTACTGAGGTGGATATGGACTTTTCCGTGCTTATGACAACATACGATGGGGAAAAGGAAGAATACCTTGACGCATCGTTAAAAAGTATTTTAGTAGAGCAATCCGTGCTTCCTTCGCAATTGGTATTGGTGCTTGACGGGCCTGTTCGCCAACAATTGGAAGATGTCGTAAACAAGTATGTAGCGCTTTTCCCCGACAGGATCGATGTTGTCCGATGCGAAAAGAACATGGGGCAAAGCAAGGCCTCGGCAGAAGGCATGCGGCATGTTCGGTTTGATATCGTTGCAAGGATGGATTCGGATGATATTTCTCTTCCGGACCGTTTTGAAAAAGAATTGGCTGTTCTGGAAGAACATAAAGACATCAGCGTGGTGGGCGGCTGGATCTGTGAGTTTGAGACGGAGCCGGGGGATAGCGATCTTTTGCGCGTTGTTCCCGAAAAGCATGAAGAGATCGCAAAAATGTTCCCGAAAAGGATGCCGATCAACAATATGACCTCGATGTTTCGGAAAGAAGCGCTCGAGGCGGTAGGCGGCTACGGACGGGATACCGTGAACGAGGATTATTCCGTGTATTGCCATATGTGGGCGGAAGGGAAACGCTTTTATAATATTCAAAGCGTTTTGGTCATGGCTCGCATCGGGAACGGAATGGTAAAGCGCAGGAGTGATTGGCGTATTTATCGTGACTGGAAAAAGGATATGCGGTATTTGCGTGAAAAGGGGATGATTTCGCGCGGGACAGCGTTTTTCAGCAATATGCGTTGCTTTCTCTTTATCCTGACTCCCGCATGGGTAAAGGCTTTTCTCTACAAAACCGTTTTGCGTAAAAAGAGCAAAAGAACATAAGGGTTAAGGAGTCACGCAACAAGATAAGTTTGAAAGAAGAGGGTAAACGATGCAGACGATCGGACCGGAAGAGTTGAAAAAAATACAGATCGAATTGCTTGATGCGTTCGATGTGATTTGTCGCAAGGAAAATTTGCGCTATTCGCTGGGCGGCGGCACGTTGCTCGGTGCGGTCAGGCATCAGGGGTATATTCCGTGGGACGACGATATCGACGTGATGATGCCCCGCCCCGATTATGACAAATTTATCGCGATTTGTTTGGAGCAGGATGTTCCGTTCGGGTTGCTTTCGTTCGAAACAAATAAAAATTACGTCGATCTCTCGGCAAAGATCTATCGGCGCGGAACGGTCATCGAGGATAATGCCGAATATTTGCAGACTACGCGGTGCGGCGTGAACATCGATATTTTCCCGATCGAAGGGCTGGCGAACGATTACGAAAGCGCAAAAAAGGTGTTTCGGAAGACGTCGTTCAAGCGCAACCTTCTCATCGCGGCGCAATGGAAAAAGTTCAGCAGGTCAAAAACAAAAGCATGGTATTACGAACCTTTTCGTCTGGCGTTTTACCTTGCAGGAAAGATGATCAACAAGTCGAAAACGTTTGAAGCGGTGCAGAAGGTCTATAAAAAGATCGATTTCGACGAAGTCGGATATGTTGCTGCCGTCGGCGGGGCATATCGCGAAAAAGAAATTTTGCCAAAAGAGTTGTACGCCGATTATATCGACCTGATCTTTGAAGGCAAGCCGTATAAGGCAATCGGAGGATACGACAGGTATCTCTCGAGCATATACGGCAACTATATGCAACTTCCGCCCGAGGGAAAACGCGTATCGCATCATACGTTTCATGCGTATTACGAGGAGTGCAAATAATGGATTCAGTCGCGGTGATCGTCAGCACCTATAACGGTGAAAAATTTTTGCGGGAACAGATCGACAGCATTTTGGGTCAGATCGGCGTAAAGTTGACCGTTTTTGTCAGAGATGACGGCTCCTCGGACAGCACCAAACGTATTTTGACGGAATATCGGAACGCGCATGACAACGTGGTGGTCGATTTTGCGGAAAACGTAGGCGTCGGCAACAGTTTCATGAACGCGCTGTATCAGGTTTCGCCTGAATTTGATTATTACGCCCTCGCGGATCAGGACGATATCTGGCAGGAAAACAAACTTTCGGAAGCGATCGCAAAATTAAAGTCGTCCGGAAAACTGTTATACGGTTCCAACCAGGAATGCGTCGATAAGACGGGCAGTTCCATGGGGCTTCGGTATGCAGAGGATGCGCAAATCAATCAGGATCCCATCGGCATACTTTGCACGAACATGATCGCCGGATGCACCATGGTATTTACCAACCGGTTTTTTCGCATACTGACGGAAGAAAAGCATAGGCCTTCCGCTGCACTGTTGCGGAACAGGATCCACGATGTTTGGCTTGCGATGGTGGCGTCGCTGTACGACGGGATCTACTACGATCAGAGAAGTTTCATGAAATACAGACAGCACGAAAACAATTTGGTCGGGGCAAAGAGCAGCCGCATCAAAAACCTGAAAGAGCGCCTGAAAAAAACGCGCAGGCCGGAATTTCGGAACGGAAGAAGTTTTCTTGCAAAGGAAATTACCGAGAAATTCCCGCAAGAGGCGGACAAGTTCCCTTTGCTGGCGATCTGTTCCAGAACACAGACGCGTAAGGACAAAAATAAAATCATTCAAAACAGAAGAATTTTAACGGCATATACAAAAGAAAGTTCCTTGGCATTTCGCCTGAAGGTTCGCTTCGGATTGTTCTGATCTGGTTAAAATATGGAGATCATCTTTTTAATTTTTTTAGCAGTTTTGCTGATAACTTCATATTATGCGGGAAAGCGAAGTCTGATATCGCCGTGGTTTTTGCTGTGTCTGTCTTTTTTCGGCGCTTATATAATTTTATTGCTCAACAAAAAAAATTGGGATTTTGCGATCAGCGATAAATTTATTATTTATATAACGACTGCAATTCTGGCGTTTGGGGCAGGGTGCCTTATTGTCGATTTATGGAAACGCATTTTGCAAAGGCGGAGCATGTTGTCGGATACGGCGGTGTTTTCCGAAAATGAAATTACTGCCGTCAGATATCCTGCCAACGCTCTTTTGGTCGTTTCTGCCGTCTGTTCGGCGGGATATGTCCTGAAAACGCTTATGGACGCGGCGGGAACGGCGACCTCTTTGAGCGATATTTTAAGAAGTATATATGAATTAACCGCAAGCGGCGAGTATTCTCCCGGTTTTTTGTTTAATCAGATGATGGAGATCTCGGTCGCCATTGCGTTCATCAGCACCTTTCGGCTGCTCGTCAGGATCTATACCAAAGGGGACCGACAGGGCATTGTCAAGTTGATCTTGCCGATCTTGTTCTTTTTGGTCGTGGCGACCGCTACGACGGACAGGAACGTATTTTTGCGGTATGCCATCTATGTGCTCAGTCTGTGGGTTGTGATCTACGGCAGGACGCTGTCCGGGCGCTCGGCAACACGAAAAATTATTTTCAGAGCCGTGATATTGGTCGTTATCGTCGCCGCGATCTTCTTTCTGATGGGTGTAACCAAACAATATCAGTCCGGATTTTTTGATCAGATCAGCATCTATATCGCTTCCGGCTTGAATGATTTGAATATCTGGCTGCAGGACTTTCAGGGGCCGTTGTTGTACGGAGAGTCGACTTTCACGCAGTTCCTGAATACGATCGGCACGATCGCGTCGATTTTCGGGATCAAGATCAGCGGGGCGGTCGGTGCTTTCGATCCGTTCATCACATACACAAACCAGGCGGGAACTTATTACTACAGCAGTAATATTTATACCAGTTTGCGGCCATATATCGAAGATTTCGGTTATTTCGGCGTGATCTTGTTCCCGTTGCTTGTGGGGATCGTGTTCGAATTGCTGTTTTCGGGGGCGCGCCAAAAAAAGATCGGGGTCACCCTGCTGCTGTACTGTTCTTTGCTCTATGCAGTGATCTATTTCCCTATTTCGGAAAGGTTTTTCAGAAGATTCCACTTGGGTCTCGTGTACGAGATCGTCTGGATCATTCTTATATTTTGGTTTGCATTCAAGCGGAAAAGAGGAAAACGCGTTCAGCAGACTGCTGATAAGGAGCAAAGCGGGCAACCATGAAAGACAGCATGAACATCGGCGTCATCTTTGCCGGCGGGGTCGGCAGCAGGATGCGGAGCAAAGAGATCCCGAAACAGTTTCTTAATGTGCACGGCAAGCCCATCATTATTCACACGCTGGAATACTTTGAGCACAACGAAGAGATCGACGCGATCGTCATTGCATGCGTGGCGGGCTGGATCGAGCACCTGGAAGGGCTGGTCGAAAAGTACCGCATCGGCAAAGTCAAAAAAATCGTGCCGGGCGGAGAAAGCGGGCAGTTGTCCATCTATAACGGGCTGTGTGCCGCGGAGGATGTCGCAAACGGGAAAAAGGCGATCGTACTCATCCATGACGGCGTCCGTCCGCTGATCAATTCGAAGTTGCTTACCGAAAATATCCGTGCAGTCGAGGAACATGGCTCGGCGATCACTGCGGGCGTGGTGAAAGAAACCATTGTCGTGATCGACGAACAGGGATATGTGGAAACGGTGCCGTCGCGCGCAAGATCGCGCGTGGCGAAGGCTCCGCAGAGTTTTTGGCTGGATGATATTTTAAGCGCGCACCGAAAGGCACTGGGAGAAAACAGAACGGATTTTATCGATTCGTGCACCCTCATGAAGCATTACGGATATCGTTTGTTTATGGTGGACGGACCGTTCGAAAACATCAAGATCACATCGCCCGACGATTTTTATATGATGCGCGCCATCCTCGATGCGAAAGAGGATTCGCAGATCTACGGCTTCGACGAATGAGGAGAAACCATTGAAACCCGCATCCTTTTTAGACGGAAAAAAAATACTGGTGACCGGCGCGACGGGCCTGATCGGCAAGGCGCTGATCCGAAAAATATTGACCGAAAAAGCGCCGTCCGCAAAGGTCATGGCACTTGTGCGGAACAGGGAAAAGGCGGAAAGATGTTTTTCTGACCTTTTGGGGAGCGGGCTCGAAATCATGGCGTGCGATGTTTGCGATCTCAAACCCGCGGACCTTGGGGTGGACTATATCGTTCACGGTGCCAGTTTTACGGCGAGCAAGTCGTTCGTGGAAACGCCCGTCGACGTCATTGCCTGTTCCATCCGCGGAACGCAGAGGGTCTTGGATTTTGCCGCGGCAAATCATGCGAAAGGGGTGGTATACCTTTCTTCCATGGAAGTGTACGGTTCACCGCAGACGGATGACAAGGTATATGAAAATTCTCCCGCCTATCTGGATACGATGCAGGCAAGATCGAGTTATCCGGAAAGCAAACGTCTTTGCGAAAATTTGTGCGCCTCCTATTTTTCCCAATTTCAGGTCCCAGCCAAAGTGATACGGCTGACGCAGACGTTCGGCGAGGGGGTTGCCTATCGGGACAACCGCGTGTTCGCCGAATTTGCGCGCTGCGCGATCGAAGGCAAGGACATTGTGCTCAAATCCAAGGGCGAAACAAAGCGAAACTATCTGTATGTGGGCGATGCGGCCGAGGCAATTTTGACGGTGCTGGAAAAGGGCAGGGGCGGAGAGGCATACAATGCCTGCAACGAAGATACCTATTGCTCCATCAGGGAGATGGCA
Organism: uncultured Clostridia bacterium; assembly: GCA_944341895.1. GTDB lineage: Bacteria > Bacillota > Clostridia > Christensenellales > Borkfalkiaceae > Borkfalkia. The sequence goes on from CALVMB010000002.1 coordinate 25,239, forward strand.
GATCTCGTCGTGAACGAGATCGCAAAGGGGAAAATCGCCATTCGCTACGATTTGGACGGCGGCGCGCACAGCGGATATGCCCCTGTTTTGAAAATGAATTTAAGTTCGGAAAAATTGCGATCGCTCGGATGGGAAGCGACAATAGGGCTGAAAATGATTTTTGAGCGAATGATCGAAAGTATGATCAAAGAACGGGCGCGCGGCGCCGATTGATCGGTCTGTACACATGGCGGAAACAATCACAACAAAAAAATTTGCGCGAAATGTCGCCTTATCGGTCATTGCGCAGATCATATCGCTGTCCGTCAGTTTCATCTTGACGCTGATCGTTCCGAAGTTCATCGACGAACTGCAGTATGCGTATTGGCAGACCTACGTCTTGTATGTAGGGTATGTCGGCGTGTTGCATTTCGGTTTGCTGGACGGGCTGGTTTTGCGCTATTCGAAACTCGACTACGACGAGATCGAAAAGGGCAGGGTGCTTTCGCAGTTCCTGTTCATGCTGGCGATCCTGCTGACGATCATCACTGCCGTGGTCATGACGGTGTTGTTCTGCGTGCACGGCACCAATCAGACGCTCTTCATCCTCGTCGCGGTCGGGATGCTGACAAAGAACATCGTCACCTACGGGTCGTACATGTTCCAGATCACAAACCGCATCAGCAAGTATGTGATCTTGGTGATCTCGCAGAGGCTGGCATACGGCTGCATCGTGGTGTTGCTGCTGGTGCTGCACGTCAACGATTTTTACTGGTACTGCATTGCCGACCTGTGCAGCGACTGCGTCGCCATTTTCATCGCGATGCTGTTCAACCGCGAAGTGTTTTTTGGCAAGCCCATCCGCATCGGCGGCGCGCTCAAAGAACTGCAGACGAACATCTCCGCGGGCATCATTTTAATGCTGGCGAACTGGTCCGCCATGCTCATGACGAGCGGCGCGAAAATGATCATCGAATGGCGCTGGGACGAGTTAGTGTTCGGCAAAGTCTCCTTTGCGTTCAGCGTTTCCAATGTCTTTTTGGTATTTATTACGGCGATCAGCGTGGTGATGTTCCCTTCTTTGCAGCGCGTGGAAGAGAGCAAACTGCCTTCGATGTACAAATCGATACGGGATATTTTGTCGCCGCTGTTGTTCTTTGTGATGGCGTTTTACTTTGTCGGGTGTTGGATCCTGGAACATTGGCTGCCGAATTATACGCAGAGCCTGCAATACCTCGGGATCCTGCTTCCGATCATCATTTTTTCGTCCAAAGTCACGCTTCTGACCAACAATTACTTAAAAGTATACCGAAAAGAAAAGCAGATGCTGCTGGCGAACGCCGTTTCCATCGCCGTCGGGATCGCTTTGTTTTTGCTGTGCGCCTATGTTTTCAACAACCTGTACGCACTGCTTTGCTGCGTCGTCTTTGTGGTCATGCTCAATTCCGTTTTGTCTGAAATTTTCGTCATGCGCACCATCCACATTAAGATCGTGAAGGACTTTTTCATCGAATTTGCGATGACAATCGGGTTTATTCTGTGCGCTTCGTTTCTCAGTTTGTGGGTCGGATTCGCCGTATATGCGGGGTTGCTGGCAGTGTACGCGATCATCAACTATAAATCGATCCTTGCGATCATCCGAAGAATACCCGGGATCCGTTAGGCATACCCGACGGAAAACGATACGGAGGTAGAATATGAAGGGAATCATTCTTGCCGGCGGATCGGGAACGCGCCTGTATCCGCTCACAAAAGTGACGAGCAAACAACTGTTGCCCGTGTACGACAAGCCGATGATCTATTATCCTTTATCCACTCTGATGACGGCGGGGATCCGTGAAATTCTGATCATCTCCACGCCGCAGGATACGCCTCGCTTTCGCGAATTGCTCGGCGACGGTTCGGCCTTCGGCATCGAACTTTCCTATGCGGTGCAGCCTTCGCCGGACGGCTTGGCGCAGGCGTTTCTGATCGGGGAGGAGTTTATCGGCAAAGATACCGTCGCCATGGTGTTGGGAGACAATATCTTCTACGGCCACGGCTTTTCCAAAATGCTGAAAGAGGCAAAAAGCAATGCCGATCGGGGCAAGGCGACCATTTTCGGCTATGGGGTGAAGGACCCGCAGCGATTCGGCATCGTCGAATTCGACAAGGCGGGGAACGTCCTTTCGGTGGAAGAAAAGCCGCAAAACCCGAAATCCAATTACTGCATCACGGGGCTGTATTTTTACGATCACCGCGCGGTGGAATTTGCCAAGAAGATCAGACCCTCTAAGCGCGGCGAACTGGAGATCACCGACCTGAACCGCATGTATCTCGAATGCGGCGATCTGACCGTGCAACTTCTCGACCGCGGATTTGCGTGGCTGGATACGGGCACGATGGACAGCCTGTTCGAGGCTGCGGAATTTGTGCGCGTGCTGTCCCAGCGGCAGGACGTGACCATCTCTGCGCCCGAAGAAATTGCGTACCGCAACGGCTGGATCACGCAGGCGCACCTGGCGGAACTCGCCGAAAACTACGGAAAATCCCCGTACGGCGAGCATCTGAAAAAAGTTGCAGGCGTGCAAAAACGCTGAAAGGAGCCAAATATGACGATCATCGTGACCGGCGGCGCCGGATTTATCGGGAGCAACTTCATTTTCCACATGTTGCAAAAATATCCGCAATATCGCATCGTCTGCGTGGATAAACTGACGTATGCGGGCAATCTCTCCACCCTGGCGCCCGTCATGGAAGAGCCGAATTTCCGTTTTGTCAAACTGGACATCTGCGATAAAGCGGGGGTGCAACAGGTCTTTGAGGAAGAGCATCCCGATATCGTCGTCAATTTTGCGGCGGAAAGCCACGTGGACCGCAGCATCGAGGATCCCGACATCTTTTTGCAGACCAACATCCTCGGCACGGCGACGCTGATGAATGCCTGCCGCAAATACGGGATACGGCGCTATCATCAGGTTTCGACGGACGAGGTGTACGGCGATCTGCCGCTCGATCGGCCCGATTTGTTCTTCACCGAAAACACGCCGCTGCATACCAGCAGCCCGTACTCTTCGAGCAAGGCGGGCGCCGATCTTCTGGTGTTGGCGTACCACAGAACGTACGGCCTGCCCGTGACGATCAGCCGCTGTTCCAACAATTACGGGCCCTATCATTTCCCCGAGAAACTCATCCCGCTCATGATCGTGAACGCACTGCACGATAAGCCTCTTCCCGTGTACGGCAAAGGCGAAAACGTGCGCGACTGGCTGTATGTGGAAGATCATTGCAAGGCGATCGATCTGATCATACACAAAGGGCGTGAGGGCGAGGTCTACAACGTCGGTGGGCACAACGAAATGCGCAACATCGACATCGTGAAACTCATCTGCAAGGAACTGGGCAAGCCCGAGAGCCTGATCACTTTTGTTGCGGACCGCAAAGGGCACGATATGCGCTATGCCATCGATCCAACGAAGATCCACGCCGAACTCGGCTGGCTGCCCGAAACGAAGTTTGCGGACGGCATCAAAAAGACCATCCGCTGGTATCTGGACAACAGAACGTGGTGGGAGACCATCATCAGCGGCGAATATCGGGACTATTACGAAAAAATGTACGGAAACAGATAAATGAAAGTACTTGTGACGGGCGCGCGGGGGCAACTCGGGCATGACGTCGTAAACGAATTGAACGGGCGCGGACACGCCGCCATCGGCGTGGACGCCGAGGAAATGGACATCACCGACGCCGCCGCGGTGCGGCGCGTCCTGCGCGGCGAAATGCCGGATGCGGTCATCCACTGCGCCGCATGGACGGCGGTGGATGCCGCCGAGGACAATGCGGAACAGGTGCGGCTGGTCAATGCCGTCGGCACCGAAAACATCGCCGCGGAATGCGCGGCTCTCGGTTGCAAACTGATGTACATTTCCACCGATTACGTCTTTGACGGGCAGGGCGAAACGCCGTGGCAGCCCGATTGCAGAGAATACGGGCCGCTGAGCGTCTACGGGCGGACGAAGTTGGAAGGGGAACTTGCCGTCAGCCGCCTGACGGAACGGTTTTTTATCGTCCGCATCGCGTGGGTGTTCGGCAAAAACGGAAACAACTTTGTCAAGACCATGCTGCGCCTGAGCGAGACGCACGGCGCGTTGCGCGTCGTCTGCGACCAGATCGGCACGCCGACGTACACGCGCGATCTCGCGCGCCTGCTGGCGGATATGATCGAGACGGACAAATACGGCTACTACCACGCCACGAACGAGGGCGGATTCATCAGTTGGGCGGACTTTGCGGAGGAGATCTTCCGCCAGGCGGGGCGTTCGACCGAGGTCGTGCGCGTCACGACGGAAGAATACGGCGCGAGCAAAGCCGCGCGCCCCAAAAACAGCCGCCTGGACAAGGGCAAACTGATCGAAAAAGGGTTTGCGCCGCTGCCCGATTGGAAAGACGCGTTAAAGAGATATTTGCAGGAGATCGGAAACTGATGGGACAGATCAAAGTCGAAAAGGATGTCGGCGGTATCCAAGGGCTGTGCATCATTGAGCCCGCCGTGCACGGCGACAGCCGCGGCTATTTTATGGAGACGTACAGCAAGCGCGACATGGAGGAAGCGGGATTTTGCATCGATTTCGTGCAGGATAACCAGAGCATGAGCACGAAAGGGGTGCTGCGCGGCCTGCATTTTCAGATCCGTTATCCGCAGACCAAACTGGTGCGGGTGATCAAAGGGTGCGTGTTCGACGTCGCCGTCGACCTGCGCAAGGGGAGCGCGACGTACGGCAAATGGTACGGCGTCGTGCTGACCGAGGAAAACAAAAAGCAGTTCCTCATCCCGCGCGGGTTCGCGCACGGGTTTTTGGTCCGTTCGGACATAGCGGAATTTTGTTATAAGTGCGACGACTTCTATCATCCCAACGATGAGGGCGGCCTGGCATGGAACGACCCTTCCATCGGCATCGATTGGGAGGTGGTCGGCACATACGGCGGGAGCGCCGACTGCGCGGGATACACCCTCCCCGACGGAACGCCGCTGAACATGAGCGAAAAGGACAGGAAGTGGAAGACGCTTCGAGATACAGAAGGCATATAAACAAACTGCGCCGGGACGCTGTCCCGGCGCAAAATCGTTGTTGTATGGGCGTGGTTATTCCTGCTCGGCGGTAAGCGGGGCAAAGCGCGCGCCGACATAGGCGGCCAGGGCGGCGGGGGAGAGCCGCATCTGCATGCCGCGTTTACCTGCGCTCACAAAAATTTGTTCCGCATTTTGCGCACTTTCATCGAGGAAGGTGCGCAGTTTCTTTTTCATGCCCACGGGCGAACAGCCGCCGTGCACGTATCCCGTCAGCGGTTCGAGGTCCTTTTGTTTGAGCATGGCAACGGATTTGGCGCCCGCCGCTTTCGCCGCCTTTTTCAGGTCGAGCGAGCCGCACACGGGCACACAGAACACAAAATGTTCGCCCTTGTCCGAAACGGTCACCAGCGTTTTGAATACGGCGTGCGCATCTTCGCCCAAAACGCGCGCCACTTCTTCGCCGTCCGTGATCTCGGCGGGGTAACAAAACACCTCGTATGCGATCTTTTTTGCGTCCAGAAGGCGCATTGCATTGGTTTTTTCCATGAGTCGGTCTCCTTTGCGCGGGATCGCGTCAGCAGCGCGCGTACGCGCGGCTGACGCGGCGGCCGCATGCAGGTGCGCCCGCCGCGGATGCGCGGTGGTTTCTTACCTGCAAAGTATAGCACGTATTTTCGGGAAAGGCAAGCCGCCCGCGCGATCTGCGCGGGCGGCTTCCTGTATTTTGTTTTATGCTTGGGCGGTCTGGAAAAAGGCGTCTTCTTCGCCGATAAAGTCTTTGATTTCGTCGTAGGTGACCAGTTCTTTCAGCGCGAGGTAGGAATCCTGCATGGCCGTGAACGGTCCCGTGACGGGGGCGGTGTCTGGCAGGGCGGCGTTTGTGACCGAATCGTTCTTTTCGGTCACGTCATCCGCAAAATCTTCCAGCGATTTGTTCTGTACGAACAGCATGGGGATGAGCGCCTTTTCTTTGGTATAGGTGACCTCTTCGCCGTCCGTTTGGCGCACGATGTACCACACCTCTTTCATCTCGATGTCGTAGCGGCGGGACAGCATGTCAAGTCCGGGCTCTCCGATGGTTTTGCTTTCAAAGGGGACCGCGGCGTTGTTGACATAGACGGTGTCGGCGTTCAGTCCGTTCGTTTCGTCCAGCACTTTTACGTTCGTGAAACCCTGCACGTCTGCAAGCGGGAACCACAGCGTGTCGAAATCCACCTTTTTGACCGTTTCGGTCACTTCCGCGCCGATCATTGCGCCCGTCGCCGAAGAGTATACTTCTTCGTACGCTTCGATCAGCAGGTCGTCCGTTTCGCGCTTGTTGCCCGTGATCACGGTATAGGTGTCGTTGCTCGAGATGAGCGCGGTGGTCTTGACGGCGGCGTCACCCACGCCGTAATATTCATACACATACCCCGCAACGGCGTCCTCTTCGCGCACAAATTCCAGCGACTGCGCCACTTTGGCGTCGCTGATCTCGATATCCAGCGCCAGTTTGAGCGAGGCGTCCGTCGCTTGGTATTTCAGCGCCGCGCCCGCGGCCCCGATCCTGCCGATGTTGATATTTTGTTCGCTGTCCGCGCGCAGTTCGACGGAGACCGTTTCATTGCCGAGCAGGAGCACGCTCGCGTCGTCTTGCAGGGCGATCTTCACGGAAAAGGGAATGCCGGCGATGGTCACGCTTCCCGAAAATTCGGTATAGTCGTCGGGGTTGTCGTTGATAAATGTCTGGTAGGCGGCGGCGATCGTCTCGCCTGCCGCAAATACGATGTCCGCTTTGGAAAGGACGGACTGCGTCTTGTTCAGGATATCGTACACGACGTTCATTTGCTTGCCGATGGCTTTTTTTCCGATGGTCTGCACGCCCACGAAATCGCTCGCAAAATCCGTCTGCGGCAGGGCGGTGTGCGCCATGTTTGCGGGCGCAAAGACTTCGGGCATGAACGACCACGCGTCGGGGCGGGTCAGCAATTTGTCCACGATCGCCTTTGCGTCGGGCAGGGAACGGATGTACAGCGTCGCCGTCAGCGTCAGCGTTTCGTAATTGGGATTTTCCAGAATGGCTTTGACGGTGTATTCGCCCGCGGCGGTCTTGCCGTTGTTTTCGTAGCGCACCGCGGTGCCCTGCGGCAGTTCCCCCTGCACGGCGAGGCTGTGCACTTTGTCGTTGAAGATCACGGTATCGTTCTCGAACGTGATGCCCGTAAACGTCGCCTTCTGCACGGTGAGCACGGCACGTAGGGTGAGCGCCTCGTAGTTGTCCGCGGTCAGCGTGGCGGTCGCGTCGTACGTGCCCGCGTTCGTGCCCGCGTTGTTCGTGTACGCCACCTGCGCGCCGTCGGGCAGGGTCCCCGTGACGGTGATCGTGTGTTCGGTCCCGTCATAGGTCACCGTCTTGTCGGTAAAGGTGATGCCCGTAAACTGTTGCAGTTCGTCTTCGGGCGTGCCGGGCTGTTCGCCGTCGGGTGTTTCGGACTGTTCGCCGTCGGGTGTTTCGGACTGTTCGCCGTCGGGTGTTTCGGACTGTTCGCCGGAAGGCTGCTCGGCGGGCGGGGATTTCGGTTCATCGCAGGCGACCAGGAAAACCGCCAGCGAGGCAAGCAGTGTAAGGCACAGGATGCAGAGTGTTTTTTTCATGTTTTTCATATTTCCTCCGAATTTGTTTTATGGTCTAATCCCTTTTCCTTCCCGCAGGACGCGGCGCATGGCGGGAATAAAAGTGAATGGACTGCACAGGAAGGCAAAACATGCTGCAAGCAGCATTGTCACCAGAAAGATCGCCAGGCGCAGCAGTGCAAACAGGATCTTCACGCCGATCAGGAAGATGAGCCCGTCCAGATCGAGGGAGAAGATGACGCCAGGCATGCCGACGATCTTGCCGCCGAACAGAACGGTATCGGCGATAAAGCCGTCCCAGAACAGTTGCGCGATAAAGGTATAGGAAAACAGGCAGATCACAAAGGTGCCGAGCAACATTGCGCCGATGTCCGATCCGTTGACGAACGTTACGATCAGGCAGAGCACGAGAAGAACGCCCGTAAGGACGCCTGCCCAGATCAGTCCTTTGTTGCAGGTCGCTTTGCATTGCCTGCGGAAAGCCGCCTGCGCAAGCGCCTGTTCTTTGGCAGCCTTTTCCGCCGCCGCCTTCTTCTCGGCTTCTTCGCGCGCCTTGCGCCGTTTTTCCTCTTCCAGGCACTCGCTACACAGCAGGGTGGGGCGCTGCCTGCCCAGATTTTCTTTGCGCACGGCGTTTCCGCATGCCGTACAGTACCCGAGCGGCGCGTCCGCCGTTTCGCCGTCCCGCGCGTTCTCTCCGGCCTGTTCCTTATCACTGTTATCAATAAATACTGTCAAAGGGACGTGGAACAATTCCGCGATCTGTACCATCGTCGAAAAGTCCGGCTGCGATTGGTCGTTTTCCCATTTGCTGACGGCCTGATAGGTCACGTTCAGGTGCGTGCCCAGTTCCGCCTGCGTCATATTGTTTTCTTTTCTGAGTTTTGCAATGATCTTGCCGTATTGCTTCATTTGTTTTTTCCCTCAATGATTTTCAAGCCGTCCGCTTGTAAAACTATTATAGCACTTTTTTGTTCGCTATGCTTTTTTTCCCGCTCAACGATTGGTTGAATTATTTTCCGTTTGGTTGAGTTTGCAAAAAAACGGCAGGATTTGCTCGCAGGGCGGGGTTTTCTGCATAATCTTCCAAAATCCGACATAGAATGTACCACTTGCGAAAAGCGGGGGTATATGACAAGTGTGGGAATACATGGAACTGCGGATACGCCGCTGTGCGGAATACATTCTGGAAAACAATGCGACGGTGCGCGATTGCGCCGCGCATTTCGGGACCAGTAAGTCGACCGTGCATAAAGATGTGACCGAGCGCCTCGCCGAAATGGACGGCGCGCTGTGCGCGCGCGTGCGCGCCGTGCTGGACAAAAACCTGCGCGAGCGGCATCTGCGCGGCGGCGACGCCACGCGCCGCAAATACGAGCGCCGCCGCATGGAGCGCTTCGCCCGTCCCGCCGCGGCGGGGGAGGGCGTGCCCGCGCGCTGAGCGCGGTGCGGTTTTCGTTGTGCGCGGAGGGCGGAATTGTTCGCCCTCCGCGCTTTCGTCTGCTTGGCGGCAGTCCGCATGGACGGGCACGACCGCGGGCGAAGTCTGCACGCCGACGGGCGCGGCCGTCGTGGATAAACCGCGCACAGGCGCGCGCGGCGGGAGATCTGCGTACGCAAGGGCGGCGCCTGCGGGGCGGTCGCGGGGCGAAACCTGCGCGCAGAGGTCTGCGCACCGCCCTTGCGCGAAAATTGGATGAAAATTTGCAAAACCCGCCCCGCGGCAGACTTTTCCTTATGCAACATTCTTGAATTTTTTGTAAAAATATGATAGAATAAAACGGCATCGGTATCGCGGGGGCATGTGCCCGCCGCAAAATCGGCGCCGATGCAGGGAACGGTTGCAACATGCGGCTCGGAATCGACGTCGGCTCGACCACCGTGAAAGTGTGCGTGCTGTCGGATACGCTCGACATCCTCTATACCAGTTACGAACGCCATTTTGCGCGCGTCAAGGAGTGCGTTTTGGCGCAACTTGCCGTGGTCCGCGAAAAGTTCGGCGACGGGCAGTTTTACGCATGCATCACAGGTTCTGCGGGGCTGGGCCTCGCGGAGCGTTCGGGCGTCGCGTTCGTGCAGGAAGTGCAGGCGGCGTTCACCGCCATCCGCAGATATTATCCCGATGCCGACGCCGCCGTCGAACTGGGCGGCGAGGACGCCAAGATCATCTTCATCACGGGCGGCACCGAACAGCGCATGAACGGTTCGTGCGCGGGCGGAACGGGCGCGTTCATCGACCAGATGGCGACCCTGCTCAACGTTTCCGTGGGCGAGATGGACGAACTGTCCCTGCGCGCCGAAAAGACCTATCCCATCGCGTCGCGCTGCGGCGTGTTTGCAAAATCGGACATCCAGCCGCTGCTCAACCAGGGTGCGCGCAAAGAGGATATCGCCGCCAGCATCTTCCAGGCGGTCGTCGATCAGACGGTCTCGGGGCTGGCGCAGGGCAGGCGGATCAAGGGCAAAGTGCTCTTTCTGGGCGGCCCGCTGTATTTCATCAAGGGCCTGCGCCGCGCTTTCTGCAAGACGCTGGGTCTGGACGAGGAACACGCCGTGTTCCCCGACAACGCGCCCAACTTCATGTCCGTCGGCGCCGCGCTGTATGCGGGCAGCGTCGAGGCGCGCCCGCTGTCCGAGATCACCGCGCGCCTGCGCGCCGTGCGCAGCAGCGACGACATCGTGACGGGCGACCCGCTCTTTGCCGACCGCGAAGAGTACGAGGCGTTCGTGGCGCGCCACCGCGCGTCCGACCTCTCCTTCGCGGACATCCGCACCTATGCGGGGGACGCCTATCTCGGCATCGACAGCGGCTCGACGACCACCAAACTCGTGCTCGTCACCCCGGACTGCAAACTTCTGTACCAACATTACCAATCCAACAACGGCCAGCCGCTGGATATCGTGCTCGAACGCATGCGCGAGATCTTCGCGCTGTCTGAAGGCCGCATCCGCATTGCCGGGTGCGCCGTCACCGGGTACGGCGAAGATCTGCTCAAAGCCGCACTCAAAGCCGATTTCGGCATCGTCGAGACGGTCGCGCACTACAAAGCGGCGCTGTATTTTAACCCGAAGGTGGATTTCATCATCGACATCGGCGGGCAGGACATCAAGTGCTTCAAGATCAAAAACGGGGTCATCGATTCCATCATGCTCAACGAGGCGTGCTCGTCGGGGTGCGGTTCCTTCATCCAGACCTTTGCGCGCGCCATGGGCATGGAGATCGACGAATTTTCCAAACTCGGTCTGTTTGCGAAACACCCCGTCGAACTGGGTTCGCGGTGCACGGTGTTCATGAACAGTTCGGTCAAACAGGCGCAGAAAGAGGGCGCGAGCGTGGAAGATATCTCCGCGGGGCTGTCCTCGTCCATCGTCAAAAACGCCATTTACAAGGTCATCCGCGCCAAGACGCCGGACGAACTGGGCGAAAACATCCTCGTGCAGGGCGGGACCTTCCTCAATGACGCAGTGCTGCGTTCCTTTGAACTGGAAACGGGCAAGGAGGTGGTCCGCCCCGGCATCGCGGGGCTGATGGGTGCCTTCGGCGCCGCGCTGTACGCGATGGAGAACGTGCGCGGGCAAAGCACCGTCATCACGGCGCAGGAACTGGAAAACTTCACCTATACTTCGTCCAGCCACGTCTGCAAGGGCTGTACCTCGCACTGCAACGTCAACGTCATCCGCTTTTCGGACGGCAGGAAGTTCATTTCCGGGAACAAGTGCGAAAAGGGCGCGGGCAGGAAGCCGCATTCGGACGAACTGGATATCTATCAGTACAAGTATGAACGCCTTCTGCGCAGCGTGGAGGGCGGAACGGGCAAGCGCGGCAGGGTCGGGCTTCCCGTGGCGCTCGGCTTCTACGAGCAGTTGCCGCTGTGGGCGGGGTTCTTCGAGACCTGCGGCTTCGAAGTCGTGCTCAGCGAAAAATCGTCGCGCGAACTGTATTTCCGCGGCCAGCACACCGTTGCGAGCGATACCGTCTGCTATCCCGCCAAACTGGCTCACGGGCACATCGAGAGCCTGCTCGATGCGGGCGTCGACTTCATCTTCTTCCCCTGCGAAAGTTACAACATCGACGAGCACTGTTCGGACAACCATTACAACTGCCCCGTCGTCGCGTACTATCCCGAACTTCTCAAAGCCAACAACGAGCGGCTGCACGACGGCAACTTCGTCATGCCCTATCTCGATCTGAACGACGAAAAGTCCTCGGTGCGCGCCCTGCATCGGGCACTGGGCGCTTACAAAGTGCCCGCAAAACTCATCCGCCGCGGTCTGCGCGAGGGCTTTGCGCGGCTCACTTCTTTCCATGCGGACGTGGTGGAAAAGGGGAACGAGATCGCCTACAACGCCGCGCGCAAGGGGCTGCCCGTCATCGTGCTGGCGGGCCGTCCGTACCACGTCGATCCCGAGATCAACCACGGCATCGGCAAACTGCTCACGTCGCTGGGCGTCGCCGTCCTGTCCGAGGACAGCGTGTTCGAAAAGGGCATGCCCGTGCGCGTGAATGTCATCAACCAGTGGACCTATCACGCGCGCCTGTACCGCGCCGCCGAATACGTCGCGCGGCACGACGATGTCAACCTCGTGCAACTTGTCTCCTTCGGGTGCGGCATCGACGCGGTGACGACGGACGAGGTGCGCTCCATCCTCGAAAAGAAGGGCAAACTGTACACGCAGATCAAGATCGACGAGATCAACAACCTCGGCGTGGTCAAGATCCGCCTGCGCAGCATGCTCGCCGCCGTCGAAGAACAGAAAAGGAGGCGCGCGGATGAAAAAAACTGAACAAGCGGCGGTCGCCGACCTGCGCGACGAATACCCGCGCTTTACCCCCGAAATGAAGCATACGCACAAGATCCTCGTGCCCGATATGCTTCCCGTGCATTTCGACATCATCGTCAATTTCCTGCGCCGCGACGGCTGGGATTTCGAGGTCCTGCACAACGACACGCGCGCCGTCATCGACGAGGGGCTCAAACACGTGCACAACGATACCTGCTTTCCCGCGCTGTGCGTGACGGGGCAGTTCATCGACGCGCTCAAAAGCGGAAAATATGACCCCGATCATACGGCGGTCATGATCACGCAGTCGGGCGGCGGATGCCGCGCGTCCAACTATATCCCGCTCATCCGCAAGGCGCTCAAAGCGGAGTTCCCGAACGTCCCCGTCATCTCCCTCAATTTTGCGGGATTGGAGAAGGACAGCGGGTTCCCCGTCAACGCAAAACTGCTGCTCAAATTCATCTTTGCGATCTTTTACGGCGACACGCTCATGTCGCTGTACAACCAGTGCAAGCCGTACGAGTGCGAGGCGGGCGCGTCGGACGAGGCGCGCGGCGACTGCCTGCGCGCGATCGGCGATGCGTTCGAGCGCGGCAAATACCGCCGCTACAAGGCGATCGTGCGGTCCATGCTCGAACGGTTTTTGAAGGTGCGGCGCACGGGCGAGGCGAAGGTGCGCGTGGGCATCGTGGGCGAGATCTACGTCAAATATTCGCCGCTGGGGAATTCGCATCTGGAAGAGTTCCTGCTCTCCGAGGGGTGCGAGCCCGTCGTGCCCGCGCTCATGGATTTCATCATGTACTGCGCGGTGAACAATTTGAACGACGCGCGCCTGTACAACAAAAAGAGTCTTTCCACCCCCGTGTTCGGGCTGGTGTACCGCTATCTCCTGCGCGTTCAGCGCAAGATCATCCGCATGACCGAAAAGGCGGGATTCGAGCCGCTGCACGACTTCGAACACCTGCGCAAGTGTGCGGATAAGGTCATCCACCAGGGCGTCAAGATGGGGGAGGGCTGGCTCATTCCCGCCGAAATGGCGGCGCTCGCCGAGACGGGCACCGAGAACATCGTCTGCGCCCAGCCCTTCGGATGCCTGCCCAACCACATTGCGGGCAAGGGCACCATCCGCACCCTCAAACAGATGTACGAGCACGAAAACATCGTCGCGGTGGACTACGACCCGTCCGCGACCAAAGTCAACCAGGAAAACCGCATCAAACTCATGCTCGCCACCGCACGGGAAAACCTGGCGGCGAAGCAGGAAAAACACTGATCGGAAGCAAAGATGCGGCGCGGCGGACCTTTTGGGTCCGCCGCGCTTCGTCTTGCGGGGAAGTTCGTTTGCGGGAAAATCCGTTCGGCGCCGCCGAGCGGGCACGACCGCGCATTTTTTTGCCGCGGCGCGCATACCATAGCGTATGTTGGCATTGAAAAAGAGCGCGATCGCCGCCGCGGCGATCGCGGCGGCGTTTGTGCTTCTGATGGGCGCGGGGCTGTCCGCCGTCTCCGTTTCGCGCGCCGCGCCCGCCGCGCCCTTCAAGGTGGTGCTGGACGCGGGGCACGGCGGGGTGGACCCGGGCGTGCGCGGCGTTTCGACGGACGTGAAGGAGAGCGACCTCAATCTGGACATCGTGCGCAGGCTCGCCCGCTATTTCGAGGGCGCGGGCTTTGCCGTGGTGCTCACCCGCGAAAACGAGGGCGGCCTGTACGGCACGGCGACGGGCGGCTATAAAAAGCGGGATATGCAGGCGCGCAAAGAGATCATCGAAGCGGCGGCACCGCACGCCGTCATTTCCGTGCACCTCAATTCCTTTCCCGCCGACCGCTCGCGGCGGGGCGGACAGGTGTTTTTCAAGGCGGGCGACGCGGCGGGGCAGGCGCTGGCGGCGGCGGTGCAGGAGCGATTCAACGCGCTGGGCGGCACCGCCCTGCAACCGCTGCGCGGCGACTATTATATGCTCAACTGCACGGAGTATCCCTCCGTCATCGCCGAATGCGGGTTCTTGTCCAACGCCGAAGACGAGCGCCTGCTCTGTACCGAGGAATACCGCGAACAGGTCGCCTACGCCGTGTTCTGCGGCGCGCTCGCCTATTTTTGCTGAGCGCGGCGGGCGCGCGTCCCGCCAGCGTCCGTCTTGCCGCCGCCCTTTGCGGCGGCATTTTGTGCGGCGCCTTCGCCGCAAATGGAGCAAAAAAGCGCGCATAATCATTGAAATTTTGCGCGCGCTGTGGTATAATGCTCTTATGATCCGATTCAACGAGTGCATGAGCCGCGAACGCGCGCGGCAGATCAGCCCCGTCGTCCTCGCGTTTGTGGGCGATGCGGTGCAGTCGCTGTACGTGCGCGAATCGCTCGTGTTTTCATCCGATTATAAGACGGGCGAATTGCAGCGCCTCAGCGCGGCGCGCGTGAGCGCGCACGGGCAGGCGGAATTGCTCGCCGCCATCGAACCGCGCTTCACTGAGGAAGAGCGGGACATTTTTTTGCGCGGCAGGAATGCCAAAAAGCCGACTAAGAGCAAGAACGCGAGCGTGCAGGAGTACGTCCGCTCCACGGGGTTGGAGGCGGTGCTCGGGTTCTTGTATCTGACGGGCGCATACGAGCGCATCGGGGAACTGCTTTCGGAGGTACAGCCATGAAGATCGAGGGCAGGAACGCCGTCGTCGAACTGTTGAAGACGGACAAGACCGTCGATAAACTGCTCATGCAGCGCGGCAGCGAAAAGGCTGCGGGGCGCATTTTCGCCATGGCGCGCGAAAAGGGCATCCGCGTGCAGTTTGCGGACGCCAAGGCGCTGGACGCCGAGAGCGAGACGGGCAGGCATCAGGGCGTCATCGCCTTTGTTTCCGACTACGCCTACGTCGAACTGGACGAACTGCTCGCGTCCAAAGACGGCGGTCGGTTCGTGATCGTGTGCGACGGCATCGAGGACGTGCACAATCTGGGCAGCATCCTCCGCGTCGCCGAGTGCGCGGGGGCGGACGGCGTGATCATCCCCAAGGCAAAGAGCGCGCAGGTCACGGGCGCGGTCGTGCGCATTTCCGAAGGCGCGGCGAACCATGTCCGCGTCGCGCGCGTGCCCGGCGTCAATTATGCGGTGGACGAACTCAAAAAGAAGGGCTTTTGGGTGTACGGCCTGGAAGCGGGCGGCGAGGATCTCTATTCCTGCGACCTTTCGGGCGACATCGCCTTCGTCATCGGCGGTGAAGACCGCGGCGTGGGCGCGCTCACCCGCAAAAAATGCGATAAACTTCTGTCTTTGCCCCTGCGCGGGCAGGTCAATTCGCTGAACGCGTCCGTTGCGCTCGGCATTGCGGCGTACGAAGCGCTGCGGCAGCGGCGATGACGGACGAACAACTCGCCGCGCTCGCGCGCGCGGGCGACGCGCAGGCGGCGGAACGCCTGCTCGAACGGTATAAAAACGCGGTGCGCAGCATCGCGCGCAACTACTTTCTGGCGGGCGGCGACGCCGAGGACCTCGCGCAGGAGGGCATGATCGGCGTGTACGGCGCCATCGCGTCCTACCGCGAAGAGGGGGGCATGAGTTTCAAAAACTTTGCCTATCTGTGCGCGCACCGCCGCATCCTGGGCGCGGTGCGCGGCGCGTCGCGCAAAAAGCACGCTCCGCTCAACGGCGCGGTGCCGCTGTTCGAGACCGAGTATGCGCCCGCCGAGCACGACCCCGAAGCGGCGCTCATCTCGGTGGAAGAGCGCGAAGAATTTCTGCGTCTGCTCGAAAAGACGCTTTCGCCCGCCGAGTACGGCGCCCTGCGCCTGTATATGGACGGGCTGAGCATCGCCGAGATCGCCGCGCGGCGCGGCGGGAGCGAAAAGAGCAGCGAAAACGCCGTACAGCGCGCCAAAGCCAAAGTGCGCGCACTGCTCGCCGCGCGCAGGCAATAAAGGAGCAAGCCATGGCATACAGGGCATTGTATCGGACCTTCCGTCCCGTCACGCTGGACGAACTGGTCCGCCAGGAACATATCTCGCGCATCCTCGCCAACCAGATCGAGACGGGCAGGATCGGGCACGCATATCTGTTTTGCGGCCCGCGCGGCACGGGCAAGACGAGCACGGCAAAGATCTTTGCCAAAGCCATCAACTGCCTGCACCCGAAAAACGGTTCGCCCTGCGGCGAATGCGAGGCGTGCCGCGCGCTCGCCGATCCTTCCAACCTGGATGTGAGCGAGATCGACGCGGCGTCCAACAACGGCGTCAACGAAATGCGCGACCTGCGCGAAAAGGTGCAGTATCCGCCCGTTTCCTGCCGCTATAAGGTGTACATCGTCGACGAAGTGCACATGCTCTCCGATTCGGCGTTCAACGCTCTTCTCAAAACGCTGGAAGAACCGCCCGCGCATGCGGTGTTCATCCTGGCGACCACCGAACCGCAGAAACTGCCCGCCACCATCCTGTCGCGGTGCATGCGCTTCGACTTCAAACTCATCCCGCAAAAGGACATCGAGGCGCACCTGCGCGCGGTGTTCGAAAAGATCGGCAAGGAATACGAGCCCGAAGCGGTCGCCGCCATCGCGCGGGCGGGCGCGGGGAGCATGCGCGACAGTCTGTCCGTCGCCGATATGTGCGTCTCGTACAGCAAAGGCAAACTCACCTATGCGGACGTCAACGAGGTGCTCGGCACCGCCGACCTGGACGCCATGTGCGAACTGGGCGGCCATCTTTTGGCAGGCAGGGCGGCGGACGCGCTCGCCGCGGCGGAAAAGATGTTCGCCGCGGGAAAGAGCGCGGGCAAACTGGCGGGGGACGTGTTGCAGTTCCTCAGCCGCTGCACCGTCGCAAAACTCTGCAAAAACGGAAACGACATTTTGAATCTTCCCGCCGAGACGTACGAAGAAGTGGCGCGCATCGCGCAGGCTTCAAACGAGCGCGCCATCCTGCGCGCGAGCGAGATCTTCGCCTCGGTGGAAGCGGACCTGCGGTACAGCACCGCGCCGCGCATCGTGTTCGAGACGGCGCTCGTCAAGGCGAGCCTGCCCGAGACGGACGGCGACCCCGCCGTGCTCTCCCGCCGCATCGCGGCGCTGGAAGAGCGCGTGGCGCAGTTGTCGGCGGGAACGGTGCCCGCGCGGCAGGAGAGGGCGTCGGGCGCGCCGCGGGAGCCGTTCGGGGCGTCGGACGCCTTCGTGCGGCAGGAAGAGGAGCCTTCGCCCTTCGATGCGCCCGCTTATGCCGCGCCGCGCGCGGCGCGGGGCGCGTACGCGTCGGGTGCCTCGGTCGGACCCGCCGCAAAGAGCGCGGCGGAAAGTCCCGCGGCGAAGGGGAAGCAGGTGGGCGGTGCGGCCGCCGACCGCGACAGGGCGTTCGCGTATTTCATCCGCGCCCTGCGTTCGGGCGGCAAAAACGGCGTCCTGTTCACCATGTGCCAGGATCTCGAATGGACGTGGGAAGGGGACACGCTGGTCCTAATCACCGACAACGAGATCATCTCCCGTTCGCTGGAGCGGGCGGACCACAGGCAGGCGGTGGCGGAGGCGATGGAACAGGCGGGCGTGCCCGCCTATGCGGTCCGTCTCAAAGGCGCCGAACCCGACCCGCGCGAAGCGGGCATGGAGCAGTTGCGGCGCGACTTTGCGGGCGCGGACATCCGCGAAAAATAAACGAAAACGAATACCGTGCGAGGGCTCGCGCAAGGCGGCCGCGCGCGGAACGGCGCCGCTCTGTTGCGGCGGAACACATCAACGGCAGGAGTGACGAAGTATGGCAGCATTCAAAGGCGGCATGGGCGGCGGCATGCAGAATCTCATGAAGCAGGCGCAGAAGATGCAGGAACAGATCCGCGAGACGGAAAAACTGCTGGACGACTGGGAGATCGTGGGCACGAGCGGCGGCGAGGCGGTCGTCGTGTACATGAACGCGAAAAAGGTGATCGACGGCATCGAACTGGACCCCAAGGTGGTCGATCCCGACGACGTGGAGATGCTCGAAGACCTCATCGTGGCGGCGATCAACGACGGCTATAAAAAGGCGGACGAAGTGTATCAGGAGAAGATGGGCCCGCTCGGCGGCGGCATGGGCGGCATGGGAGGCCTGCTGTAAGCGATGGACGTATATATCGAGCCGATCGGGCGGCTGATCAACGAGTTTTCCAAACTGCCCGGCGTCGGCAAAAAGACGGCGCAGCGCTACGCCTATAAGGTGATCTCCATGACGGGCGAAGAGGCGCAGGCGTTCGCGGACGCCATCGTCGGCGCCAAGAAAAAGGTGCGCTATTGCAGCGTGTGCGGCAATTTTACCGAACACGACGTGTGCGACATCTGCAAGGAACGCGACCGCCGCACCATCTGCGTGGTCAAGGAACCCAAGGACGTCATCGCGCTGGAAAAACTGCGCGAATACAAGGGCGTGTACCACGTCCTGCACGGCGTCATCAACCCGATGGAAGGGGTGGGGCCCAACGACATCCGCATCCGCGAACTGCTCGCGCGCATCGCCGAGGGGGGCGTGGAGGAAGTCATCCTCGCCACCAATCCCGATGTGGAGGGGGACGCGACGGCGCTGTACATCGCCAAACTCGTCAAGCCGCTGGGCATCAAGGCGACCCGCCTCAGCCGCGGCATCCCCATCGGGAGCGAACTGGAATACACCGACGACGTGACGCTCTCGCGCGCGTTCGTCGAGCGGAAAGAGATCTGAAACCTTGCCGCGCATCGGCAATCAAACCATATCGGGAGGTCACGCTTTGGAAAAGATATCCGTGCTCGGCTGCGGCCGCTGGGGTTCGTTCATCGCCTGGTATCTGGCGGTCAAAAAGGGGAAACAAGTCTGTTCGTGGGGACCGGAAGAGGATTATTCCTATCAGGTGCTCAAAACCACGGGCAAAAACGAATACGTCACGCTGGACAAGGGCATCGAACTCACCTGCGACCTCGCGTACGCGGTGCGGCGCGCGGAGATCATCGTCATCTCCATCTCGTCGCAGGGGCTGCGCGGGTTCATCGAAAAGATCAAGGCGTGCGGCGACGTCTCGGATAAGATCTTCGTCCTGTGCATGAAGGGCATCGAGGTCGAGACGGGGGACCGCCTTTCGCAGATCCTGATCGATGCGGGGATCGCCGAGGAGAAGATCGCCGTCTGGGTCGGCCCCGGGCACATCCAGGATTTCACGGCGGGCATTCCCAACTGCATGGTCATCGACAGCCGCAACGTGGCGCTCAAAATGATGCTCGCGGACGATTTTAAGAGCGAACTCATCCGCTTTTATTACGGCAACGACCTCATCGGCACCGAGATCGGCGCGGCGGCAAAAAACGTCATGGGCATCGCGGCGGGCGTGCTGGACGGCGGCGGGCTTTCCACGCTGAAGGGCCCGCTCATGTCCCGCGGCGCGCGCGAGGTGGCGCGGCTGATCAAGGCGCTGGGCGGGAACGAACTGTCCGCCTACGGGCTGGCGCATCTGGGCGACTATGAGACGACGCTCTTTTCGCGGCATTCGCACAACCGCATGTACGGCGAGATGCTGGTCAAGGGGCAGAAGTTCGAAAAACTCGCCGAGGGAGTCATGACGGCGGCGGCGATGAAAAAACTGGGCGAAAAACTGGGCGTGGATCTTCCCATCACCGAAGCCGTCTACGACATTTGTTTTTCCGAGAGCCCGCAGAGCGGCGACGACGGCAGGAACATGTGCATGGAGCGCATCGCCCGCCTGTTTTCGCGCGACACCAAGTTTGAATTCTGACCCCTGTCTCCGCGCTTCGGGCGTGTGCCGCTCGTTCGGGCGGGGCAGACGTTCGGGAAGAAATGGGGCATTTCCGTGCGAAAGAAAAGCCATCGCCCGTGCGGGCGGCGGCTTTTTGTATTGCGGAAATTTCACACAGATTTCGCACAGACGCAGAAGATTGCCGCGAGAAACGTTTGGAAAGCACGCCGCGGCGTGGTATACTGAACCACATTAAGAGTGAGGAAGAACAATGCTTCGTGTTTTCAAAACTTTGAAATGGCGTGAATGGATCTTTGCGGTACTGAGCGTGGGATTCATCGTCCTGCAGGTCTGGCTGGATCTGACCATGCCGGACTATATGGAAAAGATCACCGTGCTTGCCGTGTCGGGCACGGGCGCGGGCGGCGAGATCTGGAAAAACGGCGGGCTGATGCTCGCCTGCGCGCTGGGCAGCGCGCTCTCTTCGGTGGTGGTCGGCTTTTTCGTCGCGCGCATCGCGGCGGCGGTGTCCTTCCGCCTGCGTTCGCGCGTGTTCGAGCGGGTGCAGGGGTATTCGATGGAGGAGATCAACCGCTTTTCCACGGCGAGCCTGATCACCCGCACCACCAACGACATCCAGCAGGTGCAGATGGTCATCTCGATGGGACTGCAGGTCATGATCAAGGCGCCCATCCTCGCCGTCTGGGCGATCTGCAAGGTGGTCGCGCGCAACTGGCAGTGGTCGGCGGCGACGGCGGTCGCCGTGGGCGTGATGCTCGCCATGCTGCTCGTCATCCTCATCGCGGTGTTCCCCAAGTTCCGCCGCGTGCAGAAACTCACCGATAATCTCAACGCCGTGACGCGCGAGAACCTGACGGGCGTGCGCGTCGTGCGTGCCTACAACGCCGAGGCATACCAGCAGGAAAAATTCGAGGGAGCGAACCTCGAACTCACACGCACCCAACTGTTCACCGCGCGCGCGATGGCCATCCTCATCCCCGTCATGACCATGGTCATGAGCGGGCTCACCCTCGCCATTTACTGGATCGGCGCCTATCTCATCGACGATCTCCCCACGGGCGCCGAACGCAGCGTGCTGTTCGGGCAGATGTCCGCCTTTTCGGGATACGCGATGCAGGTGGTCATGGCGTTCATGATGCTGACCATGATCTTTATCGTCCTGCCCCGCGCCATGGTCTCCGCCCGCCGCATCGGCGAGGTGCTGGATACCGAAACGAGCATCCGCGACGGCGCGCTGACCGCGTCCCCCGCGGGCGCGCCCTTCGGCACCGTCGAGTTCCGCCACGTCTCTTTCAAATACCCCGACGCGGGCGAATATGTTCTGCACGACCTCTCGTTCAAGGCGGAGGCGGGGCAGACGGTCGCGTTCATCGGCTCGACGGGCAGCGGCAAATCGACGGCGCTCAACCTCGTTCCCCGCTTTTACGACGCGACGGAAGGGGAGGTGCTGGTGGACGGCGTGAACGTCAAAGACTACACCCTGCGCGCCCTGCACGACAAGATCGGCTACGTTCCCCAGCGCGCCGTGCTGTTCACGGGCACGGTGGAGAGCAACGTCGCCTACGGCGAAAAGGACGGGCACGAATTCACCGAACAGGGCGTCAAAGACGCCGTGCACGTCGCGCAGGGCACGGAGTTCGTGGAAAAGATGGAAGGCGGCTACAAGGCGCACGTCGCCCGCGGCGGCACCAACGTTTCGGGCGGGCAGAAACAGCGCCTCGCCATCGCGCGCGCGGTCTGCCGCAAGCCCGAGATCTATCTCTTCGACGATTCCTTCTCCGCGCTCGATTATAAGACTGACCGCGACCTGCGTTCGGCGCTCAGGCGCGAGACGGGCGGGGCGACGGCACTCATCGTCGCCCAGCGCATCGGCACCATCCGCGACGCCGACCGCATCGTCGTCCTGGACGAGGGCAGGGTCGTGGGGCAGGGAACGCACGAAGAACTTCTGCGCACCTGCGAGGTGTACCGAGAGATCGCGTACTCGCAACTTTCCGAAGAGGAACTGAAAACGGACGGGGAGGGCAAAGACAATGGCTGAACAAACTTCTGTGCCCCGCCGCGGGCCGGGCGGCGGTCACAGCCCCGGGCCGCGCGCCGTCGAAAAACCCAAAAACTTCAAAAAGGCGATGGGCAAACTGGTTCTGTTCATCCGCCCGTACATCGCGCTCATCGTCATCGCCCTGTTGTTTGCGGTGGCGGGCGTGGTGCTCAACCTGCTCGGCCCGAACGTGCTGAGCGATCTGACCGAGGTCATCCAGGGCGCTTTCGTCTATCTGCCCGAACAGGGGCTGGATCTCGCCCTGCCCATGGATACGGCGGAGGTGCTTCGCCTGTGCATCCTGCTCACCGTGCTGTATGGGGCGGGGCTGCTCTGCTCGTATATCCAGGGGCTGATCATGGCGTCGGTCACGCAGAAAAATTCCCGCAACCTGCGCACCGCCATTTCGCGCAAGATCAACCTTCTGCCCCTGCAATATTTCGATACGCACAGCGTCGGCGACGTGCTCTCGCGCGTCACCAACGACGTGGACATGATCGGGCAGACGCTCAACCAGTCCGTGGTGACTTTCGTCACCGCCGTCGTCATGCTGCTCGGCAGCGTCGTCATGATGTTCGTCACCAACTGGGTGATGGCGTTCACGGCGATCGGCGCCAGCTTGGTCGGATTCGTGTTCATGTTCCTGATCATGGGCAAATCGCAAAAATACTTTGCGCGCCAGCAGCGGTACCTCGGCGAGATCAACGGGCACATCGAGGAATCGTACGCGGGGCACACCGTCATCAAGGCGTACAACGCCGAAGGCAAGGTCAAGGCGACCTTCAACGAGATCAACTACCGCCTGTACAAGAGTGCGTGGAAATCGCAGTTCTTCTCGGGACTGATGATGCCGCTCATGAACTTCGTCGGCAACCTCGGCTACGTCGCGGTGTGCGTGGTGGGCGCGGTGCTGGTCGCCAACGGGACCATCGTGTTCGGCACCGTCATCGCCTTCACGCTGTACGTGCGGCTGTTCACGTCCCCACTGTCGCAACTGGCGCAGGCGTTCACCTCCATGCAGACCGCCGCCGCCGCGAGCGAGCGCGTGTTCGAGTTCCTGGAAGAGAAGGAAATGGCGGACGAGAGCGGAAAGACGGCGCGCCTGCCCGCGGACAACGTGCGCGGCGACGTCTCGTTCGAGCATGTCCGCTTCGGCTACGACCCCGAAAAGATCATCATCCGCGACTTTTCCGCGCAGGCCAAGGCGGGGCAGAAGATCGCCATCGTCGGCCCCACGGGCGCGGGCAAGACCACCATGGTCAACCTGCTCATGCGCTTTTACGAACTGGACGGCGGGTGCATCCGCATCGACGGCATCCCGACGAACGAACTCACCCGAGAGAACGTGCATGACCTGTTCTGCATGGTTTTGCAGGATACCTGGCTGTTCGACGGCACCATCCGCGACAACGTCGTGTACAGCAAGGAGAACGTGACGGACGAGGAAGTCGTGCGCGCCTGCAAGGCGGTGGGACTGCACCACTTCATCATGACCCTGCCCAAAGGGTACGACACCGTGCTGGACGACAAGGCGAACCTCTCGGCAGGGCAGCGCCAACTCGTCACCATCGCCCGCGCCATGATCGAGAACGCGCCCATGCTCATTCTGGACGAGGCGACCAGTTCGGTGGATACGCGCACCGAGGAACTCATCCAGCGCGCGATGGATACGCTGACGGTGGGGCGCACCTCCTTCATCATCGCGCACAGGCTGTCCACCATCCGTAACGCCGATCTCATCCTCGTGATGAAGGACGGCGACATCATCGAAAAGGGCACGCACGCGCAGTTGTTGGAGCGCGGCGGGTTCTACGCCGAACTGTACAACGCGCAGTTCGATCCCGCATAATGGTGCGAGGCGGGCGGCTATTGCCGCCCGCCCCGTTTTTTTGTGCGTTGCCCGCTTTGCGCTTTTCCGCCGCACACCGCGTTTTGCATTTGTGCCGCGGGTCCGGTCTGGCCGCGCGCCTTACTGTTCGGGCGCGCCGCCCGTGTGCCTTGTCCGCCGCCCGTGCGCCCGCCGCGGCAACATCTTTATAAAATTTATAAAAAGAGTTGACAATTTCCCCGATCCATAGTATACTGTTTTGGAAATATCCGAAAGGGGAGCAGTATGAAAGGCGAAGACGGCGACAGTACCGCCGGCAACCCATATAGTTTTACACAGAGACGGAACAAGGCATAACCGGGGATCGGCTATGTCTTTTTGCGTATACATTCAATTTTTTCGGAGGAGGTTTTTCCCCAACAACCATTATGGACAGTCAACGACATAAGCCTTGGCACGCCCTGACCTACAAAGAGACGGAGCAGATCCTGCACACGAGCGAAGAGGGCCTGAGCGACGCCGAGGCGGCAAAACGGCTTGCCGAATACGGCAAGAACGATCTGCGGCAGAAGCCGCCCAAGAGCGTCTGGAAGATGATCTGGGAACAACTCACCGACGTGATGGTCATCATCCTGCTCATCGCGGCGGCGTTCTCGCTCGTCATGTACTTCATCGAGGATGAAGGCCTTGCCGAGTGCATCGTCATCCTCGTCGTCATCGCGCTCAACGCGACCATCGGCGTCGTACAGGAAAAGAAAGCGGCAAACGCCCTCGAGGCGCTCAAAAACATGACCGCTCCGTCCGCGCGCGTCATGCGCGAGGGGGAGGAGAGCGTCGTGCCCGCTTCCGAACTCGTTCCGGGCGACATCGTATACATCGAGGACGGCGCCATCGTCCCCGCCGACATCCGCATCATTCAGGATTCCAACCTGAAGGTGCAGGAAGCCGCGCTCACGGGCGAGAGCGTGCCCTCGGACAAAGACGGCGCCGCCGTGCTCGCCGAGGACGCGCCCATCGGCGACCGCGTGAACATGGCGTACAGTTCGTCCATCGTCATGTACGGCAACGCGACGGGCATCGTCGTGGGCACGGGCATGAATACCGAGGTGGGCAAGATCGCCGATATGCTCGACGAGCAGGACGATTTCGATACGCCCATGAAGCGCAAACTCAACTCCGTGGGCAAGACGCTCAGCCTGGTCGGGCTCATCGTCTGCGTGCTCATCTTTGCGATCGGCATGATCCGCGACGGCTGGAGCGCCTGGATCAACTACGTGTTCATCGCCATTTCGCTGGCGATCTCCATCATCCCCGAGGGCCTGCCCGCCACGTCCACCATCATCATGGCGCTGGGCGTGCAGCGCATGGCGAAAAAGAACGCGCTCGTCAAGAGCCTGCCCGCCGTCGAGACGCTGGGCAGCGCGTCCGTCGTCTGCTGCGACAAGACGGGCACGCTCACCCTCAACAAGATGACGGTCACCTGCGTCGCGGTGGGGGACGATTTCATCGAAGGCAAGCCAACGCCCGTAGACGAACTTTCCACAAAATACGGCGAGGAAGTGTACCGCGACCTGCTCTCCGCGTCCGCGCTGTGCGTGAACGCGACCAAGGACCCCGATAACCCCGGCAACGTGCTGGGCGACCCCACCGAGGGCGCGCTCGTGCTGCTTGCCGACCGCTTCGGCATCGATTCGGAGGACTACGAGGACGCGCACCCGCGCCTGTTCGAACAGCCCTTCGATTCCGACCGCAAGCGCATGTCCGTCATCAGCGCCATGCCCGAGGGCAAGATCGCGTTCACCAAGGGCGCCGTGGACGAAATGCTCCCGCTGTGCACGAAATACCGCACGGCGGCGGGCGAACGCCCCATGACGGACGCCGACCGCGAACGCATTCTCGAACTTTGCAACCGCATGAGCGCGGACGCGCTGCGCGTGCTCGGCTTTGCGGTGCGCAAGGTCTCGGAAGTCCCCGCGGACGAAAATGCGGACGTCGAACAGGATATGACCTTTATCGGCGTGACGGGCATGATCGACCCGCCCCGCAAGGAAGTCATCAAGGCGGTGGAGACCTGCCACGAGGCGGGCATCCGCGTCGTCATGATCACGGGCGACCATAAAGTCACCGCCATGGCGATCGCCAAACAACTGCACATCTTCCGCGAGGGCAACACCGTCATCTCCGGCCAGGAACTGGACGAAATGACGGACGAACAACTGGACGAGGCGGTCAAGACCTGCGTCGTGTTCGCGCGCGTTTCGCCTTCCGACAAACTGCGCATCATCCGTTCCCTGCGCCGCACCGGCGAAGTCGCCGCCATGACGGGGGACGGCGTCAACGATTCGCCCGCCCTCAAAGAGGCGGACATCGGCGTCGCGATGGGCATCACGGGCACGGACGTCGCCAAAGACGCGGCGGACATGATTTTGCTCGACGACAACTTCACCACCATCGAATACGCCGTGCGCGAGGGCAGAAGGGTGTACCGCAATATCCAGAAGGTCATCCAGTTCCTCGTCGCGGGCAACATTTCCGAGATCCTCATTCTGCTGCTCGCCGTCGTGTTCGGCTGGGAAATGCCCATCCTCGCGGTGCACATCCTCTTGATCAATCTGGCGACCGACTCCCTGCCCGCGGTGGCGCTGGGCGTCGACCCCGCCGATTCCAACGTCATGCGGCAAAAGCCGGTGCGCAGCGGCACGCTGTTCGAGCGCGGCATGATCTACCGCATCGTCCTGCACGGGCTGTTCATCTCCGCCGCGGCGCTGTCCGCCTACTGGATCGGCATGAAGGTGTACGCCAACCACGACGAGGCGATGACCATGACCTTCATCGTGCTGTCCGCCTCGCAACTGACGCATGCGCTCAACCAGCGTTCCAATTACGACTCGGTGTTCAAGCCGGGGCAAGGGCACAACAAAGTGCTGTTCTACGCCCTTGCCGCGTCCGCCGCGATCGTCGCGCTGGTCGTGTTCGTGCCGCCGTTGTCGAGCTTGTTCAGCCTTACGGCGATCAGCTGGCGCGAATGGCTGGTCTGCCTCGGGCTTGCGCTCTTCCCGTTGTTTGCGGTCGAAGTGTCCAAGATATTCATCCGCCTGTACCGCAAAAAGAAGGGCATGCGCGCCTGAGCGGAGGCAGGCTTTGCAACGCATCGCATCAAACGGACGGGCGGCTCCTTTGCAGGGGCCGCCCTTTTGCGTGTCTTTCTGTTCAAAGACGGGATGCCCGTTCGCGGCTGTGTTTTTGCGCCGCAGGCGGACAAAATCGGGCACCTGCATGGGTGAACGTATCGCTGTGCCGCAAAAAAAATTCCGCAATAAATTTTTGTTCATCTATTGATTTTTCGGGAAATCCTCTTTATAATAGGGTTTAAGAATACTATGAGGGCAGGGGTCAATTTATGGCAAACAACATCAAGCAACTCATCGAATCGGGCAAGACCGCGCTCGGCATCGAGTTCGGTTCCACGCGCATCAAGGCGATCCTGGTGGACGAAAACAACGTTCCCATCGCATCGGGTGCGCACGACTGGGAAAACCGTTACGAAAACGGCATCTGGACGTACACTTTGCAGGATATCCGCGAGGGCTTGCAGAATTGTTATGCGAGAATGGCGGCGGACGTGAAGGAGCGGTACGGCGCCACGCTGACTGCCATCGGCGCCATCGGCGTTTCGGCAATGATGCACGGATATATGGTGTTCGACAAAAACGACGCACTGCTCGTTCCGTTCCGCACCTGGCGCAACAACAACGCCGCGCCCGCCGCGGAAGTGCTGACCGAACTGTTCAACTACCACATCCCCGCGCGCTGGTCGGTTGCGCACCTGTACCAGGCCATCCTCAACGGTGAAGAACACGTCAAAGACATCGCGTTCCAGACCACGCTCGAAGGGTATGTGCACTGGATGCTCACGGGCAAAAAGGTCATCGGCATCGGCGAAGCGTCGGGCATGTTCCCCGTCGATATCAAAACGGGCAAGTACAACGCCAAGATGCTCAGACAGTTCGACGATCTCATTGCGGACAAGGGTCTGCCGTTCAAGATCGAGGACATCCTGCCCGGGATCCTGGTCGCGGGCGAAGAGGCGGGCAGGCTGACCGAAGCGGGCGCGAAGTTCCTCGACCCGACGGGAAAACTCAAAGCGGGCGTGCCTTGCTGTCCGCCCGAAGGGGATGCCGGCACGGGCATGGTCGCCACCAATTCCATCAAAAAACGCACGGGCAACGTTTCGGCGGGCACGTCGGTGTTTGCCATGATCGTGCTGGAAAAGGAACTTTCCAAGGCGTATCCCGAGATCGACCTCGTCACCACGCCCGTCGGCGACCTCGTCGGTATGGTGCACTGCAACAACTGCACCTCCGACCTCAACGCGTGGGTGGATCTGTTCGGCGAGTTTGCGCGCCTGTCCGGGCGCGAGATCGCCAAGCCCGACCTCTACAACATGCTCTATTTCGAATCGGAGAAAGGGGACAAGGATTGCGGCGGATTGCTCGCCTACAACTATGTTTCCAACGAACACATCACGCAGGTGGAAGAGGGCAGGCCGCTGTTCGTGCGCACCTCCGAAAGCAAGTTCAGCCTCGCCAACTTCATGCGCGCAAACCTGTTTGCGGCGCTGGGAGCGCTGAAAGTCGGGTGCGACATCATGCTCAAAGTGGAAGGAGTCAAACTGGATGCGATCACCGGGCATGGAGGGCTGTTCAAGACCGAGCGCGTCGGGCAGAGTTATCTCGCCGCGGCGATCGGCGCGCCCGTCACCGTCATGAAGACGGCGGGCGAGGGCGGCGCATGGGGCATCGCCATTTTGGCGAACTATGTCATTACCAAGGAAAAGGGCGAAACGCTGGAAGCGTATCTTGACAACAAGGTGTTTGCGGGGCAGGAGGGCACCACGCTCGCGCCCGATCCCGCGGACGTGGCGGGGTTCGAAGCGTTCGCCGCGCGGTACGTGGATGGGCTCCCCATCGTGCGCAAAGCCGTGGAGTGCATCAAGTAAGCCTCCGCATATCCGTATAAAAATCTATCGTAAGGAGATTTCAGTCGTATGTTGGAAGAACTCAAACAAAAAGTCCTGCAAGCCAATCTCGACCTCGTCAAACACAAACTCGTGCTGTTCACCTGGGGCAACGTCAGCGAGATCGACCGCAAGAGCGGGCTGGTCGTCATCAAACCCAGCGGCGTTTCCTATGACGACATGACGGCGGACGACATGGTCGTCGTCGATCTCGACGGCAAGGTCGTGGACGGCAAACTGCGTCCGTCCAGCGATACTCCCACGCACATCGAATTCTACAAGGCATTCCCCGACGTGGGCGGCGTCACGCACACCCATTCCACCTTTGCCACGGCATGGGCGCAGGCGGGCAGGGATATCCCGTTCTACGGTACCACGCACGCCGATTATTTCTACGGCGACATCCCCTGCGCGCGTTCGCTCACGCAGGAGGAGATCGAAGGGGAGTACGAAAAGAACACCGGTCTCGTCATCATCGAGCGCTTCAAAAAGGACAACATCAAGCCGCTCGAAGTGCCTGGCGTGCTCATCAAGAGCCACGGCGTGTTCTCCTTCGGCAAGGATGCCGACGGCTCCGTCTATAACGCGACGGTCATGGAAGAAGTTGCCAAGATGGCATTCATCACCGAACAGGTCAACCCGCAGGTCAAGCGTGCGGACAAGTTCATGATGGATAAGCATTATCTGCGCAAGCACGGCAAGAACGCCTACTACGGGCAAAACCGCGGATAGCGGCACACCTCGCGGCGTTTCCGCGGCGTTCGCGCTTCGGTCACGTACGTCTGTGTACGCTCCCTCGCGCTTGCCTCGCAACCCCGCGATCTGCACCGCTCTGCACGGTTTTGCACTGCTTTCCCGTGCAAGGCGAAGTCGGCACACAAAACATTTTGTGCTGACAAAATGTTTTGTCGTGAGCGGAGGGCTCTGCCCTCTGTCCGCGATAAAGAGGGCACGCCTTTTTCAAAATCGCGGACATTCACCCGCTGAGGTCGCAGGGGTGCGACAAATCGGGTGCGCTCCGCGAAAAGTGTGATTTTCGCTCGCGCAGTTGTGTATCGGAGCGATTTTGTCGGCATACTGTTCAAAGGGCGCATGCAATGCGCATCAATCAAAAAACTTTGTGAGGTAAAATAAAATGAAAGAAAAAGTTGTATACTGGATCACCGGTTCCCAGACGCTGTACGGGGCGGACGTGCTCGAACACGTCGCGCAGCACTCCGAAGAGATGGCAAAATACGTCGATTCGAAGATGCCCGTCACCGTCAAATACCTGACCACCTGCAAGAGTTCGGACGAGATCGAAGCCGCCGTCGCCAAAGTCAACGCGGACGACGACTGCATCGGCATCATCACCTGGTGCCACACTTTTTCGCCCGCCAAAATGTGGATCCGCGGTTTCAAAAAACTGCAAAAGCCCATGTGCCACTTCGCGACGCAGTACAACGAGAAACTGCCGTACGACACCATCGACATGGACTTCATGAACGAGAACCAGGCGGCGCACGGCGACCGTGAGTTCGGCTACATCGTGGCGCGCCTGCGCATGGACAACAAAGTTGTCGTCGGCTACTACAAGGACGAGGCGGCGCTCAAAGAGATCGCCGACTGGTGCAAAGTCGCGGCGGGGTATTCCTTCTCCAAAAAGGTAAAAGTGTGCCGCTTCTCCGACAACATGCGCGACGTCGCCGTCACCGAAGGCGACAAGGTGGAAGCGCACATCGATTTCGGCTGGCAGGTGGACTACTATCCCATCGGCGATCTCGTCAAATACATCGAAAAAGTCACCGATCAGGAAGTGGACGCCCTCATGGCGGAGTACGGCAAAAAGTACGTCATGAAGACCGACCGCATCGACGTCGTGCGCGAACAGGCGAAGTACGAGATCGCGATCGACAGATTCTGCAAGGAAAAGGGCGGCTACATCGGCGTGGTCGACCACTTCGGCGCGCTGCACGGGCTCAATCAACTGCCCGGACTCGCCATCCAGGACCTGCAGAGCAAGGGCTACGGCTTCGGCGCGGAAGGCGACTGGAAGATCGCGGCGCTCGGCGCCGTCATGCAGTACATGGCGGGGCAGAAGGGCACCGGTCTCATGGAAGACTACACCTATGACCTCGCCGACGGGCTCTGCCTCGGCGCGCACATGCTCGAAGTTTCGCCGCAGTTCGCCGCGACCAAACCCGAGATCCAGGTGCATCCTCTGGGCATCGGCGGCAAGTCCGATCCCGCCCGCCTCGTGTTTGAAGGCATTTCCGCACCCGAAGCGATCGCCGTTTCCATGATCGACATGGGCGACCGCATGCGCCTCATCGTGCAGAAGATCGAACTGGTCAAATACCCGCACAAGATGCCCAACCTGCCTGTCGGCGGGCTGATGTGGAAATACAAGCCCAACTTCAAGGAAGGCGTTGCGGCGTGGATCTATGCGGGCGGCGCGCACCACACCGTCGTCTCCTCCGTCGTCACCGCGCAGCAGATGGTCGACCTCGGCAACATGTGGGGCATCGAAGTGGTGCTCATCGACGAGAACACCAAGATCGAGCAGTTCAAGAAAGATCTCGCGATGTCCGACATCATCTGGAAAAACAAATAATCCCGCACATGACATGACCGAAGGCGGCATTGCACGGCAACGCCGCCTTTCGTTTGTGCCGTTCGCCGCGTTGCGGCGGCAAAAGGAAGCACTATGCTGTATCGGAAATATCTGTTCGGCGACACCGCCGTATATTACACGCAGGGCGGCGAACTCGGCGCGGGGCTGATGCTCTTTCCCGCGTCCGTCAAGGTGGAGGACGCCGACGCGCTTTCGCCCGACGCGATGGTGCAGGTTTCCCTGCGCGGCGCGCGCAACCTCGTCGACTACACGCAGGGCGTGACCATGCGCAACATGGCGAGCGTGCCCGCGCACATCCTCGCGCAGACCGCCTCGGCGAGCGGCGTCGTCACCCTGCTTTCGGACGGGCAGGGCAACGAATACGAACACACCCTCGAATACGACGCGGAAACGGGCGTCTTTTCGGTGTGCGCGGAATACCGCAACAAAAGCGGAAAAACGCAGGTTTTGGAAAGCCTGCAATCTTTTTCGGTTTCAGGCATCTTCATCCCGCAAAACGCCGCGCTTTCGGACGCGGGGCTGCGCCTCGTGCGCATGACCAGCGCGTGGAGCCGTGAGTGCCGTATGAAGGAGGACGAGTTCTGCGCCCTCGGCATGGACATGAGTTGGGCGCGCTACGGCGTCAAGGTCGAGCGTTTCGGGCAGGTCGGTTCCATGCCCAACCGCGGCTATTATCCCTTTGCGGCGATCGCGGGCGGCGGCTGTATCTGGGCGGCGACGCTCGAAGCGCCGTACAGTTGGCAGATGGAACTGTACAAGGAAAAGGAGACCTGCGCCCTCTCGGGCGGGCTTGCCGACCGCGAGTTCGGGCATTGGTCCAAGGAGATCCCTGCGGGCGCCTCGTTCCGCACCCACCGCGCCTATCTGCGCGTGGCGGCGCACGAAAACGTGCTCGCCGTGTGCAACGATTTCGTGCGGTTCCAGGACAACCGCCTGCAAGTTCCCGCGAGCGAAGAGGACATGCCCGTGCTGTTCAACGAATATTGCACCACCTGGGGCGTGCCGAGCGAGGAGAACATCCGCGCCATTCTGGACAGCATTGCGGGCATCCCGTTCGGCATCTTCGTCGTCGACTGCGGCTGGTACAAGCCGGACGACTGCGGCTGGTGCAACGCGACGGGGGACTGGGAACAGAACAAAGAACTCTTCCCGCACGGCATACGGGCGGTGGCGGATGCCATCCGCGAACGCGGCATGCGCGCGGGGCTGTGGTACGAATTCGAAGTGGCGGGCAGGGACAGCAAGGCGTTTGCAAAGACGGACATGCTCCTCAGCCGCGACGGCGTGCCGCTCACCGGTAAGAACCGCCGCTTTTTCGATCTGCGCAAACCCGCCGTGCAGGCGTATATTCAGAAAAAGATGTGCGATTTTCTGCACGAAAACGGGTTCGGATACATCAAGATCGATTACAACGACAACATCGGCATGGGCTGCGACGGCGCGGAGAGCGTGGGCGAAGGCGGGCGGCAGATCGCCGAAGAGAGCCTCGCCTGGCTGGAAAAACTGCGCGAGGCGGTCCCCGGCATCGTCATCGAAAACTGCTCGTCGGGCGGCAGCCGCATCGAGCCGCTGCGCATGAGCCGCGTCTCCATGTGCAGTTTTTCGGACGCGCACGAATGCCGCGAGATCCCTCTGGTCGCGGCGAACGTCTCGCGCGTCATCCCCGCGCGCCAGAGCCAGATCTGGGCGGTCATCCGCAAGGAGGATACCGTCGACCGCATCGTCTGGTCGATGACGGCGGCGATGTTCGGGCGTATCTGCGTTTCGGGCGACGTGCATAAGATCGACGGCGCGCAGAAGGCGAAGATCCGCGAAGGCGTGGAATTTTACAACGTCGTCAAGGACATCGTGCGCGACGGTGACATCGCATTTTTGCACTGCGGCGTGCGCTATTACCGCGACCCGAAAGGGAGCCAGATCTATCAGAAGGTCTCGCGCGACGGGCGGCGCATGCTCGTGCTCGCCCACTGCTTCGAGCGCCCCTTCGAGATCCCCGAATGCGACGTGCGCGGGTATAAACTCATCGCGTCGTATGCTTCGCTCGAGTACGAAGTCGCGGGCGGTTCGCTCGTGCTGCGCCCCGCGGCAGAGTACCAGAGCGGCGCGTTCCTGTTCGAAAAAGAATAACAGCCGAAATTGCGACAAAGGAGAAATACCATGCAGACCATCGATTTCAAGCAAGTGACCATTACGGGCGGCTTCGTCAAGTATTTGCAGGAGCGCAACGAGCGCGTCTCGATCTATAACGTCTATCGCCGTTTCGAGGAGACTGGCAGGTTCCGCGCCATGAAATGCGTCCGCGACGACGAGCACAGATCGCATATTTTCTGGGATTCGGACGTCGCCAAATGGCTGGAAAGCGCCGCGTTCATCCTCGCCAAAACGCAGGACGCCAAACTTAAAGAACTCGCCGATGCGGCGATCGCCGACATCTGCGCGTCCCAGCGCGAGGACGGGTATTTCAACTGCTATTTCCAGGTATACGAACCCGAAAACATCTTCAAAAA
The DNA here is from genome assembly GCA_944341895.1 of uncultured Clostridia bacterium. Classification (GTDB taxonomy): domain Bacteria; phylum Bacillota; class Clostridia; order Christensenellales; family Borkfalkiaceae; genus Borkfalkia. Next base: position 59,352 of record CALVMB010000002.1, read on the forward strand.
GCGCACCGAGCACGAACTGTACTGCGCGGGGCACCTCATCGAGGCGGCGGTTGCCCTGCATGAATCGGGCGTGGACGAGAAACTGCTTGCCGCCATGCGCCGCTATGCCGACTATATTTACGACCGTTTCTATGTAAAGAAAGATACGGCGTTCGTCACCTGCGGCCATCCCGAGATCGAACTGGCGCTCGTCAAACTCTATCAGACGACGGGGGAGAAAAAATACCTCGACCTCGCCGATTTCTTCATCGAAGAGCGCGGCAAACACAGCGAGGAGGGATACCCGAACATGAACCCGAGTTACCACCTCGATCATGTTCCCGTGCGCGAGATGAAGACGGCGGAAGGGCACGCCGTGCGCGCGCTGTACCTGTACATCGCCATGGCGGACGTGGCGCGCATCAAGGGCGACGCGCAACTCGCCGAGGTGTGCAGGACGCTGTTTGCGGACATCGTCAACAAAAAGATGTACATCACGGGCGGCGTCGGCTCCTCCTACCACGGCGAAGCCTTTACCTTCGCCTACGATCTTCCCAACAACACGGCGTACAGCGAGACGTGCGCGGCGATCGCGCTGGCGCTGTTCTGCGACCGCCTTGCCAAGATCGAAAACAGGGCGGAGTACCATGCGGTGTTCGAGCGCGCTTTCTACAACAACATCCTCGCGGGCGAGAGCAAGGACGGCAAGGGATTTTTCTACGTGAATCCGCTGGAAATGCACGAGGCGGGGTACGATTACAACGAATGGCTGCGCACCAAACTGTTCTATCCCATTCCCGAGCGCGTGGAGGTGTTCGATTGCTCCTGCTGCCCGCCCAATCTCACCCGTACCATCGAGAGCATCGGCAGTTACATTTACGGCACGGAAGGGGATCAGGTGTACGTCAACCAGTACATCTCCTCCGAAACGAGCATCGGCGGCGCAAAGATCTGCATCGATTCCGAAATGCCCTTCGGCGGCAGGGCGACGGTGCGCGTGGAAGGGCAAGCCAACCTCAACCTGCGCGTGCCCGCATGGAACGGCGGCGTGCGCATGAAGGTGAACGGCAGAACGCAGCAGCCCTGCATCGCGGATGGATATATCCGCCTTGCCTGCGACGGCGACATCGAGATCGCGCTGGATTTCGTCATCAAACCCCGTTTCGTGTACGCGAATGAGAACGTCTGGCAGGATTGCGGCAGAAAGGCGGTGGAATACGGCCCGCTGGTGCTGTGCGCGGAGAGCGCGGATAACGGCAAAAACCTGCGCGACGTGCGCATCCGCTCGCTGGCGGGCGCCAAGGCGGCAAACGGCGAATATTTCACGCTGGACGTGAAAGCCGAGCGCCTGCACACGTCGGAGGCGCTGTATTCGTACGAGGCGCCCAAGACGGAAGCATGCACCCTGCGGCTCATCCCGTACTTCCAGTGGGCGAACCGCGGCAAAGGCGACATGCAGATCTGGTTCCTGTAAAAAATAAGAACGCAGGCGGCGGAGCATTGCTCCGCCGCCTGCATTCTTGTTATGGGTCGGTTTTACCGTATCGGAACGCGCGCCCGCAGTTGCGCCGCGGCTGTCGGGATGCGCGCCGCGGGCATGCCGCGTTCGGCTGCGTCTTGCGCGTTCAGCGCCAATGCTCGGCGACCGAGCAGAACAGTTTGTCCCAGGCGGGGAAGGCGCGGCGCAGGGAGATGGGCTTGCCCGTGCCGTCGATAAAGCAGTGCGAACTCCTGCCGCGGCAGCGCAGCGTCCCCGTCTGCGCGTCGCGCATTTCGTACGCGAGTTCAAACCGCACCCCCGTATAATTCGTCATGGTCGTCACGATCTCCACCGTCTCGGGGAAACGGGTCATGGACTTGTATTCGCACTCCACCGAAAGAACGGGGCTGAGTACTCCCTCGCGCTCCATCGCGTCGTATCCGAGCCCCATCTGTTCGAGCAGGTCGACGCGCGCCTCCTCCATCCAACGCACGTAGTTGGAATGGTGCACGATCTTCATCGTGTCTGTCTCATAGTATTGTGCCTTGTGGCGATAGGGCTCCATGGTCCGCCTCCGCATTTTTCTTTTGAGTATAGCACGCGCCGCGCCGCTTGTCAACCGCGAATGGATTGACGGCGCGCCTTCGGCGTGGTACAATAGCATAAGAGTCCGGGGAGGGGAAGATCATGATCGTATGCGGGGTTTCAACGGCGTGTCTGTTTTGCCGCAAACTGAACGAGGATGCCGTGGCGGCGCTCGATGCGCTGGGCGTGCGGCACGCGGAGGTGTTTCTGACCTCCTTTTCCGAGTACGGCGAGGAGTTTGCGCGCAAGATCGTGCAGAACAAGGGCGCGCTGGACGTGCATTCGGTGCACGTGCTCAATACCCAGTTCGAGCCCCAGCTGTTCGGCGCGCATCCGCGCGCCAGGGCGGACGCCTTCGCGCTGCTGCATCGGGCGATGGCGGGCGCGCACGTGTTCGGCGCAAAGTACTACACCTTTCACGCCACTTCGCGCCTCAAAAAGAATTCCGCGCCCATGAACGCGGACAAGACGGCAAAGTCCCTGCGCGAGATCGCCGCGGCGTGCGGCGAACACGGCGTGCGGCTGTGCCTGGAAACGGTGCATTGGGCGCTGTACAACGAGCCGGGCATCTTTTCGGCGCTCAAAGCGCGCTGCGTCGATCTTCTCGGCGTTCTGGACGTCAAGCAGGCGCGCCTTTCGGGCTATCCCTATCCCATGTACATCAAGGACATGGAAGGGAGCATCGCGCACGTGCACCTTTCGGACGTGGACGATGCGGGCAGGATCTGTCTGCCGGGGCGGGGGGTGTTCGATTTTGCCGAACTCATCTGCCGCCTGCGGGACAGCGGCTTCGACGGCGCGCTGCTCATTGAGGTGTATCCGGGCGATTTCGGCGCGGAAGAGGAGTTGCTCCGTTCCTGCGAATACCTGCAGGAATTGCTGTACAAATTGGGCGCATAATGCCGCGTTCGGCGCAAAAAACCCGAAAAAGTGCGCCTTTTTTTCGGGGAAGTATTGACAGCGCCGCCCTTTTGTTTTACAATATTGGAAGTAGCGGAAACCGCTCGAATATCCTTTCGGAACGGAGGTCAAACATGAATTATAGGAACAAAGACTGGCGCAACAGCATGCGTCTGACGGTGGATTATAACTATATGATGAAAAAATTCATCGGAAGCGACGGGTTCAAGGATTCCGAGATCGCGGAGATGAAGGAAGCCGCCGCCGACGCGTTCGATTACGTCGCGGACAAGCGCGGGACGGGCATGATGGGCTGGACGGAACTGCCGTACAACCAGAAAGAGATCGTGGAAGACATCATCGCCACCGCCAAAGAAGTGCGCCGCAAGTTCAAATATTTCGTCGTGCTCGGCATCGGCGGAAGCGCGCTCGGCCCCATCGCCGTGTTCAACGCGCTGTGCCACCTGCACTATAACGACCTCGCGCCCTCCAAGCGCAAGGGCCCGAAATTCTACGTCGAGGACAACGTCGACCCCGAGCGCATGGCGGCGCTTCTGGACGTCATCGAACCCGAAAAGACCTGCTTCAACGTCATCACCAAATCGGGCGCGACCAGCGAGACCATGACGCAGTACCTCGTCATCAACGACATCCTCAAAAAGGTGCTGGGGGACAAGGCGAGCGAGAATATCATCGCCACCACCGATCACGCCAAGGGCAACCTCATCAAACTTGCCAAGCAGAACAATTATAAGACGTTCTACATCCCCGACGGCGTCGGCGGCAGGTTCTCCGAACTGTGCCCCGTCGGGCTTCTGCCCGCGGCGATCCTGGGCATCGACATCAAGGCGATGCTCGCGGGCGCGGCGTACATGGACGGCATCTGCAACAAGCCTTCCGTTGCCAAAAACCCCGCCCTTGCCTGCGCCGTTCTGCAGGTCATGGCGATGAAGCGCGGCAAGAACATCGGCGTCATGATGCCGTATGCGGACAGCCTCAAACTCATGGCGGACTGGTATTGCCAGTTGTGGGCGGAGAGCCTGGGCAAGAACGTCACGCTGGACGGCAAGGCATGCAACGTCGGGCAGACCCCCGTCAAATCGCTGGGCGTCACCGACCAGCATTCGCAGGTCCAACTGTACACCGAAGGCCCGTTCGACAAGGTCGTCACCTTCCTGTCCGTCACCAACTACCGCAAGGTCGTTCCCATCCCGCACGGCTGTGAAGACATCCCCGACGTCTCCTTCCTCGGCGGCCACACCATGAACGAACTCATCGCCGCCGAAAACAAGGCCACCGCGTACGCGCTCGCCAAAGCGGGCAGGCAGAACTACACCATCACGGTGCCCGAAGTCAACGAGTTCACGCTCGGACAACTCATGTACCTGTTCGAATTGCAGACGGCGTATGCGGGCGCGATGTTCAACATCGACACCTTCAACCAGCCCGGCGTCGAAGCGGGCAAACAGGCGACGTACGCCCTGCTCGGCAAGCCCGGCTACGAGGCGAAGAAGAAGGAACTCGACGACGCTCCCGCCGCCGAGGACAAATACATCGTCTGATCCGGAATTTTGTCATGACTGCGAGCGGCTTGTTTTTGCAAGCCGCTCTTGCGCTTTCTGCGGCAGGCAAGCCGCTCTCGCATATTCCGCGGACGGCAAGCCGCAGGGGAGGAGACGCATGGAACAGCCGCGCCTGTTCGGTCAAAAAAAGCGCATGCCGCGCGTGCAGGTGCTGTGCCTGTGCGGGCTGGCGGCGGCGCTCCTGTATCTTCTGGCGGGCCTCCCCGTTTTCGCGGAACATCTGTTCGCGCGCGGCGTCACGCGCGTCCTCTCGGCGGCGCTGACCGTGCTCTCCAACGCCGTTCCGTTCTCGCTGTACGAGTGCGGCGCCGTCGCGCTGACCGTCGTTCTGTGCGTGAGCGCGGTGCGGCTCGTCCTTGCGCTGTGCCGCCGCCGTTTTGCGCGCGCGGGCTCGCTCGCCTATCGGCTGTGCCTGTTCGCGCTGGCGCTCCTCATCGCGTTCGGCGCGCTGTACGCGCCGCTGTACGAACGCGCCCCCGCCGCGGAGGCGCTCGGCATTTCCGAGTCTGCCGTCACGCAGGAGCAGGTGCTGGCCGCCGCGGAATATTTCGTCGACGAACTGAACGCCGCTTCGCGGCAGTTGGAGCGCGGCGAAGACGGGCGCATCCTCCCGCCGCTCTCGTTTGACGAGGTCGCGGATGCGCTCAACGAGGCGTACGCCGCGCTCGGCGGCTATTTTTCGGGGCAGGCGGTGCGGCCCAAGGCGGTCGCGCTGTCCGTGCCCATGAGTTATCTGGGCATCACGGGCATCTTCATTCCCTTTTTCGGGGAAGCGAACGTCAACGTCAACATCCCCGTCTACGAACTGCCGCAGACGATGGCGCACGAGATGGCGCACGCCAAGGGCGTCTCGCGCGAGAACGAGGCGAACGTCGTCTCCTACTTCGTCTGCATCGCTTCCGAGGAGGCGTACCTGCGTTACAGCGCGCTCATGCCCGTGACTGCGACGCTCCTCAACGCGCTCCCGCGCGCCGAACGCGAGCAACTGCGCGACCGCCTGCCCGCCGCGGTGCTCGCCGACTACGCGGCGGCAAGCGAACATTTTACGCGCTACGAAGGGGCGATCGACCGCATCTCTTCTTTTTTCAACGACCTGTTCCTCAAAGCGAACGGCGTCTCGTCGGGCACGGCGAGTTACGGCGAAACGGTCTCGGCGCTCGTGGGCATGTATACGCTGTTTTCGGCGTGAAAATCGCGCCTGCGAAGGTGTTGCGGCTTTTCTGCGTTTGACAATGCGGACAAAATGCGGTATACTGTAAGACCCGTTACGGGTCTTTATAAGGACGGACTGATCACTATGGAAAACATCAAAATTTCGCTGGCAGGGGATCTGGGCAGCGGCAAATCGACGGTCGGCAAACTGCTGTGCGGGCGGCTCGGCGCCGAACTGTACTCGACGGGCACCATCCAGCGCGCCATCGCCGAGGAGATGGGCATGACCACCCTCGAACTCAACCGCTATTCGGAGACGCATCCCGAGATCGACGGCAGGATCGACGACGGCCTGCGCGCCCTCGAACACGAGCCGAAAGACCTCGTCATCGATTCGCGCATGGCGTGGCATTTCGTGCCTTCGTCCTTTTCGGTGTACATGATGACCGAACCCGTCATTTCGGCGACGCGCATCCTCAACGCGGGCAGGAGCAGCGAACCGTTCAAAACGGTGGAAGAGGCGGTGGAATCCATCGCCGCCCGCCGCCAAAGCGAGGCGCAGCGCTACCTGCAACTGTACGGCGTGCACATCAAGGACCTCGAAAACTACGATTACGTCGTCGATACTTCCTTTGTCTCGCCCGAAACGGTCGCCGACCGCATCGCCGAGCATTACCGCAAATACAAAGCGGGCGAAAAATTCGTCCGCTACGAGATCTGCCCCGCGCGCCTTCTGCCCGCGGGCGAGGGCGCGGGCGCGCCGTCCTTTATCGAATACGACGGGTTTTTCTACATCGCGGGCGGCGCCGAGGAGATCGTGCGTTCCATTGCCCGCGGCGCGCCGCTCATCGCCTGCGCGCGCTGCGTTGCCGACGACCCCGCGGCGTTCGTCGCCGAAAACTGCACCCGCGAAAAAGTCGCGGAATGGACGCGCCGCACGGGCGTGCGCCCCGCTGCTCTGCCCGCCTTTTTACAGCCATGAAAGACCGCGCGTTTGTGGAGAGGAGCATCATCACGACCTATCGGCGGGAGATCTGGCGCCGCTTTGCGCGCGGCGTCAAGGAATACGCGCTGGTGGAGGCGGGGGACAGCGTCGCCGTCTGCATGTCGGGCGGGAAAGATTCCCTGCTCCTTGCCAAGTGCATGCAGGAGTTGCAGGCGCACGGCGACGTGGATTTCGACCTCAAATTCCTCGTCATGGACCCGGGCTATGCGCCCGCCAACCGCGCGCTCATCGAGAGCAACGCCGCCGCGCTCGGCATCCCCGTGCACATCTTTTCCTCGCCCATCTTCGAGACGGTGGAAGAGGTCAAAAACGCCTGCTACGTGTGCGCGCGCATGCGCCGCGGCTACCTGTACCGCGAGGCACAGCGGCTGGGCTGCAACAAGATCGCGCTCGGGCACCACTTCGACGACGTCATCGAGACCATCCTCATGGGCATGCTGTACGGCGCGCAGATGCAGAGCATGCCCCCCAAACTGTACAGTTCCCGCCACCCGGGCATGCAACTCATCCGCCCGCTGTACTATGTGCACGAGGAGGACATCGTTCGCTGGCAGAATTTGTGCGAGTTGCAGTGCCTGCGCTGTGCCTGCCGCTTCACCGAAAAGAGCGAGGAAGCGGAAGATCTGTCCAAGCGGCGGGAGGTCAAGCGGCTGATCGCCGAACTCAAAAAGAGCAATCCGAACGTGGACATCAACATTTTCCGCAGTGCGTACAACGTGCATGTGGATACCCTCATCGAGTACGATTCGCGCGGCGAACGCTATCCGTTTTTGTCCCGCTACAAACCCAAGATCTGAGCCGCCGCTTTGCGGCGCATGCCGAAACGGCGCCGCGCAAGCGGCGCTTTGTTTTGCGGTGCGCGGGTTCGGCGCATGGACGCGCCCCGCACTTCGGCTGTTTCGTTGTATGGGCGCGCCCCGCGGGTCGGCGAAACGCCGCGGCGTTTTTTGCCCGTTTGCGTTCACGGGGTTGTCTTTTTGGCGCCGCCGTGGTATACTGAAAGAAAAAGCGAAGGAGCGCACCAATGCTGGAAAAGATCATCGACGCCGCGCTGGGCAATGCCAAGGCGGACATCGTTCTCAAAAACGGAAAATACGTCAACGTGTTCACGGGCAGGATCGAGGAAGGGGACATCGCCGTCTGCGGCGGCAAGATCGTCGGCGTGGGCAAATACGAGGGCGAACGCGAGATCGACATCGCGGGCAAGATCGCGGTGCCGGGACTCATCGATGCGCATATGCACATCGAAAGTTCGCAACTCTCGCCCGAGGAATTCGCGCGGCTCGCCGTGCCCCGCGGCACGACCACCGTCATCGCCGACCCGCACGAGATCACCAACGTCTGCGGCATCGCGGGCGCGGAATACATCGCGCGGGCGGCAAAGAATACTCCGCTCGAAGTCAAACTCATGCTCCCGTCCTGCGTTCCCGCCACTCCCTTTGAAACGAGCGGCGCGGTGCTGGGCGGCAGGGAGACGGCGGAGGCGATCGGCCGCGACCTGTTCTGGGGTCTGGGCGAATTCATGAACTACCCGGGCGTCATCGGCAAGGACCCCGAAGTTCTGCAAAAGATCGCCGCGGCGCACGCGGCGGGAAAGGTCGTGGACGGCCACGCGCCCAACACGAGCGGCAAGGGGCTGAACGCCTACATCGCCGCGGGCATCTCCACCGACCACGAGTGCGTTTCCCCCGCCGAGGCGGAAGAAAAGATCGCCAAGGGCATGTACGTGCATCTGCGCGCTGGCTCGGCGACGCGCAACGTCGCCGTCAACTGCAAGGCAGTCAATGCCGCCAACCTGCGCCGTTTCCTGCTGTGCACCGACGACCGCCACGCCGCCGACCTCAAAGCCAACGGGCACCTCGACAACGCCCTGCGCATCGCGGTCGCCGCGGGCATGGACCCCGTGTGGGCGGTCATCGCCGCCACCCTCAACGGCGCGGAATGCTACCGCCTGTACGGCAAGGGCGCCATCGCGCCGGGGTATGACGCGGACATCGCCGTGTTCGATGACCTCAAAGACTTCGCCTGCGCGCTCGTTCTCAAAAACGGAAACCTGGTCGCCGAAGAGGGCAGGGCGCTGTTCGGCGGGGAGCGCTACCTGTCCGACGCGGTCAAAAACACCGTGCACGTGGGCAAGGTCACGGCGGATTCTTTCCGCCTCGCGCTGCGGGGTGAAAAAGCCAACGTCATCCGCCTCATTCCCGACAACGTCGTCACCGAGCGCGTCGTGCGCGCGGTGGAGAGCCGCAGCGGCGACGTCGTGCTCAAAGGCACCGATCTTCTCAAACTTGCCGTCGTCGAACGCCACCACGCTTCGGGCAACATCGGACTGGGGCTGTTGGAAGGGTACGGGCTCAAAGACGGGGCGATCGCGCTCACCGTCGCGCACGATTCGCACAACATCATCGTGCTCGGCGACAACAACGCGGACATGGCGGCGGCGGTGGAGGAACTGCGCCGCATCGGCGGCGGCATGACCGTCGTGCGCGGCGGCAAGGCGGAGTCTCTCCCGCTGGACATCGCGGGGCTGATGAGCAGTCTGCCCGCCGAGGAATACATCGCCCGCTCCGAGGAACTGCTCGCCCGCGCCTATGCGATGGGCGTCAAAAAGGATGTGGAAGCGTTCATGAGCCTGTCCTTCCTCGCCCTTCCCGTCATCCCGTCCGTCAAACTCACCGACAAGGGGTTGTTCGACGTGGACAGATTCTGTTTCATGTCCGTCGATGCGTAAGGCGGGCGCATCCGTTTCGTGTGCGGAAAGACGCCGCTCTCGCGGCTGTGCAAAAAAAAGTTGACAAGCGCGCAAATGTGTGCTATCATACAGAAAAATCGACAGAAAACGCAGTGACGGGGAGGAGTACCCGCAATTTTCGGCACAGAGAGGGAACGGTCGGTGGAAGTTCCCGCGGAGTTGCGGCGGAAGGTAGCCCCCGAGCGGCGGACCGAACGGAAACAAGTAGGCTCCGACGGCTTTGCCCGCCGTTACACGGGCGCCGATGCCGCGCGCATCGGACAGAGTGCGGGAATGTTCCCGAATGCAGGTGGTAACACGGTCTACGATCGCCCTGGACGGCATATGCCGTTCGGGGCGTTTTGTCTGTACAGGCGGGTCCCGCCGCACAAAATATTGACTCGGCGCGCATCCGCGCGCAAGGAGGTAGGTCCATGAAGATCAGCGGAGCAAAATTATTTGTCAAAGCATTGCAGGAAGAGGGCGTGGATACGCTGTTCGCCTATCCTGGAGGCATGGCGATCGACCTGTTCGACGCGCTGTACGGCGAAACGGCGTTCCGCGTCGTATTGCCCCGCCACGAGCAGGGGCTGGTGCACGCCGCGGACGGGTACGCGCGCGCCACGGGCAGGACGGGCGTCTGCCTCGTCACCAGCGGCCCGGGCGCGACCAACCTCGTCACGGGCATCGCCACGGCGAACTACGACAGTGTGCCCCTCGTCTGCTTTACGGGGCAGGTCCCCACCCACCTGATCGGCAACGACGCCTTCCAGGAAGTGGACATCGTCGGCATCTGCCGCAGTATCTGCAAATACGCCGTGACGGTGCGCAGCCGCGACGACCTGGGCAGGATCATCAAGGAGGCGTTCTACATCGCCCGCACGGGCAAACCGGGGCCTGTGCTCGTCGACTTCCCCAAGGACATCCAACTCGCTCTCGGCAGCGACGAGTATCCGCAGGAAGTCTCCATCCGCGGGTACAAGCCCTCGACGGGCGTGCATATGGGGCAACTCAAAAAGGCGGCGGCGATGCTTGCCGCCGCGAAGCGCCCGCTCTTTCTGGCGGGCGGCGGCGTGAACATCGCCCGCGGCGGGGATGCGCTGCGCCGCGTCGCCGAGGCGTGCGGCGCGCCCGTGGTCACCACCATCATGGGCAAGGGCGCGCTCCCGTACAATCATCCGCTGTACATCGGGAATATGGGCATGCACGGCAACATCGCCGCCAACACCGCGGTGTCCGAATGTGACCTGCTCTTTTCGGTGGGCACCCGCTTCAACGACCGCATCACGGGCAAGTTGAGCGAGTTCGCCAAAGGGGCGCAGATCGTGCACATCGATATCGACGCCGCGTCCATCTCGCGCAACATCGTGGTGGACGTGCCCATCGTCGCGGACGCGCGCGAGGCGCTGGAAAAACTGGCGGAGATCCTGCCGCCCGCCAAGGCGGAGCGCGGCGGCTGGGTGCAGCGGCTGCAGAGCCTGCGCGCCGAAAAGCCGCTGGTCATGGACGGCGGCGGCGCGGTCACGCCCAAAGACGTCATCGAGGCGATCAACGCGCAGTTCGACGAGCCCATCGTCACCACCGACGTCGGGCAGAACCAACTGTGGACGACGCAGTTTTTGCAGGTCAAAGGGCAGGGGAAACTGCTCACGTCGGGCGGGCTGGGCACCATGGGCTACGGGCTCCCCGCGGCGATCGGCGCAAAACTCGGCTGTCCCGACCGCCCCGTCGTCTGCATCGCGGGGGACGGCGGCTTTCAGATGAACGAGCAGGAACTCGCCACCGCGGTGTGCGAAGAACTGCCCGTTACCATCTGCATCTTCAACAATTCCTACCTCGGCAACGTGCGCCAGTGGCAGGAAATGTTCTTCGGCGGCAAATATTCCTGCACCTGCCTGCGCAAGCGCGCGTCCTGCGGGGCATGGTGCTCCAACCCGAACGCGCAGTGCCCGCCGTACGTTCCCGACTTTGTCAAACTTGCCCAAAGTTACGGCATCGAGGGCATCCGCGTCACCGATCGGGCGCAGATCGCAGAAGCCTTTGCGCGCGCCAAGGCAAACACTAAGGCACCCACGCTCATTGAGTTCATCGTCGAGCGCGAGAGCAACGTCCTGCCCATCGTTCCGGGCGGGAACGCGCTTTCGGAAATGGTCACCGAATACAAAAAGGAGGGGAAGTAAGATGAGCGACGTCATGAAAAAGCGCTGGCTTTCGCTGTATGTGGAAAACGACGTCGGCGTGCTCGCCAAGATCGCGGGCCTGTTTTCGGGCAAGTCGTACAACCTTTTGAGCCTCACCGTCGGCGAGACGGAGGACTCCACCGTCTCGCGCATGACCATCAGCCTTTTGGGCGACGACAAGACCTTCGAACAGATCAAAAAACAACTCAACCGCAGCGTCGAGGTCATCAAGGTGCTGGATTTCACCGATCTCCCCATCCACAAAAAGGAGATCCTGTTCATCAAACTGCGCGCCCTTAAAAAGGACGAGATCGAGGAAGTCATGCGCTCGGCGCAGGTGTTCGGCGTGAACGTGTGCGATTACGAAAAGAACGCGCTCATCATCGAAAGCCTGAAAACGGAATCGGAGAACGACGAACTTCTCAAATACTATAAAAAGTATTACCTCACGCGCATGGAAGCGGTGCGCGGCGGCTCGGTCGCCGTCGAATCGGTCAGCCGCAGCGAGCGCTGAACAGGAAATATAAAAAAAGGCGGCGTGCGCCGTCTTTTTTTATTTTGCAAGCGCACCCCGTTTGTCGCATGCTTGCGACTTCGGCGGGTGAATGTCCGCGATTTTGAGAAAGGCGTGCCCTTTTCATCGCGGACGGAGGGCAGAGCCCTCCGCTCACGGAAATCCGCAGGTGTCGCCGGCCGAGAATTTCGTGAACCCTTTGCGTGAATTAAATTTTTACACGTTGAAGCGGAACAGCACCACGTCGCCGTCTTTGATGACGTAGTCTTTGCCTTCCGAGCGCACCTTGCCCTTTTCCTTGGCGGCGTTGTAGTTGCCGCATTCGAGCAGAGTCTGCCAGTCCACGACTTCGGCGCGGATGAATCCCTTTTCGAAATCGGTGTGGATCTTGCCCGCCGCCTGCGGCGCCTTGGTGCCCTTGACGATGGTCCAGGCGCGCGTCTCCTTTTCGCCCGCGGTGAGGTAGGAGATCAGCCCGAGCAGGGAATAGGACTTTTTGATCAGCCGGTCCAGCCCGCTCTCGGCAAGCCCCAACTCTTCGAGGAACATCGCCGCTTCGTCGGCGGGGAGTTGGGAAAGTTCTTCCTCCGTCTTGGCGCAGATGACGAGCACCTCGCTCCCTTCCTTGGCGGCGAATGCTTCCACCGCGCGCACGTGCGGCAGGTCGGCGTCCGCCTTGCCCATATCCTTTTCGGAAATGTTCGCGGCATAGATGACGGGCTTTGCGGTCAGCAGGAAGAGATCGCGCAAAAGTTCCGTCTCCTCTTCCGAGCAGGCGAGGGTGCGCGCGCACTGCTCTTGGGACAGGTGATCGAGCACTTTCTGGTAAAATTCCGCCTCGGCAAGCAATTTTTTGTCTCCGTTCTTGGCGGCGTTTTTGGCGCGGTCGAGGCGGCGCTGCACCGTCTCCATGTCCGCGAGGATGAGTTCGAGGTTGATGATGCCGATGTCGCGCACGGGATCGACGGTGTTTTCGACGTGGGTGACGTTCTCGTCCTCAAAACAGCGCACGACGTGCACGATCGCGTCCACTTCGCGGATGTGCGAGAGGAACTTGTTGCCCAGCCCCTCGCCCTTGGACGCGCCCTTGACCAGGCCCGCGATGTCCACAAATTCCACCACGGCGGGGGTGATCTTCTTGCTGTCGTACAGGGCGGCGAGTTTTTCCAGCCGCTCGTCGGGCACGGCGACCACGCCGACGTTGGGTTCGATGGTGCAGAAGGGATAGTTTGCGGCTTCCGCGCCCGCATGGGTGATCGCGTTGAACAGGGTGGATTTGCCGACGTTGGGCAATCCGACGACGCCGAGTTTCATGCTTTCTCCTTGTGATGCGGGAGCGTTTGCGCCCCCGCCGCCGCGCCGTATCCCGCGCGGTATCGTAGTTTATTATAATACAATCGCACAAATTTGCAAAATAAAAAGGGCGGGCAAAATGCGAAAAAGTTGTCAAAGCCCGCAAAATATGGTACACTACTACGGTAATCCAAGAAAAGAGGAAGAGGTATGGACTTCAAACGCCACATCGCCGCGCGCGTGCGCGCGGAAGGGCTGACCGAAGAGGAGATCGCCGCCATGCTCGCGGCGCCGCCCACCAGCGAGATGGGCGATTTTGCGCTGCCCTGTTTCCGCCTTGCCAAGACCATGCGCAAGGCGCCCGCGCTCATCGCCGAACAACTGGCGGCAAACTATCCCGCGGACGAGATCGTGAGCGAGGTCTCCGCCGTCAACGGCTACGTCAATTTCAAGATCGACCGCGCGTTCTGGGCGCGGCAGACGGTGCAGAAGGTGCTTGCCGAGCGCGAGCGCTACGGCGCGTCCGACGAGGGCAAGGGCAAGACCGTCTGCATCGACTATTCGTCGGTGAACATCGCAAAACCTTTCCACATCGGGCACCTTTCCACGACGGTGCTCGGGAGCGCGCTGTATAAACTGCACCGCTTTCTGGGGTATACGCCCGTCGGCATCAACCATCTCGGCGACTACGGCACGCAGTTCGGCAAACTCATCGTCGCCTACACCCGCTGGGGCAGCGCAAAGTTGCTCGAAGAGGGCGGGCTGCGCGCGCTGAACGAACTGTACGTGCGCTTCCATGCCGAGGCGGAGAAGGATGAGAGCCTCAACGACGAGGCGCGCGCCCAGTTCAAAAAGATCGAGCAGGGGGACCCCGACGCCGTCGCGCTGTTTGAAAAATTCAAGGAACTCACCCTGCGCGAGGTGGGCAAGGTGTACGACCTTCTGGACGTGCATTTCGACAGTTGGGCGGGCGAAAGTTTTTACAACGACAAGATGCAGCCCGTCGTGGACGAACTGCGCGAAAAGGGGCTGCTGATCGAGAGCGAGGGGGCGCAGGTCGTCGACCTCGAACAATACGGCATGCCGCCCTGCATCATCCTGCGTTCGGACGGCGCCTCGCTGTACGCCACCCGCGACATCGCCGCCGCCTGCTACCGCAAACAGACCTACGATTTTTACAAGTGCCTGTACGTCGTCGCCTATCAGCAGAACCTACATTTCAGGCAGGTGTTCAAGGTGCTCGAACTGATGGGCAAGCCCTGGGCGAAAGACCTCGTCCACGTCGCGTACGGCATGGTCTCGCTGGAAGACGGCGCCATGTCCACCCGCAAGGGCAAGGTGGTGTACCTCGAGGACGTCATCGCCAAGTGCGTGGAAAAGGCGCTCTCCATCATCGCGGAAAAAAACCCGTCGCTGGAAAACAAAGAGGAGATCGCAAAGACGGTGGGCGTCGGCGCGGTCATCTTCGGCGCGCTGTACAACAACAAGATCAAGGACATCACCTTCTCGTACGACAAGGTGCTCAATTTCGAGGGCGAGACCTCCTGCTACGTGCAGTATACCTGCGCGCGCGCGGCGAGCGTGCTCGCCAAGGGCGGGAATGCGGCTTCCTTCGAGGTCGGGCAGGTGTGTCCGCAGGAGTTCGAACTGGTCAAAAAACTGGACGAGTTCCCCGCGACCCTGCACGACGCGCTGGAAAAATACGAACCCTGCTTCATCGCGCGCTACGCCGTCGATCTCGCGCAACTGTTCAACAAGTTCTACTTCGATTGCTCCATCCTCGGCGCGGAGGAGGGGCGGCGGGAGTTCCGCCTCGCGCTCACCGAAGCCACGCTCATCGCCCTCGGCAACGCGCTGGGTCTGCTGGGCATCGGCGTTCCCGAAAAAATGTAACGACCGCGCCTTTCGGCTTTGCCGGAAGGCGTTTGCCAAAGAGGAGACTACATGCTCAAAGCCGTCATATTCGATCTGGACGGAACGGTGCTCGACACCCTTCCCGACCTCAATGCGTGCATGAACGCCGCGCTCGCGCAGTTTTCCTGCCCGCCCGTGACCATGGAACAGACCCGCCGCTTTGTCGGCAACGGGGGCTTGCGCTTTGCCGAACTGTCGCTGCCCGCGGAAAAACGGGGGCAGGCGGAGCACTTTTACAGGGACGTGTACTGTCCCATCCACGTGCATTGCAAAAACGAACGCACGGTGCTTTTTGCGGGGGAAGCGGAATGCCTCGCCGCGCTCAAAACGGCGGACATGAAACTGGCCGTCGTCACCAACAAATCGCAGGCGGCGGCGGACGTGCTGGGCAAAACCAAACTTGCGCCCTTCGGGTTCGACGCCATCGTCGGCAACCGCGACGGCGTGCCCGTCAAGCCCGACCCGACCTCCACGCTCGCTCTCCTGCGCGAACTGGGCGTATCGCCTGCGGAAGCGGCGTTCGTCGGCGACGGGGATACCGACGTAAAGACGGCAAAGAACGCAGGCATGCGTTCGGTGAGCGTGCTGTGGGGGTACCGCACGCGCGAGGAACTGACGGCGGCGGGCGCCGAAGCGTTCGCGTCAGACTTTGCGCAGTTGCAAAAAATGTTGCTGAACATGTGAAATCGCCGTCCGTCCCAACGTGTCTGCACGGACGGAAAGAGCGGAGAGCGCCGCGGCGCTCTCCGCTCTTTGTCTGTCCGTTCTCGTTGCCGCTGGAGCCTTCCCGCGGGTCCGCTATTTTGCGGGGGTCCCGTGCGCGAGGGCGACGGCGCGCAGAAGGGCGGTGTCCGCGCCGTTCCACGGCTTGTCCGCGTTGCGGTAGTCGTGTTTGGCGCAGAACCATTGCAGGTCTTCAAGCAGTGCGTTCATCGCGTCCTTTTGCAGTTTGGTCAGCGTGTACAGGTAATCTTTTTCCTTGCCGTGCGCAAAGGCGCTGTAGCGCAGGAGCGCGCCGAAATGTTCGAGGCAGAATCCCTTTGTCGAAAGCAGGGCAGCCTTGAAGTTCGCCTCGCCCGCGAACATCTCGGCGATCGTCTTGTAATAGCGGACCATGTTCTCTTCCACGGCGTCGCAGATGACGCAGGTATTTCCGCAGTGCTCAAAGGCGTCCGCCATCTTTTTGCCGATCTTTTTGTCGGCGGTGATCTCCAGTTTCCCTTTAAGGGTGGTCAGCCGCGTCACGTATTGCAGTGCGAGCGAAAGTTTGTTCTGCCGCGCGTGCATCATCTGCGTGTGGTGCATGCAGAACCCGCGCTCGTTCACCGCCTGCCGCTGCGAATCCTCCATCACCGCTTCGTTGAGGTACTGTTCGACCAGCCGTTTTTCCAAAATGTTGCGGATGCGGCAGAGCGGGCACCCGTCCCCGCCGTTGAATTCCTGCAAGATGAGCATGTTGCCGATGTGGTAGTGCATGAACGTTTTCCCCCGCGTTTTTTCTCATTATAGCGGATGGGCGCAAAAAAGGAAAGCGTTTTCCCGAATTATAGACAAAATACGACAAATATGCGGCAGAATGGTTGCGCGAGCGGGAAAAGTACGATATAATGGTGAGGACGATCGTCGGTGGGGAAAAAGAATGAATTGCATTTTTTTGTATAATCCGGTCAGCGGGCGCGGGAAAGTCGCAAAAAAATTGGACTTTATCGTGCGCGAACTCAAAGATAAATACGAAACGGTGGACGTATACGCCACCACGGGCCGCGGGGACATGACGCGCGCCGTGCGCGAGGCGGCAACGAAATACGATGCCATCGTGTTCGCGGGCGGGGACGGAACGGTCAACGAAGCGGTGCAGGGCGTCTGCGAGGCGGGCACCGACCCCGAACTCGGCTACATCCCCACGGGCACCGTCAACGACGTGGCGCACAGCCTCGGCATTCCCAAAAACATCCGCCGCGCCCTCAAAGTCATCCGCAGCGGCAAAACGGTGCCGCTGGACTGCATGAAGGTCAACGACCGTTACGCCATGTATGTGGTGGCGGCGGGCGCCTTCACCAGTTCCTCGTACACCACGCCGCAGACGCAGAAACAGCGGGTCGGGCGGCTTGCGTACGGCATCGAGGGACTGCGCAAGAACATGAAGTTCGACGCGTTCGACGTCTGCGTGCAGAGCGGCGACAGGCGCGAGCAGACGGAATGCGTGCTCCTGCTCCTGGTCAACGGAAAATATGTCGCGGGCATGCACGTCAACAAGTACGGCTCCATGACGGACGGCAAGATCGAGGCGGCGATCATCCGCCAGCACAAAAAAGCGAACTTTTTCGGGCGCGTGCGCGCATTCTTTGCCATCGTGCATCTGTTCCTGTACGGCTATAAAGTGCGCGAACGCAACATCACCCGCATCGAGGGCAGCCATTTCGAGATCGACGCGGGGGAGAACGTCGTGTGGAATTTCGACGGCGAAAAGGGCATCTCGGGCAAGGTGACGGTGGACGTCGTCCCCGCCCGCGTCCGCATGATCGCTTCGGCAAAGAAAAAAGATATCTGACCGCCTGCCTTTTGGGGCGCGGGCGGGCGCGGCAAAGCGCGGCGCGGCGGTTTTGCCGCGCTTTTTTCATTTTCCTGCGCCCTTCGCCCGCGCTACGGGTTGCGTTCGGCGGGTGGATGTGGTATAATCGGGAAAATCAATCGAATTTTGGGAGATTCGGGTATGTATTGGGCAGATCAGTTGGCGGATACCATCATCCGCAGGCGGCCGGACAAGGAAGAATATGTATGCGCGGCGGGGATCTCCCCGTCGGGTTCGGTGCACATCGGCAATTTCCGCGACATCGCGACCAGTTATTTTGTCTATCGCGCCCTTTTGCGCCGCGGCAAAAAGGCGAAACTCCTCTTCTCGTGGGACGAGTTCGACCGCCTGCGCAAGGTACCGAAAAACGTCTCCGACTACCTCGGCAACAATTCCTTCGAGCAATATATCGGCTGTCCGTATGCCGACATCCCCGACCCGTTCGGGCAAGACGAAAGTTACGCCGCGCATTTCGAAAAGGAGTTCATGGCGTCGCTGAAAAAGTTTGGCATTTCCATGGAATTCCATTACCAGGCGAAGGAGTACCGCTCGGGGCGGTATGCCGAACATATTTTGCTCGCCCTGCAAAAGCGCAAGGAGATCTTTGACATCCTGGACCGCCACCGCACGCAGGACGCGACGGAGGAGGAGCGCGAGAACTACTATCCCGTCAGCATATTCTGCCCGCACTGCCATAAGGACAGCACAAAGATCGTCTCCCTCTCCGAGGACTGCACCAGGGCGCACTATGTCTGCGAGTGCGGGCATGAAGCCGATTTCGACTTTACCAAGGATTTCAACTGCAAACTGCAGTGGAAGGTGGACTGGCCCATGCGCTGGCTCGCCGAGGGCGTCGATTTCGAGCCGGGCGGCAAGGACCACGCCTCCAAAAACGGCAGTTACGATACCGCCAAGGACATTTCCCGCGAGATCTTCGGCTACGAACCGCCGCTGTTCCAGGGATATGAGTTCATCGGCATCAAGGGGAGCGTCGGCAAGATGAGCGGCTCTTCGGGGTTGAACATGACCCCCGAATTTCTGCTCAAACTGTACCTGCCTGAGATCATCCTGTGGCTGTATGCAAAGACGGAGCCGCTCAAGGCTTTCGATTTCTGCCTCAGCGACGAGATCTTGCGCCAGTATTTCGAGTTCGGCAAGATGCTCAAAGCCTATCAGGACGGCACCGCGGACGAGAACACCAGGCGCATCATGGAAAACTGCCTCATCGAGGGCAGGGAACTCGTTCCCGTACCCATGAGTCAGTTGGTCGAACTGGGCAGCGTCGTCAACTTCAACGCGAAGATGATGGAAAAACTGTTCGAAAAGATCGGAACGCCGTACAAGGCGGAAGAGTTCCGCGAACTGTTCGAAAAGGCAAAGTTCTGGCTCAGGACCTGTTCGCCCGAAAGCGAATACGTCATCCTGCCTCGCCGCAATCGCGTGTACTGGAACACGATGGACGAAAACGAGCGCGCCTGCGTGGAACAGTTGCGCGCCTTCCTTGCGGCGGGCGGGTACACGCTGGACGAGTTGCAGGCGGAACTGTACGCCATCCCCAAGCGCGTCTATCCCGAAAAAGCGGAAGATAAAAACGCCCTCAAAGAGGTGCAGAGCAAGTTCTTCAAGGACGTGTACAACCTCATTCTGGGCAGGGACAAGGGCCCCCGTCTGTATCTGTACCTGTTCGCGGTGGATCCCGAGCGCTACCTGCGCCTGCTCGATTTTTCCATCCCCGAGGAGGAAGATCCCGACGCAAAGGCGGAGGAGCCCGCTCCCGCGGCGCAGCCTGTGCCCGCCGCGCCCGCCGAGGATAAATACGTCGAAAAGGCGGAACCGTTCGGCGAACTCATCGAACGCGAAGACTTTGCCAAGTGCGACCTGCGCGTGTGCAAGGTGCTTTCTGCTAAGCCCATGCGCAAGACCAACAAACTCATGAAACTGACCGTGCACGACGGGGTCGGCGAGCGCGTCATCGTCGCGTCCGTCGCGGGCGATTACGAACCGGACGCGCTCATCGGCAAGAAGATCGTCGTGCTCGTCAACCTCAAACCGCACAAATTCGGCAACGAATATTCGGCGGGCATGCTGCTCGCTTCCTGCAACACGGACGGCTCCTGCCGCGTGCTGTTCGCCGCCGACGACGCCGAGATCGGCTCGCTCATCCGCTGAACAAAGCGGCGCCCGCGCCCTGTGCGCGCACCCGTTTCCGGATGTGAAAAAAGCCTCTGCAGAATTTCTGCAGAGGCTTTTTTTGTCCGTACGACGGGCGCGGTTTTGCCCGTTCGGGCGCGGTTGCGCGTTCAGGAACGCAATACCTGTCCCGGCGCGCATTTGTAGATGCGCTCGAAATGGCGGTAGAACGTGGTCATCGAATCGAATCCGAAATCGTAGGCGAGGTCGGAAAAGTTGACTTTTTCCGTCCGCCGCGCGGCGTCCACCAGCCTGTGGATGCGCACCATGTTGATGTAGTTGTTCAGGCTTTCGCCGATGTAGGCGTTGAACAGCCTCGAAAAGTAATATTTGTTGTATCCGAACTGCGCGGCGAGCGAATCGAGGGTGATGGGTTCGGCAAAGTGTTCGTCGATATAATTGAGCGCCGAGACCACCGTCGAAAGGTTGGGGGTGGGCGTAAAGGGCTGCCGCTCGTAGTGCGAGAGGAGCGAGCCGATCAGCACGTCCGTGTACCCCTTTTGCACGAGGAAGGAATTTCCCGCCTTTTCCATGTTGTGCAGCACGGGCAGGAGGGAGCGGTTGAACGCCTTGTCCGAGAGCAGGGGCGGGAGCGTCTCTTTTTCCAGCGCGGGCGAAAAATCGTCCGCGTACGCCGACTTGACGATGAGCACGTAGTTGCGGTAGGTGGGGGCGGGGGAAAGTTCGTGCACGGCACAGCGCCGCACGAACACGATGTCGTCCTTGCCGGCATAAAAGGACATGCCGTCCACCTCGCCGCAGATGCGCCCGTGGGTAATGTACAGGATCTCGATGCAGCGGTGAAAGTGCGGCGGCGTATTGCTGTCATGCGAGCGCCAGATCTTAAATTCCGAGGATTTGTCGTGCATGGATTCGTAAGTCGCTGTTTTTTTCATAGATGTCAATATTTGAAACAATATTTTAGAAAACTGAGTTGAATTACGCAATTTTCAGTGCTATTATACCATTGCAATCAAAGGATGTCAACAGAGAGGAACCACTATGAAACTTGCGATCATCGGATACGGCGGAATGGGCTCGTATCACGCCGAATTGCTTGGTCAATACGCTTCGACCGCTCCTGCGGATCCGCTGGAGATCTCGGGGATCTACGATATCGATCCCGCCCGCGTGCAGGCGGCAAAAGAACGCGGCCTGCGCGCATTTTCTTCGCCCGAGGAGATCTGGCAGGACAAGGACACGCAGGCGGTGCTGCTCGCCGTGCCCAACGACCTGCATGCGCCGTATGCCGAGGCCGCCGCGGCCGCGGGCAAGCACATCCTGTGCGAAAAGCCGGTCGCGCTGAGCACGGCGCAGGCGCAGGAGATGTATGCCGCCGCCAAAGAGCACGGCGTGCTGTTCACCGTGCACCAGAACCGCCGCTGGGACGACGATTTTCTGACCGTGCGCGGCATCATCGAGAGCGGCGTCATCGGCGACGTGTACAAGATCGAATCGCGCGTGGTGGGGAGCAACGGCATCCCGGGCGCCTGGCGCAAGGAAAAGGCGCGCGGCGGCGGCATGATGCTGGACTGGGGGGTGCACCTCATCGACCAGATTTTGCAGGCGATCCCTTCCAAAGTGGTGCGCCTGTACTGTGAATACAGTTATATCTACGGCGAGGAGGTGGACGACGGGTGCGACCTCGTCCTGCATTTCAAAAACGGCATTTCGGTGCGCATCGTGGTGGCGACGGACTGTTTCCGCCACCTCCCGCGCTGGATGGTGTACGGCATCGACGGCACCGCCGTCGTCGAGGATTGGGACCTTTCGGGCGGCGTGACGCGCGTGATCGAGCGCGAGGACAAAAACCTTGTGGGCATGCGCGCGGGCAACGGGTTCACAAAGACCATGGCGCAGCGCAGCCATTCCTCGGTGCAGAAACTGCCTCTGCCCGTGGTGCACGCCGAGCCCTTCGCCTTCTATAAAAACTTTGCGCGCGCCTGCGCGGGCAAAGAGCGGATCGCCGTGCGGGAAGAAGAGGTCCTGCGTGTCTTCCGCGTGATGGAATACGCGGCAAAGTCGGCCGAGGAGCACGTCGTCATCGACGCCGAGATCTGAGCGCGCCGCGCGTCAAACCAAAAATCTACCGCACCGTCAGGTGCGCGGACCAACAAATCTAAAGGGGATTGAACTATGAAGATCAGTGTAGTCAGCGGGATCCTGGGCGAATACAGCCTGGACGAGAGCCTCGCCTATCTTTCGGGGCTGGGCGTGGATGAATTTGAATTGGGCGTGGGCGGCTATCCCGGGAAACGGCATGCCGATGCGCTCGTGCTGAGCAAGGACAAGAAGGCGCGCGAGCAACTTCTGGAGACCTTCCGCAAACACAACATGGGCATCTCCGCGCTGTCCGTGCACGGCAACTGCGTGCATCCGGACAAGCAGGCCGCCGCGGTGTTCGAGGCGGATTTCGAGGCGGCGTGCGTGCTCGCCGGGCAGATCGGCGTAGACCGCATCGTCACCTTCTCGGGCTGCCCCGGCTCGGACGCGGACGCCAAGTTCCCGTCCTGGGTGACCTGTGCGTGGCCGCCCGAATACCCCGCCGTGCTCGAATGGCAGTGGAACGAAGTGCTCATCCCGTACTGGAAAAAGGCGGTGCGGTTTGCCGCGGATAACGGCGTCAAGCGCATCGCGCTGGAAATGCACCCCGGCTTTTGCGTGTACAACCCCGCCACCTGTCTGCGCCTGCGCGCGGCGGTCGGCGATCTGATCGGCGCCAACGTCGACCCTTCGCATCTGTTCTGGCAGGGTATGGACATCCTCGAAGTCATCCGCACGCTCGGGCAGGCAAAGGCGCTGTACTATTTCCATGCCAAGGATACCCAACTCAACGGGCACAACGTGCGCATCAACGGCGTGCTCGACACCCGTTCGTTCACCGAATTTGCCGACCGCAGTTGGTCCTTCCGCACACTCGGGTACGGGCACGACGCGACGCTGTGGAAGCAGATCGTCTCCGAACTCAAAGTGCAGGGCTATGACGATACGCTGTCCATCGAACACGAAGACGGGCTGATGGCGCCCAAGGAAGGGCTGGAAAAGGCGGTCGCCTTCCTCAAAGAGTGCATCATCCGCCAGGGCAACCAGAATATGTGGTGGGCATGAGGAGACAGACATGAAATTTGCGGTTCAGTTGTACAGTCTGCGCGAACTTGCCGCGCGCGAAGGCGGTGAAGCCGTCCTGCGCACCGTGGCGGAAGCAGGCTATGACGGCGTGGAATTCGCCGGGTTTTACGGTCTTTCTCCCGAACAGATGCGCGCGCTGCTTGCAAAATACCGCCTCGAAGCGGTTTCGGCGCACATCGGCACGGCGGCGGTGGAAGAGAGCCTTCCGTACATCGACGCGCTGGGCATCCGTTCGGTGGTGATCCCCTGGCGGCCGGTGGAAGATTTTGACGATCCCGAGCGGTATGCGGCGTTCTTGCGCGAGATCGAACGGCTGCACGCCCTTCTCGCTCCGCGCGGGGTGCGGCTGGGATACCACAACCATGCGCACGAGTATTCGGGCGGGAAAGACCGCTTTGCGAAATTGCTCGCCGACGCGCCCTGCCTGGGCGCGGAGCCGGACGTGTTCTGGTTGCACGTCGCGGGCAAAGATCCCGTGGCGGAACTGCACGCGATGGAAAAGCGGCTCATGTTCGTCCACATCAAGGAGGCGGCGGCGTCCGATCCCGTGCACACGCCCGAGCCTTTCGTCGGCGAGGGTGCCGTGAACATGCGCGGCGTGTTCTCCGCCGTGAAGGAGGCGGGCCTGCCGTGGGTGGTGCTCGAAGCGGAACATTTTGCCTGCTCGGAGGGGGAATACCTTTCGCACAGCCTGAAAAACATGAAACGCCTTGCGGGGCAAGAATAAGTGCGTTCCCCGCGGCAATAAATCGTTGAAAAATTTTGGAGGATATTGTATAATGAAAAAGATCCGCGTCGGTGTCGTCGGGTGCGGCGGCATCGCAAATACCAAGCACCTTCCCGCGCACAAGCGCAACCCGCTGTCCGAAGTCGTCGCTTTCTGCGACATCATCGAGGAGCGCGCCGTCAAGGCGTGCAAAGAATACGGCACGGCCGAGAGCAAAGTGTACACCGATTACCGTGAACTGCTCAAAGACAAGAGCATCGACGCCGTGCTGGTGCTCACGCCCAACAACGCGCACTGCGAGATCACCTGCGCCGCGCTGGATGCGGGCAAGCACGTCATGTGCGAAAAGCCCATGGCGATGAACTACGCAGAGGCGAAAAAGATGATCGCCGCGCGCGACCGTTCGGGCAAAGTGCTCACCATCGGGTACCAGAACCGCTACCGCAAAGATTCGCTGTATCTCAAACGCCTCGCCGACGAGGGCACCTTCGGCGACATCTATTATGCCGAGGCGCTCGCCATCCGCCGCCGCGCGGTGCCGACCTGGGGCGTGTTCATCGACAAGGAAAAACAGGGCGGCGGACCGCTCATCGACATCGGCACGCACGCGCTCGACCTCACGCTGTACACGATGAACAACTACGAACCCGCCTACTGCGTGGGCAAGACTTTCCACAAACTCAACGCGCAGCGGGATACCGGCAACGCGTGGGGGGATTGGGACGTTGAAAAGTTCACCGCCGAGGACAGCGCGTTCGGCTTCATCGTCATGAAGAACGGCGCGGTCATCTACCTCAAATCCAGTTGGGCGCTGAACATGGCAAATCCCATCGAAGCATCCACCACCGTCTGCGGCGACAAGGCGGGCGCGGACATGCTGGACGGCCTGCGCATCAACACCGTCATGGCGGGCAAACAGGTCATGATCAAGCCCGATCTGAACGCGGGCGGCGTCGCCTTTTTTGACGGTGCAGGCGGCGATCATCCCGAAGATCTCGAGTTGCAGGTATTTTTCAACGCCGTACAGGGCAAGGGCGACCTCGTCGTCACGGCCGACCAGGCGGCGGTCGTCACCCGCATCCTCGAAGGGATCTATAAATCCGAAGAGACGGGCAAACCGTATTACTTCGATTGAGGTGCATCATGAACGTCACCGTTGTCTGTGAGCATAACGATTCGATGGATTCTCCCGAAGGCAAAGCCGCCTATCCCGAGGGATTAGGCAACTGCCTCGCCGCACTGTTCGGCGAAAAGGGCGCGCATGTGACGCTGGTCACGGCGGACAGACAGGGCGTGCCCGGACTGACGGACGAACTTCTCGGATCCACGGACGTGCTCGTCTGGTGGGGGCACTGGTTCCACGGATACGTCGCCGATCAACAGGCGGATGCCGTCGCCGACCGTGTCCGCCGCGGCATGGGGATGCTGTTTTTGCATTCCGCCCACGATTCCAAGCCTTTCAAGCGCCTTCTGGGCACCTCCTGTACGCTGAGTTGGCGCGAGGACGGCGAGTTGGAGCGGCTGTGGTTCCCGTCTCCCGCGCATCCCATCGTGCGCGGACTGGGCGAATATATCGACATTCCCCACGAAGAGATGTACGGTGAGCCTTTCGATATCCCCGTCCCCGACGAACTGGTCTGCATCGGTTGGTTCGAAGGCGGCGAGGTGTTCCGCGGCGGCTGTGTGTTCCGCCGCGGCAGGGGAAGCATCTTCTATTTCAACCCCGGTCATGAGACGTATCCGACGTACAAACTTCCCGCCGTGCGCACGCTTTTGCAGCAGGCGGCGGAGTATGTTGCGCCGCAGGTAGGCATCGCCGAGACGCTTTCCTGCCGTCATTTTGAACAATTTTCCGTTCCCCGCCGTTGAGGCAGGGAATGCAGAAAGGAGAAAATCATGCGTAAAAAATTTGCATTTGTAACCGCCGTCGCGCTTGCGCTGACGGTCGCGCTCGCCCTGTTTGCGGGCTGTTCGTCGGGCAGCGAGGAGGACAAGACGCCCGAAACGGAAGCCGTAGCGGTCACGTCCGTCACCTTGGACAAAGAGACGCTCGAACTGACCGTCGGGCAGACGGGCACGCTCGTCGTCACCGTTTCGCCGCAGAACGCGACCAACAAGACGGTCCGGTGGACTTCGGGCGATCCCTCCGTCGTCACCGTCAAACCGGACGGCACCGTCACCGCAGTCGGCGTCGGGCAGACGACCGTCACCGCCGCTTCCCTGAAAGGAGATAAGACGGCGACCTGCACGGTCACCGTCAGTGCGGCACAGGAGTGATGCGCGGGGAACGGGATTTACAATGCAATATTGTGCGGGAGGCCCCGGACGGGCCACCCGCGGCGCAAAAAACTCCGCCGTACAATGTGTACGGCGGAGTTTTTTGGCTGTTTCGGCACTTTGTCAGCGGATGCCTTTGAGCCTTTTCTTGACGGGATGGCAGAGGAAGATCGAAATGAACCACATCGCGAGGTAGCAGATGCCCGAGACGAAGGTCAGGCTCATGAACGAGATGTCGCTCAGCACCGCCGCCTGCCCGGTGAAGAAAGTGCCCGTCAGTTTGGAAAATACGAGCGGCAGGACGAACAGCAACAGGCAGGGCAGGCCCCCCGTCAGTTTGACATACCACATCGCCACCTTTTTGTTGGGCAGGAAGATGTGCAGAAAGGCGAGCAGGGCCAGCAGCGCCCACAGTGCGGCGCAGGCGAGCAGGAAGATGCCGAAGGCAAGGACGCCGATGTGCACCTTCGAAAGCGTGTCGTCGCTCATCGAATCGACGAGTTCGTCCGTCGCCGTCAGCACGGCAAGCGGGTTTTCCTGCCCGCTCGCTTCGAGCAGGTTGGAGGTGGAAAAGATGCCGTCCGCCGTGCCCATTTGCACGTAATCGTCGAACGAAGTGCCCAGCGAGGCGATCTGTTCGTCCGTCAGTTCAGTCTGCAACTGCTCGGCGGAGAAGGTGCGGCTGGCTTGGAGAAAGGCCTCTTTTGCCGCGACGGGGTCCTGTTCGTTGAGCAGGGTAATGGCTTGCGTGAATCCAGCGGTGTCGAGCGATGCGTAATCGGGGTTCTGTACGCCGCTCTCCCGGATGGCGTACAGCGCCAGCGTCGAGGGCGCGATCTGCGCAAACAGGTCGTCGAACACCTGTTCGTTGCCGCCGATCACCGAGCGCAGCAGCGCTTTGACCGCCGCGCGCTCGTCCGAGGAAAATGCCGCCCGCAGCACTTCCTTGGGCGTGATGCGCAGTTTGACGGTCATGTCCACGTTTTGCAGCAGAAATGCCGTCTCGTCCTGCGAACTTTCCGTGCTCTCCGAGCCGTTCTCTTCGGTCGTGTCGCCGTCGGTGCCGTCCGTGACATCCGAGCCGTCGGCGATGTCGGTGCCGTCCGTTTCCGCGGTATATGCCTGTGCGGCGGCGGAATTTTGTGCGGCGGCGATGGTGTCGCCGTCGACGTGCACGCGGATCTCCAGCGACGTGAGCAGCAGCAGGGACGCGGCCGCGATCAGTGCGACAATGACGAGCAAAAAGTTGGGGATGATGAGTTTTTTCTGCAGTTTTGTATAGGCTTCGCTGTGTTGCATCTTGCACCTCCGTGCGGCGGCGGACGCCGCGCGATGAAAGAATGGATAGAGTCATTATAATAATATTTTGCGGGTTTGTCAATGTTTCCGATCTTTGGGGCGCAAAGAAAACCTTTTCCAAAAGTTGTAAACGGGCTGAAAAAGTTGTAAACGGGCTGAAAATTTCTTGACTTTCTTTTGTGTTTCGTTTAGAATATATGCGTTAACGAACTGCGACAGGCGAAGGAGGGTTGAGAGAAGTGTCCACGATCAAAGTCGGAGAAAACGAGTCCATTGACAGCGCGCTGCGTCGCTTCAAGAGGAAATGCTCCCGCGACGGCATCATCGGAGATCTTCGCCGTAAAGAACATTACGAGAAGCCTTCCGTGCGCAAAAAGAAAAAGTCGGAAGCGGCTCGCAAAAGAAGCAACAAAAACTGAGTCACAAAAGCCTGTTATTGCAAGATAGCAGGCTTTTTGTTTGCGCGAAAAAAGTCGAAGGGGAGTGAACAGGCATGAAGGAGCGTAGCCTGAAAACCGTCGCAAAGGAAGCAAAGAACCGCCTGAAAAGCGGGTTTTGGGAGAATTGCAAAAGCGAACTGGCGGGCGAAGTTGCCCGCGCCCGTACGGCGGGCGTCAGCGAAAGCCGCACCTGCCGCTATTTTGCGGGCAAAGTCACCTGCACCATCCGCGGCGGCGACGACGATGCCTTCTACAATAAAGTCCGCGCGCTGCTGCTTTCCGAAGGCGAGGTGTCCGACGCGATCGGCAGGCTGACGGACAAGGAATACTTTGCCACCCTCTCGTACGAGGACAAACAGCGCTACACGCTCACCCTTTCCGAGCGCTACCTCAAAGCGCTGGAACGTTTCCGCCGCGAGCGCGAGTTCGAAGGAAGATGAATGTTCCCGCCCCGCGCGGGAACGAAAAGCCGCCCCGAAACAGACAGGGCATATAAACTGCCCCGAAGCAGACGGGGCATAAAAAATACCGCTCCGAAGCAGACGGAGCGGCGCACGCCCCGCAGGACGGGGTGCGCCCCGCACACAGGGTGCGGGCGACAAACGGCGCGCGCAGGGCAAGGAAAAGGCCCGGCACCGAAGCGCCGGACCTTTCCTATGTTTGCAGATCGTGTGAGCCGCTGAATATCGGGTTGTGTCCGATGAACATGTACATTATACATCATTTAGTGATGTAAGTCAAGCGTTTCCAGATCTGAATGTTGTAATTTAGAGCCATGGAAACCGCGAAACTTGTGGGCAACAACCTGAAGGCTGCGCGCAATGCCAAGGGCTATACGCAGAAGGAAGTTGCCGCAAAAATGTTCATGACGCAACAGCAGTACAGCCGCTTCGAAAACGGCGTCTATGAACTCAATTACGCGCAGATCAAGGAACTGTGCGAACTGTTCGACATCACGCCCAACGACCTGTTCGAAGAGCAACGCTGAGCCGCAGGCATGTGACGCATGCCTTGCTTTTTTGCGCCGCCGCACGCCTGCCGTGCGGCGGCGCGGTTTTTTCTTTCCGACGGGTTGCGGCGCGCAAGGCGGGCAGCGCGCCCTGTCTGCGGGCGGCGTATCCGCCCCGCCGCATTGTCTTGCTTTTTTTGCGGGCGGCGGTAAAGGGTTTGCGCTTTGGCGCGCCGTGTGGTATAATGAGCGTATTCCATTCTGCGCCCGCAAGGGCGCGCAAAAGGACCTGCAATGATCCAGACCATCCTGAAAAAACTCAATCCCGAACAGATCAAGCCCGTCACCGATACCGAAGGGGCGGTGCTGGTGCTCGCGGGGGCGGGCAGCGGCAAGACACGCGTTCTGACCTCGCGCATCGCCTACCTCGTCGAAGAGAAGAACGTGCTCCCTTCCTCCGTGCTCGCCATCACCTTCACCAACAAGGCGGCGAACGAAATGCGCGAGCGCCTCTCGCAGATGGTAGACGGCGCGGACAGCATGTGGATCTGCACCATCCACAGCATGTGCGTGCGCATCCTGCGCATGTATGCCGAGAGGCGGGGCTTCGGCGCGAATTTTTCCATTTACAGCGAAACGGAGCGCGCCGCCATCGTCAAGCGCGCCTTCGCCGAATGCGGGTTCACCGACGAAAAACAACTCAAAAACATCAAATTCCACGTCGGAAACGCCAAGATGCTGGGGGAAAGCCCCGCCGAGTACGCGCGCAGCCACGCGTCCGACCGCGGCATCGACGACGCGGTGAAGGTGTATTCCGCCTATTGCGAACATCTTAAAAAGAACAACGCGCTCGACTTCGACGACCTGCTCACCGAGACGCTGCACCTGCTCGAAGAGGACAAGGACGCCCTCGAATACCTGTCGGGGCGGTTCCGCTACATCCACGTGGACGAGTTTCAGGATACCAACCGCGTGCAGTACGAGATCGTGCGCCTGCTCTCGCACGTGCACGGCAATCTCTTCTGCGTGGGGGACGACGATCAGAGCATCTACGGCTGGCGCGGCGCCAAGATCGAAAACATTCTGGGCTTTGAAAAGGATTTCTCCGGCGCCAAGGTATACAAACTCGAGCGCAACTACCGTTCTACCAAAAACATCTTGAAACTTGCCAACGCCGTCATCCGCAACAACGGGCACCGCAAGGACAAGCAACTGTGGACGGAGAACGAGGAGGGCGCCGAGGCGCAGTTCTACCAGGCGGAGACCGAAAACGACGAGGCGCTGTACGTCGCCCGCACCATCGCTTCTCTCGCCGCGCAGGAGGGGTACGCCTATTCCGATTTTGCCGTGCTCATGCGCATCAACGCGCTCACGCGCGCATACGAGCAGGAATTTAGCAAATATAACATCCCGTACAAGGTATTCGGCGGGTTCCGCTTCTTCGAACGCCGCGAGGTCAAAGACCTGCTCGCCTACCTGCGCGTGGTCAACAACCCCTTTGATAGCGAGGCGGTCGCGCGCATCATCAACGTCCCCAAGCGCGGCATCGGCGCCAAGACGGTGGAGACGCTGCAGGACCACGCCGCGCGCAACGATCTCTCGCTGTACGAGGCGACGCTCGCCGCAGACGAACTTCCGCTCGCCGCGGGCAGCCGCGACAAGGTGCGTTCTTTCGGCGCCCTGCTCAAATCGCTGGTGCTCAAAGGGCAGGCGGAAGGGGCGGACGAACTGGTGCGCGACGTCATCAACGACAGCGGCATCCTGTTCATGTACGAAGAGGACAACGACGAAAACATCAACAAAAAGGCGAACATCGACGAGTTCGTCAACTCGGTGGACGAGTTCTGCCGCATGAACAAGGGAGCGACGCTGGGCGATTTCCTCAACCAGGTGACTCTCAGTTCGGATACCGACGAGATGGACGAGAGCGATTACGTCACGCTCGCCACCATCCACGCCGTCAAGGGGCTGGAATTCAAGACGGTGTTCATCGTGGGGCTGGAAGAGAATATCATGCCCCTCGAACGCGCTACATACAGCGACGGCGAACTGGAGGAGGAGCGGCGGCTGATGTACGTCGCCGTCACCCGCGCCCGCGAGCGGCTGTATTTCACGCGCTCGGGCTCCCGCTATCTGTACGGCGAACGCCGCCCGACCCTGCCTTCCCGCTTTTTGTCCGAACTTGCGCCCGAACTGCGCATCGAGGCGCCCCGCCGCCCGGCGTTTGCCGAACGGCGGTACGGCTATGCGGGGCGCGGCGGCTACGGCGGCTACGGCGGGTACGGAGGCGGCTACGGCGCGCAGAAGCGCAGTTTTGCCCGCGCCGACCGCGACGAGGACGAGTTCGGGTATCAGAGCGATCTCCCGCCCGCGTCCTCTTCCTTTGCGCCGTCCAACGGATTTTCGCGGCAGAGCACGCTCCGCCCGCCGCAATCGGAAAAGAATTACGACGCGTTCCGCGCGGGCGTGCGCGTGCGCCATCCCAAATTCGGCGAAGGGCTGATCGTCTCCACCCGCGGCGAGGGTTCCGCCAAAGTGGTCAACGTCAGTTTCGCGGGGCTGGGCATCAAGTCGCTGTCGGTGCAGATCGCGCCGCTCACCCTGCTCGGCTGAGCGGGAACAAGGGCACGGATCCGCGCTTTGCGCGCGGCACGGCCTGCAAAACGGGGCGGGGCAGGTCCCGATCCCAAGCGAGGTAATTATGGAAAACATGCGTGCATTGGTCGATCTTCTCAACCGTTACGCCCACGAATATTACGTCTTGGACGCGCCTTCGGTGTCCGACGCCGAATACGACCGCCTGTATGCGCAGTTGCAGCAGATGGAACGGGACAGCGGCGTGGTGCTGTTCGATTCGCCCACGCGCCGCGTGGGCGGCGAGCCCGTCAAGGCGTTTTCCCGCCACGAGCACATCGCGCGGCTGTACAGTCTGGACAAGGCGGTCACCGAGGACGAACTGGACGCCTTTTTCACACGCGTTTCCAAAGTCTGTGCGGACGCGGAATACACCGTCGAATACAAGTTCGACGGGCTGACTATGTGCCTGACGTACGAGGACGGAAAATTCGTGCGCGCGACCACCCGCGGCAACGGCACCGTGGGGGAGGACGTGACCGCGCAGGTGCTCACCATCCGCTCCTTCCCGCTTGCCATCGGCTACAAGGGCACCCTCGAAGCCAAGGGCGAGGCGATCATCCGCCTGTCCGTGCTCGAAGAGTACAACCGCACGGCGAAGGAGCCGCTCAAAAACGCGCGCAACGCCGCGGCGGGCGCCATCCGCAACCTCGATCCCGCCGTCACGGCGGCGCGCAGGCCGGAGATCCTGTTCTACGACGTGAACTATATGTCGGACGGCATGCCCGCCACGCAGGAAGAGGCGGTCGCCTTTCTGGAACGGGAGGGGTTCAAGACTTTCCGCCACACCGTGCTGTGCAAAACGCCGCAGGAGGTGAAGGACGCGATCGCCGCCATCGACCTTTCGAGAAAGCGCATCGACGTGCTCACCGACGGCGCGGTGATCAAGGTCAACGATTTTGCCGCGCGCGAAAAACTCGGCTATACCGATAAATTCCCGCGCTGGGCGATCGCCTTCAAGTTCGAGGCGGAGGAAGCGGTCACCGCCGTGCGCAAGGTGATCTGGCAGGTGGGGCGCACGGGCAAACTGACCCCGCTCGCCGAGGTGGACCCCGTCGAACTGGCGGGCGCCACCGTGCGCAAAGCGACGCTGAACAACCTCGGCGACATCCGCCGCAAGGATATCAAAGTGGGGAGCAAAGTGCTCATCCGCCGCAGCAACGAGGTCATCCCCGAGATCCTGGGAGCCGTCGAACACACGGGCGTGAGTGCGGACATCGAACGCCCCGCCGTCTGCCCGTACTGCGGCGCGCCCGTCGCCGAAGAGGGCGCGAACCTCTTCTGCACGAACGCCGCCTGCCGCCCGCGCGTGGCGGCGCAACTTGCCAACTTTGCGAGCAAGGGGGGCATGGACATCGAGGGCTTTTCGGAAATGACCGCCCTGCAACTCATCGACGAGGCGGGCGTAAGGCATTGTTCCGATCTGTATTTTCTGAAAAAAGAAGACCTGTGCAGGCTGGAAGGATTCGGCGAAAAGAAGGCGGATAACCTGCTTTCCGCCATCGAAAAGAGCAAGGACGTGCCGCTCGAGCGCTTTTTGTGCGCGCTGGGCATCGGCGGGGTGGGCAAGGTCGCCGCGGGCGATCTGGCGCGCCGTTTCGGGTCGGTCGAGGCGCTCGCTTCCGCTTCGGCAGAGGACCTCGTCGCCATGGAAAACATCGGGCAGAAGACGGCGGAAGGCATCCTCGGCTGGTTTGCCGATGCGGGCAATCGCGCCGAACTCGGCCGCCTGCTCGCGGCGGGCGTGCGCCCCTTCGTCAAGGCGCGCCCCGCGGGCGGTGCCTTTTCGGGCGAAAACGTCGTTCTCACGGGCACCCTCTCGCAGATGAAGCGCAGCGAGGCGCAGGCGAAGATCGAGGGGGAGGGCGGCACCTGCCAGAGCGCCGTCACGTCCAAGACGACGCTGGTCGTCGCGGGTGAAAACGCGGGGAGCAAACTGGAAAAAGCGCGCGCGCTGGGAGTGAAGGTCATCGACGAAGAAACTTTTCTGAAAATTCTCGCAAACGGGCAAAACGCGGCAAAATAACTTGAAATTTCCGCGCGTCTTTGGTATAATACCCGTCAAACGGAGTATCGCACATCGGGGGGAGAGGCGCATGTTCAGCATGACCGGCTACGGCAAGGGCGAATACCGCGAAGGCGGCATCGAACTGACGGTGGAGATCAAATCGGTGAACAATCGCTATCTCGACCTGGCGGTGCGCAGCCCGCGCATCTTCGCGTTTTACGAGGAGCGCATCCGCACCAAAGTGCGCGCGTCGCTCACGCGCGGGCATGCGGATATCTATGTTTCCTATACCGACAAGCGCGAACTTCCCAAAGCGCAGTATGTGGACGCCAACGCCGCCCGCGGCTGGGTGGACGCAGCGGTGCGCCTGAAAGCGATGTTCCCCGCGCTTGCCGACGACTTTACGGTGAACGCGCTGATGAAATGCCCGGACGTGGTGCGGCAGGAGGAGACGCAAGGCGCGGACGAAGCGCTGTGCGCCGCGCTGGATGCGGCGCTCGACGCGGCGCTTTCCGACCTGAACGGCATGCGCGCCAAAGAGGGCAGAAAACTCGCCGAGGATATGCTCTCGCGCATGGACGAGATCGGGCGACTGCGGCAGGCGATCGCCGACCGCGCGCCGCTGGTCGCGCAGGGATACCGCGCCAAATTGGAAGAGCGCATGCGCGAGGCGCTGGCGGGCGTTCCGCTGGACGAGGCGCGCATCCTGTCCGAGGCGGCAATGTTCGCCGACCGCGCCAACATCGACGAAGAACTGACCCGTCTTTCCTCGCACATCGCGCAGTTCCGCTCCATCTGCAAGGAGGAGCGCGTGGGCAGGAAACTGGATTTCCTCGTGCAGGAATTCAACCGCGAGGCAAACACGATCTGCTCCAAGAGCAACGATCTGGAGATCACGAACGCGGCGCTCGCCCTCAAAAACGAGATCGAGAAAGTGCGCGAACAGGTACAAAACATCGAATGACCGCCCTTTGCGGCAAGGAGGATATGGCAATGATCAATGAACCCGTCGTCGACCGTCTGGTCGAAAAGTTGGGCACTCCCGAGGAACCCGCATCCCGCTATGCGCTGTGCGTGGTGGTCGCCAAGCGCGCCCGCCAGATCATCGATCAGGAACAGAGCCAGGGCATCCACGAACTGCCCGGCAACACCAAGGAGATCGCGCTCGCCTGCCAGGAGATCATGTCCGACAAACTGACCATGGTCAAAGACTGAGGCGCGTTTGCGCATTGAATTTTTCTGCTCCGGCGGCGTCGGAGCAGTCTGTTTTTTTCAAGCAAAATTGCCGCGGAGCGGCGGTAAGGACGGGCGCGGCGCCCTGTGCAACGGAGCAGTATGACGGCGGAAGTGATCGTGGACATCGCCCACAGCGACGTGGACAAAATATTTGAATACCGCGCGATCGAGGGCGTGCGCGAAGGCTGCCGCGTCAAGGTGCCTTTCGGCAACCGCACCGTCGCGGGCTATGTCATGCGGCTCAAAGAGGGGAGCGACTTCGATGCCGCCCGCCTCAAGGACATCGCCGCCGTCGTCGACCGCGCGCTCACGCCCGAGTGCATCGCGCTGGTGCACCGCATTTCCGAGCGGTACCATTGTTCCAAGGCGCTCACGCTCCGCCTGTTTTTGCCCGCCGAGATGCGCAAGGGCACGGTGCGCGAACGCACCAAGACCTTTGTCGTGCTCCGAGACGGCGACGTTGCCGTCCCCGCACGCGCCAGGGCGCAGGCGGCGGCGCTCGCTTTTTTGCGTGAACGCGGGCGGTGCGGGCTGAGCGAACTGAGCGAGATGTTCGGCAGGGGCGCCGTCGGCGCGCTCGTGCAGAAGGGCGCGGCGGCGCTGGAAGAGGAAAAGGTGCTGCGCACCCCGTACGCGGGCTTGCAGGGCACGGCGCCCGCCCGCGAACTCACGCCCGCGCAGAAAGAGGCGATCGCGCGCATCGGCGCGTCGGACAAGCGCGTGCAACTGCTGCACGGCGTCACGGGCAGCGGAAAGACGGAGATCTATCTCTCGCTCATCGCCGCGGCGCTGGAGGCGGGCAAGAGCGCGCTCTTCCTCGTGCCCGAGATCTCGCTCACGCCGCAGATGTTCTCGCAACTGCGCGCCCGCTTCGGCGCGGGCGTCGCCATCCTGCACAGCGGGTTGTCGGCAGGGGAGCGCTTCGATGAGTGGTGGCGGCTGCGCACGGGCGAGGCAAAGATCGCCGTCGGCGCGCGCAGCGCCGTGTTCGCGCCCGTTGAAAACGTCGGCGTCATCGTCATCGACGAGGAACACGACGGCAGTTATTGCAGCGAACAGACCCCCCGTTACAGCGCGCGCGAGATCGCCTGTCTGCGCGCCGAATACAACGATTGCAAACTCATCCTCGGCAGCGCCACCCCCTCGGTGGAGACCTACCGCAAGGCTTCGGAAGGGGAATACGGGCTCATCGCGCTGCCCGAGCGCATCAACCGCAGGCCGTTGCCCGAGATCGTCATGGCGGACATGCGCCGCGAGGTGCGCCGCGGCAACAACAGCCCCTTTTCGGCGGCGCTCCGCGAAGAACTGGACGCCTGCCTCGCTTCGGGCAACCAGGCGATCCTGTTTCTGAACCGCCGCGGCTACGCGCAGAGCGTGGTCTGCCGCGACTGCGGTGCCGTCGTCAAATGCGCGCAGTGCGACGTTTCGCTGACCTACCACAGCGAGGAAAACTGCCTCAAATGCCATTATTGCGGCGCGGCGTACAAAATGCTCTCCGCCTGTCCTTCCTGCGGCGGCGTGCACCTCGGCTACACGGGCACGGGCACGCAGAAGGTGGTGGGCGAACTCAGAAAACTGTACCCGCAGGCGCGCGTTTTGCGCATGGACGTGGACACGACGAGCGGCAAAGAGGGGCATTATAAGATCTTAAAAGAATTCGGCGAACACCGCGCGGACATCCTGGTCGGCACCCAGATGATCGCAAAGGGGCACGATTTTCCCGCCGTCACGCTGGTGGGCATCCTCGATGCGGACATGAGCCTGCATTTTTCGGACTACCGCAGCGGCGAACGCACCTTTCAGCTGGTCACGCAGGTGGCGGGCAGGAGCGGGCGCGCGGAGGAAAAGGGCAAGGTCGTCCTGCAGACGTACGACCCCGAAAATTATATCCTGCGCTTTGCGGCAGACTACGACTATCTCGGCTTTTACCGCCACGAGATCGCGTTGCGCGCTTCCACGGCGTTCCCGCCCTTTTCCGTCATCGTGCGCGTGATGGTCACCGCCGAAGAGGAGCAGAAAGCGCTTTCCGCGCTCAAAGCGGTGTGGACGGCGCTGTCCGAAGTGTACAGCAAAAACGCTTCCGCCTTTTTGTTTTTCAACAAGATGCACGCGCCCGTCAAGCGCATCCAGAACAGGCACCGCTTCCAGGTGCTCATGCGCATCACGGACGAGGGGCTCCTTCCCGCGATCTACGAAAGCGCCCTGCGCTATGGCTCGCGCGACGTGCTCGTGTACGTCGAGGAGAATCCCGCGAATTTATCCTGAACGAACGAGGGACGGACATCCGCCCCGAACGGCGGGCATTCGCCCGCCTGCGCGTCCGCGCAAAAGGAGATCTGTTATGGCGATCCGCAACATCGTACAGCAGGGCGACGACGTCCTGCGCAAAAAATGCTTCGAAGTGACGGCGTTCGACGAAAAACTCGCCGCCCTTCTGGACGACATGAAGGACACCGTCCGCCGCGAGGAGGGCGCGGGGCTCGCCGCGCCGCAGGTCGGCATCCTGCGCCGCGCGGTGGTGGTGGACGTGGACGAAGGGTTCTACGAACTGGTCAACCCCGTCATCGTCGCGCAGAAAGGGGAACAGACGGGCTGGGAAGGCTGTCTTTCGGTGCGCGGCAAGCGCGGCATCGTCACACGCCCGCAGACGGTCAAGGTGGAATACTTCGACCGCGGCGGCAAAAAACGAAAACTCACGGCGCACGGCTTTTTCGCGCGCGCCGTCTGCCACGAACTCGACCACCTGGACGGCGTGCTGTACGTCGACCGCGCCGAACGCGTCGAGCGCGTCAAGGACTGAGGAGAGGCCATGAACATCGTCTATGCGGGCGCTCCCGCCTTTTCGGTGCCGCCCCTGCAAGCCCTGCTCGAAGCCGGCTTTGCGGTTTCGGCGGTCATCACCCAGCCCGATAAGCCCGCGGGCAGAAAGGGCACGCTCACGCCCACCCCGCTCAAGGCGTTTGCCGAAGAGCGCGGCATCCCCGTGCACGCCTTTGCCAAAATCCGCGAAAACGTTGCCGCCGTGCGCGCGCTGGGCGCGGACGTCATGGTCACCTGCGCATACGGGCAGATCCTGACGCGGGAGGTGCTGGACTGTTTCCCGCAGGGGGTGTACAACATCCACGCATCGCTCCTGCCGCGCTGGCGGGGCGCTTCGCCCATCCAGCACGCTCTGCTCGCGGGGGATGCCGAAACGGGCGTCACCGTCATGAAAACGGACGTCGGGCTGGACACGGGAGACATGCTCCTCGTCCGCAAACTGGCGATCGCGCCGCAGGATACGGCGGGAACGCTGTCCGAAAAACTGTCCGTTCTGGGCGGCGAGGCGATCGCGGCGGCGCTTTCCGAACTTGCCCGCGGTACGGCGCGGTTCACGCCGCAGGGCGAGGAGGGCGTCACGCTGTGCAGAAAGATCGAAAAATCCGCCTGTCTCGTCGA
Source organism: uncultured Clostridia bacterium (assembly GCA_944341895.1). GTDB lineage: Bacteria > Bacillota > Clostridia > Christensenellales > Borkfalkiaceae > Borkfalkia. Next base: position 97,568 of record CALVMB010000002.1, read on the forward strand.
TTTTACGCGGGACGCGCGTTCGGTGTGTAACCTCATCCGCGCCATGAACCCCGCCCCCGTCGCCTATGCGTACCTGCGCGGGAAACTGTGCAATTTTTATTTTGCCGAGCCCGCGGAGCGGGAAGAGGACGCGCCCTGCGGCGCCGTCGTGCGCGCGGATAAGACGGGCATTTATGTCTGCGCGGGGCAGGGCGCGGTGCGCCTTGCCGAGGTCCAGCCCGAGGGCGGAAAGCGCATGCGCGCCGCCGATTTCGTCAACGGCAGAAAGGTCGCCGTCGGCGACGTGTTCGGGGGGCAGGCATGACCAACCCGCTGTACGATCCCTATGCCGTCCTGCAAAAGGTGTACGGCGAAGGGGCATTCCTCAAACAGGCGCTCGCGGATACCCCGATCGAGGAACAAAACCGCGCGCGCACCGTCAAAGTCTGCTACGGCGTTCTGGAAAACGACCGCCTGCTTTCACACTATATCCGCCGTTTTGCGCCCAAGACGCCCAAACTGCCCGTGCGCATCCTCTTGAAGATCGCGCTGTACATGCTTTTGTACATGGACAAGCCGCGGTACATGGTCACGGACAACGCCGTGTCCCTCGCCAAAAAACTGGGCAAGGGCGGCGCGGCGGGTTTTCTGAACGCCTTTTTGCGCGCCTTCGACGCGTCCGCGGCGCCCTTGCCCGCCGATGCGGCCGAGGCGCTCGCCCTGCGCACTTCCTATCCCGATTTTGCGGTGCGGCGCATTGTCGCCGCCTACGGCATGCGGGAGGCGGAACGCATGCTTGCACCCCGCCCCGCGCGCACCTTCGTCCGCTTCCGCAGCGAAGCGGACGCGGCGCCCTATCTTGCGGCGGCGCACGAGGATACCCCGTTCCCGCTCGTGTACGCCTTTCCGCTCTTCCGCCGCGACGCGGGTTTCGATGCGGGGGCGTACACCTTTCAGTCCGTCGGTTCGGTCGCGATCTGCGCGGCGGTCGGAGGCTGTGATCGTTTGCTCGACGCCTGCGCCGCGCCCGGCGGCAAAAGCGTGCTGCTCGCACAGAAATGCGGGCATGTCACCGCCTTCGAACTGCACCCGCACCGCGCCGCGCTCATCGAAAAGTATGCCGCGCGCATGGGCGTCTCCGTCGAGGTCGTCTGCCGCGATTCGTCGGTGTTCGACGGCGCGTACGAAGAAAAATTCGACGCCGTGCTCGTGGACGCGCCCTGTTCCGGTTTCGGCGTGGCGGGGGAGAACCCAGACATCAAACTGTTCCGCAAAGAGGAGGACCTCGCCGCGCTCGCGAGTATCCAGCGCGCCATCCTCGCGGCGTGCGCGCGGTACGTGAAGCGGGGCGGGCGGCTGTATTATTCCACCTGTTCCGTCCTTCCCGAGGAGAACGACGGCACCGTCGCCGCCTTCCTGCGCGCGGTGCCCGGATTCTGCGCCGAGCGCGCGGACAGCCCGCTGCCGCACCTCGATACCGAATACGGCATGCAGTTTCTGCCGCACCTGTCGCAGGGGGCGGGCTTTTACCTGTGCGCCATGCGGAGGAAAGCATGAAAGAGATCTTGCAGGACCTGTCCTTTGCCGAGTTGCAGGCGCTTGTCGCGGAGGCGGAACAGCCCAAGTTCCGCGCCGCGCAACTGTATAAAGGCCTGATGCGCGGCGGGCGCATTTCGAAGATCTCCGACCTGCCCAAAGCCTTCAAGGCATGGCTGTGCGAGCGGTTCGAGGACGAATCCGTGCGCATCCGCGAGGTGCTCACCGCATCGGACGGCACCGAAAAATACCTCTTCGAACTGGCGGACGGCAACATCATTGAAGGGGTGCTGATGACCTATAAATACGGCAGGACGCAGTGCGTCTCCACGCAGGTGGGCTGTCGCATGAACTGCGCCTTCTGCGCCTCGGGGCTGGGCGGGCTGGTGCGCGATCTGACCGCGGGCGAGATCCTTGCACAGATCCTGCTCGTCAACGCGCGCTTCGGCGGCACGGCGGGCAAGCGCGCCGTCACCAACGTCGTGCTCATGGGCAGCGGCGAACCGCTGGACAATTATGACAATACGGTCAAGTTCCTGCGCAACGTCACCGCCGAGGGCGGCATCTGCATTTCGGCGCGCAACATCAGCCTGTCCACCTGCGGCATCGTACCCAAGATGCTCGCGCTCGCCGAAGAGGGTATCCCCGTCAACCTGACGGTGTCCCTGCACGCGAGTTCGGACGAGGAGCGCGCCCGCATCATGCCCGTCGCCAACGCATATAAGATCGCGGACATTCTGCACGCCTGCGACGTGTATTTTCAAAAGACGGGGCGGCGGTATATCTTCGAATATTCGCTGGTCGCGGGGGAGAACGCCGACCGCGAGCACGCCGAACGGCTCGCCGCGCTGCTGCGCGGGCGTCCCTGTCACGTCAACCTCATCCGCCTCAACGCCGTGCCCGAGCGCGGCCTGCAGGGGGTCTCGGACAAGGAGGCGTACCGCTTTTTGGACGTTTTGGAAAAGAGCGGGCTGTCCGCCACCCTGCGCCGCAGCGTGGGCGCGGACATCGGCGGCGCCTGCGGACAACTGCGCGCCTCCCGCCTGCGGGAAGGCGAATAAAAAGTGCATGCCGCGCCCGTGCGCGGCATTTTTTGGCGGGCGCGGATTTCGCGCTTGCCTTGACAAACGGCGTGCGTTCTGCTATGATAGACAGGAAGCGGCGGTTGATCCCGCGCGGGAGGGGATGTATGACAAGCGGAAACATATTGATAGCGCCTTCGATCCTGTCGGCCGATTTTGCGGCGATGGGCGAAGCGGTGCAAAAACTGGAAAAATGCGGCGCCGACATGATCCATTGCGACGTGATGGACGGCACCTTCGTGCCGACGATCACCTTCGGCGCGCACATGATCGCGGCGATCCGCCCGCACACAGACCTCCTGCTGGACGTACACCTGATGTGCATTCACCCGCAGAACAAGATCGCCGATTTCGTGGGCGCGGGCGCGGACATGATCACCGTCCACGCCGAAGCGTGCGGCTCGGGGCTGACCGAGACGCTGCGCTACATCCGTTCGTACGGCATCCGCTGCGGCATGGCGATCAGCCCCGATACGCCGCTGCGCAACGTCTATGAGAGCCTGGAATGGTGCGATATGCTCCTCGTCATGAGCGTGTACCCCGGCAGGGGCGGACAGAAACTCATCGAGCGCACCCTCTCCAAAGCGGAAGAGGCGCGCAATTTCTTTGAACGCAACGGCCTGCAGAAAGACGTGGAAATGGACGGCGGGATCACCGAACAGAACGTCGGCATCGTTAAGGACGCGGGCGTCAACGTCATCGTGGCGGGCAGTGCGGTATTCAACGCGCCGGACATGGCGCAGGTCATCCGCAATCTGCGCGAGCGGACATAAGGAGAAACGGTGAAAGGCATCATCCTGCTCAACGGCGAGCCGTACCGCGGCGACATTGAGGACGCGGGCGCGTTTGTCGTCTGTTGCGACGGAGCGTTGCGCCATGCGGAGGGGCGGGTGCACATCGACGTGCGCGCGGGCGATTTTGATTCGCTCGGCTACGTCCCGCAGAATGCGCTCGTCTATCCCAGCGAAAAAAACTTTACCGACGGCGAGATCGCGCTCGATCTTCTGTTGCGGAAAGGATGTCGGGACATCGACATCTACGGCGGCGGGGGAGGCAGGGAAGACCACCTGTTCGGCAACCTGCAACTGCTCTATGCGGCGTTTCTGCGCGGGGCGCGCGCCGTCATGCACACCAACTATACCGATATTTTCTGCGCGGCGGGGGAAATCCCTCTGCGCGGTCTGCAAGGAAAGACGCTTTCGCTCGCACCCGTGGGCGACGGCGCACATATACTGGAGAGTGAAGGGCTCAAGTATCCCTTGACCGATCTCACCCTCGCGGCGGGGAGTTGCCGCGGCGTGAGCAACGTCGTCGAGGCGGACGAAGCGCGCGTCGCGTGCGCTTCGGGCACGCTCTTCGTCTTTGTTGTGCGGGAGGAAGGCAAATGGTAAAGATCATCTGCGTCAGGCCGCCGCGTGCGGTACGGGCGGCGCTGCGCCTCGTGCGCCGCGCGGCGGGCAGGGGATGAACCCTCGCCTCACCAAAGAAAACGGGGGCGGCGGACTGTGTCCGCCGCCCTTTGATACGGGAAAGGACATGCTCTTTTCCGCTCCGCGCACCTCGGATGCGCGTTTGCGCGCACGGGGGACACGGGGAACGGCTCCCGCCTGCGCGGGAAAAACAGCGATCGCCGCCCGCGCGCGGGCGGCGGCAGGCATTGCCTGCGGGAGGAACGTTTGATGCAAAAGATCGCCAGTTTCTGCGTCGATCACCGCGTGCTGGAAGCGGGGCTGTACCGTTCGCGGCAGGACAGGCGCGACGGGCTCTGCGTGACCACCTTCGACCTGCGCTTCACCGCGCCCAACCGCGAGCCGCCGCTCGGGCAGGGCGCCCTGCACACCGTCGAACACCTGGGCGCGACCTTTCTGCGCAACGGCGCGCGCAGGGAGGAGGTCGTCTATTTCGGACCGATGGGTTGCCGAACGGGCTTCTATCTCGTGATGTTCGGCGACCTCGCTCCGCGGGACGTTCTGCCCCTCGTGCTGGATATGTGCGATTTTATCGCGGGGTACGAAGGGGAGATCCCCGGCGCCCGTCCCGAAGAATGCGGCAACTATTCCGAACAGGATCTGCCCGCGGCGCGCCGCGCCTGTGCGCGCTATGCTTCCGATCTGCGGCGGTACGGCAGGCTGGAATATCCCTCCTTTTTGTAATGCCGCGGCAGACGCCCGGCAGGGCGGCGGCAGCAAAAAAAGGACAACGAAAAAAGCGTTCCGCTTGCGGAACGCTTTGTTTTTTCGTCTTTGCGCGATCAAGCACGCTCGACTTTGTCGCTTTTCAGGCAACGGGCGCACACATACGCGGACTCCACTTTGCCGTCCTTGACGATCTTGACTTTCTGGACGTTGGCCTTGAACGTTCTCCTCGTCTTGCGGTTGCTGTGGCTGACGTTGTTGCCCGAATTCTGTCCCTTATTGCAGACGGCGCACACTCTCGACATATTATTCACCTCCACGGTCGTAACTCTTTATTCCATGGGGCGCACCCGCCCCCGCTCAACGCGAGCAGAAATACTATATCAAACCGCGGGGAAAAAAGCAATCGATTTTGCGGCTGTTGGCACAAAATTTTGTCAAAAATAAAAAAATAGGGACGATCTGAGAATTTCTCTTGCAAAATAGTGAAAAATGCGTTAGAATGATAACGAACGGAGAGTGGAGACTATGTCTGTCAATACCAGCAATGCCTATGGCAAGATCACAATTTCAGACGCGGCGATCGCGAGGGTCGCATCCCAGGCGGCGATGGAATGTTACGGCATCGTCGAAATGGTCTCGCGCCGTTTTACCGACAGCGTTGCCGAACTCTTCCACCGTCAGCCGCAGGGGCGCGGTGTCAAAGTCACCACCAGCGGCGACCGCATTTATATCGACGTCTACGCGATCATCAAGTTCGGCGTGTCCATCAACGCCGTCGCCGAATCGCTCAAAGAGGGCGTCAAATACAAGGTCGAAAAGTTTACCGGCATGATCGTGGACACGGTCAACGTCAACATCATCGGGGTCAAACTGTAAGGTCTTACTCAGTCCAAGGAAAAGAGGGTTTCCAATGCCAAAAACGATCGGCGGCACCGAATTCCGCAAAATGATGCAGTTCGGCGCCAAGATGCTCGAAATAAACCGCACGAAGGTCGACTCGCTCAACGTCTTCCCCGTGCCGGACGGCGACACGGGCACGAACATGTCGCTGACCATCCAGTCCGCTGTGCGCGAACTGGGACTTTGCACTTCCAACCGCTTCGCCGAACTGTGCGACGCCGTCTCCAAAGGCGCGCTCAAAGGCGCCAGGGGCAACTCGGGCGTCATTCTCTCGCAGTTGTTCCGCGGCATCTGTTCGGAACTGAAGACGGGCGAACAGATCACCATCAAGGGCTTTGCCCGCGCCATGGAGAGCGGCACCAAGGTCGCCTATTCCGCCGTCTCCAAACCCAAAGAAGGGACCATGCTCACCGTCGCTCGCATGATGAGCGAACATGCGGTGAAAGTCGCGTCCCGCTATAAAGAATTCAACGAATTTCTCGCCGACGTCATCAAGCGCGGCGAAGAGGCGCTCGCCGAGACGCCCGAACTTCTGCCCGTGCTCAAAAAAGCGGGCGTCGTGGACGCGGGCGGTATGGGCCTTTTGTGCGTCTATCGCGGATTTTTGAGCGTGCTCAACGGCGAAGAAGTCGCCGAAGAGGTGGCGGACGTCTCCGCCGCGCCCAAGGCGGACGAGGATGTGTTCGGCGACAATTCCGATATCATCAACCTCGACCTGGGCGAAATCGAATTTGCGTACTGCACCGAATTTTTCATCATCAACCTGAAAATGCAGACCACGCTCGCCGACATCGACCGTTTGAAGGAAAAACTTCTGCACATCGGCGACTGCGTCATCTGCATCGGCGACCTCGAACTGGTCAAAGTGCACGTGCACACCAACACGCCGGGGCTTGCCCTGCAATACGCGGTGGAACTGGGCGAACTGGACCGCGTGAAGATCGAGAACATGCTCGAACAGAACCGCGCCATGCGCGCCAAGCGCGAGGCGGAGAAAAAGGAGATGGGCATGCTCGCCGTCTGTGCGGGCGAAGGCATCGCCGCCATCTTCAAAGATCTGCTCGTGGACGGCGTGATCGAGGGCGGGCAGACCATGAACCCGAGCGCGAGCGACATCGCGACCGCCGTGCAGAAGATCAACGCCGAGCACGTGTTCGTGTTCCCCAACAACAAGAACATCATTCTGGCGGCGGAACAGGCGAAAGCGCTTGTCACCAACCGCACCATTCACGTCATTCCGACCAAGAATATCCCGCAGGGGTTTGCCGCCGTGCTCGCCTTCAACAGCGAGGTCAGCGCCGAAGAGAACAAGACGGACATGATCCACGCGCTGGACAACGTGCGCGCAGGGCAGGTCACCCGTGCCGTGCGTTCGACCAGCCTCAACGGCTTCAATCTCCGCGAGGGCGACATTATCGGTCTGGATGACAAAAAGATCCTTGCCAAGGGCGACAACGTGGACGACACCGTGCTTGCCCTGCTCGAGCGGCTCAAAGACAGTTCGCACGAGATCATCACGCTGTACTACGGGCAGGATATCGACGAGGCGAGCGCCGAAGCGCTTGCGGCGCGCGTTTCCGAAAAATTCCCCGATTGCGACGTCGATTTCCATTTCGGCGGCCAGCCCATTTATTACTACATCGTCTCCCTCGAATGACGGGGGCGGTGCGCCGTCTTCCCGTGCGGGAGAGGGGCGTTCCCGCGGGCGGGGAAACGGCAAACGAAAAAAATGACAAGGTGCGGCGGGTAATCTTTGCCCGCCCGTTTTGTTTTTTCGGGCGGGGCAGAGCCGCGCCCGCGGCAGGAGGAGAGCATGCGCCTGACCCAACTCAAAGGCATTTCCGAAAAGCGGGAAAAGGACCTTTCCAAACTGGATATCTTTACCGTCGAGGACCTCGTCCGCTATTTCCCGCGCGATTATTTGGATCTGACGCAGACGGTCAACCTGTCCGAATGCTACCACAACGACGTGGTGCTCCTGGCGTGCCGCGTCACTTCGCCGCCGCAGACGGTGTACGGCAGGCGCCCCTTCGTCAAGGTCTGGTGCGAGCAGGGCGGCGAACGCTTTTCCGCCGTCTGGTTCAACGCCCCGTACGTCAGAAACAACCTCAAAGTCGGGGAAGAGTACCTCTTTTACGGCAGATTGCAGAACAAATACGGCATGGGCGCGCCGTCCATGATCAATCCGTCCTTCGAACTGCGCTCGCGCGGCACGCGCCTGCAGGGCATCGTGCCCGTGTACCCGCTGCGCGCTTCGCTCACGCAGTATGCGGTGCGTTCCGCCGTGGCGCAGGCGCTGCGCGTCTGCCTGCCGCAGACGGCGATCCCCGCATCGCTCGTGCGCAAATACGGGCTTTCCCCGCTCGAAGATGCCTACCGCGCCATCCACGCGCCGCGCGATTTTTCCGAGCGCGACGCCGCCGCCGAGCGCATCGCGCTGGAAGAATATTTCGTGCTTGTTTCGGCGTTCAAGATGTGCAAGGGCGGCAAAGAGGACGCCCGCCTGCGCGGCTATGCGTGCACGGACGCCGATCTTTCCGCGTTCGTCGCCCGCTTTCCCTTCGCCTTTACGGCGGGGCAGACGGCGGCATTGCGCGCGATCGCGGGGGACCTGCGTTCGCCGCACCGCATGAACCGCCTGTTGCAGGGGGATGTGGGCAGCGGCAAGACCGCCGTCGCGCTGTGCGCGGCGTTCATGGCGGTGCGCAGCGGCAGGCAGGCGGCGCTGCTCGCGCCCACCGAGGTGCTCGCTGCGCAGACCTTTGCGCTCGTGCAGAAATATCTTCCCGAGGCAAACGCCCTCTTTCTGGCGGGTTCCACGCCCGCTGCCGAAAAGCGGAAGAGCAAGCGCGCGCTCGCGGCGGGGGAATCTCTGCTCGTGTGCGGCACGCACGCCGTGCTGGAGGCGGACGTCGCGTTCTCCGATCTGGCGCTGTGCGTTTGCGACGAACAGCAGCGGTTCGGCGTCGCCCAGCGCGCCGCTCTCGGCGAAAAGGGGACGGGCGCGGACATGCTGGTCATGAGCGCTACGCCCATTCCGCGCACCCTCTCGCTCATCGTATACGGCGACCTGGATATTTCCGAGATCCGCGAAAAACCCGCCCGCCGCCTGCCCGTTATCACGGCGGTGGTGCCCATGCGCAAGTACGGCGACATGCTCGAATACATCGCGCAGCAGGCGGCGCTTGGGAACAGGACCTATTTCGTCTGCCCCAAGATCGAGGAGGACGAAGAGGGCGCAGTGATGAGCGTCACCGAACTGTACGACGAACTCAAAAACCGCCTGCCGCGCGTGCGGCTGGGACTGCTGCACGGAAAGATGAAGGACGCTGAAAAGGCGCGCGTCATGCAGGCGTTCCGCGACGGGGAATTCGACTGCCTGGTCTCGACCACCGTCGTCGAGGTGGGCGTGGACGTGCCGGACGCGACGGTCATGGTCATCTATAACGCCGAACGGTTCGGGCTTTCGCAACTGCACCAACTGCGCGGCAGGGTGGGGCGCGGCGAAAAGCAAAGTTATTGTTTTTTGCTGTGCGGCAACGATTCCGAGGAGGCGCGCGCCCGCCTTTCGGTGCTCAAAAACAACGCGGACGGGTTCAAGATCGCCGAATACGACCTGCAGATGCGCGGCGGCGGCGATTTTCTGGGCACCCGCCAGAGCGGGAAAATGCTTTCGGACATTCGCAACCTGCGCTATCCGTCCTCCGTGATCGGGTTTGCCAAAAAACTGTCCGGCGAGGCGCTCGCCGCAGGGGACTGCGAGCGCCTGCGCGCGCTCGCGCTCCAAAAATACCAAAGTCTGCAGGAGATCGTGCTCAACTGAGCGCGGTCTCTTTCTTGTGCCGCGCTGCGCGGCAGGGCGGGGGAGACATTCCCTGCAAGCGGCGGGGAGAGGTACGCGCACGCGCGCGCGTTTCTTTTGGGTTTTGTGCGCGCGCGGCGGGCATTTTATTGACAGAAAGCGCGCAAACGTGATAAAATCATACAAAAAAGAAAGAGATTCGGAGAGAGTTATGGATCGTTTCCGGTTGCCCGCCGGCGTGCGGGACATCCTGCCCGACGAGTGCGCGCGGTTTGACGCCGTGCAGGCGCGCCTGCGCGAGCGCTTCGTCGCGGCGGGGTTCCGCTTCGTGCGCCCGGCGGGACTTGAATATTTCGATACGTTCGCGGGCGCGGACAGCCCCGTGGCGCCGTCCGCCATGTTCAAGATGACGGACAGGGACGGCAACCTGATCGTCCTGCGCCCGGACATGACGCTCGCATGCGCGCGCATCGCCGCATCCAAACTGGGCGCGGAGAGCGCAAAACTGTGCTATTTTTCGGACGTATACGATTTTTCAGCGGCTGGCAACAGCGACCGCGAGATCGCGCAGGCGGGCGTCGAAGTGTTTGGCGAGGCGGGCGCGGAAGCGGACGCCGCCGTCATCGGCTTTGCGGTGGACTGCCTGGAAGCGGCTGGCCTTTCGGCGTTCATCGTCGATATCGGGCACGTCGGGTTCTATAAGGGCATTCTCGAAGAGAGCGGGCTTTCTCCCGCCGCCGCCGAGGAGGTGCGCGCCTGCATCAACGCCAAGGATGCGGTCGGCACCGAACTCGCCCTCCGCAAAAACGGCGCCTCGCAGCGCGCCCAGCGCGCCCTGCTCGCGCTCCCTTCGCTGTTCGGCGACGCGCAGGTGCTTTCCGAGGCGGAAAAACTGACGGACAGCCCCGCGGCGCTTGCCAGCCTGTTGCACCTCAAACAGGTGTACGCGCTCCTGAGCAAGGCGGGCAAAGAAAAGCGCGTCTCCTTCGATCTCGGCACCGTCAAGAGCCTCGCCTATTATTCGGGCGCGGTGTTCACGGGGCTCGCCGAGGGGGTGGGCGCGCCCGTGCTTTCGGGCGGCCGATACGACGGGCTGTGCGCCCGCTTCGGCAAGGACCTGCCCGCGGCGGGGTTCGCCATCGGCATGCAGCGCGTCCTGCGCGCGCTTGAACGGGACAAGGAGGTGCGCCAATGATCCGCGTAGCGCTCGCCAAAGGCAGGCTGGCTTCTTCCTGTGCCGACCTGTTCATCCGCTGCGGCATCCGCGCGGACATCCTCAAAGAAGAGACGCGCAAACTCGTTCTGGAGACCTCGGACGGCGCGTTCAAGTTCTTTTTCGTCAAGCCCTCCGACGTGCCCACGTACGTGGAATACGGCATTGCGGACATCGGCGTCGTGGGCAAGGATACCTTGCTCGAAGCGGGCGCCGATCTGTACGAACTGCTCGACCTGGGCTTTGAACGCTGCAAACTGTGCGTGGCAGGGTTTGCGGGCGTCCGCCCCGATCCCGCGCGCCCGCTGCGCGTGGCGACCAAGTACGTGCACACCGCCCGCCGCCTGTACGCTTCGCGCGGCGAGGACGCCGAGATCATCAAACTCAACGGCTCCATCGAACTGGCGCCGCTCACGGGATTGTCGGACGTGATCTTCGACATCGTGCAGTCGGGCGGAACGCTGCGCGCCAACGGGCTCTCGGTGCTCGAAGAGGTGTTCGACATCTCCGCGCGGCTAATCGCCAACAAAGTCAGCCTCAAAACCAAGGCGGCGCAGATCCTGCCCCTGCTCGCAAAGATGCGCGGCGAATTGGCCGCAAAGGACGAAGTATGAAAATTTTTGAAAACGCCGCCGCAGCGGGCGAGATCCTGCGCCGCGGGAAATTCGACGACGAGCAGCGCGCCGAAGCGGTGCGCGCCATCGTGCGGGACGTCAAGGAGCGCGGCGACGCGGCGCTGTTTGCGTACTGCGAAAAATTTGACGGTTCGGCGCTCACCGCCGACATCGTCGCCGTGTCCGACGAGGAGACGGCGCGCGCCTACGAACAGGTGGATGCGCCGCTGCTCGCCTCCCTGCGCAAGGCGATCAAAAATGTCTACGAATACCACGTCCGTTCGCTGCTGAAAGAAGACATCCGCACCAAACAGGGAAAGACGACGGGCTTTGCCGTCCGCCCCGTGTCGCGCGCGGGCATCTATGTGCCCGGCGGCACCGCGCCGCTGGTCAGTTCGGTGCTGATGGGCGTGCTCCCCGCAAAGGCGGCGGGCGTAAAGGAGATCTACGCCTGCACCCCCGCCAAAAACGGCGAGGTGCATCCCGCCGTCATCGTGGCGGCAAAGGAATGCGGCGTGACCAAATTGTTCAAAGCGGGCGGCGCGCAGGCGATCGCCGCGCTCGCCTACGGCACGGAGAGCATCCCGAAAGCGGACGTCATCGCAGGCCCCGGCAACATCTATGTCACCCTCGCAAAAAAGGAAGTGTACGGGCAGGTCGGCATCGACATGCTCGCGGGCCCTTCGGAGATCCTCATCATCGCGGACGGGGAACAAAACCCCGTATACGTCGCGGCGGACGTCCTTTCGCAGGCGGAACACGACAAACTGGCGCGTTCCATCGTCCTCACCGACGATGCGGCGTTCGCCGAAACACTGTCCGCGGAGGTGGAGCGGCAACTGGCTCTCCTGCCCCGCCGCGACATCGCGGCGCAGGCGCTCGAAAGCGCGGGCGGCATCATCCTCGTCAAGGACATGGACGAGGCGTGCGCGCTCGCGGACGAGATCGCGCCCGAACACCTGGAGATCGCGGCGAAAGACTGCGAGCGGCTGCTTGCCAAGATCGGGCACGCGGGCGCGGTGTTTTTGGGCAGTTATACGCCCGAACCCGTCGGCGATTATTTCGCGGGGCCCGACCACATCCTGCCCACGGGCGGGACGGCGCGCTTTTTCGAGGTGCTCAACGCCGACATCTTCCTGCGCAAGATGAGCGTCATCCGCTATACGAAAGAAGCGATCGAACGGGACGGCGCGGACATCGTGCGCCTTGCCGAGAGCGAGGGACTGCACGCGCATGCGAACGCCGTGAAAGTACGTCTGGAGGGAAAGAAATGAGAAAGGCATCCGTCGCGCGCAAGACGCGCGAGACCGAGATCACGCTCGAGTTGAATCTGGACGGCAAGGGCATTGCCGCCGTCGATACGGGGGTGGGGTTTTTCAACCATATGCTCGAACTGTTCGCCGTGCACGCGGGCGCTGACCTGACCGTGCATTGCAAGGGGGATACCGACGTGGATTTCCACCACAGCGTGGAGGACGTGGGCATCTGCCTGGGGCAGGCGTTCAAAGAGGCGCTGGGCGATAAAAAGGGCATCGCCCGCTTTGCCGACCGCGTCGTGCCCATGGACGAATGCGCCGCACTGGTCGCGCTGGACATCAGCGGCAGGCCCTTCCTAAACTTCGAACAGACCATGTCCGGCAAGATCGGGCAGTTCGACGCCGAACTGGTGGAAGAATTTTTCCGCGCCTTCGCCTTCAACGCGGGCGTCAACCTCTTTATCAAACTGCTCAAGGGCGGAAACATGCACCACGAGGCGGAAGCCATTTTCAAGGCGTTCGCCAAATGCGTGCAGGACGCGGTGAAGATCGTTTCCGACACCGTTCCGTCCTCCAAGGGAGTGCTGTAAATGATCGGCATCGTCGATTACGGCGCGGGCAACCTGCGTTCGGTGCAAAAGGCGCTGGAAGCGCTGGGTGTGCGGGCCGCGATCTCGGGCGAAACGGCGGTTTTGGACGGGTGCGAAAAACTCATCCTGCCGGGGGTCGGGTCCTTCGGCGCGGGCATGGCGGAACTTGCCGCCCGCGGGCTGGACAAATACCTCTGCCGCCGTGCCGCCGATACCAAGATGCTGGGCATCTGCCTCGGCATGCAGTTTCTGCTCGAAAAGAGTTTTGAGGACGGGGAATTTGCGGGGCTGGGGCTCATTCCCGGCACCGTGGAGCGCTTTCGGGAAGGCAAGATCCCGCAGATCGGCTGGAACGAGGTCGCCGACCTCAGAACGCCGCTGTTTGCGGGCATCGCCGAAGGCACCCGCTTTTATTTCGTGCACAGTTACCGTGCCGTCTGCGACGACGCGTATGCCATCGCCAAGACGGAATATTTTGCCGTGTATCCCTCCGCGATCGGGGCGGGGAACGTGTACGGCGTGCAGTTCCACCCCGAAAAGAGCGGGGAAGCGGGACTGCGGCTTTTGAAAAACTTCTGCGCACTGTGATCCGCCGCGGCGGAATTTTGCAAACGTGGCGGAGACGCCCGAAGGAGAAAGACCATGTATTTGTTTCCTGCCATCGATGTACTGGACGGCAAGGCGGTGCGCCTGTACAAGGGCGACCGCACCCGCGTGACCGAATACGGCGACCCGCTCGCGTTCGCCGAAAAATGGGTGGAAGCGGGCGCCAAATGGCTGCACGTCGTCGACCTTTCGGGCGCGTTCACGGGCGAAAGCGGCATCGACTCGCTCATCACCGAGATCAAAAAGCGCTTCGACGTACAGGTGCAGAGCGGCGGAGGATTGCGCCGCATCGTGGATATCCGCCGCCGCCTGGATGCGGGCGCCGACCGCGCCGTCATCGGCACCATGGCGGTGAGCGATCCCGACGAGTTCGCGCTGGCGACGTATACTTTCCCCGAAAAGATCGTCGCAGGCATCGACGCGCGCGGCGGCATGTTTGCCGTCAAGGGCTGGACGGAGACGACGAACGTTTCGGCGGTGTCCTTCGGCAAAAAGTGTAAAAAGATGGGCATTTCCTGCGCGCTGTTCACCGATATCTCCAAGGACGGCGCCATGCAGGGCGCGAACGTGTGCGAATCCATGCGTATGCAGAAGGAAACGGGTCTGAACATTATCGCTTCGGGCGGGGTGTCCTCGCTTGCAGACATCAAAAATCTGCAGGAAAGCGGCATTTACGGCGCGGTGCTCGGCAAAGCCATTTACGACGGCGCCGTCGATCTTTCCGTCGCGCTCGCCCTCGCGCGCGCATAATCGGAGGGGAACATGCTTGCAAAGCGCATCATTCCCTGCCTGGACATCGACCGCGGCAGGGTGGTCAAGGGCGTCAACTTCGTCAACCTCGTCGACGCGGGCGATCCCGTCGAGGTCGCCAAGGCGTACGACGCGATCGGGGCGGACGAGATCGTCTTTCTGGACATCACCGCGTCCAGCGACAACCGCGCGACGGCGGTGGATATCCTGAGCCGCGCCAGCGAACAGGTATTCATTCCGCTCACGGTGGGCGGCGGCATCCGTACGGCGGAGGATTTCCGCCGCATGCTCGCCGCGGGCGCGGACAAGATCGCCGTCAATTCCGCGGCGATCAAAAACCCGCAACTCATCACCGAGGCGGCGCTCAAATTCGGTTCGCAGTGCGTGGTGCTGGCGGTGGACGCCAAGCGCAACGGCAGAGGCTCGTGGGACGTGTATCTGAACGGCGGCAGGGTGAACACGGGGCTGGATGCGATCGAATGGGCGGCCGCCGCCGAACAGGCGGGCGCGGGCGAAGTGCTCCTCACCAGCATGGATTGCGACGGCACCAAGGCGGGCTACGACGTGGAACTCACCCGCCGCGTCGCCGAGGCGGTCAACATCCCCGTCATCGCGTCGGGCGGCGCGGGGACCATGCAGCATTTTGCCGACGTGCTCACCCGCGGCAAGGCGGATGCGGCGCTGGCGGCGTCGCTCTTCCATTTCGGCGAAATGGATATGGGCGAACTCAAACGATATCTCGCGGGACAGGGGATCCCCGTAAGGACGGTGTGACATGGAAGAACTCAAATTCAACGCGGACGGGCTGATCTGCGCTATCGCGCAGGACTACGAGAGCGGCGAAGTGCTCATGCAGGCGTACATGAACGAGGAAGCATACCGCCTGACGCTGGTCACGGGGTACGCCCATTATTGGAGCCGTTCCCGCCAAAAATTGTGGAAAAAGGGCGAGGAGAGCGGGCATCTGCAAAAGGTGCGCGGCGTCTATCTCGATTGCGACAGGGATTGCGTTCTGCTCAAAGTGGAGCAGACGGGCGCGGCGTGCCATACCGGCAACTATTCCTGTTTTTACACGCCCGTGCAGGAATGCGGGCCGGGCGCGGAGATGCTCGGACAGTTGCAGCGCATCGTCGAGGACCGCAAGCAAAACCCCGAAGAGGGCAGTTATACCGCCTATCTCTTCGAAAAGGGCGTGGATAAGATCGCCAAAAAGACGGGCGAAGAGGCGGTGGAACTGGTCATTGCCGCCAAGAGCGGGAACCGCGACGAGATCGTGGGCGAATGCGCCGATCTGTTCTATCATACCCTCGTCCTGCTCGCCGATGCGGGCGTGAAACTGTCCGACGTGTGCACGGAGTTGAAGAACAGGCACTGAAAGGGGTTCACGAAATTTCTTTCGTGCTGACGAAACAAATTTCCGTGAGTTTGAGGGAGACACCGACGCCGCGCTTCGCGCTCTGTCGTTTTCTCCTTCGCCGCGCGATGTTTTCGGGGCACACCTCCATTGAATCGCGCGGCTTCACCCTCTTTCTTCACGCCGCCAAAGCGGCGCAAGGGGAAAAAGCCAAAAGCGTGGTTTTGGCTTTTTCAGGAAAACTGTGTTCACACTTTTTCTTTCGTGCTGACGAAAGAAAAAGCCGTGAGTTGAAGGGAGATGGCGCCGCCAAAACAGGCACTCTCCCGTTTGACAAAGTGTTCAGGCAAAATATTTGCGGCGCAAACGTATGCGCGTGCGGAAAAATGTTTTGCTAATCTACGATCCGCGCAGGGGTGCGGAGGAGGATATTGCATGACAAATGTACAGAGAAAGGGCTCGCTCCTGTCCTTCCGTCCGGACATCAAGGTGCTGGACGCGACGCTGCGCGACGGCGGGCTTTGCAACAATTTTCAGTTTTCGGATGAATTTGCCAAGGCGCTGTACGCGATGAACGTCGAGGCGGGCGTCGATTATATGGAGATGGGCTACAAGGCGTCCAAGGCGCTGTTCGACCCTTCCAAATTCGGCAAGTACAAGTTCTGCGACGAAAAGGACTTGCAGGCGATCGTCGGCGAAAACAAATCGGACATGAAACTCGCCGTCATGGCGGACGTGGGCAGGACGGATTTCCGCAAGGATATCGGGGAAAAGAAGGACAGCGTGCTGGACATGGTGCGCGTCGCCTGCTACATCAACGAGATCCCGCGCGCCATCGAGATGATCGAGTACTGCCATAAAAAGGGGTACGAGACCTGCGCCAACGTGATGGCGGTTTCCAAGGCGAGCGAGGAAGAGATCGCCGACGCCCTCGCCATGCTCGGGCAGAGCCCCGTCGACGTCATTTACCTCGTCGATTCATACGGTTCGCTGTATCCCGAACAGGTCGCAAAACTGACGCTGCGCTACCTCGAATACGGCGAAAAATACAAAAAGGTCATCGGCGTGCACGCGCACAACAACCAGCAACTCGCGTTCGGCAATACCATCGAGGCGGCAAGTTGGGGCGCGTCCATGCTGGACATGACGGTGAACGGCATCGGCCGCGGCGCGGGCAACTGTTCTTCCGAACTGCTGTTGGGCTTTTTGAAAAATCCGAAGTTCCGCATCGAGCCCGTTCTGCGCTTTATTTCCGAGTATATGCTCCCGCTGCGCGAGGCGGGCGTGGTGTGGGGGTACGACGTGCCGTACCTGCTCACGGGCAGGCTGAACATGCACCCGTCGTCCGCCATCGCTTTCATCCGCGCGGGCCGCACCGATTACGACGCATTCAACGGCGAACTCACCGAAAAGGACTGACGGTAAAATTTTCCGCGTACGGAAGGGCGCATGCCTGCACATACTCTTTGCGGAGGGAGTTGCATGGCACGTTTTGTCAAGGACCGCGACGCGGCGGATATCGCGTGGAAACTGTTCGAACAGACGGGCAGCCTGTCCTATTATATGCTGTACCGCGAACTCAAACAATGAGCGCCGCACGGCGGCGCGGCGAGGGACGATGGAACGCAAGGTGGATGCGCTCGTGCTGCGCACGGCGGATTTCGGCGAAAACGACAAGATGCTCACCCTGTTCACGCTGCAGAGCGGCAAACTCTCTGCGGCGGCGAAGGGTGTGCGTAAGGCGGGGGCGAAACTGCGGTTCGCCGCCCAGCCTTTTTGTTTTGCCGAATATGTTTTGGCGCAGAAAGGGGAACGGTTCACCGTCATTTCGGCGGCGCAGACGGACGGGTTTTATCCCCTGCGCGAGGACCTCGGCAAGTTTTACGCCGCGGCGTGCGTCGTCGGGCTGTGCGACGCGCTTTTGTACGAGAACATCGTCAACGAGGAACTGTTCCTGCGCGCCGTGGAGGCGCTGCGTGCGATGTGCGAAGGGGAAGCGCTTCCCGCGCTGCTCACTTTTTTTCTCAAAGCGCTCGAACTTTCGGGGTATATGCTCGATCTCTCCGCCTGCGCCGGGTGCGGGGCGGTGCTCGAAGGACAGGTTTTTTTCGATCTGACCGACGGATGCTTTTACTGCGCCGATTGCGGGCGCGGTGCGGGCGTGCGCGCGGCCACGCTGGCGGCGCTCAGGCGCTGTGCGGGGGAGCCCGCCGCCGAAGAGCCCGCCTCGCAAGAGGAAGGACAGGCGGGGGAGCGCCGCGCGCTCAAACTGCTGTATGCGTATTTCTGCGCCAAAACGGAGAGCCGCGTGCGCGCCGTCGAGGAGTATCTGCGGCTGGAATGAGCGTCTGCGGCACGTCTGCCGCGGCGTTTTTTTTATGCCGCGCCCGCCGTCGCAGATTTCGTGTAAAAAGTTTCAAAAATTTTATCTTTACACTTGAAATTTGCGACGTTTTATAGTAAAATGAAAGCGTTAGGGAACTTGCAAAAAAAATTCCAATCGAAACAGGAGGAAATCTTTTATGGCAAAAAAATATTGCTACCTTTTCTCGGAAGGCAATGCAAAGATGCGCGAACTCCTCGGCGGCAAGGGCGCGAACCTTGCAGAGATGACCAACATCGGTCTTCCCGTGCCGCAGGGCTTCACGATCTCCACGGAAGCATGCACGCAGTACTATGAGGACGGCAGGCAGATCAATCCGTCCATCCAGGCGGAGATCATGGAGTATATCGACAAGATGGAGAACATCTGCGGCAAGAAGTTCGGCGATAAAGAGAACCCCTTGCTCGTCTCCGTCCGTTCGGGCGCGCGCGCTTCCATGCCCGGCATGATGGACACCATCCTCAACCTCGGTCTCAACGAAGAAGTGGTCGAGACCATCGCGGCAAAATCCGGCAATCCCCGCTGGGCGTGGGACTGCTATCGCCGTTTCATCCAGATGTATTCCGACGTCGTCATGGAAGTCGGCAAAAAATATTTTGAACAACTCATCGACAAGATGAAGGAAAAGAAGGGCGTCACACAGGACGTCGAACTGACGGCGGACGACCTCAAAGAACTCGCCAACCAGTTCAAGGCCGAATATAAAGAGAAGATCGGCTCCGACTTCCCGTCCGACCCGAAGGAACAGCTCTTCGGCGCGATCAAAGCGGTCTTCCGTTCGTGGGACAACCCCCGTGCGAACGTCTACCGCATGGATCACGACATCCCGTACAGTTGGGGCACGGCCGTCAACGTCCAGATGATGGCGTTCGGCAACATGGGCGACAACTGCGGCACGGGCGTCGCGTTCACGCGTAACCCCGCCACCGGCGAAAAGGGCCTGATGGGCGAATTCCTCACCAACGCACAGGGCGAGGACGTCGTCGCGGGCGTCCGTACCCCGATGCCCATCTCCAAGATGGCAGACGTATTCCCCGATGTGTATAAACAGTTCCAGGATGTCTGCAAGATCCTCGAAAATCATTACCGCGACATGCAGGATATGGAGTTCACCGTCGAAAACGAAAAACTCTACATGCTGCAGACGCGTAACGGCAAACGTACCGCCGCCGCCGCGATCAAGATCGCGTGCGACCTCATCGACGAGGGCATGATCACCGAGCAGGAAGCGCTCATGCAGATCGACGCGAAGTC
>CALVMB010000003.1 GCA_944341895.1 uncultured Clostridia bacterium
TCTATGCTGGAGATTCGCAACCTCGTCAAGGAATATAAGGCGAAGGGCGGCGTCGCCGTGCGTGCGCTGGACGGCGTTTCCCTGCAATTTGCGGAAACGGGAATGGTGTTCCTGCTCGGCAAATCGGGCAGCGGCAAATCCACCCTTCTCAACCTGTGCGGCGGGCTGGACACGCCCGACGAAGGCGAGATCATCATCAAGGGCCGCAGCAGCAAGGACTTCACGCAGGCGGACTTTGACAGTTACCGCAACACCTTCATCGGCTTTATCTTCCAGGAATACAACGTCCTGGACGAATTTTCGGTGGAAGACAACATCGCTCTCGCCCTCGAATTGCAGGGCAAGAACAAAAACCGCGAACAGGTCTTGGCCATTCTGCGCCAGGTCGAGATGGAGGCGTTCGCGTCGCGCAAACCCAACACGCTGTCGGGCGGACAGAAACAGCGCGTGGCGATCGCGCGCGCGCTGGTCAAAAACCCCGAGATCATCATGGCGGACGAGCCGACGGGCGCGCTCGATTCCAACACGGGGAAACAGGTATTCGACACGCTGAAAAAACTGTCCGAGAGCAAACTGGTCATCGTGGTCTCGCACGACCGCGAATTTGCCGAGATCTACGGCGACCGCATCATCGAACTCAAGGACGGAAAAATCATTTCGGACGTGAGCAAATCGCACGTCGAAGCGCGGAAGACGAGCGAAAATCTGCGCTTTATCGGGGACAATACCGTGTCCGTACAAAACGGCGCGGCGCTGACCGATGCGGACATGCGAAATATCCGTGATTTTTTGACGCGTTCGCAGGGCAACGTCTTCATCACCAACGGCGCCAAGGAGATCACCGATTTCCGCAAAGCCGCGCACATCGACGAAAACGACGCGCGGGAGACCTTTCTCGATACGAAAGAGCAACCCGCGCTGCCCGCGTATGACCCCGCCAATGCAAAATTCATCCGCTCCCGCCTGCCCGCGCGGCATGCCATCCGCATCGGCGCGAGCAGCATGAAACTCAAACCCATCCGCCTGCTGTTCACCATTTTGCTTTCTCTCGTCGCCTTTACCATGTTCGGACTGTTCTCGACGTTTACGTTCTACAACGAAAAGGACGTGTTGTACAACACATACCTCACTTCCGGCTACGACACCATCCGCTTTGAGAAACAGTACAATTACGTGACAGTTACTTACGAAAACGGAGAGGAAACGTACCGTTCCTCCTATGTAAATACGGAGAGGACCCCGTTTACTCCCGAAGAATTGAACCAACTGCAAAAAACCTACGGGGACGGACTCGGAATATTCGACTATTCGACCGACGGAAACAGTTATAACTCCATGAGCATAAGCAACACTTATGCAAGCAAGCAACAATACTATGTGTCCACCCTGTACGGATTTGCGGAACTGCCCGCAGACTACAGCCGTTGGCAAGATCTGCTCGTGACGGACACCGACCTTGCCGCGCTTGGCGACAAAGACGTCGTGATCTCCACATACCTGTTCGACAGTCTCAAAGAATCCGGCTTGCAGGACAACGACGGCAAAAAGATCCCACTGAACGCGTATCAGGACATCGTCGGCAAGACTCTGCAGATCTCTACGTCCGGCAGCAACCTGGAAGTGACAGTGAAAGGCGTGTTCCGCTATGATCTGCCGCAGGAATTTGACGATCTGAAAGAAAATTCTTCCAATGATTATTCTT
Source organism: uncultured Clostridia bacterium (assembly GCA_944341895.1). Taxonomy (GTDB): domain Bacteria; phylum Bacillota; class Clostridia; order Christensenellales; family Borkfalkiaceae; genus Borkfalkia. Next base: position 1,703 of record CALVMB010000003.1, read on the forward strand.
TACAGGATAAATTCAGCAAAACGCTGCGGAACGGGATCTACCTGACGCCGCTGGTCTCCCCCGCCTTTTACGAAGCAAACAAGACTGCGGCCGCGTCTGCACAGACATATTTTGAAACGGCGTACCTGGAAACCCCGCTGACGATCGCCTTTCAGAACGACGGCAACGAAGAATCGGCACAATATTCCGGGCTGGCAGCATACAATGCGGCCACGAAGGAAAACGTACACCTCGTCGGCGGCAGGACGACGCTTGCCGAAGACGAGATCGTGCTGGATGTCTACCGCGCGTTCAATGTTCTCGGATATTTGCTGTTTGAAAGTTTCGATAAGAGTGATTTTGACCCCGTATTGCACGACTTCAACAATTGCATGAACATACTCCAAAACGGAACATATTGGGATTATGAAACCCAGAATACGGTAGCCGCATCGGCCGCGGTCCGCGAGCAGGCGTTTGCGCTGTTCGACGCATTATATCAGGCTGCCGTCGATACAGGCGAAAGCAATGTATCGCTGACCGTCATCGACCCCGCAGGCAATACGAGCACGTTCACCTTGGCAGGCTTTTACTTCAATTACAGCAACAGCGACCCGATCTTTGCGCAGAGCACGTTTGATTCGTTGGTTGCCTCCTTCGGATTTGAAAATTCGCGCTGGGAAAAGGAAACGAACTACGTTGTGCCCGCAGACGCAAAATATTGTGCCGCCGTGTTTTCCTTCCCGTCCGATACAAGGCTGTTGCGCTCCGCCGTCGACGGCTCGAACGTAGTTGCGGAGGATGACAGTTTTTATATTCTCGCTTCGCCGCTGAGCGATTCGGTCAGCCAGGCGACGGACATGCTCCAAAGCCTGCAAACGATCTTTATGTGGGTCGGCATTGTCATGGCGGTGTTCTCCATGCTGCTGCTGTTCAACTTTATCTCCGTTTCCATCACCAACAAGAAAAAGGAGATCGGCATCCTGCGCGCGGTGGGCGCGCGCAGCGCGGACGTGTTCAAGATCTTTTTCAGCGAATCGGCGATCATTTCCGGCATCTGTTTCGTGCTCGCCATGATCGCGACGTTCGTGACCTGTTTCTTCCTCAACCAGACTTTTATGGACATGATCGGGGCGTCCATCCTCGTGTTCGGTCCCATTTCCTGGCTCATCCTGTTCGGGATCGCGGCAGTCACCTCGTTCATTGCGACCTTCCTGCCCGTGCTCTCCATCGCGCGCAAGAAGCCCGTCGAGAGCATCCGTGCCCTGTAACGGCTCCTTCAAAACCCTGAAAAAGGCAGGCGCCTGCGCAACCGTTTGCGCAGGCGCCTTTTTTGTTCCGAAATGCATTTGCGCCGACACGGACCTGTGCGCGCTGCAAAGCCGCGCGGATACAGCGCCGCGCCCGTACAGAGCAGACGCACATACAAAGACGCGTCATACAGAGCAAGCGCCCCCGCGGCATTGCCGCGGGGGCGCATTGTCTTATTCGTTTCCGTTACAGCACTTTGGACAGGAACTCTTTGAGCCGATCGTCCTGCGGCGCGCCGAACACCTGTTCGGGCGTACCCTGCTCGCGGATCTTGCCGCCGTCCATAAAGAACACGCGGGTGGCGACCTCGCGGGCAAAGCCCATTTCGTGCGTGACGATGACCATGGTCATTCCCTCGTCCGCCAGTTCCTTGATCAGTTCCAGCACCTCCCCCACCATTTCGGGGTCGAGCGCGCTGGTCGGCTCGTCGAAGAGCATGACCTTCGGGTTCATCGCGAGCGCGCGCACGATGGCGATGCGCTGGCGCTGGCCGCCCGAGAGGGTGGACGGATAGACGTTCGCCTTATCCGCCAGCCCGATGCGCGCCAACAGGCGCATGGCGTTTTCCGCCGCGTCCGCGCGGATGGTCTTGGCGTCCCGCTGGATGGGGATGAGCGGCTGTTTTTTGTCCTTTTTGCGGAACAGGTTGCAGAACTTCGTCCAGCCGTTGTGCATTTTTTCCCTGCGCAGATCGTGCAGCGCGATGTGCACGGGCGCAAGGGTGATGTTTTTGAGCACGGTCATGTTGTTGAACAGGTTGAACTGCTGGAACACCATGCCCATGCGGCGGCGCTGGACGTTGATATCCACGTGCGGGTTGCAGAGATTATTTCCCTCAAAAAACACGTTGCCCGACGTCGGGTCTTCGAGCACGTTCAGGCAGCGCAAAAAGGTGCTTTTGCCGCTGCCCGAAGGGCCGATGATGGCAACTTTTTCGCCCGAGCGGATGACCTCGGAAATGTTGTCCAGCACGACGAGATCGCCGTACTGTTTGGTCAGGTCCTGCACCTCGATGAGCGCCTCGGGATCGAGCGGGCGCACGGGGTCGTAACGGGATCTGCGCTCGACGATCTCCTCGTCGACGGGAATGCCCTCGGTCGAAGCGACGATTTTTTCAACGTCTTTCACTCTTGCGCATCCTCCTTTCGACGAGTCGGATCAGAACGGTAAAGATCAAAATAATGACCAGATAGAAAAGTGCGAGCATCAGATAGGGAATGATGTACTCGTATTTCGCGGACGCGATGAGGCGGAACGCGTTGGTCAGGTCCATCGTGGCGACGTAACTTGCGACCGAGGTATCCTTGGTGAGCGCGATCAGTTCGTTGCCCAGCGTGGGGACGACGTTTTTGATCGCCTGCGGGAATACGACTTTGAGCATGGTGGTCGCATACGAGAGCCCGAGCGTTCTGCCCGCCTCCGTCTGCCCGATATCGACGGACATGATGCCGCCGCGCATGATCTCGGAGACATACGCGCCGCTGTTCAGACCGAACACGATGACCGCTTCGAGAAGGCTGTCGATCTCCACGGACGCAAAGATGATGTAATGGAAGATGAGCAGCTGCACGATGATCGGCGTACCGCGGAACAGGCTGGTATACACCGTGCCGACCCACGAAAAAACGTACGCGACGATGTTGCGCTTGCCCGCGACCTGCAAGACCGCCACCAGCGTGCCGATGATGATGCCGATCGCAAGGCCTGCGATGGCGATGATCAGCGTATTGCGCAACCCGAGCAGGACATTTTTGTATCCGCCCTTGGTCACGAATTGCTCGTAGAATATATCCCACATAGATGATTCCCTGTCCGTTCAGGCGGCTTGACCCGCCGCCGCGCGTTATTCTGCCTGCTCGCCGACCTGTGCGTTGGTCGCTTCCACCGCCGATTCCAGCGTATCGCGATCGCCGACGACAAACGTCACCTTGCCGTTGGAAAGGTTCTTCACCGCGAGCGCGATGGAATCATAGTTCTGCGCGTCCACGTTCGCAAAGCCTGCAAACTCGAAATCGGTGCTGCCCGTGAGGTAGAAATACCCCGTCTGCCCCGTCGCGGCGCCCGCCTTGATCTTGCCGAGGCCGTTGATCGCGGCGACCACTTCCGCTTCCGTCTTGCAGTTGTCGAAGGTCGTATCCGATTCCGCGACCGCGATGTACTGCGACGTGGTGTAGTAGCCGTTCGTGAAACTGACGACCTGTTCCCTGCCGCGGTTGATGGTCAGCCCCGCCATGCCGATGTCGGACGCGCCGTTTTCGACGTCGTTGATGACCACTTCGAAGTTCATGTGCTTGATGACCAGCGTCTTGCCCAGGCTGTCGGCGAGCATCTTGGCGATGTGCATGTCGATGCCCGCAAACTTTTCGCCGTCCATGAACTCAAAGGGTTCAAATTCGGCGTTGGTCGCGACCACGAGGCACTCCGCGCGCGTCTTGCCGGAGGGAACTTCGGTATACGTGTCTTTGACGGGAATGACCGTGTCGCCCGTCGCCGCTTTATAGAGCGAATCGAAGGTGACTTTTTCCGCCGTGCCGTCGCCGTCCAGGTCGTACTGCACGCCCTCGACGTCCGTGACGGGCGCTTCGGGGTTGTACGGCTCGTCGCCGCACAGTTTTTTGATCAGACCGTTGGCGGCCGTCATCAGTTCGGTGTTGTCCTTGTCCACGCAGTAGCCGTATTCTTCGCCCGTGAGCATGACGTTGACGAGTTTGACGCGCACGCTCGAAGAGCAAGCCGCCACCGAAACCGCGATCGCCGCGACCAGCACAGCCGAGACCGCTGCCGCAATCCACTTTTTCATTGCTGTATACCTCTTGTAAAATTTTTGCCGAAATCGGTGTTTGCAGGACAACGTCCTGCAAAAGGGGATCCCCTTTTGCACTTATTTCACGCAATATGCACATGATACCACGGAAAACGCAAAAACGCAACCGATTTTGCGCGCGCGCGTGTATATTTATACATTTTGCGCGCCCTGCGGGAAAGCGCGGCGGCGAAACGAGCGGAACAAAGCGGCGGCGCCGAGCGCGGGCGCGTCCGCAAAGCGGCGACGGCGAAACGAGCGAAACGGCGCGCGGCAGAGGCGCGCCTGCGGACGCGGCGCGCGAAAGGGCCTAAACGACAAAGCGGCGCGCGGGCAAATTGCCCGCGCGCCGCGCGTATGCGTTCCGATAAAATGCCCTGCGGACAGGGAATGCCGCGCTCCGCTACTGCGCAACGATGAATGAGATACATTTGAGGGGCTCGTCCTCTTCGTTGGCGAGTGCGTGCGACCCGCCCGACAAGCAGACGAGCGCATCGCCCGCGTGCACCGTGGCGCGCGTCGCATATGAGCTCGAATACACGCCCTTGCCCGAAACGATGTACAGGATCTCGCTGTCGCCGCGGTGTTCGTGGTACCCCACCGAACAGCCCTTGAACAGCGTGAGTTCGCTGCATACGAGCACGTTGGCGGGCTTACTGCCCGCGGTGAGATCTTTGACCAACACCTCCCCTTCCCCGCCGCGGAAATGCTCCACGATGCGGACGGGAAGTTCTTCCCCTTTATTGACCATCGCTCAGCCCTCGACGCGGATGACGCTGTCCACGGACACGACGTTTTCGAGCGCGCCGATCTTTTCGACCGCACTACGCACCGAAAACTCGTTGGTCTCGTGCGTGATGAGGATGATGGGAAGGTTTTCCGCATCCTCGCCCTTCTGGATGAGTTCGGCGATGCTGATGTTGTATTTTGCGAAGATGCCTGCGACCTTGGCGAGCACGCCCGCGCGGTCTTTGGCGGTAAAGCGGATATAATAGCGGCTGCGGAAGTTGGTGACGAACTTGACGCCGCTTTCCGCCTTTTCCTCGTTTTTGAAAGTTGCATACTTGACGTCGCTGTGCGTGGCGGCATAGATGACGTCGGAGACGATGGCGCTGCCCGTGGGGAGCGCGCCCGCGCCCCTGCCGTACAACATGACGTCGCCGACGCTGTCGCCCTGCAAGTACACGGCGTTGAAACTGTCGGACACGGCGGCGAGCGGGTGATCTTTGCGCACGAATGCGGGATGTACGCGCACTTCGATGGACTTGCCGCCGTCGTTTTTGCCGATGGCGAGAAGTTTCATCACATACCCAAGTTCGTCGCCGTAAGCGATGTCCTGCCCCGAGACCTCGGTGATGCCCTCGCGGTACACCGTTTCGAGCGGCACCTTGGTATGGAACGCGAGGCTCGCCAGGATGGAAAGTTTATACGCCGCGTCGTAGCCCTCGACGTCGGCGGCGGGGTTCGCCTCCGCATAGCCGAGCGCCTGCGCGTCTTTGAGCACCGAGCGATAGTCGGAGCCTTCGCGCGTCATGCGGGTCAGGATGTAGTTGGTGGTGCCGTTGATGATGCCGGTGAGCGAGGTGACGACGTTCGCCTGCAAGCCGTCGATGAGGGTGCGGATGATGGGAACGCCGCCCACGCAACTCGCCTCGAAGTACAAGCCAGCGTTGGTGCGGCGCGCCGCCGCCTCCAGTTCGTGCCAGTGCTTGCAGAACAGTTCTTTGTTGGAGGTGACGACCGTCTTGCCGCTGTGCAGTGCCGCCAGCACGAAACTGCGCGCCGGTTCGACGCCGCCGATCACCTCGACGACGATATCGACGTTCGGATTGCTGATGACTTCGGCAATATTGTCGGAAATGCGGCTTTCCTCGACGCCCAGATCGAGCGCTTTCTGGCGGTTGATCTCCAGCACGCTCTCGACGGTGACGTCGATGTTCTGGGTACGGCGGTAAAATTCCCTGTGATCGCGCAGGATCTTGTACGTTCCGCTTCCGACCACCCCGAATCCGAGGATGGCAACGCCGACACTTTTCATTTTCTGACCTCCGTGTTCAGATCGTAAACATATTTCAGCCCCTGCAGCGTGAGGAGTTTATCCACGATGTCGATGCAGGAGATCTCGTGCGCGATGATCTCGCTGAACCCGCCCGTGGCGACGACGCGCACGTGCGGATGCTTCAGTTCGCGCTTGATCTTTTTGACGATGTAATCGACCAGCCCCGCGAAGCCGAACACGATGCCCGACTGCATGTTCGTGGTCGTGTTTTTGCCGATGGCGCTCTTTGGCGTCTCGATCTCGACGCGCGGCAGTTTCGCCGTGCCCGAAGCGAGCGATTCCACCGAACCGCGGATGCCCGGGGCGATGGCGCCGCCGATGAATTCGCACTGTTCGTTGATGACGTTGAAGGTGGTCGCCGTGCCGAAATCGATGACGATGAGCGGCGCGCCGTATTTTTTGATGGCGGCGACATCGTTGACGATGCGGTCTGCCCCCACCTCGCGCGCGTTGTCCACGCGCAGGTTGTGTTCGGTCTTCAGCCCCGCGCCGACGACGAGCGGCTCCACGCCCAGATACGCCGAGCACATGTGCGCGATCGTATAGTTCAGGGACGGGACGACGGACGAGATGATGGCGCCGTCGATGTTGTCGGCGGTGATGCCCTTGATCGCGAGCATGTCGATGATCGCCGTGCCGTACTGGTCGCTGGTGCGGTTGAGTTCGGTGGCAACGCGGAAACTGGCGACGAGTTCGTCCCCGTCGAAGATCCCGTATTTGATGTTGGTGTTGCCCGCATCGATGCACAAGATCATGGAGCCGCCTCCTTGGATCAGATGTGGAAGATCTCTTCCGGCTTGCCGGGACGCACGTCCGCGGGCGAAGCGGAAAGATCCTGCGCGTTTTCCGCATGCTCCGCGACGGTCGCCGCGCTCTCTTCCTTGCGCGCGGCCTTGCGGCGGTGTGCGCGCGTGACGATCTCGCTCACGCGGTAGATCGCGGGAGACGCGACCGCGTTGATGATGAACTCAAAGATGAAGTTCACCCCCGCGCAGAGCACGACGAGGAAATAGATGAGCGTCTGCCCGTCGGCGACAAAATTCGCGTTGAGGGTATCCGCCATGAGCAGAGAACCGAGAATGAACAGCCCCGTGTTGACGACGGGCGCCGCCAGCGAGGCGACGATGACGCCCGCATAGCGGTTCTTTTTGGCGAGCGCGTAGTTGATGATGCCCGCCGCGAATCCCGCCGCCGTGCCCTTGACCAGGCACAGAAGGACGGTGAGCAGCGGCTGTTCGGCGAGCAGGATGCTCGTGAAGCCGTCCAGCCCCGTCGCGCCCATGACGATGACGACGACGCCGAAAATAAAGCCGAGCAGCGAACCGGCGGCCGTGCCGAGAAGGATGCCGCCGAGCACGATCGGGATGAGCACGAGGCTGGGCGCCGTGACGCCGAGCCTGCCGATCAGCGTGCCGACGATCTGCAACACGACGACCAAAGCGAGAAGAACGGCCAGATAGGCGATGTTCTTCGAGGTAAAATACCGTTTGCGTTCCATAAGAACCTCCATCGGATCTCCTGCGGAGTATCCGTGAAAAAAATGTATTTATGCGCACATCGGGGTCGGATCCTTGCGGTTCCCGCCCCGCGCATAGCTTAGTTGTTGCCGCCTTCGGCAGATACACCGCCGCAGACGCCCGAGACACTGTCCGTCTCGGTATCCTATTATAGCAAAAGCCGCCGACAAACGCAACTAAATTGCACACGGTTTTTTCCCGCCGCGGCGCGGCGGACTGGATACGCGCGGTATGTGGCGGAACACGCGCAGAACGGGGCCGCGCATTTCCCCGCAGGAGTCGATGCGCGTTCCCGCGCAGATGACGGCGCAAAGCCGCTCGCGCCTGACCGCGCGCGAAAGCGGAACATTTTTGACCGCGGGCGCGTACATATGAATAGAGGCAACCGAAAATACGCCGGCGGAACGCCGGTTCGGCTGCACGCATCGCCGCGCGGTCATCTATACATATTCGCCCGCGGCACATCGGGAGGAAAGATCAAATGAACGGTTTCGGAAACTTCTGCGGCGACAACAGTTGCCTGTGGATCCTGATCCTGTTGCTCATTCTCTGCTGCTCGCAGACGGGGATCCTGAGCGGCATCCTCGACAGTTGCTACCTGCCCGTCATTCTGGCGGTCGCGTACTGCATCTGCAAGAAAGGCGGCCTGTGCAACATGTTCCGCTCTGGCTGCGGCTGTAAATAAAAGGCGCCTTTGCCCCTGCAAGCGAAAACGCCCGCGGCTCTGCCGCGGGCGTACTTTTTGTTCAGTTTCGGTGGGTCAGGAGATAGTTCTGCACCGCGATGATGGTCTTTGCGTCGCGGATGCGCCCGTCGCGGATCATGGCGGCGGCTTCGTCCAGCGGGTAAAATCCGCCTGTCAGAAACTCGCCCTCGTCGAGGTGGACATGCCCTTCGCGCACGCCTTCGGCGGCGTAGATATAGATCTTCTCGTCCGAATAGCCGGGAGTGGGATAGACGGTGAACAGGTGTTCGACGCGCGCGGGGACAAACCCCGTCTCCTCTTCCAGTTCGCGCGCCGCCGTCTGCGCGGGGTCCTCCCCTTCGTTGAGTTTGCCCGCGGGGATCTCCAGCGTTTCCTCGCCGTACGGATAGCGGAACTGCCGCACGAGCAGCACTTTCCCCTCCCGCACATACAAGATGCTCGCGCCGCCGTGGTGTTCGACCACCTCGCGGAAACAGGGCTTGCCGTCGGGCAGGAGCGCGTCGTCCACGCGCACGTTGATGATCCTGCCGCGGAACTTGTATTCGCGCTTTACCGTCGTTTCGCGCAGATTCATAATCCCTCCTTGATCGACGCAAGCGCGACGCGCATGCTCTCGATCCGTTCGTTTTTTCTGCCGCATCCTGCGCAGAAATACAGGTATCCGCACAGCGACGCCGCGAGCGCCTGCGGGTGCGTACCCTCCGCGCGGGCGGAAATTTCGTTGAGAAGAAGGAGCGCATCCACCTTGCGCTCGTCGGGAAGCGAGGAACGTACCACGTCGTCCCGCTCCGCCTGCACCAGCGAACGGGGCAGCGGCTCCTGCGGTGCGGGAAGGGGCGCCCCGCCCTGCAACATGGCGCGCACGATGCCGCGCATGGGCTTGATGACCTGGTTGCAGAACGAATAATAACTTTCGTACAGACTGCCGTCTCCGCGGAAATATTCCTGCAAAAGTTCGCTCAGATCGATGCGCTTGTTGTCGAGATCGACGAGCAGGCAGAAGATGAACGCCAGTTTCTGCGCGGGATCTTCGGGAAAGAGCAGGCGTTTGTTCGCCCCCTGTCCGCCCATGCAGGCTTGGCAGGCGGCGGCATAGTCGAAGCCGCGCAGCACCCTGCGGAAGAGCGCATACAAGAGGTCGGACGTGACGACGGATTTGAGAAGTTCGCCGATCTTCGTATCGGCGAGGATGAATCCCGAAGCCGTCACCTCGTCGCATTTTCGCATGAACAGATCGATCTCCGCCTGTGCCTTGTTCATTGGTCCTCCCCCGCCGTACGGTTTTTTTTGCAAAATCGGGAAAATCCCCGCCTTTTCGCCTATCATTATAGCATAAAAATTTAATTTTATTAACTTATTTTTCGGAAATATCTTGCATTTCCGAAAATTTTTCTGTATAATATAGAAAATCCAATCCGGAGGTCCAATTATGAAATCCGTTAAAATCTCCCTGCAGATGGCGCAGAACGTCAAAGACTTCGTCCGTCTCGTACAGGATTATCCGTATGAGATCGATCTCAAAAGCGAAAAATACGTCGTCGACGCGAAATCCATTCTCGGTATTTTCAGCCTCGACCTGTCCAAACCCCTGACCGTTGAGATCCACTCCGACAACTGCGACGACCTGCTGGAAGCGCTGAAAAAGTTCGCGTAAGATCCTCTTTTTCCGCATCGAGCAACCGTCAATCCGCTTTTTGCGACAAAAAGCGGATTTTTTGTCCGCGGAAAATACCATTGATACAGGAATCCGTCCATGCAGATCCAAGGCGAAACGATCATCAACAAGTTAATACTTCTGTTCGTCTTTGACAAGATGGAGAGCGCGCTTTCGGAGAGGACGATCATCGACATGTGTTCGACCAGCAACGACTGGATCAACTACATGGACTGCGTGATGATCATCTCCCAACTGCTCGAGGACGGCTTTATCTGCACGGTGGACATCAACGACGACACCCTGTACACCATCACGCCCGACGGCAGAAGTTGCCTTGCCAACTTCTACATCAATATCCCCAAGAGCACGCGCGAGGAGATCTCGCAATTCGTCAAGAACAACAGCGCGCGCTACCGCAACCGCCAGGAATGCAAATCCGATTACTACCAGAACAAAGACGGGACGTATACCGTGTTCCTGCGCATCCTTGCGCCCGCGCAGCCCATGCTGGAACTCAAATTCGTCGTGCCCGACCGCAAGACCGCACAAAATATTTATAAAAAATGGGAACTCAAGGCGGCGGATGTTTACGCCGTCATCTATGAGAACCTTGTCGACTGAATCGCAGAGGTAATTTATGTTTACGTACAACACGAAAGGAACCTGTTCGCGCCAGATCATCTTCGACGTGGACGGCGAAAATAAGATCCACAACGTCAAATTCATCGGCGGCTGCAGCGGAAACCTGCAAGGCATCTCCAAACTGGTGGAGGGCAAGACGCTTGCCGAAGTGAGCGCCTCGCTCAAAGGCATCCAGTGCCGCAACAACACCTCCTGTCCCGACCAACTGGCGCGGGCGGCGGCGGCGTACATCGAGCGCGCTTCCCGCACCGAGGAGAACTGAACAAACGCCGAAACCGCAACAAATGCCGAAAACGCGCGGACGAAACTTTCGCCCGCGCGTTCTGTTTGCCCTTTTTGCGCCCCTTCCGCCTCTTCGGATCGCGCCGCACATATCGGACAGATGACGCGCGCGCCCGGGCGCCCGCGTATTTGACGGAGATGATGCATGCGCAGGCGCCCGCATATTTGACGAGACGTTGCGCGCTCAGGCGCCCGCGTATTCGACGGAGACGGTGCATGTGCAGGCGCCCGCGTGTTTGACGGAAGCGGTACGCGCTCAGGCGCCCGCGTATTTGACGGAGATGATGCGGTTGTTGTGCGCGATGGTCTGCAGATAGCCGTCCACCGTGCGCAGGTAGTTGTCGCACTCGGCGGGCATACGCGAATTGCCGCGGTAGCGCTGGACATAGCCTTTGATGAGCGCGACGATGTTTGCGAGCGATCTGGCAAGTTCGAAGTTGGTGAATTTATAAAAGCGATCGTCGCGGATGGCGACCACCCACGCCGAAGGATGCAGGATCTTGCTCGCGCTCGCATAGGCGGCATGCCGCGCGCTCTGCCCCGCCATCTTCTGCAATCCGTCCTTGAAGTTGAGGCGGTACTCCTTGCCGAACCCTTCGCGGAAGCCCGGCACGTACACCAGCCACCCATAATTGACGAAGGCGTTGCGTTCCTTGACGCCGTACGCCTTGCTCTCCTCGTGCAGGCGCTTTTCCAGTTCCTCCGCGCGCGGATTCCCCTCCATGTTGAGGTATTCCATGTGGCGGACATAGCGGAAAAACAGTTCGTCGTCCCCGCGGCAGAGCACGGAGAGGACGCATTCGAGTTCGTGCAGGTGCCGCCAAAGGATCACCGCATCGCAGCTGTTGCCCGCCGCGAGCAGATGGACGACGCTCTTGATGGTGACGAGCGCCTTTTTGAACAGGTTGTTGATGCCGTTCATGCGCGCGTCCTCGCCGCGGAACGCGCCGAGCAGGTACAGCGAATAACTGCACGCCATGTTGAACGCGGCGATCTCGGGGGAATATTCGGAGGTGTTGGACAGTTTTTCGACGTTGAGATGTTCGTTGATGACGATGTATACCGCCACGTCGCGCACGAGCGCGGCGCGGTAACGTTCGTCCGCCTCCGCCTTCGCCGCCGTGGCGGGCGGAAGGTGCGAGACGTTGAAGCGGTGATAGTAAAAGACATACCCGACGATCTCGTCCAGCCGCGCGCCGTCCAGCGCGCGCAGCCGGATGTTGCGGCGTTTGAGTTCTTCGAGATAGCGCACCTTGACCTGTTCGTACATCGCGCGGATGAACGCAGGGTCGGGCGAAAAGCCCGAAAGCCGTGAATACCGCGCCAGTTGCGCCTCGAATATGCTCTCTTCCATGCGTCCGATGAATTCCGACATGCTGCCCTCCAGGCGCCGCGCGCCATGCTTTTATTATACAGGACAACGGCGGAAAATGCAATAGCCGCGGGACAAAAATTTTTTGACGCGGACCGCCGTGCCGAATTTTGCATCGGCATTGACTTTTTGCCCGCGGCGCGGTATAATAATGCAGAGAACAAAGCCGCAACGGAGGGAGTTTGTATGCAATACCGCAATCTCGGGAAATGGGGACTGAAGATCAGCGAAATCGCCATCGGGAGTTGGATGACCGACCTCAACGGGCTGGGCGCCTCGGAAACAGCGCGCCAGACCATCCGCGCCGCATACGATGCGGGCGTGAACTTTTTTGACTGTGCCGACGCATACAGCGGCGGCGAGGCGGAAAAATTTTTAGGCGCCGCCCTGCGCGACTACAAGCGCAGTTCGTACGTCGTCTCTTCGAAGGTGTTCTTCCCCATGGGGCGGGGCGCCAACGACTGGGGGCTTTCGCGCAAACACATTTTCGAGCAGGTGGATACCAGCCTCAAAAACATGAAACTGGACTATCTCGACCTGTATTTCTGCCATCGGTTCGACCCGACCACGCCCATCGAAGAGACCATGCAGGCGCTCTCCGACCTCGTCGCCGCGGGCAAAGTGCTTTACTACGGCGTCAGCGAATGGTCGCCCGTGCAACTGTGCAAGGCGCTCGCCGCTGTCAAGGAAAATCACCTGCGCCCGCTCAGCGTCATCCAGCCGCAGTACAACATGGTCGACCGCTACATCGAGGACGAGATCGTGCAGATCTGCCGCGAAAACGGCATCGGGATCGTGCCCTTCTCCCCGCTCGCGCAGGGACTCCTGACGGGCAAATACCGCAAGGGGCAGCCGCTGCCCGCCGGTTCGCGCGCCACGCACCAGGCGGACAAACAGATCAACAACCTGCTCACTGACGCCAACCTCGACAAGGTGGAAGCCCTTTCCGCGATCGCCAAAGAACTGGGCGTGACGCTCTCCGTGCTCGCGCTCGCCTGGATCCTGCGCCTGCCGCAGATCTCCTCCGTCATCACGGGGGCGAGCAAACCCGAACAGTTGGAAGCGAACGTCGCGGCGAGCGGCCTGCACATCCCGCCCGAGGCGCTGGACGAGATCGAAAAGATCCTGGATTACCACCCCTTCGTGCGCAAGATCGGCTGAACGCGGCAGACAAATCAAAGAACTTAACGGAGGCGCGCGCCCGAAAGGGCGCGCGCCGCTGTCTGTCCGTATAAAATTTGCATACGATACGGCGGGCGCGGCAGAAGCCGCGCCCGCATCTTCGTTTACATCAGCTGAATGCCCTCTTCGCGGCAGCGGCGCTCGTTCTCCTCGTCCCAGACGGAGACCTGCACTTCGCCGATGTGGCGCTTGTTGAGCAGGAACATGCACAGGCGCGACTGGCCGATGCCGCCGCCCATCGTCAGCGGGAGTTCGCCCGCGAGCAATGCCTTGTGGAAGGGAAGTTCCAGCCTGTCCATGCAGTTTTCGGCGCGCAGTTGGGAAACGAGGCTTTCCTCGTCCACGCGGATGCCCATCGAAGAGATCTCGAAAGCGCAGTCCAGCAAGGGATAATAGAGCACGATGTCGCCGTTGAGCGACCAATCGTCGTAGTCGGGCGCCCTGCCGTCGTGCTTTTCGCCCGAGGGGAGTTTGCCGCCAATCTGCATGACGAACGCCGCACCGTGCTCACGCACATATGCCAGTTCGCGCCCTTTCGGCGAGAGATCGGGGTACAGTTCTTCCAGGTGCGCGGAAGTCACGAAGGAGATCTCGTCCGCGAGCAGATTGTCCAGTTCCGGATAGGCGGCGCAGATGTGTTCCGCCGTCTCGCGCAGGGCGCGGTAGATCTTTTGCACCGTCTCGCGCAGGAACGCCTCGCTGCGGTCTCTGCGGTTGATGACCACTTCCCAGTCCCACTGATCGACGTAGATCGAATGCAGGGCGTCCAGATCCTCGTCGCGGCGGATGGCGTTCATGTCGCAATACAGCCCGAAGCGCGGCCCGAAATGGTATTTGGCGAGCGCGAAACGCTTCCACTTGGCAAGCGAATGCACGACCTCGGCGGTCTCGCCCGTCGCCTTGATGTCGAAGGACACGGGGCGCTCGATGCCGTTGAGGTTGTCGTTGAGCCCGCTCGCGGCGGTCACGAACAGCGGCGCGCTGATGCGGGTGAGGTTGAGCGCCGCCGAAAGTTTTTCTTCAAACACCGTCTTGACGTCCTTGATCGCCTTTTCGGTTCTGATCAGATCGAGTTTAGCCGTATACATACCCTGATATCTCCCTTTGTGGATTTCGCCCGCACGGGCAAGCGCGTTCAGCGCAAAAAAATCTGCGCCGCCGCGGTCAGATCTTCGAGAAAACAGTCGGCTTCGGCGCGCATCGCGTCGTGCGAGGACACGGAAGCGGGATCGAAAACCCCCACCGTCATCATTCCTGCGGATTTTGCCGCGCGCAGGGCGCGGATGTTGTCATCGAACACGACGCACTGCGCGGAAGGCACGCCGAGGCGCTCGCTGCTGCGCAGAAAAATATCGGGAAAACTCTTGTTTTTGCCCGCTTCGTCCACCGTCATGAACGCATCGAACAACTCCTCCACCCCGCCCGCGCGGAGCACGGGAAGAAAGAGTTCGGGCGAGGACGCCGTCGCCACGCACAGGCGCACGCCCGCGCCGCGCAAACGGTGCAGCAATTCGATCGCGCCCGGTTTGAAATATTTTTTGCCGTCCGCCGCGCCGTAGCGTTCGAGCGAGAGAGCACGCCATTCCTCGACGATCGCCTGCACCGATTCGCCGGGCAGGTACCGTTCGACGGTGAACACCGCACATTCGTTCATACCGAGGTGAGCGATCGCTTCCTGATATCCCTCGGGCACCGCCATGCCCCGCCGCGCAAAGAACACTTCGTCCACGTCCCGCCAGATCTCCATGCTGTCGATCAGCGTGCCGTCCAGATCGAAGATCGCGGCGCGGGCGGCGGACAGATCCGCCTGCTGTTTCATTCTTCGGATTATAGCATAATTCCCCGAAAATAGCAACCGTTCGCGGGCGGCGTGCGGCTGACAAATCGCGTGCCGCCAAAAAAAACGCGGCGGGCAGGCGCCGTCGGCGGGAAGTGGTTGCCTTTCTGGCGGCATATATGGTACAATGATCGGCGAGGAAACGGCCATGAAAGAAGAAAAAGCAAAAAAGCAACGGCGCGGGGGCGCGGCCGTGATGCCCGAAGCGCCGCTGTCCGTGCTGGCGGCGGGGACGGAAGGCGACCTGTCTGCCCTGCTGAACGCCCTGCCCGCAGGCAGCGAAGTGCTGGGCATGCCCGACCCGCCGCGCGAGCGGTACCCGCACCTGCGCTTTGACGGTGCGCAGCCGCACGGGCGGTTCGTACTGCCCGCGGGCGGGGAATGGGATCCCGCCGCCGCGGAGGACTTTTGCAAGCGGCTTGCCGAATGCGAGGCGGACGCGGTATTTTATCCGTCCGCGCGCGCCCCGCGCGAGCGCGGCGCCGAACGGGCACTGCTCCCCTGCGATCCCGTCCGCGAACTGGCGGACGGCTTTGCGCCGCGGCGCTGGAACTGCGCCCTGCAAACGGCGCTGTACGAAACCGTATGCTGCCGCGCGGACGGCGTGCCGCAGGACGTCGGCATGCCGCTGCTCGCCGCGCTGTTTTGCGAACATGCGGCGATCACGCGCGAAACGCTGTTTTCGGGGGGCGAAACATGTGCGCCTCCCCTGCCCGACGGCGACGCCGTCGCCGCGCTGGTGCGCTGTTTCAACGGGTGCAAGGCGGCGCTGACGGCGGCGCGCTACCGCTTTGCCTTCGACTATGTGTGCGGGCGCATCGTCGCGGCGTACGCACTGCTCGCCAAGGCGCGCGACCGCGCGGGTCTGCGCGATCTGGACGAAATGCTCAAAAAGGAGAATATGGCGCTGCGCGTCGCCGCCGCCGAACGGGCGCCGCTCAACCTGATCGCCGCCCTGCGGAAACGGGAATTCAACGCCTCGCCTTTGATGCTCCCCGCGATCCTGCTGGCGCTCGCCGCCGAAAAGAAACAATAAAAACATCGCCCGCCGCGCGGAATGCGCGGCGGGCTTTCTTATTCCCTACTCCTGCATACGCGGCGGGTGCCGCCAAAGTCCGCGGAGGGCGGCGCGGGCGCACACAAAAACTGCGGCGGGCTTTTGCCCGCCGCAGACAGTATTTTTATGCGCTCTTTTTGACCACTTCGGGCTTGGCGTTGCCGAGCACGCAATCGCGCGTGATGCGCACTTCGCTGATGTCCTCATCCGAAGGGATGTCGTACATGACGTCCGTCATGAGGTTTTCGATGATGGTGCGAAGTCCGCGCGCACCCGTCTTCAATTTGATGGCGGTGCTGGCGATCTCGCTGACCGCGGAAGGTTCGAAGGACAGTTTGACGCCGTCCAGCCCGATGAGTTTCTGATACTGCTTGATGAGCGCGTTTTTGGGTTCGGTGAGGATGCGCACGAGCGCCTGTTCATCCAGCGGCTGCAGGCTCACCACGATGGGGATACGCCCGACAAATTCGGGGATGAGCCCGAACTTGGTCAGATCCTGCGGCTTGACGTCGTCCAGTTGCTCGTAGTCCATCTCATTGTTGCTCTTGACCTTTCCGCCGAAGCCCAGCGAAGTGTCGTCCTTGCGCGCCTGCACGATCTTATCCAGCCCCACGAACGCGCCGCCGCAGATGAACAGGATGTTGGTCGTATCGATGCGCATGCATTCCTGCTGGGGATGCTTGCGCCCGCCCTGCGGCGGAACGCTGGCGACGGTGCTTTCGATGATCTTCAGAAGCGCCTGTTGCACGCCCTCGCCCGATACGTCGCGGGTGATGGAGACGTTCTCGCTCTTGCGGGCGATCTTATCCACCTCGTCGATGTAGATGATGCCGCGCTGTGCCTTTTCGATGTCGTAATCGGCGTTCTGGATGAGTTTTAAGAGAATGTTTTCCACGTCCTCGCCCACATAGCCCGCCTCGGTGAGCGTGGTCGCGTCCGTCGTGGCAAAGGGCACGTTGAGGATGCGCGCGAGCGTGCGCGCCAAAAGCGTCTTGCCGCAGCCCGTGGGGCCGAGCAAAAGAATGTTGCTCTTTTCGATCTCCACGTCGTCCTCGGCAAGGCTGTTGATGCGTTTGTAGTGGTTGTATACGGCGACGGAAAGCACCTTTTTCGCCTTATCCTGCCCGACGATGTAGCGGTCGAGTTCCGCCTTGATCTCGGCAGGTTTTTTGAGGGCGACCTGTTCGGAAGGTTTTTCCTGCGTCGCCTTGATCTCCTCGTTGCAGACCGCGACGCATTCGTCGCAGATGGAAATGCCGTCGGGACCCGTGATCAGCACCTTGGCACGGCTCTTGGGCTTTCCGCAGAAGGAACAGACCTGTTTATCGTCTTTCATGCTATACTCCGAAAAATTGCTTTGAAAAGTTTCGCCGCGCAGGCGAAACGCGCTTGCACGGCGAATGTAAAAACGGACGGTTCAGCGTTTGTAAAAGACTTTGTCGATCAGTCCGTATCCGAGCGCCTCTTCCGCGGACAGATAATTGTCGCGGTCGGTATCGCGCTCGATCTCCGCCATGCTCCTGCCCGTATTCTGGGCGAGGATACGGTTCATTTTGTCTTTGATCTTTAAGATATGCTCCGCCTGGATCTTGATGTCGCTCGCCTGTCCCTGCGCGCCGCCGAGCGGCTGATGGATCATGATCTCGCTGTTGGGAAGGGCGAAACGCTTGCCGCGCGTGCCGCTGGAGAGGATGAACGCCCCCATGCTCGCCGCAAGCCCGATGCAGATGGTGGATACGTCGCAGTTGATGTACTGCATGGTATCGTAGATCGCCAGCCCCGCGGACACGCTGCCGCCCGGGCTGTTGATGTAGAGGCGGATATCTTTGTTCATGTCCTTGGCTTCGAGATAGATCAGCTGCGCCACGACGGTGTTCGCCACCGCGTCGTTGATCTCGCCCGACAGGAAGATGATGCGATCCTCCAAAAGCCTCGAATAGATATCGTACGAACGCTCCCCGCGGCTGGATTGTTCCACGACCATGGGGATGAGATTCATCTGCACGTCTTTCATACTGTCTCCTTATCCGTTCCCCGCGGGGCGGTCACTCGGCGTCCTTTTTATCTTCGGCAGCCTCTGCCTTTTTCTTGGGAGCCGCCTTCTTTGCGGCCGCTTTCTTGGCGGGTTTTTCCTCGGAAACGGCGAGGTTGTTGTTCGCTTTGAGGAAATCGAACAGTTTGTCGATGACGACGCGGTCGGCGAAATATTCGCGCTGGGACGCGTCCGCATCCTTTTTGAACTGTTCGGCGTCCTTTTCGGAAGCCTTGGCGAACTCTTCCAGTTTCGCGTCGATCTCCTCGTCCGTCGCTTTGAAGCCCTCCGTCTTGACGATCTTTTCGATCACGAGCTGGCTCTTGACGTTTTCTTCCGCCTGCTGGCGATAGCCCTCGCGGAAGTCATGCAGGTTGCTCCCCATGTATTTGAGGTAATCGGCAAGTTTCATGCCGCCGTACTGCATGCCGAGGCGGTACTCCGCGTTCTGCACCATCGCGTCGATCTGGTTTTCGATCATCGCCGCGGGGATCTCCACCGTCGCGTTCGCGGTGATCGCGCGCACGATGTTGTTTTCCGTCTCCGCTTCGCCCTTCTCCTGCGCCTGTTTTTCCATGCGCGCGCGCACTTCCGCCTTGTAGGCGTCCACGCTCTCCGCGCCGGCGGCGTCCTTGATGAACTCGTCGTTGATCTCGGGCAGTTCCTTGCGCTCGAGTTTGTTGAGTTTTACGGCGAACACGGCATCTTTGCCCTTGAGTTCCTCCGCCTGGTAATCGTCGGGGAATTTGACGCAGACGTCCTTTTCCTCGCCGACCTGCATGCCGACGACCTGCTCCTCGAATCCGGGGATGAAGGAGCCGCTGCCCAGCACGAGCGGATAGTTCTCGGAGGTGCCCCCTTCAAACTTTTTGCCGTCCACGCTGCCCGAAAAATCGATGGTCGCGGTGTCGCCGTTCTCGGCGGCGCGGCCCTCGACGGGAACGAGGCGGGAGTTGCGCTCCTGCAGGCGTTTGAGGTCGGCTTCCACGTCGGCATCCTTTACAGTATACTCGACTTTTTCGATGTTTATACCCGTATAGGCGCCCAGGGCGACGTCGGGCTTGACGGGAACGACGGCGGAGAGCACGGCTCCCTCGTCGGTGATGTCCTCGACGGAGAGTTCGGGCTGGCCGACGGCGGTGAAGTTCTCTTTTTCTTTATCCAGAACTTCGTAATAGTGTTCGGAATACAGGACGTTGAGCGCTTCTTCATAGAACACGCCCTTGCCGTAGTTGAGTTCGATGACGTGTTTGGGCGCTTTCCCCTTGCGGAAGCCGTTGACGGCGTAGCGGCCGCGCGTTTTCTGATACGCGGTCATGTTGGCTGCTTCCCATTCCGCCTTGTCAAACGTCATGGTGATCTTGACAGTGCTTTTCTGCGAAGGTTCGGTTTTGTACTGCATGGTTTTCTCCTAGCGATTTGTTACAAATTTGCTCAGTACAATATTGTAGCACAAACCCGCGCTTTTGCAAAGCGTTTTTGCTCATATGATTTACTTTTTTTGACGGATACGCTATAATACCTTGCGGGGACGGCGGAAACGCGCCGCCCCGCACGGAGGCACGCTTATGCCGCAAGACGCCTTTACCCTGCGCCACATCGCGCGCGAACTGGACGCCGCGCTCGCGGGCGGAAAAGTGAATAAGATCATCCAGCCTTCCCGCGACGAAGCGGACATCCTGCTGTACGCGGGCGGCAAGACCCGCCAACTGGTGCTCAACACGCACGCGACCTTCGCGCGCGCCTGCCTGTCCGTACAAAAGCGGACGGCTCCCGACGTTGCGCCCAACTTCTGCATGCTGCTGCGTAAGCACCTGACGGGCGCGACGCTGGTCTCGGTGCGGCTGCTCGGATTCGAGCGCATCGTCGCCTTCGAATTCGACTGCACGGGCGAGTTCACGCACGCCGTGCGCGTGCTGTATGCGGAGATCATGGGGAAATATTCCAACCTCATCCTGACCGAAAACGGCATTATTTTAGGGGCGCTGAAAGTTTCCTCCCTGCAGGAAAGTTACAAGCGCGCCCTCTTTCCCGGCGTGCGCTACGCCCCGCCCGCACCGCAGGACAAGGCCGACCCCACCGACCTTGCCGCCACGGCGGCACGGCTGGCGGCGTTCGGCGGCGGGGATGCGGCGGAATTTTTCTTTGCCAACCTCGCGGGACTCGCCCTGCCCACCTGCCGTCTGCTCGCCCGCGAACTGAGCCTCGGACGCGCCGAACCGTTCGGCGCGAACGCGCCCGCGCTCGCCGAAAAGATCCGCGTCTTCGTCCTTTCGGACGAGAGCGCGCCCGTGCTCGAGCGCGCGGGCGGCAAGGCGAAAGATTTCCACGTGCGCGGCGAAGGCGAACGCTTTGCGAGCGTGAACGAGGCCGCCGACGCCTGCTATACCGAGCGCGAACGCGAGCGCGACTTTGCGGACAAAAAGCGCCGCCTCGAAAATCTGCTCGCGGCGCGGCGCAAAAAGGAAGAGAAGAAACTGGGCATCCTGCTCGAACGCGAACGCGCCTGCGCGGACATGGAGCAAAACCGCATCCGCGGCGAACTGATCACGGCAAACATCTACGCCGTCGCCAAAGGCGCGGAGGGGCTGGAAGCGGTGAACTACTACGACCCCGAAGCGCGCACCGTGCGCATCCCGCTGGACAAGTCGCTCACCCCCGCGCAGAACGCACAGCAGTACTACAAAAAATACAACAAGCAAAAGCGCACGCTCGCGGCGATCGCGCCGCAGAAAGCGGAGGCGCTGGCGGACCTCGACTACACGCACAGCATGCTCGCCTCGCTCGCTCGCGCCGAGAGCACGGTCGACCTCGCCGAAGCGGAGGAAGAACTGCGCGCCGAAGGGCTCCTGCCCCCTCTGCCGCGCAAAAAGGCGGCGAACGCACCCGCGCCCTACCGCATCTTCCGCGTGGACGGATTCACGATCGCGGCGGGACGCAACAACGTGCAGAACGACCGCCTGCTGCGCGAGTGCGCGCCGAACGACGTATGGCTGCATACGCAGAAATACCACAGTTCGCACGTCGTCGTGCGTTCGGGCGGAAAAGCGGTGCCGGACAGCGTCCTGCTCGCCGCCGCCGAGATCTGCGCCTGGTTTTCGGACGCGCAGGCGGGTTCCAAGGTGCCCGTGGATCACTGCGAGCGGCGGTTCGTGAAAAAGCCGCCCAAAGCCAAGGCGGGGTTCGTCGTGTACACCGATTTCAGGACGGTGCTCGTCACCCCCGACCGCCACGCGGGAGAAGAGGTCTGACCGCCACGAGGGATGCCTGTTCGCCGCGCGCAGGCAACGGGCGGCGCAAAGTCCGTCCGCCCCGAGCGGACGGACGAGGCAAAAAAGATTGCATGCAGACGGGCGCCGCCCGCGGAAAACCGCGGGCGGCGCCCGTGCGTATTATGCGAGGGTTCAGCGGACCCAGTCGAAATTTTCGGCGCCCGCGCCCAGTTCGAAGTGACAGCGGACGATGCCGAGGTCCACCTTTCCGTAAAAGCCGCCCGTGCATTCGGCGCGCACCCCCCGTTCGCCGACCAGCGTGAACAGAAATTTCTGCTGATTGACCGCCGTGGGCGCGAGCAGCGCCGCCTCCACCCCTGCCAAAAACCACGCGGGCGGGTTTTCGGCGCGCATGACTTTTTCCGCGGGCTTGCTGCGGCGGGGCACGCCCTGCGTCTTTCCGTAGCCGAGCGCGATCACGCAGACGAGTTTTTCGCCCTTGTTCAACCCCAGCGCGCGGCGCACCGCGCGTTTGGAAAAGGTGAGCGCGACCCAGCAGGAATTGAGCCCCAGCGCCTGGGCGAGCAGAACGACGCGTTCGCCGCAATATCCCGCCCGCTCGTTGACGTCCGCCGCGTCGTCGCCGACCAGCGCGAGATAGTTGCGCACCCCTTTGAATTTTCCGTAATGGACGAGGAAACTGCCGAAAGCGTTCGGCTCTTCCGTCACCAGGCGCATCCTGAGCCCGAACCGCGCGTTGCAGGCGGCGATCTCCTCTTCCAGCGCCGCCCGCACTGCGGGCGGAACAGGCTTGTCCTCGTACGCGCGCACCGAATGGCGGGCGCGCATCGCTTGCAGCAGATCCATAAAAGCACCTCCTTTCTCTTTCCCAGTATAGCACAGCGGGCGCGCGGACGCAACCGATTTGCGCCTGCGCGATGCCCCCGCGCTTACCGCAGGCAGGAAAGACCGCGGCGGCGGGAACGGTGCATCGCCCACAGGAAGAGCGCCGCAAACAGCGGGATCGCCGCCGAGACGAGAAAGGCGGCACGCAGGGAAAACGCATCCGAGAGCGCGCCCGCGGCGGCGGGCAGCGCCGCCGCGGAAATGTCCTGCGCGACGGCGAAGGAGGCGAGCATCCAGCCGCCCGCGTGCGGGAGCGCGTCCGTCGCGGCGGTCATGGCGCCCGGCGAAAGAACGCCCGCAAACAGCCCGCAAACGACCGCCGCCGCAAACGCGGCGGCAGGCAGGCGCAGCAGCCCCGCCGCCAGATACGCCGCCGCGGCGAACAGCGCGGCGGCGGCGAGCAGTGCAGGCGGAACGTTGCCGCGGCGGCGGGAGAGCGCGACGTACACCGCCCCGCCCGCGCCGAGGCAGAGCGCAAACAGCGCACAGCCGAGCGTAGAGCCGCCTTCGAACGCGAACACGTCCGCCGCAAACGCCGAGACCCACTGGTTCATGACCACTTCGGCGCCGTACCCGAAAAAAACGGCGAACAAGGCGAGCAGATAGAACGGGCGCACCGAGGCGCGTACCCGTTCGCGCGGGCGCGTCTCGGGAAAGCGGCAGAACAGCAGAAAGACGAGCGCGCACAGCGGCACGAGCGCGCAGGCAAACAGCGCGACGTTCCAGTGTTCGGAGCCGCACACCTGCAAAAACAGGAGCAGGCACAGCGAAAGGACGACCTGCGCCCAGGCATAGACGGTGTGCAGCAGACACAGTTCGCCCGTGCGCGCGGGGAGACTGTCGGCGACGTTGGACAAGATGACTTCGAGCATGCCTCCCGCAAACGCAAACACCGCCGTGGAAGCGGCGATGCCCGCGTATACGGCGCCGCCGCCCGCAAACAGGATCGGCACCGCGCCGTACAGCAAAAGCCCCGCGCCGCTGAGCGCGCACGCGAAGACGGCGAGCGCGCGGCGGGGTGCGCGGTCGATGAAAAACAGGAGGATGAGGTCCGCCGACAGTTGCGCCGCGAAGCCGATCGCCGTCAGCAGGCCGAGTTGCAGATATGTAAACCCGTACAGCCGCATGAGCGGCACGAACAGGATCGCCGTCACGTTGGCGATGACCGCCTGGTTGACGATGCCCGCACAACAGGCGCGCAGGGCGCGTTTTTCCCCTCTTTGGTCCATGCGATTCCCTTCCGCGGTAAAAAGTTATCCATAACCAGTGTATGCCGCCGCGCCCGCGCGAGTGCGGAAGGCTTGACGGGAAGAGAAAAAAGTGCTACCATACCTGCATGGACATCAGCATGGAAGAGATCGCCGCGCGCTACAATTTTGCCGCCATCGGCGAACAGAATCCCAAGATCAAACAACTCAAAGGCATTATTTCCAACACCAAACCCAACCCGCACAAACTGTTCGCGGCGGAAGGGATCTGGATCTTAGGGCTGTGCGAACGGTTCGGCACGCCCATCGACAGCGTGTTTTTCTGCCCCGAACACATTCGCACGCCCGAAGCGCGCGCCCTGGCGGAAAAACTTGCCGCACGGGCGCAGGACCGCTTTCTCGTCTCGGCAAAGACATACGAAAAGATCTCCGAACGCGGTCAGCCGGACGGCCTGCTCGCGCTCGCCAAACTGCCCGCGCACGACCTTGCCGCCTTCCGTCCCGCCGACGACGCAGTACTGCTCGTTCTGGACGGCATCGAAATCCCCGGAAACGTCGGCACCATGCTCCGCATGGCGGACGGCGCGGGCGTGGACGCGGTGCTGTTTTGCAACCGCAAGGCACGGCTCACCCACCCCAAACTCATCAAGGGGAGCCAGGGCGCCGTGCTTTCCGTCCCCTTTTTCGAATTTGAATCGGTGGCGGAATGCCGCGCGTGGCTGGAACAAAACGGCGTGACCGTGTACCTCGCCGACACCCGCGCCGAGCGATACTACTTTGACGAGCCGTTCGGGCACAAGACGGCGCTCGTCATGGGCAGCGAGCGCTACGGCATCTCGCGCGAATGGTACGACGGCAGTTATGAGATGATCGCCATTCCCATGGAAGGCAGTTGCGATTCGCTGAACGTGGGCGTCGCGGCGACGGTGCTCGCCTACGAGGCGGTAAAAAAGAACAAATTCTGCAAGCGTTTCGGAAAATGAACAAACAAAACGGCGCCTCCCTTCGCAAACGAAGGGAGGCGCCGCGCACGATGCGCGCCCGCTTTCTTCGGAAAACGGGCGGCTTCGCTTCGGACGGGCGGTTTGCCCGTCAATTTTTTTTGCTCTTCGGGCGGAAGATGAGCGCGAACAGAAAGGCGAACAGCACCGCCGCGGTAACGCCCGCGCTCGCCGCGGCGAGCGTGCCCGTCAGTGCGCCGAACAGGCCGCGCTCGGCGCCGTGAATGGCGCCCTGCGACAGAAGATAGCCGAATCCCGAAATGGGCACGGTGGCACCCGCCCCCGCGAAGTCCACCACATAGCCGTATAGCCCCAGCGCGCCCAGCACCACCCCGCCGAGCATGAAAAACACGAGGATCTTGCCCGCAGTCAGTTTCGTGAAATTGATGACGATCTGCGCGACGGCGCAGATGGCGCCGCCCACGGCGAACGCCTTTGCAAACTGCAACAGGATATCCAGATATTCGTTCACAGCGCATCCCCCTCGACGGCGACGGCATGCGCGATGCAGGGAATGGTCTCCCCCTGCCCCGACGTGACGGTGGAAAGCAGGGCGCCCGTGGCGACGAACAACACCTTGCGCAAGGAGCCGCCCCTCCGCAATTTATCATAGATATAGGAATTGAACACGACCGCGCTGCACCCCGCACCGCTTCCGCCCTGGAATTCGTCTTCGACGACGCGATAGACGATCTCGCCGCAGTCCACATGGTTGGCGAAGATATCCACCCCCTTTTCCCAGACGAGGTCCTTGCACAGGCGGCTGCCCAGCGCGCCCAGATCGCCCGTGAGAATGAGGTCATAATCGGACGGTTCCCTGCCCGTATCGCGCAGGTGCGAGAGGATGGTATCCGCCGCGGCTGGCGCCATGGCGGCGCCCATGTTGTTTACGTCCGAAACACCGTAATCGACCACCCGCCCCACGGTGGCGCAGGTGAGTGCGGGCCCCTCGCCGATGCGGGAGATCACGGCGCTTCCTGCGCCCGTGACCGTCCACTGCGACTGCGGCGGGCGGGTGGTACCCAGTTCGAGCGGGTAGCGGTATTGCCGTTCGGCGGACGAAAAATGACTGCCCGTCGCCGCCACCGCCGTCTTGGCGTACCCGCCGTCGACGAGCATGCCCGCGAGCAGGAGCCCCTCGCTCATGGTCGAACAGGCGCTGTAGATGCCCAGAAAGGGCAGGCCCGTTTCGCGGGCGGCGAAACTTGCCGAAACGATCTGGTTGAGCAGGTCGCCCGACACGATGACATCGATCTCCTCGCGCGATTTTCCCGCCTTTTCGACGGAACGGCGCAGCGCCGCGAGCAGCATCTTGCGTTCGGCGCGCTCGAACGTGCTTTCGCCGAACATGTCGTCGCCGAGCGGAAAATCGACGTATTCCCCCACCACGCCCGCGCATTCTTTGGGGCCTGCGACCGTGGCGGTCGCCACGATCTTCGGCCGATTCGGAAAAAATACGGTGTTTCCCTGCTGCATATGCCCTGCCTCCGCCATGCAGTTTGCCACATCCGCCGCCCGTTTATGCAAAAGAGTCCGCGCGGACGGCGCGCATTGCGCCGTCCGCGCGGAAAAGCCCCGCCTTTTAGAACAAAGTTCCGAAAGACGGGGCAGGCCTGCAAACATATAACTGCAAACATCATTTCCGATAGCAAACGGTCATAATGAGATTCAGTGTCCCGCTGCAGTCGTGGCGGACCGAACGCACGCCTTCCCGCTCACGCGCGTTCCCGCGGACGGGATGCAGGGTGCGGCGTCTGTCCATCGTAAAAGCCTTTGCCGCGCAGTCATATTCCGCGAGCAGGCAGCCTTCCGCACTGATGCGAATAGCGCTCGATGAACGTGGAAAGCCCCGCCGCGAGCGTGCGCGTTTCCGGGCGGTTGGTGACCATGAGAGGCCACATGAAGTCGTTCCAGTTGCCCTGGAAAGAGAACAGGGCAAGCGTCACGAGCGCTGGGAGACAGAGCGGCAGAACGATGTTCAGATAGATGCGGAATTTGCCCGCGCCGTCGATGCGCGCCGCGTCGTCGTACTCCTTCGGCACGTCCATCATGAACTGCCGCAGCATGAATACGCCGAACACACCCGAAAGACCCGGCAGGACCATGGAAAACATGTTGTCGATCAGTCCCAGCCGATAGACGATGAAATAGTTCGGGATCATGTTGATCACGCCCGGGACCATCATGGACGACATGCAGATCCAGAACAGGACCTCCCGCCCGCGGAAACGCAAGCGCGAAAAGCCGAATGCCGCGAGCGACGTGACGAACAGATAGAGCAGGACGTAGGTGACGCTGATCTTGACGCTGTTGAAGAACCAGCGCAGGATGGGCGTATACGGATTGCCGAATACGTCGACGTAATTTTGCACCGTCCAGCGCCGCGGGAAAAAGGAGGTGATGGTGAGAAAGACGTCTTCTTCCACCTTGAACGAAGTGGAGAGCCCCCACAGCATGAGCAGGAAAAACAGGACCAGCACCGCCGCCAGCACAAAATACTGCACCGCCGCAACGAGCGTTCGTTTGCGCAGAAGCCGCCCGCGGCGCGCGGAGGAAATTGCCGTTTTCATGCTGTCTTTTCCCCCTTTGTCTGCAAACGATAGGATGTGACGGTGAATGCGACCATGATGAGCGCGAGCAGCAGCGACATGGCGCACGCCCTGCCGAACTTGCTTCCGCCGAACGCCGTGTTGTAGATCTGCATCATGGCGACCGTCGTCGAAGAATCCGGCCCGCCCGCCGTTAGGATCTCGGGCTGGCCGAACACGTTGAACGAAGAGAGCGTCGTCATCATCAGCACATAGATGAAAAATTTGCCGGCGCGCACGCATTTGTGGATGAGCAGTGCGACCAAAAACGGGACGACGATCAGAAGCGGGGTCTGCACCGCCACAAAGAGCAGCGTATGGAGGACGGACTGCCAGAACTCCGAGGCGATCTGCCCCGTGCCGAGCGCGCCGAACAGCAGGCGGAAGTTCTGCAGACCGATCCATTCGATGGGGTTTGCCCCGTCCCACTGGCAGAACGCCAGCACCAGGCACAGCACGAGCGGGACGAGCGCAAACGCAATAAAGAACACGAGGTACGGCGCGACGAACAGGAACGAGGTGCATTCGTCCCAGAATTTCGACAGGCGCTTCTTTTCCGTACAGGGTTGCATAGTCCCCCACCTCTCAATATTCGTTGTCGATGATCCAGTTGGAAAAACTCTTTACGGCGCGTTCGAGCGCGTCTGCCGCCGTGTATTTCCCGGAGATCGCGTTGGAGACCGCGACGCCCATGTAATTATAGCCTTCGTAGAAATATTTGTAATCGGTCTGCCCGAGATCGGCAAGCAGTGCCGTTTCGGTGAAGGGCTGCAGCGCTTCGATCTGCTGATATTCCTCGCTCTCCAGCGTGGGAAGATATGCGGGGACCTGCCCTGCGTGTGCCCATTCCGGCGAATGCTTCTGCAGATATTGCACGAACGTATAGCACGCCTCTTTTACCTTGTCACTCGTCACGGTGTTTTTCATGAGCGTGAGTTGATGCGAGCCGGCAAAAGACACGCCGTTTTCCCCCGTTGCGCCGGGCATGGGCGCGACGCCGATATCGGAATTCTCCCCGTTTTGGATGAGATCGAAGGTGTTCAGCAGCCACGGTCCGTCGAAATAAAACACGGAACGTTCCGCCATGAACAGCGTGTAATCGCCGCCCGCGCCCACGTTTTCGGGCGAAACTTTTTGCGTGTACACGAGATCGGTGAGGAATTGCAGCGATTCAACGCCCAGCGCGGCGCAAGGGAGCAACAGCACCGCCGCGAGACACAATCCCAGAATCTTTTTCAGCATACGATTTCCTCCTTGATTGCGAACAAATCGCTTTCTTTTCCTTTCCGATGCTATCATAACACGCCGAAATGTTCGAAATCAATACTCATTCGGTGAACATTTTTCGCTTTTTGGTTTTCATTTTTGCGAACCAAACAAGAAAAATCCGACCGAATCGCCGTTTTATCGGGCAACTTGCCGCGCTTTTTTTCAGTGAATCAAAAACCAAAAAGACGGCGGATACAAAGAAAGCGCATCAAAAAAGCACGCGGGGTTCTACCTGCGTGCGGACAAGAAAACAGCGGATGCAGGGAGCCCTGCATCCGCTTGCAATCATGCGTTGTATCCGTTCGGATTTTTGTGCTGCCAGTTCCACTGGTCGCGGCACATCTCGTCGATGCCGAATTCCGCTTTCCAGCCCAGTTCTTTGAACGCCTTGGAAGAATCGGCATAGCACTCGGCGATGTCGCCGGGACGGCGGGGGCAGATCTCGTACGGAAGTTTTTTGCCGCACGCCTTTTCAAAGCCGCGGATCATGTCCAGCACGCTGTACCCGACGCCCGTGCCGAGGTTATAGATATGTACGCCCGGCTGTTTGCAGCCTTCGATGGCGGCGATGTGGCCGCGCGCGAGGTCGACGACGTGGATGTAGTCGCGCACGCCCGTGCCGTCCTTGGTGGGATAGTCGTCGCCGAAGACGTTGATCTTTTTCAGTTTCCCGCTCGCCACCTGCGCCACGTACGGCATCAGGTTGTTGGGGATGCCCTTGGGGTCCTCGCCGATGTCGCCGCTCTTGTGCGCGCCGACGGGGTTGAAATAGCGCAGCAGGATGACGTTCCAGGAATTGTCGCTCTTGTACAGGTCGGTCAGGATGCCTTCCTGGTAATATTTCGAAGACCCGTAGGGGTTGGTCGTCCCGCCCGTGCGGCAATCCTCGGTCAGCGGCAGGCGTTCGGGAGTGCCGTACACCGTCGCGGACGAGGAAAAGACGATCTTTTTCACGCCGTGCGCGCGCATGCTTTCCAGAAGCACCAGCGTTCCGCCGATGTTGTTGTCGTAATATTCGAGAGGCATACGGCAACTTTCGCCCACCGCTTTGAGGCCCGCGAAGTGGATGACGCTGTCGATCTCGTTCTCTTCAAACAATTTATCCAGCGCGGCGCGGTCGCGGATGTCGGCGCGGCAGAACCCGAAATCCTTGCCCGTAATCTTGCGCACGCGGGCGAGCGCTTCCTCGCAGGAATTGCTGAGGTTATCCACGACCACCGCTTCATAGCCGCGGTCGAGCAGTTCCACCAGGGTGTGCGAGCCGATGAACCCGGCACCGCCCGTCAAAAGGATCTTTTTCATATTATTTCACCTCCCGCAAGCCGAGCGCCTGCAAAAACTGCGCAAAGCCGGCGCGGCCGTTTTCGTCGTGTTTGAATACCGCGGTGTTGCCGAGAATGCCCGCGCACACCTTGCCGACATAGTCGCGGACACGCGCACGGGCGCTGTCGCGATCGGGCGAAAGCCCCTCTTTGACCAACGACTCGACCATCGCCGCATGGACGTGCAGGTCATGTTCGGGCTGTGCGAGCGCGGCGGCATCGTACGGGACCTGCCCGCAGAGGATCTCCTCGATGCCCGCCAACTGGCGTTTGAGGCGGGGCGGCAGGATGAACAGGCCCATGGCTTCGATCAGCCCGATGCCCTCGCTCTTGATGTGCAGGTACTCGGGATGCACATGGAAGATGCCTTCGGGATAGCGCTCGTCCGTGCGATTGTTGCGCAGGATGAGCCACATCGTGTATTCGTCGCCGTCCTTGCGGCAGACGGGAGAGACCGCATTGTGCGGCGTATCGCCCGTAAACGGCAGGATCTCGCAGGCGGGGCAGGAAAACTGCTTCCAGCCCTCGATGACGGCGGACGCGAACGCGGCGACCTTTTTGCGGTCCTTGCCGCGACAGCGGATGACGCTGTTGTACCAATCGAGCACGCCGACTTCCAGTCCTTCGGCAAGTTTGCCCTCGGCACGGAAGGCGAGCGCCGCGCCCTGCATGGGCATGCGGTGTTTGCCGCCCTGGAAATGTTCGTGGTTGAGGATGGACCCGCCGACGATGGGAAGCGACGCATTGCTGCCGATAAAGTAGTTGGGAAGGATGTCGACGAAGTCGAGCAGTTTGTCGGGCGTGGTCGCATCCACATGCATGGGGATATGCCGCTCGTTCACGGCGATGCAGTGCTCGTCGTAATAGGCATAGGGCGAATACTGCATGAACCACGCTTCCCCGCCCAGCGTCATGCCGACGGTGCGCAGGTTGCGGCGGGGCGGATGGGTCGCCGTGCCCTCGAAGCCCTCGTTCTCCTTGCAGAGCATGCAGGCGGGATATCCCGTGTTCTTGGGGGCTTTGAGAAGTTTTGCGATGTCCTTGTTGCTCTTTTCGGGCTTGGACAGGTTGACGGTGATCTCCAGCCTGCCGCTCCCCTCGCCGTATTCCCAGCGCAGGTTGCGGGCGATCGCCGTTTTTTGTATGTATCCGTTTTTGACGCAAAGGTCGTAGAAATAGGCGCACGCCGCTTCGCCGCCCTGCGCCAATTTTTCGTAAAAGGTGCGGTGCACCTGCGAAGGCAGGGGCGTCAGCATGCCGAACACATCCGCGCAGAACCGTTCGGCGCCCTCCTCATCCGTCATGCCGCGCTCGATCGCGAACGCTTTGAGTTCTTCCGCAAGCGCGTCCGGCACGTCTGCCTGCACTTCCGCGGAACAATCCGCAGGCTCGGCGGCGGGCGCCGCCTCGCCGCACAGCGAGAGCAATACGTTGCGCGTGTACGCCTCGTCGCGCGGCTCCAGTGCCAGATGCGCCTTGGCATACGCGAACAGTTTTTCGCTCAGTACCTTTCCGTCCATTCTTTCCCCTCCCTCGCGGAAACGTCCGCCT
Source organism: uncultured Clostridia bacterium (assembly GCA_944341895.1). Taxonomy (GTDB): domain Bacteria; phylum Bacillota; class Clostridia; order Christensenellales; family Borkfalkiaceae; genus Borkfalkia. The sequence goes on from CALVMB010000003.1 coordinate 33,196, forward strand.
CCGCGCGATTGTCTGCATTGTACAACACGCCCCGCAAAAAGTCAAGCGACGGGCGACCGCCCCGACGGGCGGGGCGGTGAACGTTCATATTTTTCATTTTCTGGTAAAAAGGATGCGGTGGCAGCTGTCGCATTCGATAAACGAACCGCCCGAGAGTTTGGAAAGGTCCGCGATGGACAGTTCCATGCCGCACTGCGGGCATCGGTTGCCGCTCACCTCACACACGACGGGATACACCTTTTCCTTGCGCTTGGCGCGGTAGCGTTCCAGCGTGGCGGCGGGAACTTTGGCGCCCAGCGCGTTCATCTCCTTTTCGATCTCGGCGATCCTCGGCGCAAACGAGCCCTTGACCGCGGCGTATTTTTCTTTATACTCCTTGTACTGGCGCTGCATGGCGATGGTCTGCTTTTTCGCCGCCTGGTATTCCGCCGCCGTGCTTTCAATGGCGGAGGCGAGTTTGCCGATCTCCGCTTTCAGCCCGCGCAGGCTGTCGGCGATCTGCGTGGCGCTCTTTTTATAGAAAGACACGTCGCCGCCCTGCTCGTCCACCATTTCGTCCAGATTCTCGTAGTCGCGGATGGTATCGGCGATCTCGGCATATTTCTTTTGCAGGCGCTCGAAGTTCGCGCGCAATTCCACCGCCCTGCCTTCCAGGGCGTCCAGTTTTTCGGGCGCTTTTTCCATGAATTTGCGCGCCGCCATGTATTTTTTGCGCTCTTCGGTGCCCGCGATCTCCTGCTCCACGGCGCGCAGTTTTCCGTCCGCCGCCTGATAAGCCAACAATTCGTCAATCATTTCCATACCTCCGTTTTTCAGAGCATGTGCACATCCTCGTAGAACGTGCAGGGCACGCCGAGTTCTGTGCACAGGTCCGCATATATTTTTTTGAAACCGTAGTTTTCGCTCGCATAGTGCGTGAGTTGTACGACGTTCATCCCCATCTCGAGGGCGTCGCAGATAAAGTTGTGTTTGATGTCCGCCGAGACGACGACGTCCGCCCCTCCCGCCTTTGCCGCGCGGAGGGCGCCCGCATCGATGCCCGCGCCGCAGAACGACGCGGCAACGCGCACCGTGCGTTCCTGCCCGTACACGAAGGCGCGCACGGCGCCCAGTTCGGCTTTGAGCGCGTTCACCCATTTCCCGAACGGCTGCGGTGCGACGGGAAACACCCTGCCGTAGCCGCCGCCTTCCACCCGTTCGCAGGGCGCGGGTTCCCCGACGGCGCCGACGGCGCGCGCCAGGCTCTCGTCGATGCCGCCCGCCGCGGTATCGAAATTGAGGTGCATGGAGATGACCCCGATGCCGCGTTCGATCGCCGTCAGAAGCCTTGCCCCGAGCGGGTCGTCGCGGCGCAGGGAAGAGACGGGAAAGAAGATGGCGGGATGATGGGTGACGATGAGATTTGCCCCCGCCTTTGCGGCGGCCTCGATGGCGCCCATCGAAAAATCCAGCGAAAACAGCGCCGCGGTGATGTCGCGGTGCGCATCGACGAGGATGCCGCTGTTGTCGTGCCCGCCGTACGCGGCGACGTATTCGTCGCTCAGGCGCTTGGGATAGCGCGCGTCGATCTTATCGTAAATTTCGCAAAGTTTCATCGCATGCCTCCGAAAGCATTGCCAGCCGCTCTTCGAGCGCGGGCGAACTTTTCGCCTGCGCCATGCGCGCGCGGCAGGCCTCCCGCTCCCCTTCCAGCCAGCGCGCGAACGCGGGCGAGGGGCTTTTCAGGTTGTCGTAGCCGAAGCGCAGATCGAGCGGGGAATAGCCGCGGTTTTCGCCGCGGGCGGCGCGGACGATGTCGTAATACTTTCTGCCGACGAACAGCGTATAGTCGTGTTCGAGGCGATAGCCCGCTTCGGCGAGAAAACGGCGCACTTTTGGCGCGTTCTTCATGGGCTGCAACACGAGGCGGGGGGGCAGGAAGCCGCGGGTGAGGATGGTGACGATCTCCTCCCCGCCCATGCCCGCGATGAGCACCTGTTCGGTATCCGCGGGAACGCCCGCCAGCCCGTCGCAACAGACGCTCTGCACCCGCCCCTGCGCGATGTACGGCGCGAGCAGGCGCTCCGCCTTTTGCAGCGAACGCGCACTGATGTCCGTCACGACCGCCCGCGCGCACAGCCCGCGCTCCAGCGCGGCGAGCGTGCAGTAACCGTGATCGCACCCGACGTCGGCAAGGCTTGCGCAGGGCGCCAGTTCGGAAACGAGCGCCGCGACGCGCGGTGTCTCGTTCATGTCAGTCGAGAAAATCTTTGAGTTTTTTGCTGCGCGAAGGGTGGCGCAGTTTGCGCAGCGCCTTCGCCTCGATCTGGCGGATGCGCTCGCGGGTGACGTTGAATTCCTTGCCCACCTCTTCGAGGGTGCGCGGCTTGCCGTCGTCGATGCCGTAGCGCAGGCGCAGGACCTTTTCCTCGCGCGGGGTAAGCGTATCCAGAACGCCGAGCAGCTGTTCTTTGAGCATGGTGAACGCAACGGAATCGGAAGGCGTGGCGGCGCGGTCGTCCTCGATGAAGTCGCCGAGGTGCGAATCCTCTTCCTCGCCGATGGGCGTTTCGAGGGAGACGGGGTCCTGGGCGATCTTCTGGATCTCGCGCACGCGCTCTTCGGGCACGCCCAGTTCCTTGGCGATCTCCTCGGGCGTCGGTTCCCTGCCCAACTGCTGCAACAAAATGCGCGAGGCGCGGGTGAGGCGGTTGATGGTCTCCACCATGTGCACGGGGATGCGGATGGTGCGCGCCTGGTCGGCGATGGCACGGGTGATCGCCTGGCGGATCCACCACGTCGCGTACGTCGAAAATTTGAAGCCCTTGCGGTAATCGAATTTTTCTACCGCCTTCATCAGGCCGAGGTTGCCTTCCTGGATCAGGTCGAGGAAGAGCATGCCGCGCCCCACATAGCGCTTGGCGATGGAGACGACCAGGCGCAGGTTGGCTTCGGACAGGCGCTTTTTCGCCGCCTCGTCCCCTTCCTGCATGCGGCGGGCGAGGTCGATCTCTTCGTCCGCCGAAAGCAGGGGCACCTTGCCGATGTCCTTGAGATACATCTTGACGGGGTCGTCCAACCCGATGTCTTTGAGCGCCTGCTCGAAGAGTTCGCGGTCACGCTCGTCCTCGTCGACGATCTGGATGCCCGCCTCGCCGATGGATTTATAGATGAAATCGATCTGGTCGGGGCTGGTATCGATCTTTTCGAGGATGTCGCACAGGACATCCGTCGAGATGCTGCCCTTCTGGCGGTATTCGCCGATGATCTGTTTGAGAATTTCGCTGAGGCGCTGTTCGGATACGCTCATGCCGTTTTGTTTTCCTCCGTTTTCTTGCTTTTGTTTGCCGCCTTGCGGCGGGATGTTACAGATTTTTCAGTTGCCGCGTCAGTTCGAGGATGCGGCGCGTCAGCGCGCGCTTGCGCTCGAGATCGGTCTCCGCGTCGCAGGCGGAGCCCAGCCGCTGCAACTCCTCTTCCAACTGTTCGCGTTCAAGGATGCGGATACAGTCGTTGAAGTACTGTTCGCCGCCCACCCCTTCGAGGGAATCGCCCATGCTCAGATCGAGGATGGCGGAAAGTTCGGGCGTCGATTCGTCCAGAATGTCGAACAAACCGCTCGCGCGGACACGTTCCCCCGTTTTTTGCCGTTCTTTGATATAATCGGCGATAGTATTATGCACAGGATCGTCGAATCTGACACGCGAAAGGTCAAAATCTTTCGCATATTTTGCGCCGAACAGCACGGACGCGAGCACAAAGCGGCAGGCGCGGATGCGGCGGTCGGCGTTGTCCTCGCGCGCGGCGGGCTCTTCTTCCTGCGCGTGCACGGAGGGAGGGACCTTGTCGAGGTCGCGTTTGAGCGATTCGTACGTCGTTCCCGTCTTTTCGCGCAATGCTTTGAGCAGGTCCTCGCGCACGCTCGCGCTCTCCTCCTCGCCGATGACTTTGAGCGCCTCGGCGGTGTACGCGCGGCGTCCCTCCGCGCGCGAAAGATCGAACTTGCGGGACAGCATTTCCAGTTTGAAATCGATGAGCGGCATGGCGCTGTCCAGGCACGCCCTGTACCCTTCCGCGCCGCGGGTGCGGATGACGTCGTCGGGATCCAGCCCTTCGGGAAGGGGCACGACGCGCACGTTGATCTGTTCTTCGCGCAGGATCTCCAGCCCGCGGATGGCGCCTTTCTGCCCCGCGAAGTCGCCGTCGTAACTGATGTACACGTTGTCGGCGTACCGCTTGCACAGCCGCGCCTGTTCCTTGGTGAGCGCGGTGCCCATGCTCGCCACGACGTTTTCAAACCCCGCCTGAAAGAGGGAAATGGCGTCCATGTACCCTTCGACGACGATGAGGCTGTCCAGCCCCGCCGCCTTTTTGAGTTTTTTGACCTGGTTGATGTTGTAGAGGTTTTTGCTCTTGTTGAACAGGAATGTCTCTTTGGTGTTCTTGTACTTGGCGAAATCCGTCTTTTCGAGCACCCTGCCGCCGAACGCGACGACGTCCCCCATCGCGTTGATGATGGGATAGATGAGCCTGCCGCCCAACGCGTCGATGAGCCTGCCGTTCTTCTCCGAACGCACGGCGACGCCGCTGTCGAGGATGTCCTGCTCGGAAAACCCCTGCGCGCGCAGCGCTTTGGGGAGATCGGAATAATTGAGCGAAGCGCCCAGCCCGAATTTGCGCACGACGGACGAGGCGATCTTGCGGTCGAGGATATACTGCACGTGCGCGTCCGCCCTGCCCGAATTGAGGGTATCGAAATAGAAGCGTGCGGCGGCGCGCAGCACTTTGAGGCAGGCGTCGCGGCGGCGCTTTTCTTCCGCCGTCTTTTCGGTGTCGTAATGCACGTCGGGCACGGGTAGTTTGGCGCGTTCCGCCAAAAGCCGCACCGCGTCGCCGAAATCCAGCGATTCGATCTCGCGGATGAAGGTGATGGCGTCGCCGCTCACCCCGCAGCCGAAACAATGATAGAACTGATCGTCGGCGTTCACGCAGAAGGAGGGCGTCTTCTCATGGTGAAAGGGACAGCACGCCCAATAGTTGCCGCCCTTGCGTTCGAGATGAACGTATCCCCCGATCAGATCGACGAGATCGGTCTTGCTTTTGAGTTGCTGCAAAAACGCAGCGTCGATACCCTTTGCCATACTGCTCGGCGGGATGCCAGCCGCCCGCCGCGGCTCAGTTTTCTTCCACGTCCTTCTCCGTGAGCGCCCAACTGTGCGGCACGAAGAGATTGTTGAACACCGCGATCGCAAACTTGTCCGTCATGGACGAGAGATAATCGCACACCGCCTGTTCGATGGGAAAGCGCGCAGTCAGCGTCCTGTAAAAGGCAGGCATGCGCTCGGGGTCGCGCACGAACAGTTCGTACATGGAAGAGAGCATGCGCTTGGCGCGTTCCTCCTCCTTCATGGAAAGCGGGGTGATGTACACGCGCTCGAACATGAACGAGCGCAGGTGTTCGAGCGCCGCCGCCTCCTTTGCACCCATGCGCACCTGCGGCTTGCCGGCGCTGTTTTCGTAGATGGAGGAGATCATGGTGTTGATGCGGTCGCGCGAAGTGCTGCCCAACACGTCGACATCCTCTTTCGGAAGATCCTCCGCGCGCAGAAGATCGGCGCGGATGGCGTCCTCGATGTCGTGATTGACGTAGGCGATGCGGTCGGCAAGCGAGACCGCCTGCCCTTCGAGAGTGGCGGGGTGCCCGCTCTTTTTGTGGTTGACGATGCCGTCGCGCACCTCGAAGGTGAGGTTGAGCCCCTTTCCTTCCTTTTCGAGCACGTCCACGACGCGCAGCGACTGGACGTTGTGCGAAAAGCCGCCCGGCGCGAGGCTGTCCAGCACCCGTTCGCCCGCGTGCCCGAAGGGCGTGTGCCCCAGATCGTGCCCGAGCGCGATCGCCTCGGTCAGGTCCTCGTTGAGCGCGAGCGAGCGCGAAATGGAGCGCGCGATCTGCGAGACGTCGATGGTGTGCGTCATGCGGGTGCGGAAATGATCGCCCTCGGGCGAGAAAAACACCTGCGTCTTGTTTTTCAGCCGCAGGAACGCCTTGCTGTAAATGATGCGGTCGCGGTCGCGCTGAAAATCGGTGCGCATGTTGCAGGGCGTCTCTTCGCGCTGTCTGCCCTGCGTCCGTTCGGACAGGCAGGCATACGGCGAAAGGAACGCCTCCTCCATCGCGTATGTACGCCGCTTGACGGCGTCGTCCGTGCGTTTGGGTGTGCCCATATCCCCCTCCCGTGCGCGGCGGCGATTTTGCCTCCGCGATGTATATTTGCCGATTTTTGAAAAAACCCTTTTTTTTGTGCAAAATTCCCCGAAAAATTTTAGGCGCACCGCAACGCGCGCAAAAACGCGGCGCGGGAGCCGCCTCGGAAGCGGCGCACGGTTCCGCTCAGCGCAGATGCGCACCTCTCTGCGCAAGTCCGTTCCGCTCAGCGCAGGTGCGCGCCGCCGTCCACGGGCAGGATCTGCCCCGTAATGTAGCGGCTGTGCGCCAGAAAGAGCACCGCCGCGGCGATTTCTTCCGCGCTCCCTTCCCGCGCGAGCGCAAGGCCTTGCACAAACGCGGCGCGCTCTTCGGGGGAAAAGCGTTCGTTCATCGCCGTGCCGATCATGCCGCAGGACACGGCGTTGACGCGCACGCCCGCGGGGCCCCATTCCTTTGCCGCCGCGCGGGTCAGCCCCGAAAGCGCGGCCTTTGCCGCCGAATACGCCCCTTCGCAGGAGGCGCCGTGTTCGCCCCACACCGAACCGACGTTGACCACGCTCCCGCCCGCCCGCATGAGTTTGGGCGCGGCGGCGCGCATGCATAAAAATGCGCCCGTGGCATTGACGTCCAGCACGCGGCGGAAGCGCTGCAGAGACTGTTCCTGCAACAGGCAGTATTCGTCCTGCCCCGCATTGTTGACGAGGACGCGGAGCCCGAACACCTGCGCGAACATGGCTTCGACCTGCGCTTCGTCCGTCACGTCGCAGCGGAAGGACTGTACGCCCGCGCCCGTCTGCCGCACCAGCCGCGCCGTTTCGGCGGCGCCCGCCTCGTCTTGCGAAAAACAGAAAGCGACGTCGTACCCCGCCCGCGCGAAGGCGAGACAGCACGCCCTGCCGATGCCGCGCGAGCCGCCCGTGACGAGGACGGTGCTCATTTGCCGCTCCGCAGGGGCACGCCCAACGCCTGCACGACGGTGCGCGCGACGGTATCCACGTCCATGCCGTTGGTATCGACTGTGTAGTCGGCGCAACTCTCGTAGATGGGGGTGCGGTAGTCGAGCAGGTTCTTCATCTTTTCAAAGGTGGTGTTTTTGAGGAGCGGCCGCTCGTCGCCCGTGTGGCCCGTGCGCTCGAACAGCACCTCGATATCCACTTTGAGGAAGACGATCTTGCCGCCGCCCGCCTTGAACGCGGCGGCGTTTTCGGGTTTGAGCACGCACCCGCCGCCCGTGGAGACGACGCAGTTGTCCTCGCCCGCGACCGAGCGGACGATCTCCGTTTCGATCTCGCGGAAACGGGGTTCGCCGTAAAACTCGAAAATGCTCGGGATGCTCCCGTATTTTTGGGTGATCAGGTCGTCGGTGTCGTACCAGCGCATGCCCGTCAGTTCGGAAATGCGGATGCCCACCGTCGTCTTGCCCGAGCCCATCATGCCGCACAGAACGATGTTCATAACAGGAAACTCTCCGCCGCAAGGATATAACTGTTTTTGCCGAAGCCGAAGACGGTGCCGCGGCAGACGGGCGAGAGCACCGAGGTCTTGCGGAACTCTTCGCGCGCATGCACGTTGGACATGTGCACTTCGACGACGGGCGTTCTGACCGAGGCGATGGCGTCGCGGATGGCATAACTGTAATGGGTGAACGCGCCCGCGTTGAGCACGATGCCGTCCGCGTCCGTGCTCTGGATCTTGGTGCAGATCTCCCCTTCCAGATTGCTCTGGTAGAACTCGCACTGCGCGCCGCGCGCCTTGCAGAACGCCGCGATCTCGGCGTTGATGTCTTCCAGCGTCTGCGTGCCGTACACGCCCGGTTCGCGCCTGCCCGTCATGTTGAGATTGACGCCGTTGAGAATGAGCAGTTTCATCTTTTTTCTCCTTTGATTTTGCAGCCGCGCCGTTTACGGATACAGGCGGCGGTACCGTTCGAACAATGCCTTTGCCTCCGCCGCATGCGGCGTTTTGCCTAGCAAGATGCAGTCGGCATAATAGGCCTGGTAGTACAGCATCCCTTCGCCGTTGCAGGTCGGTTTTCCCAGCGAAGCGGCGATGCGCAGAAATTCGCTCTGCCGCGGGTAATAGATGAGGTCGACGGCGCGCGCGCACTGCGCGAGCACGTCCGCCCCGACGGGGGACAGGCCCTCCGTCTTGTGCATCCCGACGCCCGTGACGTTGACGATGAGATCGTAGGGAGCGGGGCGCACTTCGTCCAGCGGGACGATGCCCGCAAACTCCTCGCACACCGCGCGCACGCTGTTTTTGTTGAGGTCGAACAATTCGACGCGCGCGCCCGCGTCCGCCAGTTTTTTGACCACGCTCCGCCCCGCACCGCCCGCGCCGAGCACGAGCACGCGCGCACCGCGCACGTCAATGCCCTCGTTTTCGAGCATGAGCATGAAGCCCGCGCCGTCGGTGTTGTAGCCCACTCCGCCGACCACGGTGTTGACGGCGCCGAACACGGCGGCGTCCCCTTCCGTGCGCGAGAGGTAGGGAATGATGTCCAGTTTGTACGGGATAGTGACGTTGAACGCGTCATACTCCGCGAGCAGACGGCGCGCCGCGCCGTCAAATCCTTCCTTGGGAACGGACAGCAGGTCATAGGTGCAGTCCAGCCCCATCCCCTGCAGGGTGAAGCGATGCATCTTTGCGCTGTCCGATTTGGAAACGTCCTTTCCGATCAGTGCCAGTTTCAGCATATGTCTTTATCCTCATATACGCGTCTCCCGTGCGGAAGCCGCGTTTCATACTGTTCCGCCGTCTCCCGTGCGGAGGCAGCGTTCCGCGTTTATGCGCGCGCGCCGCCCAGCATTCCGAAAAAGCCGGGGAAAGAGATGTTGACGCAGTCCGCGCCTTCGATCGTGCCGCCGCGCTCGCTCGCCGCCAGGCCGACCGCGCCGCTCATGGCGATGCGGTGATCGCCGCAGGAGCGCACGTCGCCGCCCGCCAGCGTCTTTTTGCCGCGGATGACGAACCCGTCCTGCGTGGGCGTACAGTCGCCGCCCAGCGCCGCGATCATGTCCGCCGTGGTGCGGATGCGGTCGCTCTCTTTCACGCGCAACTCTTCCGCGCCCGCGATGACGCTCTCCCCCTCCGCAAACGCGCACAAAAGCGCGATGACGGGGATCTCGTCGATGAGCGAGGGCACGATCTCCTTTCCCAGTCGCACCGCGCGCAGAGAAGAGCGGTGCACGCGGATGTCCGCGACGGGTTCGCCGCACACCTCGCGCTCGTTTTCCAGCGAAAAGCGCACGCCCATCTGCTCAAACACCCGCAGGATGCCCGTGCGGGTGGGATTGACGCCCACGTTGCGGCAGAGCACCTCGCCGCGGAGCGCGCCCAACGCGAGAAAATACGCCGCGCTCGAAATATCGGCGGGCACGTCCACGTCGCGGCAGACAAGCCGCGCGCCGCCGCGCACCGCGATGCCGCGCCCGTCCGTGCGGATGTCCGCGCCCATTGCCGCGAGCATGCGCTCGGTATGGTCGCGCGTGGGAAGCGGTTCGCGCACAAGCGTCTCCCCTTCCGCGCCCAATGCGGCAAGAAGGATCGCGCTCTTGACCTGCGCGCTCGCCACGCCCGTATCCACGGCGCAGCCGCGCAGGGACGCGGGGCAGACGGTGACGGGGGCTTTCCCCTCCGTCGTGCGCACGTCCGCGCCCAGCAGGCGCAGAGGCCTCGCCACCCGTTCCATGGGACGGGAACACAGCGACGCGTCCCCCGTCAGGCGGACGGTGACGCCCCTGCCCGCGACAAGCCCTGCAAGCAAGCGGATGGTGGTGCCGCTGTTCCCGCAGTCGCAGTCGGCGTCGCGAAACTTTTCGGCGCCGCGCACGAACACCGTTTCGCCCTCGAAGCGGATGTCCGCGCCCAGCGCGCGCATGCACGCCGCCGTGGAGCGGCAGTCCTCGCCCGTGAGCGCGTGCGTGACGACCGCCTCGCCCTGCGCCGCCGCGTTGAACATGACGGCGCGGTGCGTGATGGATTTATCGCCCGGGACGCGGAATTCGCCCCCGAAAGTGCCGCGCGGAAGTACGTCCACGTTCATGCGTTGCCTCCTTGCAGGCGGCAAAGATAGCCGCGGTAGCGCTCGGCAGGCAGAGACAGTTCGGCATATTCGCCGCGCGCCTTGGGCAGCACCAGCGAAACCTGCCCGCTCTCGGTGTTCTTTTTATCCAGCAACGCGAAGCGCAGCCCCTCTTCCGCGTTGGGAAAGGCGGGGATGCGCGGCTCGGCGAGCGCGACGAGCGAGCGCACGTGCGCCGCATATGCGGGCGTGCAGACGCCCTCCTCTTCGGCGATGAAACTTTCCAGCCACATGCCGATGAGCACATATTCGCCGTGCGAGCGCCTGCCGCAGAGCAGTTCGAGGGCGTGCCCCGTGGTGTGCCCGAGGTTGAGGCATTTGCGCAGACCCGTCGTCTCGCGTTCGTCCGCCTCGACCACCTTTGCCTTGAAGCGGATGCAGGAACAGGCGAGTTCGTGCAAAAAGCCGAGATCGCGCAGCCTGTCCTTTCCCGCTTCGAGCAAATCGCCCGTGGCGGGGTCGAGCACGGCGGTCTTGATCACTTCGCCCAGCCCGCAGCGGATCTCGCGGGGCGGGAGGGTGCGGAAAAAGAGCGGATCGCAGAACACGCGCTCGGGCTGATAGAAGGCGCCCAGCACGTTTTTGACGCCGCGGTAATCGACGGCGGTCTTGCCGCCCACCGAACTGTCCACCTGCGCGAGCAGGGTGGTCGGGATCTGGATGAGGCGGGTGCCGCGCATGTACAGCGCCGCGGCGAGCCCCGCCATGTCGCCGATCACGCCGCCGCCCAACGCGGCGACGAAGGAGTTGCGGCGCAGGCGCGCATCCAGCATTTCGTCCAGGATGCGGAAGAGCGTGTTCTTATTTTTATGGCGTTCGCCCGCGGGGACGACGCACACGCGCGCCGCGGGAAACACCTCCGCGATGCGCTCTTTGTACAGGCGGTATACGTTGGAATCGGTGACGACGAAAGCGTCCTTGCCCGCGAGGTATTCCCCTGCCGCGTCCAGCGCGCCCGCCCCGCACAGCACGGTGCTCGGGCGCGATTGTGTGTGTAATTCAATGGTCTGCATACTCTTGTCCTTTCTGCGTTCAGGGAAGCAGGGCGTACCGTTCGGCGATCTCGCGCACGGTGTCGCCGCCCAGGCGATCGAGAACTTTCTGCGCGAGCGCAAAACAGACGGTGCTCTCCACGATGACTTCGCAGGCGCAGATGGCGCACACGTCGCTGCGCTCGGTGGCGGCGCGGCAGGGTTCGCCCGTTTCGAAATTGACGGTGTCCAGCCCGCGCATGAGGGTGGGAATGGGTTTCATGGCGGCGCGCAGGACGATCTCCTCGCCGTTGCTCATGCCGCCCTCGATGCCGCCGGCGTTGTTGGTGCGGCGGACAAATTTTCCGTTTTCGTTGTAGATGCAGTCGTGCACGGCGCTGCCGCGGCGGCGCGCCGCCTCGAAGCCCAGCCCGATCTCGACGCCCTTGATCGCCTGGATGCCCATGACGGCGCCCGCGAGGTGCCCGTCCAGTTTCTCGTCGTAGGACATGCAACTGCCGAACCCGCTCTTCAGCCCCGAAACGCGGATCTCGACCACGCCGCCCGCCGTGTCCTTGTCCTCGCGGACGGCGTCGATGGCCGCCACGGCGCGCTCGGTGAGCGCGGGATCGGGCATGAACAGCGGCGTATCCTTGACGCCGCGCAGTTGTTCGGCGGTGTATTCCTTTTCGTCCGATACGCCCGCGACCTCGCGCACGTAGCCGCACACCTCGATGCCCAGTTCGCGCAAAAGCATGCGCGCGACGGTGCCCGCCGCGACGCGGACCGCCGTTTCGCGGGCGGAGGCGCGTTCCAGGATGTTGCGCGCGTCCGTCTGCCCGAACTTGCGCAGCCCCGTCAGGTCGGCGTGCCCGGGGCGCACCTGCGTGAGCCGCCGCGCGGACGTGTCCGCGCCGTACGGGGACATGTACGCTTCCCAGTTGGCGTAATCCTTGTTTTCGACCAGCAGGCAGACGGGGCTGCCCAGCGTCTTTTTATCGCGCACGCCCGCCAGGATCTGCACGCGGTCGGACTCGATCTTCTGCCGCGCTCCCCTGCCGTATCCGCTCTGGCGCAGCGCAAGATAGCGGTCGATCTCCGCCGTGTCCACAGTCAGCCCCGCGGGCAGTCCCTCGATGATGGCGGTGAGCGCACGCCCGTGCGATTCGCCGCTTGTCGTCCATTTCAGCATTTCGTTCCTTCCTTTTGCCGCGTCACAGCCGCGACGCGCCGATGGTATATGTACCGTCCCGCGAGACGGTGACCGTGATGTCGCCCAGTTCGTCCGTGCGCCAAACAGAGGCACCCGGGACTACGCTGCGGATGCGCGCGAGCGTCGTCAGCGAGGGATGCCCGTAGGCGTTGCCCGCTCCGACGCTGAAAAGCACCGCCGCAGGCTTCGTCAGCCGCAAAAACGCCTCGCCCGTCGCGTCCGCACTGCCGTGGTGCCCCGCTTTGAGAAAGTCCAGCCCGTTCAGATCGGGCGCGACTTCCTGCGTTCCCCACGCCGCTTCCGCAGGAAACCAAAAGACCTGGTCCTGCAATTCGCGGGAAAGATCGGCAAGCTGCTCTTCCACACGCGTGCCCGCATCGCCCATGAACAAAAACCGCCGCCCCGCGTATTCGAGATAGACGACGGCGGAAACGTCGTTCCGCGCATCCTCGTCCGTGCGGCCGTATTCGCTCCCTTCGATGAGCGGCGAGCGCGGCGAAAGGATCATCCAGTAATAAAACTCGTCGCGGTCGCCCGAAAGCGTGGTGCGGAAGTTCTGCGAGAGCACGAATTCGGCGCCCGACGCCTGCGCAGCTGCATAAAAACGGGCATACGCGGCATTGTCCGCGAGCAGACTTTTTTCCGTCTGCGGCACAAAGACCCGCTCCGCGCCGTACCGCGCGACGATGGAAGCAAGCCCGCCGACATGGTCGGCGTCCGCATGTGTCGCCATCACGTCGCCGAGCGAACGGATGCCGCGCGCGTCCAGAAAGGAATACACCGAAGCGAGGTGTTCCGCCGAACCGTCCCCGCCGTCCATGAGCAGCGTCTTGCCGTCCGGAAATTCGATCAAGATGCAGTCTCCTTCGCCCACGTCGAGAACATTGACGCAAAGTTGCCCCGCTCCGCGCGCGGTGTACCCCGCAGCGCGGCGGACCAGAACGTCCAGCGGGCACAAGAAGGCGTCCGCAAGCAGGAGCACGACAAGAACGGCGGACACCGCCGCCCATACGGCACGCCTGCGCTTCCCGTGCGGCGAACGCGGCCTGCCGCATTCCCCTTCTACCCCATAAGTTTTCGCATCCTCAGTGTTTTATGCGATCCGCCGCGATTGCCCCCCGAAAGCGGAAGGCGAGCCCGCGCGGAGCATTCTCAGTGTTTTATGCGACCCGCCGCAGACGCCGACCGCCGAAACGGAAGGCGAGCCCGCGCGGGTCAAACCGTATGCACGCGGATCCTGCGGCGGCGCATCGCCTCGAGGATCTCGCCGATGTGCTGCTGCGCGCACGCGTAGCCGATCTCCTGCATGTGCGACGCGCTCAGTACCGAAGTCGGCGAATAGGCGGACAGATCGGGTTCGAGCAGGATATCGCAGGCAGAAAATCCCGTCTGCCGTACGGTGACATGCCCGCCGCCCTCCGTCACATATTCGATGGTGCGGTACTGTTCGACGGGCGAGAGCGCGATGCCGACGACGAGGTTCGCGCCCAGCGAACGTGCCACGTCGCCGGGAACGGCGTTGCTGTATACGCCGTCCGCCAGCCGCTTTCCTTCCACGGTCACGGGACGGAAATAGGGCGGAACGGCGCAGGACGCGGTGACCGCGCGCGCGACGTTGCCCGCGCGCAGGACGACCTGCGACCCGTCCGCCGTGTCCGTAGCCACGGCGGCAAAGGGCTTTTTGAGTTTGGAAAAATCGATCTCGCCCAGCATGTCGTCCAGCGCGACGCGTACGGGGTTGAGACTCTTGGAAAAGAACATGGAGATCGCCATGCCCTTGACATCCACGCGCCGAAGGAGTTCGGCGATGTCGCGCGAAGAATACCCGCCCGCGACCATGGAGCCGACGAGCGCGCCTGCCGACGTGCCCGCGACGACGTCGAACGCGATGCCGTGTTCGGCGAAAGCGCGCAGGGCGCCCAGGTGCGCCATTCCCTTGGCGCCGCCGCTGCCCAGGGCGAGCCCGAGCACGCCCTGCCTGCGGCGGAACAGACGGAACATACCGCCCTCAGATCCCGCGCGCCAGTGCGTAGGCGCCGAGAATGCCCGCATCGTTGCCCAACGCGGCGCGCACGATGGTGAGCGGAATGGTTTCGCAGTCGATGTACAGGCGTTCGGCTACGAATTTGCGCACGGGGCGGAGCAGGTTCTCCCCCTGCCCCGAAACGCCGCCGCCGATCAGGATCGCCTGCGGACGGAAAATGTTGACGAGGTTGACGATGCCCTCGGCAAGCGCGATGCAGTAGTTTTTAAGAACTTCCTGCGCCGCCGCGTCGCCGCGCGCGGCGGCTTCGAACGCCGTGCGTCCGTCCACGCCTTCGGGCGTGCCCGCGATCTCCCACAGGAGCGAATTTTTGTTTTCGAACATGGCGCGCTTGGTCTCGCGCATGAGCGCCGTCGCGGACGCGTACTGCTCAAAACAGCCGCGCCTGCCGCAGGGGCACGGAACGCCACCCACGTTGATGACCATGTGTCCCGCTTCGCCGCCGCCTCCGCCGAAGCCCTCGAAGATCTTGCCGCCGATGATGATGCCGCTACCCACGCCCGTGCCGAGGGTGAGCATGATGCTGTCGCTGTATTGTTTGCCCGCGCCGAACTTTGCCTCGCCCAGCGCGGCGGCGTTCGCGTCGTTGGTGATATAGACGGGGATGCCCGTTTCCTTGGCGAGATCCGCCGCGACGGGTTTGTTCACCCAATCGAAATTGGTCCAGCGCACGACCACGCCCGCGGCGCCGTCCACGATGCCGGGCGTGCCCATGCCGACGGCGCACACCGACGAGGCGGGAACGCGCGCCGCTTCGCAGATGCGCCGCACCAGTTCCGCCGTCTTGCGCACGGTCACCGCGTACCCCTCTTCCTTGGACGTGGCGACGGTGTCCTTACAGAGCATTTTGCCCGTTTCGTCGAACAATCCCGCCTTGGCGCTCATGCCGCCGAAGTCGATGCCGATGTAGTATTTCATATCCTTTCCTCCGATGATCGGTTATTGATCCTGCTCCGTCGGCGCGAGCATTGCCCCGACGCCCTCTTCTTCCAGCACGCGGCGCAGTTGTTCCGCATCCGCCGCGGGCCGCGTGTTTTTGACGTGCGAACGCAGAAAGTCGACGGCGGGAACGATGCCGCGCGCCGCGATCTCCGCCGAAAAACGCACGGCGGCGTTCGCCGCCTCGCCGCACGGGCCCAGCGCGCCCTCCGCGCTCTCCTCGGGTGCGAACGCAAACACGGTCAGCGAACCCGTCCTTAGCCGCCGTCCCGAAGAAAAGATCGCCTCGCATTCGCGCACCCCGTCATCGCCGCAGACGCGCGCGAGCGCGGCGAGCGAATCGATGAACAGCACCGCGTCCCCGCCGTTTTCGGCGACGCGCTTGGCGTGTTCGGCGATGAGCCGCACCGCCCTGCGCAGTGCCGCGGGCTGTTTGCCGTACGCACAGGCGGCGACGGGCGCAAGAGGAAAGCGTTCGCGCAGGGAGGTCTCCTCTTCCGGACGCCAGGCAGGCAGCAGAAAGCAGAGTTCTGCCGCGGGCATCGCGGCGTGCAGTCCGTCCGCCGCCGCGCGCACGAACGCCGTCTTGCCCGAATCGGCGGGCGCGTACACGATGACGCGCTGTCCCTTGCAGACGGGGCAAAGGCGGTCGAACGCGCGCAGAACGGCATTGCCGCCCGCGCCGAGCGGCAGTTTCCCCTCGGGATACAGTGCGGGAAGTTCTTCGAATTTTGCCCGTTCGACGAACAGCGGCTGACCGCCGTTCACGGTGAGCACTTCGGTCAGTTCGCCCTGTCCGTCCTCGGACGTGACCAGCCCGCCGACCAGGTCGCCCTCGCGCAGGCGGTATTTGCGCACCGTCTTTTCGGAGACGAACGGGTCGGATTCGGACGCCGAACCGTCCGCCGCGCGCAGGTATGCGCCGCCCGCCGAACATTCGATCAGTCCCGCCGCGTTGCGTTCGGCATAGCCGTGCGCGGCAGGCGCAGGCGTGCTGTCGCGGAACTCGAGGCGCGCGCCCGTCTCCTCTTCGAAACGGTAGGCGCGGCGCTGCGAACATTCCGCAAGCAGGCGGCGCACCTCTTCCAGCCGTTCGGCGGAGGCGTCGCACGCCTTGACGCGCGCGCCCTTGTTGCTCCGCCGCTCGGGCGGCGAAATGCCCGCGCCGATGCGGATGATGCCCTCGATGAGCACGTCCTTGACTTTGGATGTAGGCGAATTGATGCCGAACGCGCGCGCAAGGTTGCGCACCTCAAAGATGTTGAGCCCGTTCAGGTACTCGCATACGGGCGCAAAGTCGCGCAGAATGTTTTCTTCGTCCATATCACGCTTTCTCCAGGATCACGATCTTGCCGCGCACCGCGCCGAGATCGGGCAGTACGGGCGAATGCGCCTCGACACACCGCTCTTTTCCCGCCGCGCGCACGAATGCGGAGACGGGCGAAATATCGACGGTGCACCCGAACGCGTTATAATGCATGGGCACCGCCGCGGCGGGGGCGATCGCATCGACGTATTCGAGCGCGCCGCGCGCGTCGACGGTGTAGGTGCCGCCCACGGGAACGAGGAGCACGTCCACCTTGCCGATGCGCTCGATCAGCCGCGGCGAGAGAGGTTCGCCGATGTCCCCCAGATGGCAGACGGTCATGCCGTCCGCCTCGAAGCGGTAGACGGTGTTTTCGCCGCGCAGGGCGCCGTCCATGTCGTCGTGCGAGGTCGGGATGCCCGTGATGAGCACGCCGCCGCGTTCGCAGGAACCGGGCGAAGCGATGACCTCGCGCACCCCCTGCACCCCCTGCACAAAGTTGTGGTCGTAGTGGAAATGGCTGCATGTCACGAAATCGGCGCGCAGCGGCGGCAGTTCGTAGCCGATGCGCGTATACGGGTCGGTGACGATGCGCGTACCCGCGTTCGTTTCCAGCAAAAAGCAGGAATGGCCATAGTAGACGATCTTCATAAATTCCCCCTTTCCGACGCCGCGGCGCCGATAAATTCCACGGACAGCGCATGGTCCTGCACCGCTCCGGCAATTTCAAGACTGTATTCGGCATGCACGGACAGCCCGTCCGCGCCGCGCGCGACGTGCAACCGCGCCGTGCGCACCGCCGCAGACAGCGCGCCGTACGGCGTAGCGATCGAAACGGAAGTCTCGCGCGCGGGATCGAGTTCGAGACGGTAGGTCAGTTCTCCCTCCGCACACAGGATGAGCCGCTCGCCCGCCAGCACGGTATAGCGCGCGCCCGCATACACGAACCGATACGCGCCCGCGCGCGGGCTTTCCCCTTCCGTTTCCCAACGCTCCTCGCCGCCGTCCGTCCGCGACCGAAAGCGCACCAGGACTGTGTACATCCCTCTCTCCCGAAAATCAAACGTACTCGGAATTCATTATAACACAAAAGAAATAATTTGTAAATTTATTTGCCCGATTTCTGCGTTTTTGTAAAGAAATTCGGCGCGCATCGCGGCAAACGAAAGCGCCCGCCGAACGCGCAGGCACACAGCCGGCCGACCCCGCGCGCATCCGCGCCCCGCCGCCGACCGTCCGAGCGCCATGCGCCGCCCGCACGGAATATTTCCCGCAAAAACGTGCCGCCGCGCGGCATGCCGCGCGGCGGAAAGTCATACGATCTTGCGTTCTTTGTCCAGCAGTTCTTTGCGCAGTCTGCCCTCCCTGAGCAGGGCGCGCAGGGCGTCCTCGTCGCCCGAAGCCAGGGCGGCGCGGGTATCCAGAAGATGCGCGAGCAGTTCGTCCAGTTCGTGCAGGGCGGCGTCGCGGTTGAGCATGTACAGCCGCGACCACACCTCTTCGTCCACGCCCGCGATGCGCGTCATGTCCTGAAAACTGCCGCCCGTAAATCCCGAAAACCCCTCGGCGGTGCGGCTCTTGACATAGGCATTGCTGACGATGTGCGCCAGTTGCGAGGTGTAGGCGATCTTGGCGTCGTGTTCGGCGGACGTACAATGGCGCACGCAGCCGAACCCCATGCGCATGAACAGCCTTTCGAGCAGGGCGATCGCCGCCGCGTCCGTCTGCGGATGGTCGACGACGATCATGCTCGCGCCGTCGAACAGCGTCTCGCAGGAATTTTCCAGCCCCGAGACCTCCTTGCCCGCCATGGGATGGCAGCCGACGTAGCGGTAGCGGCGGGGCTTTGCGTACACACAGCGCTCGACGGCGCCCTTGACGCCGCAGAGATCGGCGACCACCGCGCCCGCCGAAAAGGGCATTTCGTCCAGCGCGCGCATCGCCGCATCGGGCGGGAGCGCGACGAAAACGACGTCGTACCCCTCCGCGCTCTGCGGCGCGGCGGCAATGACGCCTTCGGCAAGCGCACGCACCTGCACGTTTGCACGGTCCATGCCGTCGACGGCGTAGCCCGCGCGGCGCAACGATTTTGCCATGGAGCCGCCGATCAGCCCCAGCCCTATGATCAGAATGTTCATGCCACACCTCTTGCGCGGGCAGGCAAGACCCGATGATCGGAGACGGTCATCGGGTCTCTTTCGCCCCGCCGCACCGCATGGCGGGCGCGGCGGGCGGCACACTGCCCTGCGATCTGTTTCTTTTCGGAATTGTAGCGCACCGCCGCCCGAAAGTCAACCGTTCGGCGGCCGCACGCGCCGCGGCGTCAGCCAATCCTGACGATCTTGCCGCCCTCGATATGCACGAGCGCGCCGAGGCGGATATCCTGCGAAGAAGCGCCGACAAAGATCTCATACATGCCGTCGTCCACCGTCCAGGCGTCTTTTGCCGTCGACCAGTACGCGAACGCGTCCATGCCCAGCGACACGGAGACGTTCACCGTCTTGCCCGCGGGGACGAGGTCTTTGGAATACCCTTTCAGTTCCTTGTCGGGGCGGTACACGAAGGGCGCGACGGGGCGCACGTACACCTGGCTGACTTCCTTGCCCGCAACAAAGGAACTGTTTTTGATCTTGTAGCGCAGTTCCAGTCCGTCCTCTTTCGCCCGCACGCTCAGCGCGGAATATTCGAAATGCGAATAACTCAGCCCGTACCCGAACGGGAAGGCGACGTCCACGCCGTACTTGTCATAATAGCGGTAGCCGACGTCCAGCCCCTCTTCGTACCGTGCGACGCAGGCGTCGTTGTACCTGTCGTACGAAGGGGTATCCTCGATGCAGTCGGCAAAGGTCTCGGACAGTTTTCCGCTCGGGTTGACGATGCCCGTGAGGACATCGGCGAGCGCTTCGCCGCCGCCCTCGCCGCAGAATCCCGCCAGCACGATCGCCGCGACCGAATCTTTCCACGCGCTCATATCCACCGAACTTCCCGCAAACAGCACGACCACGGTGTTGGGGTTGCGTTCGGCGATGTCGAGGATCATATTCTCCTGGACGGCGGGCAACTTCATGCTCGCGCGGTCGCTACCCTCCGATTCGAGATCCGAACCCGTGCCGACGCAGACGATCGCCACGTCGCTTTCCGCCGCCTGCATGTATGCCTTATGCGGTTTCATTTTGTTGGAATCGATCCCCTTGCACCAGAACGCGGGCTCGTATACCGCTTCGCAGCCCAGCCGCTCGGAAAGCAAAGCGGGAATGTCGTAGTACGGATTGCGCCAGCGCACCATCGCGGAACCGCCGCCCGCCGTCACGCCGGCACGGCCGGGACGGGCAAACTCGCCGCAGACGCTGACCTTCTGCTCCTTGCGAAGCGGGAGCACGTCCTCGTTTTTCAAAAGCACGATGCCTTCGGACGCGATCTTGCGCGCCGTTTCGTGCCGCTCTTCGGGCGTCAGCGCGACTTTGCGGCCGCGGCGCATCTCTTCACAGCGCTCAACGAGTTGCAGAACGCGCGCCGCGCAGGCGTCCAGTTCCTCGTCCGAAAGCAGCCCCGCCTTATAATCGGCGACCAGTTTTTCGTAGTTTTTCTGATTGAACGGGAACTCGATGTCCAGCCCCGCCTTTGCCGACGCAGTGCGGTCGCGCACCGCTTCCCAGTCCGAATAGATGGCGCCGTCGAACCCGAACTCCTCGCGCAGGATGCGGAACCCCTTTTTGTTCTCGGAAGCGTACACGCCGTTGATGCGGTTATAGGCGCACATCGCCGAGACGGGCTTTGCCTTGCACACATGCTCGAAGGGTTTGAGATAGATCTCGCGCAACGTGCGCTCGTCCACGTCGCTGGACTGTTCGAGACGGTTGAATTCGAGGTTGTTCGCATAATAATGTTTAAGGCAGGCGCCGACGCCTTTGCTCTGCAACCCCGAAACATACTCGTACGCGAGCGTGCCCGCGAGGTACGGATCTTCCGAAAAATATTCGAAGTTGCGCCCGTTGAGCGGGTTGCGTTTGATGTTCACGCCCGGCGCGAGCAGGATGTCCACATCGTTCTCGATGCAGTCGTCCGCAAGCGATTCGCCCATTTCCCGCGCACAGTCGCGGTTCCAGGTATTGGCGAGACACTGAATGGCGGGATAGGCGACGGCGGGCACCGTTTCCACCTTATCCGCCGTGCGGATCTCTTTGCGAAGCCCCACGGGGCCGTCCGAAACGCACACCTGCGACAATTTTCCGCCGAGCGAGTGCGTGTGCCAGAACCCGTCGCTGCAGATCAGGCGCAGTTTTTCCTCCGCCGTCAGATCTTTGACCGTGATCATATATCCGTTCCTCCGTTGCATTGGCCGCCCGCCGCGCGGCGGGATGATTCCCATGTATTATAACAGATTTTTTGCGCGCTGACAAGAAGTTAACGATCCTTTTTCGCAGATATGCAAAAAGGAGAGCGCCGCGGCGCTCTCCCCTCCTGCCCGCCCGTCCGGCACGGCGGGTTCAGCCTTGCAGGCGGACGATCATCGCCCAAAGCGCCTGCGCGGAATTGAAGTTTTCGGGCACGATGTCGGCGGGCGAAAGCGTCACGCCGAACGCGTCGCCGATCTCGGCGACGATCTCCATGATGTCCAGCGAATCGAGCACGCCGCGGTCGATGAGCCCCGTTTCCTGTGCAAAATCCACATCCGGGCGGATCTCGCTGAGTATGCCGATGAGTTTTTCCATGTCTTTGTCTCCTTTTTGAATTGTATCGTTATTTTTGTACACTGTTGATCGGGTAGGTCGGAGCGGCGGGGCGGACTTCGGTCTCCCCGTCCGCCGTTCGCTTATAGACGGCGGGCAGATCGCGGCTCAAAAACAGGTAGATGCCCTCCGTCACCGAGTAGGCGCCCGCGTTCGCGAACACGAGCAGATCCCCCGTCCGCACGCCGCCCAGCGGACAGTTGCGCACGAGCACGTCCGCCACCGTACACAGCGAGCCGCAGACCGTCCAGCATTGTTCCCCTTCCCGCGCGGGGATACAGCGAAGGTACGGACGTTTCATCGCCATCGTCTGCCCGTAATAGTTGAGGTGGTTGATCCCGCCGTCCACGAGGCAATAGGAGACGCCTTCCGTCCGCTTGCAGTCGACGACGCGCGTGACATATTCGCCGCAGGGCGCGGCGATGTAACGCCCCAGTTCCGCGACCGCCGCGCGGGAAGGAAAGCGACGGCGCAGTTCCTGCGCGAGGTCGGCGGGCGCCATGGACGCGGGCGCCGCGCCCTCCTCAAAATATGCGACGCTCAGCCCGGGTCCGTACTCGACGCGCACGGGATCGAAGCCCGCTTCCCTGCGCAGGCGGGCGAGCGCGCCGCTCAGGCGGTCGAGGTCCGCCGTCACCGCCGCCGCCCCTTTCTGCGTGCCCGCATAGTACTGTACCCCTTCGACGTGCAGGCGCGCGCTCTGCCGCGCGGCGAGCGCGCCCAGCGTCTGTTCGTCCATGCCGAACTGGTTTCCGCTGCTCAGACGCAGGCACAGGCGCAGGCGCAATCCGTATTCGGCGGCGAGGCGGGCAAACAATTCGTACTGCGCGGGCGATTCCACCGTATACAGCGGCCGCGCGCCGTATGTATCCAGGGCGCGCCGCACGTCCGCCTCCGCCTTGCATACGCCCGAATACACGACCTGCCCGCCGCGGATTCCCTCGCGCATGCAGATCTCCGCCTCTCCGGGCGAACACACCTCGAAGGCATCCGCGTGCGCCGCGAGGTCGGGAACGAGGAAGGGGTTCGCTTTCACGGCATAGCAGATGCCGATCTCGCCGAATGCCGCCCGCAGTGCCGCGATGCGCCTGTGCAGGGCTGGGATGTCGAATATGTATGCGGGCGTCGAACGCAGAAACGCGTACCTGTTTTCCGTTCCGATCATGTCAGATGCTCCTCCCGCAGTGTTTTCCGTTCCGATCATGTCATGTACTCCTCCCGCAGTTTTTTGCGGTCGATCTTGCCGTTCGCCGTCAGGGGCAGGGCGGGCAGGTGCACGAAGCGGTGCGGCACCATGTACGGCGGAAGTTTGCGCCGCAGCGCCTTTGCCGCCGCCGCGCTCTCGCCGCCGTGGCAGAACGCCCAGATCTTTTCGCTCGGCGCGTCGTACAGGCAGACGGCGCGTTCCACGCCGCCCTCCCCCTGCAACGCCGCCTCGATCTCGCCCAGTTCGATGCGGTGCCCCATATGCTTGATCTGAAAATCCTTCCTGCCGACGAAGCACAGGTCGCCGTTCTCGTCCCGATAGCCGATGTCGCCCGTGCGGTACACCGTTTCCAGATAGGCGGGATTGAGCGGATTCTGCACGAAGGCGCGCGACGTCTGTTCGGCGTTGCGGTAATAGCCCGCCGAAACGGACGTGCCCGACACGCAGATCTCGCCCTGCCTGTTTGCCTCGGTGACGGCATTCCCCTCTTCGTCCAGCAGGAACACCCGCTCGTTGGGGAACGGCCTGCCGATGGGTACCGCACTGCCCGCGAACTCGCCTTCGCCCAGCACATAATAGGTGCAGTTGCAGGTGATCTCGGTGGGACCGTACAGGTTGACAAAGGTCGCGCGCGGGAGATGCCGCTTCCATTCGTTGAGGTGGTTGACGGGCATCGCCTCGCCGCTGAACAGCACCTTGCGCACCCGTTCGGGCACTTTGTATTCAAAGGCATGGTACCCCGACAGGATGCACAGCGCCGAGACCGCCCAGACCAGCGTCGTGACCTTGCGCTCGCACAGATAGTCGAGCAAGGGCTGCGGAAAAGAGAATTTTGCCTTGGGGATGATCTCGAGGGTGGCGCCGCATTTGAGGCAGGAATAGATGTCCTTGACCGAAACGTCGAAATCGAAAGGCGCCTGGTTGCCGAACACTTCGTCCGCGCCGAACCCGAACACATCGGTGAATTCCTCGATAAAATCGATGACGGCGCGGTGCGGCACCGCGATGCCCTTGGGTTCGCCCGTCGAACCGCTGGTGAACAGGACATACAGCGGGTCGGCGTCGATGTGCCCCGCGCGGATGCCGCGCAAAAGCGCCTCGTCCGCCGCGGCGCCGCACTGCGAATAGAGCAGGACGTTCTCCGCCGCGGGCGGGAGCAGACGTTCGCACCCGTCCTGCACCAGGATGAGCGGCGAACCCAGCGTGCGCAGGATGCTCTCCCGCCGCGCCTGCGGATGCAGAGGGTTGAGCGGGACATAAAAACAGCCCGCATACACACAGCCCAGGAACATGGCCAATGTCTGCACCCCTTTCGTTCCCAGCACGGCGACGGGGGTGCGCGGCGGCACCGCCTGCGCGATGCGCGTGCCCGCACGCATTGCGCGTTCGCGCAGTTGCGCATAGGTGCATGCCTCGGTCTCGTCCGCCGCGGCGCGTTTGTCCGCATGCGCGAGCGCGCTGTGTTCGAGGTATTCCAATACGTTTTTGATACGGCTCATTCCTTTCCTCCTTCCCGCAGGATCTCTTCGTAGCGGCGCAGATCCTCTTTCCACGTCGCATAGGCGGGGTCTTCGCGGCGGTCGGCAAGCGCATACCGCCCTTTGAGATAGGCACCCAGGTAGTGCGAGACCTTGCGCGCGCCGCTGTAATTGAGGTGGTCGCCCTTGTCGCGCGTGTCCGTCTTCCAGTCGAATGCCATTTCTTCCAGCCGCTGGTTGAGGTCGATGAAATCCAGCCCGTGCCGTTCCGCGTACCCGCGGACGGCGTTGTAGCGGCTGCCGTCCCACACGACGAGCGAAGGCACTTCGAGCAGCAACAGCGAAATTTTTTTCTTCTCGCAGAGCAGGCGGACGCGCTCGAGCGACTGCATCTGTTTTTTGCCGATCTCGTACACCGTTTCCGTCTTTTCGAAGCGCTTTTTGCCCTTATACGGGCGCACCGACGCGTTGTAGTAAAAGCCTTTGGTCGCACTGCGCCCGCCCGCATCCCTGCCGCCGAACCAGTGCTTCCAGCGCCAGTGATTTTTCAGCACGGGGAAAACGCCGTACAGCAGGCGCTCGGCGGAATTGCGCGCGACGGTCACGTTTTTGTCGTAGAACAACTGATCCACTTCAAACACGACGACGGAGGGCGTCTGCTTTTCCGTCAGCGCGCGCAGCCAGTGTTCGGATTCCCACGGAAGTTGCGCGGGCTGTGAACAATCGTACGAAGTAAAGCCGTAATCCCTGTACATTTCCATGGGCGAGATCGCGCTGTATACACCGCTGTGCCCGAAAAACAGGACGTCCAGCGAGTTTTGCGGTTCCTCGAACACGCGGACGGACTCCTGCGAGCGCGTCTGCGCGCGCCGCACCGTCGCTTCGGGGCGGACAAGGTACGCCGCGCCGTGCAACAGCCCGATCAACAGCACGAAAAAGATGCAGGCTTTGAGGATGCGCCGCACGCGCGGCGAGACGTGTCTTTCCATCGCAGATCTCCTTGGTTCAGAAATTGCCGTAAATGAAGGGCACAACGGCGTATGCGTCGCCGTATGCGCCGAACAGGACGAGGAACACCGCCACCCCGAGATAGGACGCCCACCGCACGGGCAGGACCGCCTCTCCCACTTTTTCGCGCACCGAGATGCCGCGTTCCTGGCAGATGCCGACCGCGAGCATCAGCCCCAGCCCGACCAGCGCGATGATCCATTCCCTGAGATCCAGCCCCAGCGAAGCGAGCGTGCCGCCGTACGGGCGGAACACCGACGAGAAGATGATCCACGCGTCGCCCAGCGTGTTCGCGCCGAAAATGGTTTCGCCGACGAAGATGATGAGCAGCGTGCGCAGGTGGCGGAAGAGGTTCAGCGCGCGGTTTTCGGGCGAGATCCCGCACTTTGCATACACTTTTTTGAAGAGCGGTTCGCACAGCATGCCCGCCGAAATGATGACGAAATAATACATGCCGTACACGATGTATTTCCATTCGGGACCGTGCCACAGCCCGTTGCAAAGCCAGACCGCGAGCAGCGCCGCAAGCGTGGGAAACATCTTGGTGAAGTGGTTTTTGCGGATCTTTTTGAGTTTGCCGCCCGCCGCGATCACGCGCGGGTTGAGCGCCACGGTATAGAACACATATTCTTTGAGCCATGCGCCCAGCGTGATGTGCCAGCGCTGCCAGAATTCCTGCGCGCTCTTCGCAAAAAACGGGCGGCGGAAATTTTCGGGCAGGCGCACGCCGAACAATTCGCCGCTGCCCAGCGCGATGTCGATGAATCCCGAAAAATCGGCGTACAGTTGCAGGGTATAGCAGAGGATGAACAGCACGCTCGCATACCCGCCGAACTGCGCGGGCGCGTCCCCCACCGTCTTGACCAGCAAATACAGGCGGTCGGCGACGACGATCTTTTTGAACAGTCCCCACAGGATGCGCTGGACACCGAACAGAACGCCGCGGTAGTCGAATTCGTGCCCCTCGCACAGTTCGCCCGCCGTCTGCCCGTAGCGGCAGATGGGGCCTTCGAGGATGAGGGGGAAGAAACACAGGAACAGGCACAGTTTTCCGAAGTTGCGCTCGGGCGCGAACCTGCCGCGGCCGATATCCACCATGTACCCGACCGCCGAGAGCGTATAAAAGGAAATGCCCAGCGGCAGGACGAGGCGCAGCGCGGGAAGGCGGACCTGCGCCCCTGCCAGCGACAGGAGGGAATTGAACGTTTCCCCGAAAAAGTTATAGTATTTCAAAAATCCGAGCACAGCGAGGTTGAACGTCACCGTCAGGGCGACGAAAATTTTGTTGTTGCGTTTGCGCCGCCGCGCCGCCCTCTCTTCCTCCCACTCCGCCGCGGGACGGACGAGAAAGCGGGCGGAAAAGTACACGCTCGCCGCCGTCGCCAGCACGAACACGACGAGATAGGTGCTTGCAAGAACATAGAACAAGAGGCTGAACGCGAGCAGGACGATCCACCTGCCCCGCTTGGGCACAAGGTAATAGACAAGCACCGCCGCCGCCAGCACGGCAAAATAGATCAGCATGACCGTGTTCATAAAAAAACCGCCGCCCTCCCGTGTATTACACCTGAATAACACGGGTGAGCGGCGGTTTGTCCACGCCTTTTTCAAAAACTGTATACAATTTCTTCCAGAACGGAATAGACGATCTGTTCGTCTACAGTATAAATTTCGAAATAATAGGAATATACGTCGTATTCGAAGAACGCATATGTGTGCCCCGTTTCCTCGTCCGCCGCGATGTACAGCAAAAGTTCCTGCGCCTCGTAGTTATCTTCGATGTTTTGGTAGCCGCCCAGTTCTTCGAGCGAGAACCCATCCGTCTCGATGTACAGATCGACGATGACCCCGAACGAGACGTACTGCACATAGTACAGGATGATGTCCCCCTCGTACTCCTCATAGTACGGGGACTGTTCGCCGAGACCGTACTCGTCGTATTCGCTGACCGCGTCCGACTGCACGAAGGGCAGGAAGGATTTCCCTTCAAAAGACGTCGTGCCCGGCACCTTATTCAGTTGCGAGAAATCGAGCGAAACTTTGGAACCGCCCCAGGGAACAAGCAGCCAGAGCAGAAGCGCCAGCACGATGAGCAGACAGACGGCGCCCGCAACGGAAATGCCGATCTTTGCCCTGCGGCCGCGCATGCCGCCTCCCCCGCCCGCGCCTGCCGCGGCGGGCACGGCCTCTGCGACGGGCACCGCCTGCGCCGCGGGCGAAAGCGCACGCTTCGCCGCCGCCGTGACCCGCTCGTCCGGCAACTTTGCCTGTTCGGTATACGATCGGAACAGTTCGCCGATCCTTTCGTCTTTGCGCTCCTTCATGGCACACCCCTTCTGCCTAAACAACACCGTTTTCCCTCAGTTTGTCCACGCCTTGTCCAACTTTTCTTTCATCGACCGCTCCGCCCGCAAGATCGCCTTGGATACGTACGATTTGGACTTATGCTTTGCCTTGCCGATCTCGCGCACCGTCATATCCAGAAAGTACTTCATATAGATGAGATCGCGCTCTTCCGCGGTCAGTTCCGCCATGAGTTGCTCCACCAGAAGGACGTTTTCCGTCTTTTCCTCGAACCCGCATTCCGCCGCGCTGTCGAACTCGCCGGGGCTCAGCCACGCGCGGCCGCGGACGCTTCGCGCGTAGTTGAGCGCCGTATTGCGCACGATGCGGCACACCCACGCATAGCCGTTGGTACCGCGGCGGTATTTGCCGATGTTCTGCACGATCTTGAGAAAACTCTCCTGTACGGCGTCCTCGGCCGTCGCCTCGTCGTGCAGCACCCCGCGCGCCACGAACAGCATCGTCCTGCCCATCCAGCGATACAAAAGATCGACGCCCGCTTCCTGCCCTTCGGCGATCAGCCCCAGCGCATATTCGGTTTTTTCACGCAATTGAGAGTCCATACGTCCGCTTTTGTAAGAGAAATTTTTGCCATTATACCATACAAAGCGGGACGTGTAAAGCGAACGGAGGAACAGAAATGCCGCGCAGCGGCGCGGCATGCAAACGGGACCGCCGCAGCGGTCCCGTTCCTTTTTCTGTTATTTTGTCCCGAAGAGGCGGTCGCCCGCGTCGCCCAGCCCGGGCAGGATGTACCCGTTCGCGTTGAGTTCGCGGTCGAGGGTGGAGACGTACACGCGCACGTCGGGATGTTCGCGCGCCACCCGCTCGATGCCTTCGGGCGCGGCGATGATGGACATCATCTTGATGTTTTTGCAGCCGCGCTTTTTGAGCGCATCCAGCGCGTCGCACGCCGAGCCGCCCGTGGCGAGCATGGGATCGACGAGGATGACCGTCTTATTCTCGATGCCGTCGGGAAGTTTACAGTAATATTCCTGCGGCTCGAGCGTCTCCTCGTTGCGGTACATGCCGATGTGCCCGACGCGCGCGGTGGGAAACACCTTGTGCACGCCGTTGACCATGCCCAGGCCCGCGCGCAGGATGGGAACGATGGCAACGCTCTCCTCGGGGATGCGGTACTGCGTCGTCTTTTCCAGCGGCGTTTCCACTTCTACGGGGACGAGTTGCACGTCATCCATGCACACGTACGTCATGATCTGGGTGATCTCTTCCACCAATTCGCGGAATTCCTTCATGCCCGTGTTCTTGTCGCGCAGAATGGAGATCTTATGCTTGATGAGCGGATGATCGAAAATAAAGACGTTGGAATATTTTTTCATTGCCCTACTCCTTGTCCGCAGGCGCCTGGGCATCCTGTGCGGGGGCTTCGGGAGCCGCGGCAGGCGCGTCTGCCTGCTCCGTCTCCGCGGCCGCATCGGCGGCGGGAGAAGCGGATTCGCCCTTCTTTTTACCTGCGTTCACGATGAGATTGGTGACGATGCCGAGGATGAGCGCGCAGGCGATGGCGGTGATGGTGACCGGCCCGATCTTGAGCGCCATGCCGCCCACGCCCGCGATGAGCACGGCGGAAGCGGTGAACAGGTTGCCGTTGTCGTTGAGATCCACTTTCTGCAGCATTTTCAGACCGCTGACCGCGATGA
This sequence comes from uncultured Clostridia bacterium, assembly GCA_944341895.1. Classification (GTDB taxonomy): domain Bacteria; phylum Bacillota; class Clostridia; order Christensenellales; family Borkfalkiaceae; genus Borkfalkia. The sequence continues at coordinate 62,367 of CALVMB010000003.1, forward strand.
AGCCGTACAGCGCGATGCACACGCCGCCCATCACGCAGCCGGGAATGGTATCGAGGAAGGTGGTGAACGGTCCGACGAACGAGCAGAGAATGGCGAGGAGCGCCGTGGCAAACGTGGTGACGACGGAGGCGTTGCCCGAGATGGCGACGCAGCCGACCGATTCGCCGTAGGTGGTGTTGGGGCAGCCGCCGAAGAAGGCGCCCGCGATGGAGCCGACGCCGTCGCCGAGCAAGGTGCGCGAGAGGCCGGGGTCGGTCAGCAGGTCGGTTTCGATGATGGAAGAGATGTTCTTATGGTCGGCGAGATGTTCGGCGAACACGACGAACGCGACGGGGATGTACGCCACCGCGATGGTGCCGATGTAGGCGCCGATGCTGCTGCCTTCCGCGGGCGTGAGCGAGCCCTTGAAGATCTGCAGGAAGGTGAAATCGGGGTACCATTCCATGGATTTGAAGAGCGAGAAATCGACGATCTTGAGCGCCTCGACGTCGAACGCGAGCCCGAACGCCGTGAAGATGGCGGCGAGCACATACCCGGACAGGATGCCGATGATGAACGGGATCATGCGCAGGAACTTTTTGCCGTACACCGAGCAGATGATGGTGACGATGAAGGTGACGAGCGCGCACAGCAGGCAAAGGAACGCATTGGTGTTCATGATGTAGGCGCTTGCGCCGCTGTCGAACACGGCTTTGACGGCGTCGCCGACGGCGTTGCCGGAAAGCGACAGACCGATGATCGCGACCGTGGGCCCGATGACGACGGCGGGCATCACTTTATCGATCCATTTGACGCCGACAAACTTGATGATGACGGCGATGACCACATACACCAGCCCCGCAAAGGCGGCGCCGACGATCAGGCCGAGATAACCCAGCGAAGCGGACACGCCGCCCGCGAACGCGGCGGACATGGAGCCGATGAACGCGAACGAACTGCCGAGGAACACCGGGCTCTTGAATTTGGTGAAGAGCAGGTACACGATGGTGCCGACGCCCGCGCCAAACAGAGCGGCGGCGGTCGACATGCCGTTGCCGATGATCATCGGGACCGCGATGGTCGCGGCGAGGATGGCGAGCAACTGCTGCAGGGCGAACAGGACCAGGCGCACGGGTGCGGGCCTGTCTTTGACGCCGTAGATCAACTTCATAAGTAAAACCCCTTCCTGTATTTTTTATTTTCGCGAACGGTGAAAATATCGTGAAAATATACTGTCAATCAGTATACCATCCTTCCCGAAAAAACGCAACGTTTCGAACGCCGTTTCGGGCAGGAAATGTGCGCCGAATTTTCGAAAAGACCCGTTCCTTCGCCGCGGCGGCGCCCGCACGGGCGCCTCCGCGGCAGAACACGGAAAAAACGCGGCAGAAGCCGCGTTTTTTGAACGTTTATCGGGTAATTGTGACTTTTTTGAGGGCGCGGGGCGCATCGGGCGAAAGCCCCCTGCCGAGGCTGACTTTGCAAGCCAGCATCTGCGCCGCCATCGCAAAGGCGAAGATCTGCGCATCCTCCGCGCCCAGCGAAGGGAGCGAGACGACCTTCGCCGCCTTGCCCGCAAACGCCTCCGCGTCGTCGGTGACGACGGTCAGGTCGGCGCCCAATTCGAGCATCTTGTCCGCGCACTGCAAAAAGTCGGCGCGGTGTACCTCGTCCGTGGCCGCGGCAAGGCTGTGCTTCGAGGCAAACAGGATCACTTTGGTTCCCTGCCCCACCATCGCCATCGGCCCGTGATAAAAATCCGAACCGTGGTAGGCGCGGGCGCGGATGTAGCAGGTCTCCTGCAATTTGAGGGCGCACTCGAAGGCGACCGCCGCGGTGACCCCCCTGCCGAGCACGAAGCAATCCTGCGCGCCGACGTAGTCTTTTGCCATTTCGTCCGTCGCCGCGTCGATCGCGGGAACGGCCGCCGCGAGCGCTTCGCCGAGGCGCGCGTCCGCCGCCTTGCCGCCGAGCACTTCGCACAGCAGCGCCGCGAGGTACAACTGGCTGCAGAACGTCTTGGTCGCCGCCACGCTCGTCTCGGGGCCCGCGCCGCAATCCAGCGAGAACTGCGCCGCCTGCGCGAGCGGGCTGGAAGGATCGTTGGTGACGGCGACGGTGACGGCGCCGCTCGCATTGGCGGCTTTGACGATCTCGATCACGTCCGCCGCCTTGCCGCTCTGCGAACAGCCGACGACGAGCGATCTTGCAAAATTCATCTTTGCGCCGTACATCGTGACCGCGCTGGGCGCGCAGGACGCGACGGGTATGCCCAGTTCGCTCTCGACGATGTATTTCAGATACATCATGGCATGATCGCTGGTGCCGCGCGCCGCCGTGCAGACGAACGAAACGCCCGCCTTGCTCGCCGCCGCCCCGATCGCTTTAAGCGCCGCGGCGTTCTTCTGCCGCAGGGTGCCGAGGACGGAGGGGGTCTCGTTGAGTTCTTTCCACATCGCCGTGTCTTTGTGTTCCATGATCTTACTCCTTTGCAAATCGCTGTATTCTGGCGAGAACGTCCTCTTCGAAGCGGCGGATGTACGCCGCGACGTACGCCGCGGGATCGGTATCCGCATCGAGCAGAGGGGTCAGGTCCATCGCATAATTGAGGGCGGAATAGGTATCGCAGGCATGGCTCGCCGAGAACGTCGCGTTGGCGAGGCGCCTGCCTTCCGCCGCGAGATCGTAGCGCTTGCCGCCCACGATCTGGCTGTCAAACACCGCCGAAAGACAGCGGGCGAGATTGGGATGCGCGCCGCAATCGAGAAAGATCTTTTCCTCGTCGCACATCCAGTCGAGATCGCGCCAGACCTCGCACCCGAACACCTTTTCGGGGCGCTCCTCGGGGCGGAGCATGCGCAGGGCGGCGATCACGCGCAGCGCCGTCGCCACGTGCGTGTCGTGTTTGTCCGCCAAATTGTGCGTATACACGAAGCGGGGTTTGGCCGCCCGCAGGACGTCGCACAGCGCCTCGACGACAGCGGTATTGCCCGCGTCCTTGACCTGCGCGGACGAAAAGCCGAGCAGAACCTGCGCTCCGTACTCGCCGACGAACGCCGCCTTTTTCTGTTCGACGACGCGCACCGCCTTCATGTCCTCGTCGGTATAATCGGCATACAGACCGCTGCGCGGGCTGCCCGCGCCGTCGGTGACGACCACGCCCGAAAACCACTGATCGGGTTTGCCGAAGCATTCCGCGGCGGGCGAATACGCCATGAACTCGATGTCGTCCTGATGCGCGGAGATCGCAAGGTGCGTCGTGCGCGCCAGCCCTTCGCGTTCGCTTTTGCCGTCGGGAATGAACACGACGGCGTCCTTTTTCTTCAGCATGAACTTTCTCCTTCTTCGTCTGCCCGCCCCGCCACGTTCACAAAGAACGCGGGCTTGTGGAAACTTCCGCAGAGGGTGGGGTTCAACGCATATAATCTCTGCGCCCCGTCTGCCCGTTTGTCCAGACGGAACGCGTTCAGTTTCATTTTTCGGCGATCAAATCCGGCGAGGGCGCTCAGCGGCAGGTCGATGGTCACCCGATACCCCTCCTCGGTGCGTTCCGCGCGCGCCGTAAAGGGCGGCGGGCGCTTGACGAGCGAATGCCCCTGCTCGGTCACGTCCGCGATCTCCCCGTAAAAGCGAAGCCCGAAGGGCGACACTTCCAGTTCGGCGTAGCGGGTCAGATCGCCGTCGGGGGCAAGAAACACTTCCACCGCATCCCCCTGCCACAGATCGTCGTTGTCCCGCTCGAACGGGCTGACGATCTCGTCGTCGCACACGTCGAAACAAAAGCGCAGAGAATCCGCCCCGAACGCAAAGACGAAGCGGCAGCCCGCATGCGCCTGCCCCGTGACGTTCTCGCGCAGGAAATATTCCCGCCCTTCTCCGATCGTCACCGCAGTGCCGCCTCCGACATCTTGTCGTACACGGCGAGCATCTCGTCCACCAGTCTGAACTGCGTGTGCGCGCGGTCGAGGTTCTGCCCCGGGCGGGTGGTGCGGAAATAGGTATCCCCTTCCAGATAGTCTGTCAGAAAGCGCATGCCGCATTCATAGGTCATGAGCACGGCGCCCATGGGCAGATTTTCGCGCTCGGCAGGCGTGATCGAGCCGCCCACCGCCGAGAGATACCCCTGCAGGTACGCCTCGTACAGATCGAAACAGAAATGCACCTTGGAAAGGTCGGGCTCGTCCTCCGCGCCGCTGTTGCAGCCGAAGCGGATGCTGTCGCCGAAATCGTAGCACAGCGAACCGGGCATGACGGTATCCAGGTCGATGACCGCGAGCCCTTTGCCCGTCGCGTCGTCCAGCATGACGTTGTTCAGTTTGGTATCGTTGTGCGTGACGCGCAGCGGGATCTCGCCCGAGGCGATCTTGTCCACGATCTTGCCGCACAGGTCGGCATGGGCGTTGACCCAGTCGATCTCCGCCTGCACCGAATTTTTTCTGCCGCACACGTCCGCGCGGACGGCGCGCAGGAAGTTTTCGTAGCGGACGCGCGTGTTGTGGAAATCGGGCAGGATCTCGTACAGCGTGCCCGCGTCGAAATCGGAAAGCAGGTCGGCGAACTTGCCGAACGCCACCGCGCTCTCGTAAAAATCGCGGGGCGAGCGCACGGTCTGGTATGTCGTGGCGCCTTCGATGAAGACATACACGCGGAAATAATGTTCGCCGTCAAAATAAAAACTTTTTCCGTCGCGGGCGGGCACGATGTTGAGGCATTCGCGCATGGGATCGCCGCCGCGTTCTTCCACGCTCTTTCTGCAGAACGCCGTCACCAGCGCGATATTGTGCATCAGTTTGTCCACATCGGTGAACAGGCGGTCGTTGATGCGCTGGAGAATGTAGCGCACCTGCCGATCCCCGTCACGGACGACGAGCAAAAACGTATCGTTGATGTGCCCTTCGCCGTACCGTTTGCAGGAAACAAATTCCCCTGCGACGGCAAACTTTTTGAAAATGGATGCGTAATCGTATTCTTTTTTCATGACCCTTTCCCTGTGCGTCCGTTTGCTTTGATGGATTTTGTCTGCGGCTGCGTGCGCTCCGTTCAGCGCACCCGCATTTTTCCGCTGATCAGCAGCAGGGGCGCGAAATTGCCGCCGACCACGCTGCGGTTGATAAAATGCACGATATCGCCGCGGTCCGCATAGTACCAGTCGCCGAACGGCAGGCGCGAAGGCGTTTCGCGCAGGTACCGCACCACCGGCAGGTACAGCGCTTCGCGCTTTTCGCGGCTGTCCGTCAGCGCTGACGCCCACACGATCCAGTCCGCTTTCGTGTACCGCTCGCGCGTATCCAGCGCCACGCCGTAACGCCCGCTCTTTTCGATATAGTACGCCGTTTCCCGTTCGCACACATCCTGCCCGATCAGGTCGAACCCGAACAATTTGTCGAACAGGATGTTGTATTTGATGGAATACGTGTTCTCCTGCCCGTATGCCAGCGGCATCACGCCATCCCCCACCGCATCCTTGAACTTGCGCGCAAACATCTCCGCCTTGGAACGGTACAGTTCCGCGAACATGTCCTTGCCCAGCGCGTGACAGATGACCGAAAAACTTTCTATCCCCACCAGCGCCTTGACCGACAGGTTGACGTTGTTCGCCAGATGCCCCGCAAAGTCGTCCGTGCACAGTTGGTTTTCGGGACGAAGCCCGTACCGTTCGAGGTATTTTACCCATTGCCGCAACAGCGGGAAGTTCTTTTTCGCAAGCCCTTTGTCCGCGCCCGCGACGATCGCCGCCGCCGTCATGATCAGCATATTCCCGCACTCTTCCACGGGCATCTGACATTCTTTGTCGTACACGTTGCTTGCGGCGGGACGCATGTACAGCATCTGATTGGTGCGCGGCGACGCGCCCGTAGAGAACATGCCGCAGCAATATTTGTCCTCGCGGTACGCCGTGCCGTACACCTGCCCCGCGCACCAGGGATACGTCCCCAGATCGTGCGGCGCAAAGTCGTAGTTCCACACGGGCATCTTCGCAAAATCGTATATCCCGTACAGCATCGCGTTCACCAGTTCGGGATTGTACAGCAAAAACAGCGGCATGGACGGATAACTCACGTCCGCCGTGCCGATACAGCCGTTGGAATTGTTCTCCTTGGATAAAAACAACAGCCCGCCCTTGCTGTCCTGCACCAGTTTGTGCGCTCCCACCGCCTGCCGCAGCGACGCGCACGCGAGCAGATAATACTCCTTGCCCACTTTGGCGCAGTCTTCCCGCAGCCGCGCGTCGAACGCCGCGCACGATTCAAGTATGCCGTCGTGCCGTTCCCGCGAAAAATCCAGCGCGTCCAGTATCGTCTTCCCTCCGCGGAAATAATACGCTTTGAGCCATTCCCCGAAATAGAAGACGGACACCTTGTCATCGAACGCCGTCATGAAATAGCCGCTTTGCTTGCGGCTCACGCTGTAGATATACATGCGCTCGCAGTCCTTGCGCAGGTATTCCGTTCTGCCTTCCGCCACATACAGGTTCAGCGCGCTGTCCGTTCCCAGCCAACTCTCTTCGCCCGCGATGTACACGTCGCCCCAGTCGGGCGCCGCCACGTCGCTCGTGTCCGAACATACCATGTTCCGTCCGCGCGTGAAGTATGCCGCCTCGTAGCCGCGCATCGGGATCACGCCGCCCACCACCCAGGCGCGTTCGCCGTTGTAGCAAAATTCCTCGTCCAGCGCCACCGCCACCGAGAAATCCGCGGGCAGGTCGCCTTCGGGGAACACTTCGTATTCCGTATAGCACACGGGGCAGGACAGCACGTCCAGGTCGGTCGGCAGCAGCGGCGAAACAAACCGCACGCGCAAGCCGAACCCCTCCCCGCGGAAGGTATAATCCGTGGAAAACGCGCTCACCTGCACGTCCGTCTGTTCGAGCGGCACGGCGCCGTCGCGGCGGCCCATGAAACAATACGTCTTGCCGTTATACCGCACAAATCCGTATGCGCGGTGCTCCAATCCCGTCCAGAACACGGTCTCCCCGCCGTTCAGCGCATCCGTCTTTGCCCATACCGAAAACAGCGGGTCGATCACCCATAACGGGTATGCAGGTAACTTCCTTTCCATGTATTCTTCCCTCACCGAAAATTAAAAACGCATATCACAACGTTTCGCTGTTATTATAACACACCAAACTGCGTTTGTAAATCGTTCGCCGCAAGGCAGACGCGCAAAAAACAAATTCCTCGCAGACAACGGCCGCCTGCCCTTTTCTGGTGCGCGCACGCATGCCGCCGCAACGGAAACAGGCGCGCCAAGCCTGCGCTTCCGAACTTACCGCAAAGGTCGCGCTCCGCGCATCATTTGCCCGACGTATTCCCACGACCATATTCCACCGCCCGTATTTCGCCGTCCGTATTTCCCCGACCGTATTTCCCCGACCGTCGGAAGCAGCCAAAAGGCACCCCTGACAGGGCTTGCCCCTTGGGGGCAAAGCTCTCCGAGCACGAACTGTATGCCCGCGCTTTCTCTTCCTTCCTTTTCCGTTCCCCTTGCGCGGACCTCACTTCTCTTTGCAGGGACATGCAAAAACGCGATACAGCAAACACTGTATCGCGCTTTTGGCGAGCCCGAACAAAAAAGATATTTTGTCTTATTTTTTGTACAGACTCGAACTGTCTTATTTATAAATTATATTTCGCAAATGTTTTTCCATTTGAAACTTAGCCTGTTCCTGCCAACTTAAAGATTTTGTCCATTCATATGTTGTCGGTATAAAAGACTTTATATTTCCTTTCATCGAAGAAAACGGTTCATCATAACAGAGGATTGATCGCGGTTTAATCACTTCTAACATGCGATTATAACCGAGCATAAATTCATCCTCACAATTCTCTCGATAATATGTGCAAACGGCGACTGTTGCGCCTTGTTCCACCCCGTCAAAACAAAATTCAAAACTGCTTTCATCTCCCCAACTGATCGTCGGGATCACGCGCAAGCCAAGGCTTTGCCAATAAGCTCCACACCATCTGTTTTTAAAAACGCTATAAATCTGTAATGCTTTCGGCATGTCCGTAAACATACTGAAATCCGGAGAAAGCAACGCATAATACTGCCTTAATTTTTCTGCCAAATCAGTTGCCTTTTCATACACTTTGTCAAATAGCCAATCATACTCCCCGTATGCCGCCGCATTCGCATCGTTGGAAAGCGTTACCGAGCATTACCGACAAGTCCTTTGCCAACGGCTTCTTCTTCCAGCCGAGATTCCCGCTCGAGCGGACGACGCTCTTCTCTCCGTCCACCACCCCCCCGGCGCCCCGATACCTAAACCACATACCGGTGCGCCATGCTCTGCGGAAATCTTCCCTGCTAATGCCGTACTTGATATACGCCCCCCGAGATCGATCCCAATGTGTGTTTTCACATCATTCACTCACTGTCTGATATTTATGCTTCATCACATCTCTCAATGGATTTGATAAACGGATTTTCCGACATAATCTCCTGCAACTGTGCCGACGAATACTCTTCGTCCGTGTTTACTGTCGCATGGCACAGTGTTTCTTTTCCTTTCCGTTCTATTATCAGACGATTAAAGCGGTCTGTCTGAAACAACTCTTTCACCTTCCCGCACTCCTCGCCGCCGTTCACGAAACATATTTTGATCTGAAAATACTTTTTCGTACGAAACAACTTGCAATTCAAATGGAACAGGCATTGCACGGCGATAATGATAGCGGTTGCCCCCGCCGCCACAACATATAATCCCGCCCCCGCAGCCATTCCTACGCCCGATGTTGCCCATACGCCTGCGGCGGTCGTCAGCCCGTGTATTTCATGCTTGCGGTAAATGATGATCCCCGCGCCCAAAAAGCCTATTCCCGATACGATCTGCGCAGCCACGCGCGATGCGTCCGCCTCAATCGAATCGCCGAATCCGTACTTTGACACCACCATGATGAGCGCCGAACCTGCACACACAATCGTATGCGTGCGGATGCCCGCTTCTTTGAACCGAAGTTTCCTTTCATACCCGATTGCAAAACCTAAAACCACCGACAGTAACATGCTGATAAGATATTGCAACTCATTCAAAACATTTTCCCACATTTTGGATCTCCTATCCTGTATTCGAATGTAGCCCAAATGACTTTTCGGTAAGCCGCTTTATTTACTAAACTTTTCGATTTCAGGACACACTCGTTCATAACGATGCACACCGTACTCTGCAGAAACAGGTAACTCACCCGGCAATACAATCTCTGCAACAACGCCTTCCGGTACCTTAAACGAATAAACGATTTTACCGTTTGTCCTTTCGTAAGCGGATACGATTGTACCGTGTACGCTATCAAACCGCGCGTGCAGCGATGACACGTTTTCACACGGATGCGGCACAAGCCGCACTTTTGCAAACCCTGCTTCCGTCTCCTCGATACCCGCAATACGGCGGTACACAAATTCAATGACAGAACCGTACGCATAGTGGTTATAGCTGTTCATGCCGTCGGGATTGGGTGTGCCGTCCGGCATTAAAGAGTTCCACCGCTCCCAGACCGTCGTTGCACCCATGTTCACCTCGTACAGCCAGCTCGGATATCCTTCGTTGAACAGCATGCGCTCCGCCGTTTCAAAGTATCCGTTATCGGCAAGTGCAAACAATACGAAAGGCGTGCCGATAAAACCCGTAGATATCCTGTATTGATGCTTTTTCACATTTTCATTGAGCATGGCAGCAAGTTTTCCCCTATACCGTTCGGGAACGATATGAAAATGCAATGCAAGCGTCTGTGCTGTGACCGTATCAAAGGCAAGCCGTCCTTGTGCGGTAAAGTATTCCCTGCGCATGGCTGCAAGAAGTTTTTCGCGCTTTTTCGTATAGAGCGTTTCTTCATCCGCCTTATCCAACAGGTGCGCCGCTTCCGCTGCGATACGCAGCGTTTCGGTCTGCATCACATTCGTAATGAAATATTCGTTCGTTCTGCCGTGCAGCCCGTTATCGGCGAATTGTTCGTTGTCAAGTGCAAGCCAATCTCCGAACTCATGACCGCGCACGATCAGTCCATGCTCCATCGTGTGTTCGCGGGCGTCAATGAAACGCTTTATAGTCTCATAATTTTCAAAGAGAAAAGAGGTATCGCCGTACATTCGGTACAGCACCCACGGCACCATGGCGATGGCATCGCACCAAAAGGCGCTCGTGCGCTTGCTGCCTAACACATCGGGAGCGATATGCGGGATCTCGCCCGTTGTCGCCTGCCCGTTGCGCACATCCGCAAGCCATTTGCGCAAAACGGCGCGCACATCGTAATTATATGCCGCCGTGCGGCAGAATGCGTTGATATCGCCCGTCCAGCCCAGCCGTTCGTCGCGCTGCGGGCAATCCGTGGGGATATCCACAAAATTCCCGCGCTGCCCCCAGATGACATTCTCCAAAAGCTTTTCAAACTTTTCGTTATTCGTTTTGATCCATCCCGTGCGGCGCATATCCGTATGCCGCACGACCGCCGTAACACTTTCCGCAGGCAGCTGCGCACCCGTAAGTTTCATATAACGGAACCCGTGGTAGGTAAATTCGGGCGAAAGCGTTTTCGCGCCGCGCACGGTAAAGGTATCCGTCGCCTTGGCTTCGCGCAAGTTTTCGGTGTAAAAATTTCCGCCGACGAGTATCTCCGCAAATTGCAGCGTGAGCGTGCCGCAAAAGTCTTCCGCTGTTTTTACTTCGACGACGCCCGCTATGTTCTGCCCGAAATCGTACACCAATTCCCCTTTCGGTGTATGGATGATATTCTGAACGGGCAGCCGTTCGATACTGCGCACAGGCTCGCACATCTGCGGCACAATCTTTTCACGTTCGTACGGAACAACAACGGGGGTCAGCAGCTTACAGGGCGCGGTATAGTCCTGCGTTTCGCCATCATATATGCCCGAAAAGCGGATAAAACTTTCCTGCGCCTGCCATGTTTCGTCCGTACAGATACGTAAACAGCCTTCCATACACAGTTCGGCGCAGACGGCAGTCTGTTCCCCGTAGCGCTTGCGCGTACATACCACGCCACTGCGGTACCACCCCTCGCCGACAGTCAGCTCCAGCACGTTCTGCCCTTTTCGGAGCAATTCTGTTACATCGTACTTTTGCATTTGCAGCATTTTATCGTATGACGTCCAGCCGGGAGCAAGATAGGCGTCTCCCACACGTTTACCGTTCAGCTCGGCGAAATAGACGCCCAGGGCGGTCGCATACAAGACCGCCCTGCCCGTCTTTTCCAACACAAATTCTTTCCGCAACGAAAAGACATTCGTCTTTTCCTTTACGCCGATAAATTTTACTTCTTTCATGTCTTTTTCTCTTCAAAATGTGCGGCAATGAGCAGGAACACTTCGCGCATATCATGAACGACCGCATCGGCAAAGGTGAATTTCTGACGGAATTTTTCATCCGAAACGGCATCGTACCCGATGCAATACAGCCCTGCCGCCTTTGCCGCCGAAATGCCCGTATCCGAATCTTCCACGGCTATAGCCTGTTCCGCTTTCGCCCCGCACAGTTCCAGCGCACGCAGATACACGTCCGGCGCGGGTTTTGCCGCGGCGACGTCGTTTCCGCAAGCAACGGCGGAAAAATACTCTTTCAGCCCCGTCATCTCCAAAATTGCCTGCACGTATACACGGTCGGACGAGGATGCCACGGCGAGCGTATAGCCCGCGCCGCGCAGCTTTTGCAACGTTTCGCAAAGCCCCGCCGTCGGACGCAAACCGCTCTTTTTCACGATTTCGATCAACAAATCGAACTCCCAGCGCGTCAGCTCGTCGGCGGTATACGGTAGTCCGTTTTCGCGTATCACCTCCGCCCAGAATTCGCGCTTGCTGCGCGCATACGCCTTGGGAAGGATCGCCGCCACATCCAAACGCAGCTTTTCCAGCAGCGCGCGGCAAGATTCACGGTGCAGCGGCTCGGTATCCGCAATCACGCCGTCCATATCGAAAATCATCGCTTCGATCATAACTTCACCACATATTTTCCTTTGGCGCGGAGCTTGGCATCCGCCAGAACTTCGGGCAGTTTTTCGAGGGGGATGGGCGCGCACGCCATGCTCTTGACGTCTACCCTGCCCTGCTCGATGAGCGCCAGCGCCCGCTGCTGCGTGTACGGATTGATGTACGACGAACGCAGCGTGAGTTCTTTGGAAAACACGTCATACGGTTTCAGCGTGACTGCGTCGTCCGGCTTTGTCAGCCCGAACATCATCACCGTCGCTTTTTTGCCGGCGGCGGCGATCGCCTGTTCGATGGTGCGCGTAAGCCCGGCGCACTCGATAACGCAGTTGAAATCGTAGCCTTGGCACAGTTTTTCAAATTCGCCGCCCGCCATCGATACGGGATCGATACACAGGTCTGCGCCCAGTTTTTTTGCCTCTTCTCTCTTTGCCGCCACCGGTTCGGACACCGCCGCGAACGCCGCGCCCGACAGCCGCGCCAGTTGCAGCATCAACAGCCCGATCATGCCCGCGCCGATGATGAGCACCCTGTCTCCCGGCTTGATTTCGCACATATCCATGCCGTGCAGGCAGCACGCCAGCGGCTCTGTCATTGCCGCCGACTGCATATCCGTTTTTTCGGAAATGAGATGAGTCTGCTTGGCGGGAACCGCGACGTATTCGGCGAATCCGCCGTTGACCATGGTGCCGATGCCCGTCATATGCTCGCAGAAATGTCCCTTTGCGGAAAGGCAGTATTTGCACGATTCGCACAGCACGTTCGGATCGACGTTGACCCTGTCGCCCGCCTTTCTGCCCTGCACAGCGGCGCCGACCTCTGCGACAATGCCCGAAAATTCATGTCCCAACACGATGGGCGGATGCACTTCCGCGCAACCCTTGTCGCCCTCAAAAATATGTACATCTGTGCCGCAAACGCCGCAGTACGCCACTTTTACGAGCACTTCGTTTTCCTTGATTTTCGGTATTTCGATCTGTTCGATGCGAAGATCGTGTTTGCCGTGAAATACCGCCGCTTTCATCAAATTTTTCATGCTTTGTTCCTTTTTCTTTTCAGATTGAAAAGGGAGAGAAAGGTCTCTCGCAAGCGATCTTCCGTTTCTCTCCCCTCTGTTATTACTGTGGAAACGATTATGCCTGTACGCCCTTCCACTGCGGGATGCGGTTTTCTGTTACCGTGAAGTATTCGGTATCGAACCCGTTCGCGTCAAAGCCCGTAAGCTTGTACGTCGTGATGTCGAAGTCCGCAGCGGAACCGTCGATGACGGTAATATCGGCGACCTCGTTACCATTTGTATCATTAGCGGCGAAGATTAGATTATTCGCGTTATACGAAACGGCAACAACATTTGTGCAGGTGACCGTGTAGCCGCCCGGTACATACGATGTAAGCAATGCCGACTGTCCCGTGCCTTTTGTTAACGGTGTTCCTTCAATGACGCAGTTTTCAAGCGTGATGTTCCCCGCCGTAGAAAAGATACCGGTATAGCCCAATCCGCTTGCAGGAGACGCATCAAAGGAAATATAGCAGTTTTCCAGCGTTACACCGTAAGCGCGGCTTGCAAGCGCTGCGGGGCGCGTACCTTGATTATTATTGTTTGCATCGGGTGCAGCAGCCGTACTGCTCAGCGTTGCCACAACGCCGAGGTTTTTGATGACCGCGCCGCTGCCGATATCGCCGAACAAACCGCTCCTGCCCGCCTTCTGCGCCGTGATGGTATAGCCGTTCCCGTCGAATGTACCGAGGAAACCGACCTTGTCATCGGCAAGAACCGCACTCGCAGCCGTTTGCAACCAAATCTGATGCTGCAAATCTTCCGTAAGAGTGATATCCGCCGTGAGCAGAATGTACTCCCCTTCGCCGTACGTATAGACATCTGCCTTTGCAGAGGCGTCATTCACATATGTCTTGGCGTTTTTGCTCGTTTCTTCGCGCCAATCCATGAACTCCTCCGCCGAGCCGATCGTCTTTGTTATCAACATTGCCGTAAATTTGTATGCCATGTTGTCACTGCCGATAACATAGAACTCGTTTTCCCCGAGGCTCACGCCCGTCCAATCCAGCACTCCTTCACTTAAAATGCTTGCCGAAGCCGCAGCCGAGCCGCAGCGGATATCCGCAATGGTCTTATCGGTGGCTGCTCCCCAAACATCTTCCGCGGTGAGCGAAGAAGCAAGGTCGGTGACCGATTTGAGGAACACCACGTCTTCCGTAAGTTCGGCGTCCTGTACGGGCATTGTAACATCAACAGTGGCCGTGGCGGTATATTTCTGCTTATCGTAGGTAACTGTGAGCGTGATTTCCGCCGTACCTTCGGCAATACCCGTGACGACGCCTGCTTTGGGATCGACGGAGGCAACTTTACCGTCGCTTGTAACACTCCATGCGACTTCTTCAGGGGTAAGCACTGTGGTGCCGCGGTAAGTAAAGGTATATCCGAGTTGCGCCGTATTGCCGTCTGCACCCGTTTCAGTGGTGACCTCTATGCTGTTTTCGGAAAGTGCCAGAACAGGTTTGAAGTCTGCCGCCGTCTTGTTCCACTGCGGAATGTATCCAGTTTCTACAAAGAAGTATTCGGTATTAAAGCCGCTTGTATCAAAACTCTCCGCAAGTTTGTACGTTGCGATATCGAAGTCCGCAGCAGAACCGTTAATGACAGTGACGTCCTCCGCACATTCGGCGCTGCCTTCGTAACGAGCAAAGACCTGAATGTTTGCATTGTACGACACGGCGACCACGTTTTCACAGGTGATCGTGTAGCCGGTGTGCACATACTCGGTAAGTATGGCGCCGTTATCCGCTTTGGAATCGCTTACGACCACGCTGTTTTTAATCGTTAAGTTGCCCGCCGTCATGAATACGCCCGAGCGCCTGCCCGTCTGTTCGCATCCGTCCTTTACGGAAATGTAGCAGTTTTCAATCGTAGCACCGTAGGCGCGACCCGCCAATGCCCCGGGATGAATTTGAATAAATCCATTACTTGCAACAGATTGGACATCTGCATAACTGAGCGTCGCCACGACGCCGAGGTTTTTAATGACCGCGCCGCTGCCGATATCGCCGAACAAACCGCTCTGCCCGACCGTCGCCGTTATGGTATGCCCGTTCCCGTTGAAAGTGCCGAGGAAGCCGACCTTTCCGCCAGCGGGGATCGACGAAGGAGCCGTTTGCCTCCATACCTGATGGTTGACGACCTCATTGATTGTAAAACTGTTCGTCAGCAGGATGTACTCCCCCTCGCCGTACGTATAAACGTCAGCCAATGCCGCTTCATTCTGCGTCGTGTACGTTTTCGCGTACTTGCTCGTTTCTTTGCGCCAATCCATGAACTCTTCCGCAGAGCCGATTTGCCTGGAAACGACCAGCGCCGTGAATTCATACGCGACATTATCCGAAACGGCGTAGAATACGCGATCTTCCCCGGCAGGCACATTCGTCCAAGCATATGCGGAATCGTCTACGATGCTTGCCGACGCTGCTGCCGAACCGTAACGCAGGTCGGTAATCGTCTTATTCGTCTGTTCGCCCCACAGTTGTTTTGCCAGAGCGGTTGCGTCATAGAAGGTATCGGTCTTATCGAACAGCACATCCTGTGCAGGAGTCACGCCGTCCGTAGGAATGGTGACGTTGACGGTGATCGTGTCTGTATATGTTTGCCCATTATAGGTGACAGTAAGTGTGACTTGCGCTGTACCTTCGGTCTTCCCCGTGACGACGCCTGCTTTGGAAACGGAGGCAAAATTACCGCCATCCGTGACGCTCCACTCGACATTTTCAGGGCTGACCTCCGCACCGCGATAAGTGAAGGTGTAATCAAGCTGTGCGGTATGGTTATCCGCTTCCGCATCTGTGGTAACGTCTACGCTGTCCGCCGTGATCGCTGCCTCAGGTTTATAATTTCCCGCCGTCTTGTTCCACTGCGGAATGTAGCCCTCTTCCACAAAGAAGTATTCGGTGTTAAAGCCGCTATCGTCAAAGCCGCTGAGCCTATACGTTTCGATATTGAAGCCCGCCGCACTGCCGTCTATAACACTGACATTGGCAGTAAAAGCACTATGCCCGTTGTAGGCAAATGCCTGGTTTCCGGCATTCCGAGAAATTGCGATCACGTTTACGCATTCGATGCTGTTATCATGATTGTAAGGCACCCACGAGGTGACCAGTGCGGAAGAACCAGCCGCCGAACCATTGCCGGGTGTTCCGACGATAACACAGTTTTCAATTGTGATATCTGCCGCCGCCATGAACAAAAGTCCGCTGTGATTGACATGCGAGCCGCATGCAACATCGAAGTAGCAGTTTTCCAGCGTTACACCGTAAGCGCGGCTTGCCAATGCCGCAGGGCGCGTGCTTTGATTACTACCGCTTGCATCAGGCGCAACAGTCGTACTGCTCAGCGTCGCCACAACGCCGAGGTTTTTGATAACCGCGCCGCTGCCGACATCGCCGAACAAACCGCTCCTGCCCGCTTTCTGCGCCGTAATGGTATAGCCGTTCCCGTCGAACGTACCGAGGAAACCGAGTTTATTGTCCGTCGGCACGGTGTCCGCAGAAGTCTGCAACCAGATTTGATGCTGCAAATCATCCGTAAGGGTGATATCCGCCGTCAGCAGAATGTACTCTCCTTCGCCGTACGTATAGGCGTCTGCCATTGCCGTGTTGCCATCAATGTACGTTTTGGCGTTCTTGCTCGTTTCTTTGCGCCAATCCATGAACTCTTGCGGCGTACCAATCGCCTTTGTAACTACTGTAACAGGCAGAATGTAGCCGTAGGTATCGGTATCCTCAAATAAAAGGATGTTTGCGCCGCCTGCGAGCGAAGAGATATCGATCTTTCCGTCCGAAAGGATAGACGTATCGCTTTCCTCGGCATACACAGCGTCGGTTTGGTGCGTGGCGTCTTCGCTTACATATTGTTGCAGTACATCTGCCGCGCTGCTTCCCGTAAACAGGTATTCCGCGTCGCTGTCTTCGGTGAGATCAACCCACGGATAGGATACGGTCACCGTGCGGCGAAGCGATTCGTACACGTTCACGCCGTCATTATACTCGCACCAGATTTTTGCGGTACCCTCCGATTTGGCGGTAACGGTACCGTTTTCCACCGATACGACATTTTCCTTGTCCGTATGCCAGATTACGGCAGCTTCTGTAACTTGCTCCGCTTCCTTAAAGACTTTTGCGCTAAATTCTGCGGTTTTTGCAAACACGTTTTCCTGCACGGCGCCGCCCCATGTGAACAGCGCCGTTTCTTCCCCGGGGACAAGGACGGTATCCTCTTCACCGAGAAGCTGTACCTCGATATCGTTGTACACGACGACGGAAACGGGGACTTCGGTGCAATTGTAGCCGTTCCAAGTTGCGGAAACGAGGACGGTCGCCCTGCCCGCCTTTTTTGCTGTTACCCTGCCTTCGGACGAGAGTTCGATAACGGACGGATCGGAGTCTGCCGACGTGACCGCCTCATAGGAGATTACGGCATCGGACGTATCGTAATCGTAAAACTCGACCTCGGCGACGATGTCATAATAGCCGGGATCTGCCGCCCTGTACGTGAGCGGGATGGTCTCGTCCGCGACTGTAAGGCGCGGCACGATGCCTTCGTCTGTGACCGTGACAGAACAGGAAGCTTCCTGACCCTGCGCCGAGGCAGTGATTTGCGTTGAGCCTTTTCCGACGGCGACAACCACGCCGCCCGAAACGGTAGCGACAGATGTATTTCCGCTCGACCACTCCACGGCATCCGCCGTAGCTACGCCGTCCTTATAGACGGTGGCAGATAGTTCGCCTCTGCCGTAGCGCTCCAATTCCAACACCTGCGCGCTCAATCCGATCGTATAGACGGGATCGGGCGTCTCTTCCTCTTCGCCGTTATTGCATGCTGCCAGCACTACCAACGACAGTGCCATCAGAATACCGAGTAACAGCGCGGAAATCCGTCTGCGTTTTGTGGTCATGGTTCCATTTCCTCCCTTGATTTTTTATTGCGGTGCAATGTGCTTATTGCAAAAATCCGTCAATAAAGGACGACATCGTTTGGCTTTCGCTGAAATAATTGATCTCCCACTTGTCAACGAACGCACGATAATCGTTCTTATATCCGTTTAGCGTCTGTGTATCGAACGTACTGCTGTAATGCAGGATAAGAAAATACAGCGGAGAAACAAGTTCCAATTCAATGTTGTTCGCCGCCGTCATTTCGCCCTTCTCCAAAAGCCTGACTCGTGCAGCATACATCCGCTCCGTCATTCCGTAAACGAATGCCCTCGGCCAGAACTTTGCACTGTTGTCGCCGCCTGTCCCTATCCCTCCTGAATAATTAAGCTCTTTGACCTGGTAGTTATTGTACAGAAGATAGGAACGGAAAATATCATACATTTCCCCGCCCTCGCTGCCGTACATACCGTTAAAGAATTTTTCGGTGAGTTCCGCAACGTCTGCATAGCAGTTCCAGCCGAGTTTGGCATTGAGGTATCCGCCCAAAACCGCCCAAGCTGTACTGTTTCGATTGAAATACTGCGCCTGATTGTAGTGGTAATAGACTTTCTCTTCATATGCAATCTGGTACAGCCTTTGCAGATAGTTATACGAATAGAACGGCAGCATGGAGTTACTGAAAACAGTGTCGTACGTCCAGAAAAACAGCGTTTCGGAAAGTTCGCCCCAATCCGTAAGAGTGACATATTCACCGTTTTCATCAAACGTTCTGCCCGTATAGCGAGCAAAGAACGGTGCGAAAAAAGGAGCCACCTGCGGATGCAGTTTCATATCTTCAGAAAAAACTTTGTTTCCGTTTGCGTCTGTGGTATACGGCGCCTGCTCGGTGGCACGGTACACGAGAGTGGTCAGGATAAACCTGTCCGCTAAACCCCGCATATGTTCGGCATGTGCCTGCTCTGCTTCGGTCGCATTTTCCTCCGCCTGCGTATTTGCAAACTTGGCTTTAAGGCATTCCGCCAGGTCATTGATGAACAGGATGAGCGTAGCCGACTGTGCGCCGTACTCATCTATGACCGCTTTGCATGCATCGCAGGTACACCAGGAGGTGCCGTCCTGATCTTCCAACGAAAAACTTGCCACATAATACGACTCTGTTTCATCTGCATCGAAATTATCATACAACGCCTGAGCCGCTGTTTCCACGAGCTGGTCGTATTCGCCGCCCTCTTCATAATCGCCGTGCGCGGTAAAGCAAAGCTGTGTTGCTATACCGTCCGCAAACCATTCGCCATGATCTTCGCCATACACCGCCTCGGGGATATACAGCAAGCTGGTATGGGTACTTGACGTCTTTCCGTTGTATGTGACGGGCAGTTGGAAATCGTGCCTGTACACCGTACGGTAGCGGTACTGTGTTTCTATATTGTAGTTGGAGGCATACCCGTAACCGCTTGCGCGCACCGGGATATCGGGGCGCTCGACGATGTGGTAATCGTACAGGGGCAATTCCGACACCTTATCCAAATCATAGCTGTCCTCAAAGTAATAATCAAAGTGCAATGTATGTTCGAGGAACCCGTAAACGCCGTTGAGCGTACCTTTATCCTCTGCGCCGAGGATATACACGTTGCTGCCCTCGGTTTCGATGACGAACCCCTGCGCGTCAACCGTAGCGTAATCGACAGAAATGCCCGCAGCCTCGGCTGCCGCCGTTTCCCCGACGGAGATATATTTGCCGCTTGCACTATATGCGGTATCTTCCACGATCTCAAATGCCGCGTCTGTCGCTTCGCCGAGGAACAGCTGCAATTCGCGCGCAGCCACATTCACAAGACTGGAATAAGAAAGCCCCGACGGAATGAGTATTTTATATTCGGTAGTGCCGTTTTGTGCAACCGTTTCCGTCGTTTCGGTCATTTCGATCACATGGTTTGCAGCATTGGGAAGCGTTTCGTCCGTCGTAGTGCCGCCGTTCTGTCCTTGTTTGTTATTGTCTGCGCAACCCGCCAGTGCAAGCCCCACAAAGCATACCGCCGCCAACAGAAGCGCTGTTAATTTCTTCATCTTCTTTCCTCCTTACGAAACGACGATGTCATAGTGCGCAAAGGTGCAGTTGCCCGCTTCGTCGGTAACAAAGTACCAAACGCTATACGTACCCGCCGTTTCGGGAACGAAACTTTCGCCTTCGAGCTCCGTAAACACATTCTGCGGAGAGCAAACGTAGATACGCACCGTGCAGTTTTCTGCTGCACTCACGTTGTCGGTCACCGTAATTTCGGCAATATTGATGCTCTCGTTCACGTTCGCCTCCCCTGCATGGCTGCCGAACGCGACCGTAGGACTGTCTGTATCGACCACGTTAATCGCATACAAATACGTTGACCTGTTGCCGACGGAATCGGATACAACATAACTTATCGCATAGGCGCCGTAGTCGGAAAGGCGGATCGTATATTCGCGCTCCACATCGGAAACGTTCTGCAATACAGTACCGTCGACCGAAGTAATATATTTTCCGTTCAGCGTAACGCTCATGGAAACGGTAATATCCGGGTCGAGCACATCTGCCGCATAGAACGGGGCAAGCGCATACTCGCTGCCGATCTTCTGATACCCCTCGGAAACGGGGGTATTGAACTGCGGCGCGGTCACATCCTGCGCGGTGCCGTTCGGCATGATATACCCGATCGTCTGGTTATTCACACGGGAAATCGTGATCTTCGGCGTTCCGGTAACGCCGTTGAAAGAGATACTTAACCATGCGCGCATGGAAGGGAAACCTTCCCAACCGTCGCCGACGGAATAATAATTCGCGCCGCCGTCGATACTTGTGCCGAGCGATTCGTCGCTGTATGCGAACGAGATAGTGCTGCCGTAAAACTTAGCCGTAAACACGTTGCGCGCCCCGTTGCTCTCCATTACAATGCTGCCGTCGCTCTGCGCCGACAAGACCGTTGTCAGAACGACACTCGGATCGTCCTTGTCCGTGAGCGTAATCGTAATAGAATCAAACTCCGCATCCGCAGGTACGGTGAACGTAAGCCCGAAGCCATACATCATCAATGCGTTGATAAAATCAAGGCTGTATAAACCGCTCTGTTCCGCGACCGTATAGGATACCTGCGCTTGTTCGACAGCCGCATCCGAGAAGCCCGTGAAATACTTATAGATATTGACGCCGCTTGCGCCATAGCCGACATCCTGCACAGGTACTCTGTACTGTTTTACGGTGTTCCCGAGAACATAGGTGAACCAGCATTCCGTCCAATCTTCGGAAACGGTGACCAAATTTCCCGTAACAGGCGAAGCGCCGCTGTATTCTTTCGTTTCAGTGACGTAAAGCGTAGCGGGCGTTTCCTGCGCCGTGCCGTTTTCAAACGTGTACCCGCACAACTCGGAGAGCGTGTACTGCGCACCCTTGATGATGTAGCGGGGCAGCTGCGGCTCGACAAGCAGAATCGGGTCGCCGTCCGCGCTCACTTCCACGTCAAACTCGTCCGTATATTCGTTCGTATAATCGCGGTACTCCAAAGTGAACGTATATGTTCCCGACACCATCGGGCGGTACATTACTTTATCCGTTGCGTTCTCTGCCGAAATTTCGGCGACCGTTTCACTCTCGTCTCCGAAAGAAACGCGGAGAGTAAGATACCAGTTGCCGTTCGCGTTATCGACAGCGAATGTTCCAAAATCCATCTCCTGCCCCACTGCAAGCGATGAAGGCTTTGTGTACGATACCTTCATATCCGTTTCCGGTGTTCGCTCTTTCGCCTCAAAAGTGTACGTTTTTTCCGCAATGTTCCCGGAATAGTCCTCAGCGGTATAAACGATCGTATATTCACGGACTTGTATAGGCGTAAAACTGCCGTTTTCCACCGCTACGAGCGCCTGTGTACTCGTGCCGTAAGCGGTATAGACTCTGACCGCAACGGGGCACTCGCCGGCATAGCTGTCGAGCGCGGTCGCAGAAGGAACGGCAAACGGCTTGCCGATCACGGCGTAATCAGCAGCTGCAAGATCGGAATCGTCCACAGTGATCACGGGTGCTTCGGTATCGGCGATCGTTCCGTTTTCCGCAAGCGACATTCCCGCAAGATGCGTGAACAGCATACGGCAATGCGACTGTGAATAACTGCCCGCCGAAACGGATACATAGCATTCCCCCGTCGTAAAGCCCTGCCAGAGTGTTGACTGCAAATTCGGATCGTCGAGGTCGTTGGCAAGGTTCACGCCCTGCTGTATATTCTCACCGTAATAAAAGCGCTTAGTTTCATAGTCAAAACGGCAAATAATATCCGTCGTTCCGACATCCTCCGCATTTAATGTAATAGTAAGAGGATTATACCCCTGCATGGAAGCAGCCGCCTTTCCTCCGTACCCGTCGTTTTGGTGGCGTTTGTAACTTTTGCCGTCATAGGTAAAGTCGCCGTTGCCCGCGGGCATATATTCCAGTCCCTGTTTCCCCTGCCCCGATGCATAGAACATTGCAAACACGCGGCAGGTTTCCGTCGTGTTCCCGTCCGGCGAATAGCGAAGTTCGACGGTGAGGGTGTTGCTGCTGTCATGCACGTCGGTGAACGTAATGTACACAAACTGTGCGTCTGCCGTACCCAGCGCATGCGGTAGGAAAGATACACGGAAAAGGTCGTCCTCCGCCATATAATCGCTCAGGTCGATGACGGTATTCGCGTATACTGTTTCGTTCTCGGCAATGTCGACGACCATGCCGCTCCTGCCTTCCGCAGGATACTCCGTCAGCGAGGAAACCGCACCGAACCCGATTTCGGTCTGCTCTCCGGAAGCCGTATATAAATATTGTTTGACCGTGAACGGCTCTTTGTACTGCGAATCGGTTTCTCCGTTTTTCGCCGTATAAAGTAATGTATAGCTGCCGAAATCCGTAAGCGTTACGGAATTGCCCGCATACATACGGCCGTCGGGGGCGATGAGAGCAACGTCCGTTTCATACGTTTCGTTTCCCTCTTTGATCTGCGCCTTCGGCAAAGCAATTGTCTCGCCGACAAAATGCTCACTTTCCAAAAACGCCGTCAGTTCTTCGCTCCCGCATTCCGCGCGCACGGTTTTCTGCGCCGAAAGCGCAAACCCCAGCACGAGCGCCGCGCACAGGCAAACCATGACGAACATAAGCGGGAGCGTTATCCCGTATTTTGTCCGTCCAATCTTTTTCATCATTCCTTAATTCCTCCCAGAGATACTTTATTCATAATGCGGCCTTTGAAAATAATAAATACAATAAGAATAGGGATGACCATAATGATGCAGGATGTGATGCGCACCGTCGTATGCGAAAACTCCTGCGTCGGTGAAGTTGACAGCCACTGAATGCCGTTTGAAAGCGTAGGATGATTGGGAATGTACAGGAGCGGCGTTCTGTAATCGTTCCAATACATAATCAGGTTCAGCAAAAAAATCGTGAAGAACATATTCGCTACCATAGGCAGGATGATATGGATCAGGATGCCGAACTCGCCCGCGCCGTCAACGTAAGCCGCGCCAGCATAGTCGTCGGGCAAACTGCGGAACGTTGCATAAAAAACAAGAAAATATGCACCGAGAAAGTTGAACTTCAATACAAACATGCCGATCATACTGTCATACAGTCCGATATTCTGCAACATCTGTATCGTGCTGATATCCGTGCCGACGACGGGAATAGTCATGGTAATGATGACAACCCAGTAAATGACGCTGCTGAATTTGAAACGAAATTTTGCCGCAAGATACGCCACTATACACTGCACCGCCGTCTGAATGAACGCGCAACCGACGGCATACAGCAGGGAATTGAGGATCATATCTTCCAGATAGAATGTGGTGCCGTTAAGTTTAACACGGAAATTTTCGAATACAAAAATGAAATTTTCGAACGTCCACTGCTCCGGTAAGCCTACAATGTTCCCGATCGTATCGAATTCCAAAATGCTCTTAAACGACGTCATGAACCCCCACAAATAGACAATGATAAACGATAACGTCAAGAGCGCGAGAAAAGCGAACACGATCCAAGAAAAAACATTCATTTTTTCTGCAGCTTTTATTTTCCGCCGCAGCCAGCTGCGCAATTTACTTTCTTTGGCAAAAATGTTATTCATGCCGCTACCTCACTCAAACCGTTCGCCGATCTTGTTCATTACTTTGCGGAAACCTATTGTCAGCGGAATGGTGACCGCGGAAACGACTAAACCGAAAGCGGCAAGATACGGGTATTCGCTCAGCCCGCTGTTGCCCGCTTCCTGCGTATTCAAATACAGATAATACCCGATCGTATATAATTTCCGTTCCGCCGAAGCCCCGTAAAAACTGAACAAGTACATCTGATTCGTAAAGATATTCGCCACGTTCACAACCGCCAATGTCACAATCGTAGGATACATCATCGGCAAAACGATCGAAAAGAATTCACGCAAAGGACGAACGCCGTCCAACTTTGCCGCTTCTAAAACGGATTCGGATACGCCCGACATCGTTCCGTTAAAAATCAGGATATTGGCGCCGAATCCGATCCAGACAGAATAAACCAACAACGAAATGAGGCGCACGTTGAGATCGGATGAATAAACAAAACCCGATACTGCCTCTCCGCCTATCATTTCAATAAAGGCGGGAATGTTGTTTTCCGTAAAATATTTGAACAACGATACAACAACAATCTCCGATATGATCGACGGAAGAAACAAAAACAACTGAAACAGTTTTCCGAACCGCCACTTTTTCATTATGTAATAAGAAAACAGCAGACTGCCGAAAAAGCCGATCCATCCGACAAGAAACGCCAAAACCGAGTTCCATATCGCATTTACAAGATAGTTTTCCGTCGCAAAATTGTGAAAAACCTGCCCGAAATTTTCAAATCCTGTAAAAACATATGAATAAAGCCCGCTTTGTCCATCGGTCAGCGTATAAGACTTGAAGGCAAGCAAGATCGAGTTGATGTGCACGCCTAAATAAAAGATACAAAACTGCAACACGGGCAACGCGATCAACGCAATATAAAATATCTTCCTTTTTCTGTTAAATGTAGCGAGAGATTTTCCTTTTTTTATTATTTCCATAACTTACCCCCAAGTCTTAAACGTATCGCCGACCTTTACAAAACGTTGATCACGAAATATACGCAGAATAATCTTCCTTCCACGTGTTCTCTGTCCAGTTCCAGCAACCTACAAAATACTTCGCAGCCGTAAGTCCGCCGTTCTCATCGGTGAGCGCCGTCCACGGATAGGTGTAATCGCCGTACGCGAGAAGATTTAAATGGTTAAAATCCGACATGTTTTCATAATACAATTTATTTGCGGAGATTTGCGAAACAACGTTGCCGCTATCGTGCATGCTCCACACGTCCTGTGAAAACGTCGTCATGTTCTGCAAAGTAGTGTCCGAAACTTTATAAATCATCGCGCGCGCCGTACCCGTCGTTTCGGTAAATTTCTCCAGATTTTCTGCGGAATAGCAGAACTTCAAAAAGGCTTTCGCCGCATCTATCTTTTCGGGATCGATTTTTGCTTTGATAAAACCGTACGCACTATATATATCAAGCGCAGTGCCGGAGGCGCCATGTGTATTCGTATCGTTTTCGTCGATCTTCGCAGGGATAGGCATGATACCGAAGTGGCGGTTTTCTTTCTTAGCCTGATCCAGATAGAGCTGTTCGCTGCGCGTGAACGTGCCGTTATTGGTCGCTTCGTTTTCCCACCAGTTGCCGTCCATCAGCATGGCGATCGGAGCATTTTTGAATTTTGAGTTGACAAAATTCTCCTGCGAAGCCAAATGCGATGTCGTACCTTTAAGGCCTTCCTTATCGAAATATCCTCCTTCATAGAGCTTTTCCAAAAAGGCGAGTCCGTACAATTTGCCGGGCGTACGCTGCAACAGATAACCATTCGCATTTGTGATATTATCCGCCGTTTCCGTTTCATAGGTATAGCCGAGTCCGGAAGAATCATCCGCTTTAACGCTATTATCCACAATATACTCAACATCCTCCGCTGCAAACGTATAGCGTGCTTCCGTGATCGTCTTTCCGTCATAAGCGGCAGCGGCACTGCTTACAAAGTTCGCCGAATATTTCGGGGCATGTTCCCCCGTCAATGTGACCGGCGTTATGGTTTTGACCGTTTTCATATACTCGCAAAGGTCGAAAAATTCTTCCATCGTGGCGGGCAACCCATCGTCATACGAAGGTTTCACCCCGTCAGGTCCTGCAGACAGATTGCCGCTCGCGTTAGTATAACTTCCGTCCTCGGCAATATACAGGCGCAGGGCGTTGAACAAGTCTTTATCGTACACAAGCCCGGCAAAGGTTTCATAGTGCGGAAGCGCATAATATTTGCCGTTGTACAGCAAGCCTGTTTCCTGCGTATCTTTCAAGCTGACACCTTCCTGCGCGCACACCTCTTGCACAACGTCGGAGATATCCAAAAAATCGCCATTCCTTACGTTGTCGTAATACGAAACCTCTTCGGTAAAGAAAATTTCGTTGGGAGACGTGTTAAAATTCAACATATATCCCTTATCTCTGTTCGGATCGATAAAAATCTGTACGCCCGTTTTGCCGTTTTCAAACGTATGATCCGCATATTCCTCTTCGAATGCGTCTGCCGCATCATACAGCCACTGCGTTCCGAACCCGCCGTCGTAGTTGGATACGTACAACTGTATCATGTCGGGGTTGACCGCCTCTTCACCGTCATCACGGTTGCACGCCGTCACGCCAAAGGCGACGGATGCAGCCATAAGTACTGCCATGCAAGTTACCCCAATACGTTTTAACATTGAAATACCCTCCTGTTATATTTTTACAAATTGAAAACAGAGAAACATCCTTCCACACTACGAACGTGTTATTGAGAATAAGAAAAACATTTACCCGCGCCGGCGGGCGCGTTACAGATCGACGGGGCTGTCGCTTTTCATCGACTCATCCGCCGCATAAACGAGCAAATGCCCCGTGATTGAATTTTCAATGGACGTATACGATACGGACGGCTTGCTGCCGAGCATGATGCCGCAAAAATCTGCGACCAATCCGCGGTCGCCGCCGAAGTGACCGCCCGTTTCACCCTTGCGGTCTTTGAAATCAAACCGCTGTTCGGTGTATGTGGACGTTTTTCTGTCATACTTGCGCAGGCAAAAGAATCCGTCCTCCACCTTTCCCTCGATCTCGCCGCGGGTACCGCTGATAAAGATGCTGCGCCCTGCCTTCATGCAGCCGAGGGTGAGCGAATGAACTGCCGTGCTGCCGTTTTTGAAACGGATCGCCACATTCTGATGGTCGGCAATGTCGCCGCCCGCTTTGTATGCGCATACCCCGTGCGGGTTGTACGTTTTCAGCGATTCGATCTTTTCTTCCATCGTCACGTCGTGGTAATCTTTGCCCGTACACTGCCATGGGTACCACGGCAACAGGCAATTATCCAGATACATAGACTGCACGTCATAAATACACTGTTTGCGCACATCTTCGGGGCAATCTACCAAGCAGCGCGTTCCCGCGCCATTCGGTGCCTTTTCGGGAATGAAAAAATCCCTGCCGCCGTAGCTGAACACCTGCGCGGGCGGTGCGGCTGCGTTCAGCCAGCACAAAAGGTCGATATCGTGGCAGCACTTTGCCAAAAGCAAAGACGAGCCGCATTCCTTTTCGCTTTTCCACTTGCCGCGGATATACGAAACGGAAGAATGAAACGCGCCTACCCGCTCGTCGGTGCATATATTCACGATCTCGCCGATTTCGCCGCCCAAGATCAGTTCTTTGATCTTCCGGTAGAACGGCGTATAGCGCAGAACGTGGCAGGTCATCAGCTTGCATCCGTGCGCTTTGGCAGCATCGTAGAGCAGCAGCAAGTCCTTTTTGTTGTTTACGAGCGGCTTTTCCAAAAGCATATCGTATCCCTGCTCCAAAAAGGGCACCGCCGTTTGCAAATGCAGTTTGTCCATCGTACCGTTTATGACGCAATCTGCGATTTTACCGCGCGCGAGCAGCTGGTTTTGGTCACGGAAACACATCGCTTCCGCCACCCCGAAATGCTCCCGCACATATTGCAGCCGCACCTCATCCGGATCGACGGCGGCAACGATCTCCATCTGTTCGAGTTTGTGTACGCCTTCTTCCGCATAGACGCAGGCACGATCCCCGCAGCCGACCAAAACCACTTTCAATTTTTCCATCGGCATCCCTCCTTTGCTTCCACAAATTTGTTCACCGCTTCTTTGTTCGCGGAAACGGTTTTGCGCCTATTTCCTGTAATCGGTGATGACTTTTGTTTCGCCTGCGCGGATCATATCCGTTAAATCTTTCAGATCTTTCGCACGGCGCGGCGCAATGATACCGCCTTCGGACGGTCTGTTCTCCGTATAGTGCATGTCGGAACCGCCCGTCTTTTTCAGATTATACGAATCGGCATACCAATCGGCGCGGACGTTTTTATCGGGGTCGATCGCCGTATTGCACACCTCTACCGCGTCTACATGGTGCGGCAGAAGGCGGATCATCTCGATCCAGTCCGATTCGAGGAAGGGGTGCGCGTGAACGATGAAGCCGCCGTCGCTGCGGACGCGCGTCAAAAGTTCTTTGAGCGGAATGTCGCACATATCCTCGTTTTTCAGAAGCCACTCTTTATTCAGGTTGAAAAAGAGGAAGTCGTTTCCTTTATCCGAATATTCCAGCCCGAAAAACACCTGAAAATCCGTGCCTTCCGCGGCCTTCGCCGCCGCCTCATACCCACTGCAAAACACATCCATCTGTTCTTTCCACGGCGCGTTCAGCGGACGGGTGATGCTGCCCGTAAAATGATCCGTGATGCACACTCCCGCATAGCCGAGCGACATGTAATGCTTGACCATATCGCTGCCGCTCATGCGACTGTCACGGCTGCCCTCGCGCGTATGTACATGCAATTCATACTTGTACTCTTTCATCTTGCTGCTCCTCTCTTTTTAAGTTTGATACCGTATGCAAAGCGTGCGCATCGTTCGGCTGTAAAATAAGCGTACCGTTTTTGCGCGAACGCACTTCCATATCTTTGAAATCAAAGGAAACGTTTACCCCTTCCGGAACGGAATAATTGTACCGGTATGATCCGTCCTGTTCCCTTGTCCAGCGCACAAAGATCCTGCCGCGCACGCTGTCGTAATGCCCTTCCGCATGCGTGATCGCTCCGCACGGATCGAAGATCGGGCGCAACGCAAGTTGCGCAAAGCCGCCTTCGCCCGCCTCTGCGGAGGGCTGAATGCCCAAACAGTATTTGAACATCCATTCGCCCACCGACCCGTAGGCATAGTGGTTAAACGAATTCATGGATACGTCGCCGAAGCCCGTTTCCTTTGAATAGCTGTTCCACCGCTCCCATATCGTCGTAGCCCCGTTAACGACAGGGTAACACCAGGAGGGGTATTCCCTGCTCGTGAACAGGCGGTATGCGAGCGCCGCTTCCCCCAAATCGCACAACGCTGGCAGCAGATGTTTTACGCCCAAAAAACCCGTAGTCAGTTTGCCGCCGTTGCGCTCGATTGCCCTCAGAAGGTGCGAGCGAGCCTCCGCCGCATCTGCCAGCCCGAAGCGGTACGCGAGCAGATACACCGTCTGCGTGTCGCTTTTCAGCCTGCCGTCCTTCTCCATGAACCGCGCGCGGAACGCCGCGCGTATTTTTGCATGCAATGCAAGGTAGTAAGCAGCGTCGCCGTCGCCCGCGATCTCGCACAGTTTTGCCGTCAGATATGCGGAATACGCGAAATAGGCGGTGGAAATCAGCGATATATCGCTCTCTTCGTTCAGTTCCAGCCAGTCGCCGTAGTTGAAACGTACGGGGCGGATGTAATTTTCACTGCGGGAAAGGCAATAGCCGACAAACCGCTTCGCCGCCGAAAGATTTTCCTTTACGACGGACACATCGCCGTACATACGGTAATATTCATACGGCAGGACGGTGACTGCATCTCCCCACCCCGCGGCACCGAGACGCCCCTGCAAAACGGAATGGTCGTGATGCGGCACGATGGGCGCGATGCCGGGCACGGCGCCGTTGCCGCACTGTACGTCACGGATATCGGTAAGATGTTTTTTATAGAACAGGCGGCAGTCCATATTGAACATCGCCGTGCCGCAGAAGACCTGCGAATCGCCCGCCCAGCCCAGCCGTTCGTCCCTCTGCGGGCAATCGGTAGGGATGTTCAGAAAATTACTGCGCTGCCCCCATACAATGTTTTTGTACAGCCTGTTCACGATTTCGTCGTTGCAGGAGAATGCCGCTGTTTCGGCAAGATCGCTGTACGTTGCAAGCCCGTCTATGCGCAGAATCTCCGCATCGCCTTCTGCCGAAACTTCCACATAGCGGAACCCGTGGAAAGTGAACTGCGGGCGGAACGTTTCTTCCTTTTTTCCTGCAATGATATAAGAATCCGTCGCCTCCGCCGTGCGCAGATTTGCGGTATAGAGCGAACCGTCCGCACAGAGCATTTCGCCGTAGCGGAAGGTGACTTTTGCGCCGCGCGCGCCGCGCAGCCGCGCTTCGATGACACCCGCCATGTTCTGCGAAAGGTCGTAGATCGCCCGCCCCTTTCCGTCCTTGTGCAAAAAGACCGCGGGCAGCCTGTGCTTTATCTTTGTTTTCGGGGCGATCGCCCTGTCGAGATAATAGAGTTTCCACAGATCGGAAGAACCCGTTTTTGTCTTGGCGTTCTCCCATATTCCGTCGTCGTATCTCGGCGCCGAAAAATCACCGAGGGAAAGACGCGCATCCACCTCCTCTCCCATCAGAAGATCGGAACGCAAAATTTCCCCGTGGGCAGCTTTCCAATCCGTATCCGTTTCGATAAACGAGCGCGTGCCGTCTTCATAGTCGATGACAAGGCTGGCAAACACCTCTACCCTGTCGCTGAAAACCTGCCGTTCCACTTCGTAACCGAGGTTGCCGACCGCCCAGCCGTCTGCCGCAACGATTGCAAGCGCGTTCACCTTTTGCAGTTTATCCGTCACGTCGTATTCCATATATGGAATACGCTTTCTGTAATCCGTCCAGCCCGGCGAAAGAAAATCATCGTCCGCCTCGCTCCCGTTCACATACGCTTTGAACACACCGAGCGCCGAAACATACCAAACGGCGCGCTTTACCCTTTTTTCTGTTTTGAACTCTTTGCGGAAATACGCGGCGGGCGCACCGTACTTCGGCTTTTCGCCGCGGCTCACCTCGTCCAGATAGATCCAAACACCTTTATCGTAAAACACCGGATTTTCTCCTTTCCGTTAAGGTCTGACTGTTGCGTTAAAAAACGCAACAGAGGGGTACCCCTCTTCCATTTCTTTTTGTTCAGGCGTCAAACTCTTTTGTAAGCGCCGCCGCGTCCTCTTTACTCCATTCGGGGTACGCCCCTTTCTGCGAAACGGCAAGCGCGCCGCACGCGTTTCCCATGCGCAAAACGACATTCGGATCCGCCTGCCCGCTGTCTATCGAGGCGAGAACCCCCGCCATGAACGCATCGCCCGCACCGTTCGTGTCTTCTATCTCTTGTACGGTAGCGGCCGGAATGCAATAGATGTTCCCCGCCGCGCACAGCATACTGCCGCGGCTGCCAAGCGTGAGCAATACCGTTTTATGCGCGCCGGCGACCTTACGCAGCCTTTCTTCCTGCGACGCGCCTTCGGCAAACATCGGAAGTTCCTCTTCCGAAAACTTGACGATATCCGCCGCTTCAATGTATTTGCGGTACAGCCAGACCGCCTCCTCTTCGCAGGAAAAAATGTCCGAACGGTAATTCACGTCAAAACTGACCTTTTTGCCGCAGGCATGTGTACAGGCGATCAGTTCGTCCGCAAAGACCCGCCCGTGCGTGGAAGACAGCGGCAGCGAACCGATGTGAACGATATCCGCCAAGCGGACGATCCGGCTGATCTCCGCCTGCGGCAGGTACGCATCCGCCGTGTTTTTACGGTAAAAACTGAACGTCCGCTCACCCGCCCCGTCCACTTCGACAAAGGCGAGCGTCGTATTCCGTTCTTCCTCTCTTTGAAGATATAAATAACCGAATTGCTGCTTTTGGGCTACATCGACGAGAAAGTTCCCGATCGCGTCCTGCCCGACACTGCCGCAAAAACCGCAAGCCGCACCCAATTTTTTCAAGCAGCAAGCCACGTTAAACGGCGCGCCGCCCGCAAAACATGTAAATTCCATATGCCCGTGACAGGTACGCCCCGTCATATCGGCAAGTATCTCTCCCACGCAAATGATCATATTGCCCCCGATACCTCTATTTGCTATGTCGCCCGATAAAACGCGGATCGCTTTACGTCTTTTCAGGGTTCACTTCGCACGCGGCGACCGCTGCGTTTGCCTCCCTTATGCGGCGCAGCCCTTGCCGGGACAATTTCGGGCGTCGGTCGTAATAATACAACCCGTTCTGCTCCTGTTCAACGTCGTATAACTGTGTATAGCAGAACCCGGAAAGCTGCCCGCATCCGAGCAGAAATGCGACCGTCTTTTCATAGCGGGCGACAAATTCTTCTTCCTTCTGCTCATTCTCGTAGCCCCAACCGTCTGCAGAATTACCGAAACGCACACCGCCGAACTCGCTCAGATGCAAAGGCTCGCCTTTATATTCGATTTCCTCGCCGGGAAGATACATCTTATCAAAAGACGGCGCACCGCGTTCGGCATCTTCCATATGCGCCTTTAATTTTTCAAGCGAACCATAAAAATGGAAATCCGCCACATCCGTCTTATGTCCGTGCAAGCCGCCGCTCACATCTATGCAAGGCCGCGTAGGATCAAGAGCCTTTGTAAAGGCGTATGCGGCATCCGCAAACCGTACATCGCGCACCCAGCGTTCGTCTTCGGGATCGCTCCACATTTCATTGAGCGGGCACCAGGTGACGATACAGGGGTGATTGAAATCGCGTTCCACTGCTTCGCGCCATTCACCGAGGAATACGCCAAGTGCATCCAAATTCCGCACGCGCATCCCCCAACTCGGATATTCGCCCCAAACCATATACCCGTATACATCGCAAAGGCATAAAACTTTGGGATCGAATACCTTTTGGTGCAGCCGCGCGCCGTTGAAACCGAGTTGCAGCGCCAACTCTATATCCCGCACAAAATCATCCTCGGAGCGCGGTGTATACACGCCTTCGGGATAATACCCCTGATCCAGAACGAGACGTTGAAATACAGGTTTTCCGTTCAATAAAAACGTTTTGCCCTCGTAACGTACATCGCGCAGTCCGAAATAACTGTAAACCGTATCTTCGCCGAATTGCAGGCGCACGCGGTATAAGCGGCCCGCTCCGAGTTCCCAAAGATGCTTTTCCGTTAGTTTCGTTTCAAATACACCGCGGTAGTTCAAATGCCCGCCGCATTTACCGACTGTTTTACCGTCGTATGTGATTTCTGCCAGAAACTCCCCTTCGGTCTGTGCGGTGACTTCCATTCTGACCGAACAGTTCTCCGCAGACGGATAAAAACGTATACCGAGTAACCGCTCCTGCGGCACGCATTCCAGCCAAACGCTCTGCCAAATCCCCGTTGTGCGCGTATACATGCAACCGTAAGACTGTTCTTTCCCTGATTGCTTGCCGCTGGGAAAATTCTCGTGCACGTCGTCATGAACGGCAACTTCGAGTAAGTTCTCCCCCTCTTGCAGCGCGTCGGTGATATCAAAAGAGAAAGGCGTATACCCTCCGCAATGGCTGCCGACCGATACGCCGTTCACATACACTTTGGCATAACGATCGACCGCACCGAAATGCAGAAGGACGCGCTCATCCTTTTTATGCTGCGACGCGGCAAAAGTCTTTCTGTACCGCAAATCATACACAAAACCCTTTTCTCCGATTCCGGAAAGTTCGGATTCTACACAGTACGGAACGCGGATCGCTCGATACGGCTTACCGCCGAGCGATACTTCCCACTCTCCGTCCAAAAAAGAAAAAGCTGTCCGCGCGAACTGCGGCTCGGGATAGTGCAAAAATTCTTTCATCAAACTTTTCATACTCATTCAAACCTCCCCGCGCGATGAGGAACAGACATAAAAGTTCCATAATTGTTTACCGAAAATGAGCTTTGTGTGCCGGTCTATCGGTAAACATTCATCCTTTTCCACCGATTTAATCCGACTTTCCGCTTATATTTTATCATAGACAGCATTTTTTGCCTATGGGGGTAACCCGCACAGTTTTGTGGGGTACATTAAAAATGCAATGAGCAAATATCCGCCGACAAAAGCCGAAACCTTTCATTTTATGGGGCATCCCATACCGCCGAAAGACTTCTCTTTTGATACATCGCCGCACTTTTACTGTCATTTTTTCGCTTATTACAAACTTTGCATGAACTTGCCATACAAAAAAGAGGTCGCTCGACCTCTTTTTGTTGCACGAATTATTTATCCTTTTCTGTATTTACCTGGCGATACGCCGTACTCCCGCTTAAATATTTCGTAAAAATATTTTTTATCGTTATACCCTGCTTCTTCCATAATCTCTTCCACCGTTTTATCCGTAGAAAGGAGCGCCTTTCTTGTCCACTCCAACTTTTCTTTCTGGATATATTTCTTCATTGGCTGGCTGGAAATACCGTTGAATGTTTTCGAAAGGTATTCGGGAGAATAGAACAACAATTTTGATAAATAACTTGCGGAAATACCGTCACCCCTGTTCCTTTTGATATACTCCATCATTTCCTCATAAAGCCGCCTTTGCTTGTCGGAAAAATCCCCCTTTACATCATGTCCATAGCGAAAAATCTCGATAAGCGCCAATTTAAGCAGCGAATGGATCGCTTCAAGATAACCGGGACGTTCTTCCTTCTTCTCTTCAATGATTTGCCTGATATACGGCACCACGCTCTTCGCCTTTTCCTTGGGTAAACTTAAAAAACCGCTCTCTTTCATCAATGCGCCGCCCACTTTTTCTTTCAACATCGTGCGGCAGGCATATTCGATGCAACGATCCCCCTCTTTCAGAAAAAAGTCAAAAAATTCGGGCAGAAACAAAATGTTCCAAACGGAGATCGTAGGCGTTGTCGCCCGATAACTGTGCGAAGCGCCGCTGTCGAGCATCATGATGTCCCCCGCGCTCAATTGAAAGGTTTCCCCGTTCACCCAATGCTGCGCTTCCCCTTCTTCCACATAGGCAAGTTCTATAAACTCGTGCTTATGCTCCGCCTCATACAGCGTTACGCCCTGCACCACCGCAACTTTTTCTTCGCTGTTTATATATTTATCCTTTTTAATTACTTTCGGATCGTTCAAAGTCTTTCCTCCGTAGCCCCGCTTATCCATTATATTTTCGCGCGATAAGATTAGTTTGTTTTAACAGGTCTTTGTTTATAATTCGTTCCGGTGAAGTGCGACATTATCACAACAGCGCCTTGACGCGACGCTTTATAACTTCCGATAGTATGCGCAATCGGCTGTCACGCCAGTTATAGCGCGGATGCTTTTTGAATTTGAAATTGATAAGTTTGCGCAGTTTTTCCTTTTGCGAATGTCCCATCAGTTGCTTTGCAAGCTCTGTAAAATCAGAATAGGTTGCGGGAACGCGGGTTTTGGCATAAGTCTCCCAATCTTCCAAATCATCATCCATCGCGTATGTCAAAAGCGACAAACCGTGGTCGAATAAAGGTGCGGGTGCGCAAATCGTATTCGTGCGGTTATCAACCAAAAAACCAAAATTACCGAAGTGACGATCCGTATTCAAGACAACGGCGTCGAATACGATCATATCGGCAAAAGCCTCGTAATAATCACCTCCGAGCGATTTGTAATACTCGATGACCGCTTTTATGCCGCCCTCTTTCACTATGTTCC
This sequence comes from uncultured Clostridia bacterium, assembly GCA_944341895.1. Lineage (GTDB taxonomy): Bacteria > Bacillota > Clostridia > Christensenellales > Borkfalkiaceae > Borkfalkia. The sequence continues at coordinate 98,040 of CALVMB010000003.1, forward strand.
CGACCGGCATAAAAGAATATTCTTTGCTCGTAAACAGTTCACAGGTGGAACACAGCCGCCCTTTCCATTTAGATAAACCGTATTGCACGGCGTCGATCCCCATAGTCTCGGCTACCTGATAGGCATAGTATTCGCAGTACGGCTCGTTGCCCGAATTAGCAAACCCTTCCGTGCCCGACTTATATAAAATGATTTTGCCGTTTACTCTGCGCCAGCATTTGGCAAGCATTCCGTTTGTCGTAAATTCCGGCGATGAACGCAGCGAAGTTTTTTGAAAACTGCCATACCCCGTAAAAGCGATATGGGAAAGCACATTGCTGAACCGATTGTCGTATAAATTGTTTTCCGAAAACTTTCCGCCAAAATTTTCATCAACGATCCAATAGCAGTCATTGAGCGAAAGTCCTTTGCAAAAGTCTATGATTCCCTTTGTATCTTTTTCATTCAGACCGAGTTTTGCAAGAAAGTTCTGTACATACGCACGATTCCCCGGAATCGTCCTGCGCTTTAACCATTTGGCTAAACCTTGATCCGAAATCTCCAAATCCAACGGCAATAACGATTTGCTTGCGCCGTTGACGGATAAAATTTGCGCGGAAACCCCGTCGACGTCTTTTTGCATATCGAAACGCAACAAATCGGTATCAAATTGTTTGAGAATATAACTCATTCCTTTTTCTCCCCATCCGCGGCAAGACTTAACAATCTGTCATACTCATCCGGAGACAGTAAAATTGCAGTCGGATTATTGTTTTTCAATACGATAATCTGCTTTTCTGCTTGTAACCGATTGAAAATTTTCGATGCCTGACCCTGATTGAACATTGTGACCGAAACCAAATTATTAAGCAAGTTTCTCTCTGTCATGATCCACCTTTGCATTCATTATAACAAATTAGAAAAGAAATGTTAATAAAAATTCTTAATCTAATTCAAATTTATTTAACTTCCGTTTCGTACCTTTATTCGGTTCCTTTTTTTAACATCCTCCAAATTTTCAAAAAGTCTGGTCACGAATGTCTCCATACGATTTTCCGACACAAGTCCCAATGAATATCAAAAATATCTTTACAAATTTTTAATTTATTTTTATAATAGAATCGGAAGTAAACTCTCCCGCTTTCGGAACAAAGTCGATTCGTATTCGGCTGTATTCTACTATGAGGAGGTTGATTCCCATGCAAATTTTACTCTCCGTTGCTGATTTCGAGCAATACGAAAATGATAAGCGAGGTATTGTTATTCCTCTCAAATTGCAGAAGAAACAATTTTATGCGCTGTTAAATCATTTAGGCCCTTGTTTAGAAGATCATCCGCACTACCATGTGCAACTTCAAAACGATAACCGCCAATACATCTATATTTGCTTTGTGCTAAACTGTTTATGTCATCCATTTGGATGTCCTCCTTTTGATTCTTAGTTTGCAACTGTCAGGTCGCAACTCTATTATATCAAAAGGAGTTTTTATTTCAAGATTCATCGCTTAAGCTCTTTTTTACCCGCGGACTATCCGCGGGTTTTACCCTATACAATAAGAAAAAGAGAGGTTAAAACCTCTCTTTTTCTTTGGCAAGCATGTACAAAAAAGATATTTTACCGCTTTTTTGTACAGACTCGAACTATTCATTTCTGAATGATATTTCTTGTATGTTTTTCCATGTAAAACTTTGCCTGATCCTGCCAACCCAGCGATTTTGTCCATTCATATGTTGTCGGTAAAAAAGACTTTATATTTCCTTTCATCGAAGGAAACGGCTCGTCATAACAAATGACAGATTGCGGTTTGATCACTTCTAACATCCGATTATATCCGAGCATAAATTCCTCTTCACAATTTTCCCGATAATATGTGCAAACGGCGACCGTTGCCCCCTCTTCCACTCCGTCGAAACAAAAATCAAAACTGCTTTCATCGCCCCAGCTGATCGTCGGAATCACGCGCAATCCAAGGCTTTGCCAATACGCACCGCACCACCTATTCTTAAATACGCTGTAAATCTGCAATGCTCTCGGCATATCTGTAAACATACTGAAATCCGGTGAAAGCAACGCATAGTATTGTTTCAGTTTTTCCGCCGATTCGCTTGCTCTGTCATATACTTTTTCAAACAGCCAATCGTATGTGAAAAAGTGTACGGTCTTATAAGCGTTTTCTTTATCGTCCTGCTTTGTGTCAGAAAAACTTATCAAACTGATCGTATCAAGGTCGATATCCTGTTTGCGTATCAGCGGAATCTGATAATTTCCCACCGTTTTGAATTCGTTGCGCACAAGCTCCTGTTTGTGTCTTCTCTTTTGTAATTCATATTCCGTATATTCAAACATTTTATTCCCCTCTATTACATATAACGAGGATCCTGCACTTCATTCCATATATCTTTCAAGCATTTTCCAAGGATATTTGCCTTTTCGCGAAAATCCTTTTCCGAAAAATATTCCTGCTGAAATTCCGTGCAGCAAAAGACAAATTTATAGGGTTCAACATTTTTATTCCTATACAAATACGCCTCATATGTTTCTCCCTGATAGTCAAATAGCATTTCGCTGTAAAATAATAATCCTTTGATAAATTCATCAAAATCGGCCTTAAACGGCAGACCTTTTTTGTATTGTTCTCGCGCATGCGAAAGCGATACGAGCATCGGGTAACTGATTCCCCATTGCTGCTCCAATTCTATATTATCTCCGCCGCGTCTCCATCCGCATTTTTCGCAATAAGAATAGCCGCCATACTCATAATGCACGACAGGATATCCACATATCTCGCATGGTACAAGTTCGGTTTTTTCTTTCATGATTTATCCTCCGGATAACGAATAAAATCGGGATCTACCCATTGAGTATCACGTATCGGGCGATTATCTTTCCAAACCCAATCATGATCATGCGGGAAAATATGCGTATGATGCGAGTCCTGATGGTCATAATCACGATTTCGAATTACTTTTCCTTCGTGATCAAACCACCTGCTTTGAACTTTTTTCCCGTTGACATACAAATCCTGCCGAGAATTTGGTGTGAACTCCGTATCCAAATCACCTCGCTTGCCATATTTAATAGTCACTCCGCCGCTCGGAACTCCTCCGCCTCCCATTCATTATACCACCTTTTTCACATATTTGCATTCCTTATTTATAAATGCTTACATTTATTCTAGCATAAGTTTTTCTAATACGATAAAGTTACTGCCACATTATTACTTTTATTACCCAATATAAACAAAAAAACATCTGTTGCCGTCCCTAAAATTCAACAGATGTCTGATTTCATAATTAGGAAATTACCGCTTATATCCCTATAATCCCGCTTAAAACACTGTAATTAAGCAAAACATCTGTTGACACCCGAACCCAAAAGGCTCAAATTCAACAGGCATTTCACCTGACAGGGCTTGCGGCTGCGCCGCAAAGTTCGGCGCGCGCGGCTTTCGCCGCCGCGCACCTCACCGAACTTCATTTCTCCCCGATTGTCAGGGGCAGCCACAAAAAAAGAACCGCCTTCGCGGTTCCTTCTTGTGTCTTTTGTGAACGAAAAGGCTACACGCATCAGTCTTTATATTGCCTATATAATATCAAATTGCACCGCAAAAATCAATGA
>CALVMB010000004.1 GCA_944341895.1 uncultured Clostridia bacterium
AGGGCGAAACTCATGGCGAGCGCCGATTTTGCCGTCTGCTCGTCCGCACTGCCGTCCAAAGCGACGGTCAGCCAGTGCGTCTTGTTCATGTGATACGCCTTGAAAAAGCCGCGTTCCCCCCACAGCGTCGCCGCCAGCATGGGATCGCACTTGACGTTCATCACGTCCAGCATCCCTTCCCCCGCCAGGCCCAGTTTGTCCCGCCGTACCTGCATAACGAGCGCGAACCACTTGCGGTTCTCCCTGTGGCGGAACACTGCCGACGTGTCGTCGTCCGCCCACGGGTATTCCGGCTTTGCGCCGTAGGTGCGCCCGATATACTCAAACCAATCCGCTCTGTCCATCCTCTTTTCCCCCCGATGTATTTTTGGCCGCCCCGCGCGCAAACGCTTCCGCCAGCGCGTTGCCCCGCCGCTGGGTGCGGTAGCACACCAGTTCGGGCACCGCGAAATCCAGCGGGCGGACGATCTCCAGCCTGCCGGCGGCGATCTCCCTTTGCGCCATTTTCAGCGGCAGAAAACTGTATCCGTACCCGCCCAGCAGGTATTCGGCGACCTTGCCGCTGTTGTCGATCTCGAAGCGGAAGGCGTGCCGCGGCGGAAAGAGCGAACGCACGAATTCCCCCGCCTCGCCGAAGGCGAAATTGCACATGAGGTATTCGCAGGCGGACAGTTCCGCCTTGCGGATGCCCTTTTTATATTCGTTGCGCGCGGGCGAACAGAGCAGGACCAGCGTATCCGACGAAAACTTTTCGCTGACGAACTCCGCCTTTTTCAGGGGCAGATAGGTGAACGCGACGTCGATGATGCTGTCCTGCAGCATGCGCAGAAGGTCGAGCGAGTGCCCGAGCACCACTTTGAGCGCGACGTCGCGGCGTTCGGCGAAAAAGTCGGCGAGCAAAGGAAAGAGGTCGCTCTCGTACACGGCGTTGATCGCGCCCACGCGCAACTGCCGTGCAAAGCGCGAAGAGGCGTTCACCTCGCGGACAAAACTCTCTTCCAGTTCGCGGATGCGCCGCGCATAACTTAAAAACAGTTTCCCCTCTTCGGTCAGTTCGGCGCCGCCCTGCCCGCGCACGAACAGTTTTTTGCCCGTCTCCGCTTCCAGTTCGGCGATGCGGTTGGTGACCGTGCTCTGCGAAACGAACAGCCGCTCGGCGGTGCGCGTGAAGTTTTTCAGGTCCGCCAGCAAAAGAAAAGTCTGCAAGCCTTCGCTGTCCATGTTTCCCTCCATTCGAAAAACGAATCGACGCTATCGAAAGAATCTATTTTATAAATGGTTTACAAAGTATAACACGCTGTGCTATAATATGCAAGCGAAAAAACAAAAAAGCAAAAGGAGTTTTTCTGAAGTCTTATGGGAATGACAATGTCTCAAAAGATCCTTGCCTATCATGCGGGTCTGCCCGAAGTGAAGGCGGGGCAACTGATCGACGCGGAACTGGACATGGTGCTCGCCAACGACATCACCGCGCCCGTCGCCGTGAAAGAATTTGAAAAGGCGAACTTTTCCTGCGTGCACTGCCCTGCGCGCGTGAGCCTGGTCATGGACCACTTCACGCCCAACAAGGACATCAAGGCGGCGGAACAGGTCAAGACGGTGCGCAACTTTGCGAACAAACACGGGCTGGAGAATTTCTTCGACGTGGGGCGCATGGGCATCGAACACGCGCTGCTGCCCGAACAGGGGCTGGTCGGCGCGGGCGACCTCGTCATCGGCGCGGACAGCCACACCTGCACCTACGGCGCGCTGGGCGCGTTCTCCACGGGCGTGGGTTCCACCGATATGGCGGCGGGCATGATGAGCGGCAAATGCTGGTTCAAAGTCCCCTCCGCGATCAAATTCGTGCTCAAAAACAAGCCCGCGCAGTACATCTGCGGCAAAGACGTGATCCTGCACATCATCGGGCTGATCGGCGTGGACGGCGCGCTGTATAAGTCCATGGAATTCACGGGCGACGGCGTGCAGTACCTCTCCATCGACGACCGCTTTACCATCTGCAACATGGCGATCGAGGCGGGCGCGAAAAACGGCATTTTCCCCGTGGACGACGTGACGCGCGAATACCTCAAAGACCGCTTCAAGCGCGAAGTGCGCGTGTTCGAAGCCGATCCCGACGCCGAATACGAGCGGGTGATCGAGGTGGACATGAGCAAATTGCAGCCCACCGTCTCCTTCCCGCACCTGCCCGAAAACACCCGCACCCCCGATCAGTGGGGCGACGTGAAGATCGACCAGGTGGTCATCGGTTCGTGCACCAACGGGCACATCTCCGACCTGCGCATCGCGGCGGACATCCTCCGCGGCAAAAAGGTGGCGAAGGGCGTGCGCTGCATCGTCATTCCCGCGACCAACACCATCTGGAAACAGGCGATGCACGAAGGGCTGTTCGACGTGTTCATCGACGCGGGCGCCGTGGTCTCCACGCCGACCTGCGGGCCCTGCCTGGGCGGGCACATGGGCATTCTGGCGGCGGGCGAACGCGCCGTTGCCACCACCAACCGCAACTTCGTCGGGCGCATGGGACACGTGGACAGCGAAGTGTACCTCGCTTCCCCGTACGTCGCGGCGGCGAGCGCCATTGCGGGCAAGATCGCAACGCCCGATCAGGTCAAATAATCGGAGGAGGCCATTCAAATGACTGTCAAAGGCACTGTTTTCAAATACGGCAACGACGTCGACACCGACGTCATCATCCCCGCGCGCTACCTCAACACCACGTCGGAGACCGAACTTGCCTCCCACTGCATGGAGGACATCGACAAAAACTTCGTCAAGGAAGTGAAGAAGGGCGACATCATGGTCGCCGAAGACAACTTCGGCTGCGGCTCCTCGCGCGAACACGCCCCCATCGCCATCAAGGCGAGCGGCATTTCGCTGGTCATCGCCAACTCCTTTGCGCGCATCTTCTACCGCAACGCCATCAACATCGGCCTGCCCATCCTCGAATGCCCCGAAGCGGTGAAAAACATTCAAAAGGGCGACGTGGTCTCCTGCGACCTTGCCAAGGGCGAGATCGTCAACGAGACGACGGGCAAGACATTCAAAGCCGAACCTTTCCCCGCGTTCATCCAGAACATCATCGACGCAGGCGGGCTGATCGCCTCCATCAAGGCAAAACAAGCGAAATAAGTGAGGTCATGACCATGAAAAAACATATCGCAGTGCTCGCGGGCGACGGCATCGGCCCCGAGATCACCGACGCCGCCATCGCGGTGATGAACAAGATCGGCGAAAAATACGGACACGAATTTGCGTTCGAACACCTTCTGATGGGCGTGTGCGCCATCGAAGCGACGGGCGAACCCCTGCCCCAGGTCACCATCGACCGCTGCCTTGCGTCCGACAGCGTGCTTTTGGGCGCGGTCGGCGGCGCGGTGGGCGACAAGCGCATCGAAAACCTGCCCGGGCACCTGCGCCCCGAAGCGGGGCTGTTGAAGATCCGCGCGGCGCTGGGGCTGTACTCCAACCTGCGCCCCGCCAAACTCTTCCCCGCGCTGGCGGGCGCCTGCCCCCTGCGCAAGGACATCGCCGAAAAGGGCATCGACCTCGTGGTCGTGCGCGAACTCATCGGCGGCATCTACTTCGGCAAGCGCGGCAGAGGCACCGAGGAAGGCGGCGAATACGCCTATGACACCGAAAAGTACAACGTGGAAGAGGTGACGCGCATCGCGAAGATCGCCTTCGAACTCGCGCGCAAGCGCCGCCGCCACGTCACCTCCATCGACAAGGCGAACGTGCTCGAATCCTCCCGTTTGTGGAGGGAAGTCGTGCACAGCGTCGCCAAGGACTACCCCGACGTGGAACTGACGGACATGCTCGTGGACAACACCGCCATGCAACTGGTGAAAAACCCGTCGCAGTTCGACGTGGTGCTCACCTCCAACATCTTCGGCGACATCCTTTCGGACGAGGCGGCGATGATCACGGGCTCCATCGGCATGCTCGCCTCCTCCTCGCTGGGCGCGACCAAGCGCGGCCTGTACGAGCCCATCCACGGTTCGGCGCCCGACATCGCGGGCAAAGACCTCGCCAACCCCATCGCGACCATCCTCTCCGCGGCGATGATGCTACGCGATTCCTTTGACATGATGAAAGAAGCGGAAGCCATCGAAAACGCCGTCAACGACGTGCTGAACGCGGGCTACCGCACCGCCGACATCATGAGCGAGGGCATGACGCAGGTCAAGGGCAGCGAGATGACCAAGCTCATCCTCGAACGCATCTGACCGACCCCGAAACAAAAACCGTGCGCCCCCTTGCGGCATTACCGCAAGGGGGCGTTTTTTGCGACCGAAAACAGCGGGCGGCACCGCGGAAGCGGGGAATGCGCGCCGCGCGGCGTTTCAATTTGACAACACGCCCGCCGTGCGGTATAATTGAGGGCGTAAAACATGCACGGGAGGCTTATCCATGATCCGTGAAAACGTGCAAACAGTGCTGGCGGAACTTGCCGCAGGCAACCCGCAAGGCGAGGCGGTGACACTGGTCGCCGCGACCAAGACGCGCACCCCCGAAGAGATCAACGAGGCGATCGCGGCGGGCGTGACTGCCGTGGGCGAGAACAAGGTGCAGGAATTCACCGCAAAATACGAGGCGGTACAGGGCGCCGCGCGGCATTTTATCGGGCATCTGCAGACCAATAAAGTCAAATATCTGATCGGCAAGTGCGACCTGCTGCATTCGCTGGACCGCTTCGAACTGGCGGACGAACTGCAAAAACGCGCGCAGAACGCGGGATGGACGGCGGACTGCCTGCTCGAAGTGAACATCGGCTGCGAACTCTCCAAAAGCGGATTTTCCTTTGAAGAGGCGGAAAGCGCCTTCGGGCGCATCGCGCGCGCATACCCGAACATCCGCCTGCGCGGGCTGATGGCGATGCTTCCCCTTTCGGGGGACGAAGAGATGCTGCGCGGGCTGGCAACGCGGATGCGCGCGCTGTTCGAGCACCTGCGCGCGGAATACCCGGGCGCCGCGTACCTTTCCATGGGCATGAGCGGCGACTGGCGGCTGTGCGTGGAGTGCGGGAGCAACATGGTGCGCATCGGCACCGCGCTGTTCGGAGAGAGGCACTACCCCGCTCCGTAAAGCAATTTTGCAAACAGGGGCGCGATTTGCTTGTCTGTACGCGCAAATTGTGCTACAATACGTTTGTACAGAGCGGCAAAGCCGCAAAAGGGAGGGGGCAATGTTCGATTCGTTCCGTCGGGGCGATGCAAAAAAACGGCACATCGCGGGCGAAGCCGAAGCCCTGCCCGCCCGCAAGACGTACGAAAACGCCGCGGGCAACAAACCCATGCAGATCCGGCACCCCCGCTCGTTTGCGGACGTGGAAGAGATCATCGACCGCTTCAAAGACCGCCTGACCGTCATCGTCTATCTGCAGGAACTGAGCGCTTCGACGGCGGAACGGGTCATCGACATTCTGAGCGGCGCCATTTACGCGCTGGGCGGCGGCATGGCGGAACTCCAGAAAGACATGTACATCTTCAATCCCGACGGCGTGGACGCCCAATAAGGCGCACCGCACGGCGGCGCACCGTTCCGCATGCGCGCGGAACGCGGCAAACTTTGTTTTTCCTCCCGTTCCTATGGGAACGGCACGGATAATCCTAAACCGGAAGGGCGGCGGACCGATGGTCCGCCGCCCTTTCCCCCGCCATTTCCGCGCACTTGCCGCCGCGCAGATCCCGCCGAAACAGTTGCAAACCACGAAAAAAGCACTCTTGCATTAAAGAGTGCTTGGATCATAAATCAAAAAAGTGGAGGTCGTACACCGTCAGCAAGTGCAGATACCCTTGCAGGAACGTCCGAAACGAACGGCAGAAGCTCCACAAAAAGAAAACAGGCTACTTCTCCGTCGTCCAATGCCGAAGCCCTGAACAGCACGTCCAAAACGCTACCGAGGATAAAACCTGTTTCTACTGATAGTATATCGCAAAACACGGAAAATGTCAACTCCGAATCGCAAAAAGGCAAAAAATTTGCATTGCCCGATACGGACAGCGACGGCGGAAAGCTCAATGCGGAGCAGAGGGTATTTTTCGGAAAGTCTGCAATCGTGGACGCGGACGGGAGGCTCCTTGCTCTGTATCACCAAACCGAAAAGCGCCCGCTCTGCCGAAGCAGAGCGGGCGCGGACGCGTCGTTCAATCCTTTGCCGCTTTGTCCGCCGCGGGCGCATCCGCGGCGGGATCGGGCGCCGCTTCGCTCCCCTGCGGCACGGGCGTTTCCCCTTCCGCGGGCGTTTCCGCGGCGGACTCTTCCCGCCGCTCGGCGAGTTTGATGCAGACGAGCACGTCGCCTTCCTCGATACGGGTGGCGCCGTACGGGATGACGGTGCCCATGCCGCGCTTGATCATGGCGACGAGGGTGCCGCGCGGCAGGCCCAGTTCGCGCACTTCCCTGCCCGCATAGGGATGATTTTTGCCGATATATTCCTCGAACATGCCGAAACTGTCGCGGTTGTCGAATTCGGGCGCGGCGGTGACGAGCATATCGCCGGGGTGGACGACGGTGTTGCCGTCTGGCACGACGGTCTCCTCGCCGCGCACGATGAGAACGATAAGAAAATCGCGGGGCATGACGCAGTAACGCAGTTTCCGACCCGCCCAGGGATGATTTTCGCCCACCACGACCTTGACGAAACGGACGTCCGTCTCCTCCTGATAGTCGGTAAAGGTACGCAGAACGCTCTCGCGGCTGTCCAGCATGCCCGTCTTGCGCGAGACGAGCGGGAGCAGGGAACCCTGCAACGCGATGGAGATGATGACGATGACGAACACGAGACTGAACAGATCGTACGGGAGAGAAGATTCGCCCAGCGTGCTGACCGCATAGATGGCGAACACGACGGACGCGACGCCGCGCAGTCCCGCCCAGGACACGACGGCGATCTGCCGCGGGCGCGCGCCGAACGGCGCGAGCAGCGCCGTGACCGCGATCGGGCGCGCGAGCAGGGTCATGCCGGCAAAGATGAGCAGTGCCGGCAGCAGCACCGCGGGGCGCACCAGCCACTCGGGGGTCGCCAGAAAGCCGAGCAAAAAGAAGATCATCATCTGCGCGACGCCCGTGAGCGCATCGAAAAAGCGGACGCAGTCCCGCTTTTGCGCGATGCGCGCGTTGCCGATCAGAAGCCCGCAGATATACACGGCGAGGTACCCGTTCCCCGCCCAGACGCCGGGCAGAACGGACGGAACGGCATAGGCGAGCAGGGCGACGGCGACGACAAACAGCGTGCCCCCCTGCCCCATGTTGAAAGAAAACTTTTTGAGCATGAACACGGCAAACACGCCGAACAGCACGCCGGACAGCGCGCCGAACCCGACCTGCGCGAACAGCATGCCGACGATGGTGCCCGCGCTCACGTCGCCCGCGCCCGCGACGCCGTATCGTGCGGCGAGCACGGCAACGAACACGACGGTGAGCATGTACGCCATCGGGTCGTTGGAGCCCGATTCCATCTCCAACAGCGAGGATGTGCGGTATTTGAGCCCCAGGCGGCGGGAACGCAGGATATTGAACACGGAGGCGGCGTCCGTCGAGGCGACGACGGAGCCGATGAGCATGCTCTCGATCCAGCCGATGCCGCCGAAAGGCAGGATCTGAAAGATCGACCACGCGAGCACGCCGACCAGCCCCGCGGTGAGCGCGGTGCCCGCAAAGGACAGCAGGAGCGCCCTGCCCGCGACGGGACGCGCCTCGCGGAAGTTGGTGCCGAAACCGCCGTAAAAGATGACGAACACGAGACAGACCGAACACACGACGTTGCCCACGCCGTAATCGGTGAAATTGCCGATGCGCGGGCGCATGAGCACGCCGAACGCCATGCCCAGCGCGATGAACAGGAGCAGAGAAGGCACTTTCAGTTTGTCGGTGATGCGGTTGACGACGATGCACAGCCCGATCACGATGCCGAGAAAGAGCATCAGATATACATATTCCACGGCAAACCTCCCCTGCGCCGCCCGCGCGGCAACTTTGCTACCATTATATAATAATTCGCCGCCGTTTGCAATTTGTTTTCGGATATGGTATAATGGTTTTTATCAAAACGAACGGACAAATTTCGGAACCCGCCATGCAACTCGATCTTCCCGAACAACTGCATACGCTCGCCCAAGCGGCGCCCTTTCCGCTGTACGCGGTGGGCGGCGCGGTGCGCGACTGCCTGGCGGGACTGCCCGCCACCCCCGACATCGACCTGTGCGCGCCCGCTTCCGCCGAGGCGTTTTCCGCGCTCGCGCAAAAGTGCGGGATGCGCGTGCTCGCCGTGTACAAGAACACGGGCACCGTCAACCTCGAAGCGGGCGGGTGCAAGATCGAATTCACCTCCTTCCGCACCGACCTGTACCGCGGCGGCGAACATGCGCCCGTGCGGGTCACGTTCACCGACGACATCGAGCAGGACGCAAAGCGGCGGGATTTCCGCTGCAACGCCGTATATTACGACATCGCGCGCGGAGAGATCGCCGACCCGCTGGGCGGGGCGAAGGACGCCGCCGGGCACGTTTTGCAGACCACCCGCGACGCGGACGAAGTGTTTGCCGAGGACGGACTGCGGCTGATGCGGCTTGCCAGGCTTTCGGCGCAACTGGGGTTCACCCCCACCCTCGAATGCATTTTCGGGGCAAAGTTCAACGCCGCGCGCATCGTGCGCATCGCGCCCGAACGCATCTTTGCCGAACTGCGCCAACTGCTGTATGCCGACCAAAAGTACGGGCGGCAATACGCGCACTACGAGGGGCTGAAACTGCTGGAAGGCACGGACGTGCTCCCCTACATCCTGCCCGAACTTGCGGCGGGCAAAGGGCTTGCCCAGCGTGCCGATTTTCATGACCACGACGTGCTCGAACACTCCTTCCGCGCCTGCAAATACGCGGACGCGCGCGTGCGCTTTGCCGCGCTGCTGCACGACGCGGGCAAACCCGCCGTGTTTGCGGAAACAGGCAAATACCACGGGCACGACGCGGCGGGCGCGCCCATCGCGCGGGCGGCGCTCGAACGGCTGAAAGCGCCCAAAAAATTGTGCGAAGAGGTGGAACGGCTCACCCTTCTGCACATGTACGACCTGGACATGAAGACGCGCGAGAGCAAGATCCGCACCTTTATCGTCAAAAATTTTGACGTATACGAGCCCCTGCTCCTGCTCAAACAGGCGGATTATTCGGGGTGCAAGGACGATCTGCGCACCTGTCCCGGCATCGAAAAGTGGGAGCGCATCCGCGCCGCCATGCGGGCGGAAGGCGTGCCCTTTTCCCTGCGCGAACTTGCCATCCGCGGCAACGAACTGCCGCTCGAAGTGCCCGCCGCGCGGCGCGCGGCGATCCTGCACGAACTGCTGCTCGCCTGCGCGCAGGACGGACGGCGGAACACCCGCGCATGGCTCGCGGGCGAGGCGGCGCGCCTTGCCGCAAAGGAGGAACGATGAACGCATTTTCCGCCGCGCAACCCGCGGCGCTTCTCGAAGTTTACGGCATCGGCGACATCTTTGCCGTCGTTGCCGCCGTCCTGGCGGCGGCGGCGCTCGTCGTGTGCCTGCTCGTTCTGCGCGCGGTGCGCGGGCACGGCGGCGCGAGCGCGGACGGCGGGCGGCTGGAACGCATGCTCGAACGCACCAACTACGTCGCCGAACAGAGCGCGCACGCGAGCGCCGAACGGCTGGAATTCATGGCGCGCCAGCAGAAAGCCGAACTCGCGTCCATGCAGGAGAGGCTGGACAACCTCAATGCCGTGACCGAACGCAGGCTCGCGGACATCCAGCGCGTGCTCGCGGGCGAGATCAAATACATGGCGGAACAGAACGCGCACAACCTCGAGATCATCCGCCAGACGGTGGACGAAAAACTGTCCTCCACCCTCGAAAACCGACTGAACAAGAGTTATTCCATCATCAACGAGCGGCTGGAAGCGGTGTATAAAGGCATCGGCGAAGTCCAGCAACTGGCGGGGAGCGTGGCGGACATCAAAAAGGTGTTCACCAACGTCAAACTGCGCGGGACGTGGGGGGAAGTGCAACTGTCTGCCCTGCTCGAACAGATGCTCTCCCCCGCCCAATACCGCGCGAACGTGCGCGTCAACCCGCTGGACAACGCGGTGGTCGAGTTCGCCGTACTGCTCCCCTCCAAGGAGGGAGAGACGGTGTACCTGCCCATCGACAGCAAGTTCCCCGTCGAAGAGTACCGCCGCCTGCTGGACGCGGCGGACGCGGGCGACAAGGCGCTGGCGGAACGGGCGGGGAAAAACCTCGAACGCGCCATCAAGACGCAGGCGGAGACCATCGCCAAAAAATACATCGTGCCGCCCATGACGGCGGATTTTGCGGTGATGTTCCTGCCCCTCGAAGGGCTGTATGCCGAATACCTCAAGACGGAGGGGCTCGCCGAGTTCTGCGCACAGAAACACATCCTCGCCTGCGGCCCGACCAGCCTGGGAGCGCTGCTGACCACCCTGCAGGTCGGGTACAAGACCGCCGCCATCGAAAAGCGTTCGGGCGAACTGTGGGAACTGCTCTCCGCGTTCCGCCACGAATTCAAAAACTTCGTGCTCCTGCTCGAAAAGGCGCAGAAAAAATTGCAGGAAGCGCAGGACACCATCGACAGCGCCGCCAAAAAGACGCGCACCATCGACCGCAAACTCAAAAACGTTTCGGAGATCTCGGGCGAGCGGGCGCAATACCTGCTGGGCGACGCGGGCGAAGAGGACGAACCCTGACCCGCCGCCCGCCGCGGACGAAGAGGACGAAACCTGCCCCGCCGCCCGCCGCAGGGATTCCTCCCGCCGATAAATTTTGAGCCGCAGAGGTTTCCGTCCGCCGCGGCGCAAAAAACGGCGCAGTTTCGGCGGGCGGCGCGACGAGTTTTTCACGGAATGCGCGCAAACATTCATTGCTTTTGCGCACAATATATATTGTAATGGTGCATATGAAGATCGTAAAGACAGATCCCCCCGCGCACCTGCCCGCGGCGGAGGAGTTCACATGGCGGGAAAACATCGTGCAGGGCGCGCGCACGGGCAGCCTCGGCGATCTGCTCATCGTGCGTTCGCCGCGCCGCTTCAAGCGCTTTTGCACCCGCGACGAATGCGTCTGCTTCCTTGCGGGGAGCGGGCATTTCAAGTGGGCGCGCGGCGAAACGCCGTTTGCCGCAGGCGAATGCTTCCGCATCGGCGCGGAAGGCGAATACGAGATCAACGGGGCGTGCGAATTCATCGTCGCGCCGTCCGTCAACTGAGGGAAAACTATGGTACGTTCCAATTGCAGTATCCTGGGAAAACTGCTCATCATCCTGCTGACCATCCTCTTTACGCTGGGGGCGCTGGCAGGGACGATTTTCCTCGTCTATAAAAACGCGAAAGTGCGTTCCATCGCCAACCTGTTTTCGGACGATCTCATCTCCGAAACGTACGACGGAACCATCGAGGACCTGATCCAACTGCTTGCCGGCAAGGCGATGAGCGGGGAAATTTCGCTGCAAGACCTCATCGACATTTCCCCCGCGCTGGAAAACAAACTGGATGCCGTGATCTCCAACGTCGAACAGGTGGGGCTGTTCCGCGTGGACCGCGCCGCGCTGTATTCCACGCCGCTGAACCAACTCAGTTCGCAGCTGCGCCGCACCGTTCTCATCACGGGCACGCTGGATGACCTCGCCTCGACGGCGGGATTTTCGCTGCCCGATCTTCCTCTCCTGAACGGGAGCGCCGACATTGAAGTCTATACGCGCGCCAATCAGGACGGCAGCGGCGCCATCGACCGCGAGATCCTGTACGCCGAATGCAGTTATTCCTACTATTCGCGCACCGTCGTGATGAGCGGGACATACATCGCGCAGACGGAGACGGGCGAAACGGACGAAAACGGCGATCCCGTCTACAAAGAAGAGTACCTTCCCGTCGTGCAATGGGTCACCAAAAGCACGGCGCGGCTACAAAACGTCGCAGTGCAAAACGACGGGCTGTATTACGGCGGGAACGCGCTATATCTGTGCACGCAGAGCGGCGACGATGCGCCCGTTCTCTCCTATACCCGACTGACCAAGAACAACGACGCGGTCGCCGAACTGCTCGCCGCGGAGGAAGGCTCCGACCTGTACTCATGCACGTTCGCGCTCGCCGAAAACCAGAGCGTCGCCGTCAAGGGCATCAACACCGCGAGCGGCGCCTATACCGACCTCGCCGCCGCCGCGGGAAGCGACTACACACCGCTCGACAAGACGGTGTCCGTGCCGACCGTGGCGACCCCCTGCCTCTATACGCCGCTGTACGCCGAAGTGAGCGGGACGTCGGAAGGGGACGTCACCATCGAGGTGGACGGCAAAAACTACCTGTGCGTCAACGTCCTCGGCGAAGACGGAAAATACATCGTCGACGCGGACAACGGCGGATTCCTCATCCCCGACGAATATAAGGACGGGCGGGCTCTGTACTTCCTCGACGAGACCTACCTGCCGCTGCGCACGGAAGAAGCGACGGCGCTGGCGGCAAAGAACGAGGCGGTATACATCCGCACGCGCGGCCTGAGCACGCTGCCGCTGACCTATGCGCTGAACGCGTTCTCCGCCCTGCTGGACAAAGACGCGATGACGCTGGACGACCTCGCCGCCTATTTCGGCGTGGATTTCGGCGACAACGCCGCGATCGAAAACGTGCGCCACGTTCCGTTCGCATATCTTTCGGACGCGATGTCCCCCGCGATCGCGAACATCGCGCTGGACGAAGTGCTGACGCTTACCGCCGATTCGCCCAAAGTCATGCTCTTCCTCGCCTACGGCGAAGAGGGCGTGGGCTACGAGATCCGCGAGATCAAGGACGAAGAGACGGGCGAAGTGACGGGGCGCGAACTCATCGTGCACGAACGCAAGACCGTTGGTTCGGTGACGAATGCCACCGATTCGCTCAGGATCGGCGATCTCGTGAGCATCGGCGACAACTCTTCCAAACTGTTGCAGGCGATCCGCGACTGGACGCTGAACGATTTTTCCAACAGCGCCAAGATCGACAGCCTCGCGCTGAGCGACGTGCTGACCATCGTCACCGACGACGAGGCGGCGGCTTCGGAAGGGACCAAGACCGCCTCCCCCGACATTCTGCAGGCGCTCGCCGAGGTATCCATCGGCGACATGAACGACGCCATCGAAAACCTGACCGTAGAACAGATACTGGGTGCGGATTCCGTACAGGACGATCCCCTGCTGCGCCAACTGCGCGCTTCCACCCTCGGCAGCATGGCAAACGACATCAAGCAGATGACCTTGCAGGAACTGTTCGCCGACAGCGTGTACGAATACCACAAGGCAGATTCCTTTGCCGCCTCGACGGGCGGCACCCCGCACCGCGACGACTTTGTGCGGTTGCAGTCCATGTTCACCGAACACGCGTCTGTCTACGGAAAAGAGTATCTGTACGTCAAGCAGGGCAACGCGTATATGCTCGCTTCTGAGTTCATCGAACAATACGCCGCCGCCAATGCGGAGACGCCCGCGGGCGAAGACTTTTCCGGAAATGTGCCCAACGCGCTGTACAGCCCCTATCTGCAAGTGCAGGCGTCCGACCCGAATTATGCGGGCGTGCCGCTGTATTACCTGCGCGAGATCACCGAAACGACGGAGGGCGGAGAAGGCGAAGGCCCGACGACCGTGACCTCGTATAAGATGACGCTCGCGAGCAACGTGACGGGCTGGTCTCTGCCCGAAAACGCCCTGCCCGACGGCGTGACCGAAGGCATGCTGTACGTGCGCGCGCGCAATGCGGACGGCACGTTCAAAAAAGACGCGGACGGCAACTATATCTACGAAAAAGCCGCAAAGGACGGCGGCGGATTCTATACCGCGGGCACCCTCTATTATTGGGTCGGCCAGGCGGACAGCGTAAAGTCGATCGCGCTCACACCCGCACGGTACGAACTTCCCGAAGAATTCAAGGACGGGCGGGCGCTGTTCTCGCGGCTTGTCTATGCGGGCACGGTCGGCGACGTCGGCGCGCTGTACGAGCGGAACGAACTGTACACCTTTGACGTGACCGTGCAGGCGTTTGAACGCGCGCCGCTGACCAACGTATACGTCAACGCCGAGGCGCCGAACGACGGCAACCTGTATTACTGCGGCACGAACGGCGGCATCTATCGCGTGGGCGACCTTCCGCAGGATGGCGTGCTCGCCCCTGCCGCAGGCGTCTCCTCCCTGCTGGCCGCCTACTTCGACGCGGACGGAAAGGTCTATTACTATAACGAGGAAGGCGAACTGACCGAAGCGGGCGGCGGGAGCGCCGCGAACGTCTCCGTTTCGGTGCGCTATACGCTGGATCGGAGTGCGGAAACCGTTCCCGCGACGGGCACGAAACTGTACGCATACGGCAACGTTTCGGGGCTGTGGAGATATCTCCTGCGCGACGAGGACGGCGCGTTCCGCGGGTATACGCTGCAGAACGTCGGATCCATCGTCAAGAACATGAGCGCCAACGTCAAGACGGCCACCCTGCGCGAACTGTACGAGGACGGGCTGATCACGATCAAGGCACCGAGCGGCACGACGGTGCAGGCGGTGCTGGACTTCGAGATCCCCGCATCCGTACCCACATACAGCGGGCAGAAACTGGGCGATCTGACCATCGGAGAGATGGTCCTGCTGATGTACGCACTGTTGTAGATGCCATGACAAAAACAGTTTTATTGCCGCCGCGGACGTCGCCGCGGCGGCACTTTTTTTGCGGTGCGGGGGCGCGGCGAAAACGCGCGGAAGCATCGTTCAGTTGTTCAGGGGCGCGGCGCGGCACTTTTTTTGCGGTGCGGGGGCGCGGCGGCGCGAAAAATCGTTGACTTACAAAAATTTTTCCTGTATAATACAAAATGCGCCGCAAAGCAGGCGCAAAGACCTTGCGTGCAGTTGCACGCCGAATAAGACCGGGAGGTGAAAACAATGAAGTACGAAATGCTTTATCTGATCGATTCGTCGGTTGCGGATGAAGCGAGAGAGGCGCTCGTCGCCAGGTTTGAAAAGATCGTTTCCGACCTGGGCGGCAAAGTGCTTTCCACCGACAAGTGGGGCACGCGCAAACTCGCCTATCCCATCAATTACAAGAACGATGCGTTCTATGTGCTGATGACCTTCGAAGCGGACGGCAACGCAGTGAAAGAACTGGACCGTATCGCAGGCATTACGGACGAGGTCATTCGCAGAATGATCACGAAAGCGAACTGACGGAGAACGAGGATGAACAAAGTATTTTTGATCGGAAACCTGACGCGCGACCCCGAACTTTCGGAGACCAACGGCGGGGTGAGCGTGTGCCGCTTCGGCATCGCCGTGAACCGCCGCTTTTCCTCGCAGGACGCGGAGCGGCAGACGGATTTCTTCAACGTGACCGCATGGCGCGCGCTGGGCGAGACCGTTGCCCGCTTCACCAAAAAGGGGAACAAAGTCGCCGTCGTCGGCAGCATCCAGATCCGCAACTATGAGGACAACGCAGGGCAGAAACGCACCTATGTCGACATCATCGCCGACGAAGTGGAGTTTTTGAGCCCGAAGAACGGAGGCTCGGACGAGGAATATTCCGCACCCGCCGCGCCCCGCAAAAAACCTGCGCTCGAAGCGTTCGACGACGATTCGGACATTCCCTTCTGAGCACACCAAACTATTTAAGGAGAACGTGACATGGACGAGAAACCCGCAGTCAAACGGCCGATGAAGAGAAATTCCCGCCGGAAAGTTTGCGCTTTCTGCCAGGAAAAGGTCGAAGTCATCGACTATAAAGACGTCAACCGCCTCAAAAAGTATATCACCGAAGGCGGCAAGATCCTGCCCCGCCGCATGAGCGGCACCTGCGCGATGCACCAGAGGGAACTTTCCAACGCCATCAAGAGGGCGCGCATCGTTGCACTGCTCCCCTATCGCGGGGAATAATCGGCGCGCGGCATCTGTCGCACGCACCAAACCAAACAAAAAACGCTTTCGCCGTCGGCGAAAGCGTTTTTTTGTACTTTGCACGAGCGGTGCCGCCCGATAAGACGGCGCCCGCGCGCGATCGAATGTTTTGCATGCAGGCGGCAACGGTGCGGGCGCGCTATTAGATCAGCACCGCAAGTTTGCTCACGCCGAACAGCACGGCAAGGAAGGAAAAGTTGATCGCCGAAAACACGCCGATGTATTTGCGGGTGTTGCCCGGCTGCACGCTGCGGAAGGTGTTGAGAGTGATCAGGCTGGCGAGCGAGGCGATGGGCGTGCCCAAGCCGCCGATGTTCACCGCCATCAACAGGCTCTTGTAGTCGGTCGTAAAGCGGGACAGGAGCACGCAAGTGGGCACATTGGAGATGAACTGGCAGGACAAGACGCCCACGCCGAGCGGCTCGACGCCGACCAGCATGCCCAAAAAGTCCCCCACCGCGGGGATGCGCGCCATATTGCCCGAAAAGACGAAAAAGGCGCAGAACGTCAGAAGCAGGGAGTAGTCCACGTGCAGCAGCGCGCGGAAATCCAGGACGAGCAGCGCGGCAAACACCGCCAGAAGCCCCCAGTAATAGGGAAAGACGCGGAACACGATGAGCACGGAGAGCACGAACAGCGCGCCGTACACGAGCACGCGCCACAGCGGCGGACGGGTGCGCGCCTGCGGGTTCGCCGCCGCGGGTTCGGGCTTGACGAACAGGCACACTCCCGCGATGAGCACGAACGCCGCCGCGAACGGGAGCGCCATAATGCGAAAAAATTCGCCCGTCGGGATCTCGTAAAAGGAATACAGATAGAGGTTCTGCGGATTGCCGAAGGGGGTGAGCATGCCGCCGAGGTTGGCGGCGACGTTCTGCATGACAAAGGTGAACGCGACCTGCTTTTTGTTTCCGCACGATTCGAGCGCGAAGTATCCCAGCGGCAGAAAGGTGATGAGCGCCATGTCGTTCGCCATGATCATCGAACCGAAATAGGTGACGAACACCAGCGCGAGGACGATGTTGCGCACGTTTTTGAAGCGGCGCACGATCCAGTCAGCGAGCCAGACGAAAAAGCGGATGTTGCGCAGCGCCGCCACCACCGCGAGGGTGCAGAACAGGCAGGCAAGCGTGCGCAGGTCAAAATACCCCGCATATTCGGCATCGGGCGGGACAAAGATGCAGGTGATCCCCGCCGCCGCGAGCGCCACCAACAGCACGACGCTGCTCTTTAAGATATGTAACGCCGTCAGTGCGGCGCGCGAACGCGGCTTCTTTGCCGCCGTTTCCGTCCCCATGGAACCCTTTCTCCCACGTTTTTCGTGCCCCCTTATTATAGGGACCCCGACCGCGCCCGTCAAGAAAAAACGCGCGCGGACAAAAATTTTTTATCGCCGCGCTCCGCACGGAAAAATCGCCTTGCCTTTTGGCGGGCGGCGTGGTATACTGAACGCAAAAGGAGATACAGCCATGAACGAACTTCCGCGCGATCCCGCCATCCTGTTCAGTTACATCAACACCAAACTGCGCAACGGCGGCATGACGCTCGCTAGACTGTGCCGCGAACTGGACGCGGACGAAGAAGAGATCTGCAGCACCCTCGCCGCCATCGGCTATCGCTACAGCGAAGAGCGCAACCGTTTTGAATGACAAATGTATAGAGACGCCGATGCGCGGCGGGCAATGCCCGCCTCGCATCGGTGTTTTTGCAGGCCGCGCCCGCAGTTGCGGGCGCGGCGCTCGGTTTATCGGGTACTGTCCGCGGGAGGACATCCGTCCGCAGGCGGGCATTCTTGTTCGGCCGCACCGCTACGCCCGTCGGGCGTATCCGCAAAGCGCAGCGGGGCAAAGCGGAACCCGACGCCGGGCAACAGCGCATCCCGCCGCGGGCGAGTGCACACCAGCGCCGCGACGAACAGAGCAAGCGCCGCCACCCCGACGACGGCGGTAAGCACGAGTTCGGCGGGGCACCAGATATCCGCGAACGCGCCCGCGCCGACGTAGCCGATGAGGTCGCCGCCGCAGTTGAATAGGGCGTGCGCCAAAACGCAGGCGGCGATGCCCGTGCCGCGCTCGATGAGAATAGCGAACATCGCGCCCAGCAAAAAGGTATACCCCAGTTGCAGGATCGTGGCGTCCGCCGCCGCACCCGCGACGAGGTTGAGCAGGTGCAAGAGCGAGAACAGCGACGCCGAGGCGAGCACGGCAACCAGCCGTCCCCCCTTCCCTGCGCCCGTGCGGGCGAGCAGGCAGGGGAAGATGACCCCGCGGAACACCGATTCTTCAAACAGCGCCACGCCGATGTTGGAATACACGAACAGCGCCACCGTGCCAGCGGGCGCGATGACCTGCGCCGTGCCGGATGCCAGCGCAACAAGCGGGAAATTGTTCACTGCAACGATGAGCGCGGGAAGCGCCCACACGAGCGTGCGCCACTGCCCGCGGCGCGGGAACATGCGGCGCAGCGTGCCGTAAAAGAGCGCCCAGAACAGCGCCGCCATCAGGATGCGCGCCGTTCCCAGCCCGAACAGATAGGCGGAAAAAGGTTCGCCGAAAGCGAGCGCGCCCAACGGGAGCGTCGGCACGAACATCAGCGCGGCAGTCAGCAGATATGCGGCGGCCGCCGCGGTGAGCGGGGCGCGCAGGATGCGCAAAATTTTCTGTCTCATACTAATCCGATGCCCAGCACAGACGGCAAGGCGGTTGCGGGAAGGCTGCCCCGCACGGAAGCGCGCCGCCGCGAAAAGCCAACGATACAAAAGCGGGGCAGGATGCCCTGCCCCGCAGAGGTCGCAACGATCAGGCTTTGACGACGTAAGCGACGCCGAACGCGCCCACGCCGACATGGATGCTCAGCACGGGGCCCACGACGCGCTGGTGGATGTTGACGGCGGGGAAGCGGTTTTTGAGCATTTGGGTAAACTCCTCGACGTTGGTCTCCTGCCCGCAACGGCAGACGAACATGCGGCGCACGTTGTCGGGAAGCAGTTCGACCATCTTTTCCAGCCGCTCGCGCTGGCCGCGCGCGTTGAACTTGAACACGATCTTGCCGCGGAGCACGAACACGGGGCGCAGGTTGAGCGAAGTGTTCGCCTTGGCGTTGTTCAGCCGCCCGCCCGCGTTGAGGCGGTCCAGCGTTTCGACGGTGAACACGACGGCGATCTTCTTTTTGAGCGCTTCGAGATGGCGCACGATGTCCTCGAAGGCGAGCCCGCACTGCACCATATTGACCGCCTCGTCGACGAGCAGGTGCATGCCCGCGCCGATGGTCTCCGAATCGATGACGCGGATGTTGCCGCCCACCTGCCTGGCGGCATAGCATGCCGAAGAATAGGTGCCGGAGAGCGCGCCCGAAAGGACGATGCAGATCACGTCACATCCCCTTTCGGTCAACGACTGAAAGGTGCGGATGAAGTTGCCGAGCGCGGGCTGCGCCGTCTTGCAGACGGGCTGACCTGCCATCAACTCCATATAATTCCCGTTGCGGTCGGACGCGAATTCCTCGTACTGATCGTTGCCGATCTGATAGTTGACGGGGACGACGCTCAGGATCGCGCGGGTCGTGACTTCCGCGGTGGAATAGCCGACGGACGAATCGGTTACAATGGCGATCATACTCTCCTCCTATGTTGATGCTTGTGCGAAATTGCGTTCAGAATTTGCGGAAACGGCGATAGCGCTCTTCCACCAGCACATCGGCGGGGATGGCGCGCTTTGCCTCGAAGAAGCGCGCGATCTCCTCGCGCAGACCGCTGAAAAACGCCTCCGAGAACTCCTGTTCGGGGATGATCTTATCCACCGCGCCCAGCGCGATGAGGTCCTGCGCCGTCAGTTTGAGGCATTCGCTCGCCTCGGCGACTTTGGCGCTGTCCTTCCAGAGGATGGAGGCACAGCCCTCGGGGGAAATGACCGAATAGGTGCTCGTTTCGGTGATCCACACCTCGTCCGCCGCGCACAGGCCGAGCGCGCCGCCGCTTCCCCCCTCGCCGATGACGACGGAGAGCGCGGGCGTTTTGAGGCGGATCATTTCGGAAATGGAAGAGGCGATGGCTTCGCTCTGCCCGCGCTCTTCGGCGCCGATGCCGCAATATGCGCCCGACGTATCCACAAAGCAGAGCACGGGGCGGCGGAATTTTTCCGCTTCCTTCATCAGGCGGATGGCTTTGCGGTACCCTTCGGGATGCGCGCAGCCGAAGTTGTGCGCGATCTTGTCGTTGGTATCTTCGCCCTTTTCGATGCCGATGACGGTGACGGGCTTCCCTGCCAGAAATCCGACGCCGCCGACGACGGCGCGGTCGTCCGCAAAGCGGCGGTCGCCGTGCAGTTCGATGAACCCTTCGACGATGTTGGATATGTATTTGACCGCGGTGGGCCTGCCCTTTTCGCGGCTTTTAAGCACGATCTCGTATGCGTTCACGGCTGTACCTCCGCGGCGGGGCTGTGCACTTTCAGCAGTGCGCCGAGCAGATCTTTCATCTCTTTGCGCTCGACGATGCGGTCGACAAAGCCCTTTTCCTGCAAAAATTCGGCGCGCTGGAATCCCTCGGGAAGGGTCTGGCGGATGGTCTGCTCGATGACGCGCGGCCCCGCGAACCCGATGAGCGCACCCTTTTCGGCGACGATGATGTCCGCCTCGAACGCGAACGACGCCGAGACGCCGCCCGTAGTCGGATCGAGCAGGACGGCGATGTACAAAAGCCCCGCCTCGCCGTGTTTGGCGACGGCGGCACTCGTCTTTGCCATCTGCATGAGCGAGACAATGCCTTCCTGCATGCGCGCGCCGCCGCTGAGCACGAAGCCCACGACGGGCAGGCCGTGTTCGGTGGCGTATTCAAAGGTCTTGGTGATCTTTTCGCCCACTGTGTGGCCCATGCTCCCCATCTGGAAGCGGTAATCCATGGCAAACAGCGCGCACGGCATGCCGCCGATCGCGGCGGTGCCGCACACGACGCCGTCCTTTTCGCCCGTCTTTTCGCGCAGGTCTGCCAGTTTTTTGTCGTATCCGGGGAAGCCGAGCACGTTGCCGCTCTCCTCGTCCGCGAACAGTTCGCAAAAATCCTCGGCGCACATCGCGATGCGCGCGCGGGGCGTGAGTTTTTTATAGTGCCCGCACTTGGGGCAGATGCCGAAATTTTCTTCCAGGTCCGCCGACAGCACGATCTGGCCGCACTTTTCGCATTTTTCGGCGAGTTTTTCGGGAATGGGCTGCGGCTGTTCCGCCGGCTGCGGCGCGGCGTCCTCCGCGCCTTCCAGTTCGTTTTTCGGCTTTCTGAAAAAGAACTTTTTCAAATCAAATTTCAATGCTCCTTCTCCTATCGGCGCCGCAAAGGGGCGCGCTGCTCATCCGTGCGCGGCGGGCATCTCCCTCCCGGCGCTCCGAACGCGGCTGCGCACGGCGCCCGCGCCGTTTTTGCGGCGGGTGCCCGTTCGCCGCCGTACGCGGTTACTGATAATTTTTGAGAAATTTTTCGAGGAAATTGGTGCAATAGGTGCCGTCCTTGAATTCGGGCTGGGCAAGGATGTCCCCCGAAAGTTCGGCGTTGGTGTTGACGCCGTCGATGACCAGTTCGCACAGCGATGCCTGCATCTTGCGGATCGCCTCGGTGCGCTCGCGCGCATACACGATGAGTTTGCCGATCATGCTGTCGTAATACGGCGGGATAACGTAGTCCTGGTAGATGGCGGTATCGAAGCGTACCCACGGCCCGCCGGGGATATGCATGAACTTGATCTGCCCGCAACTGGGGCGGAAATTGTTGCGCGCATCTTCCGAATTGATGCGGCACTCGACGGCACAGCCGCGGAAGCGGATGTCCTCCTGTTTGTACATGAACTCGATGCCCGCCGCGATACGGATCTGCCATTTGACGATGTCGATGCCCGTGACGTACTCGGTGACGGGGTGCTCGACCTGCAGGCGGGTGTTCATTTCCATGAAATAGAACTTGTTGTTTTTATCCAGCAAAAACTCGATGGTGCCGAGGCTGGTATAGTTCACCGTCTTGGCGGCAAGCACCGCACAGCGCATCATCTCCTTGCGCACTTCGGGCTTTAAGGTGACGCACGGGCTCTCCTCGATGAGTTTCTGGTTTTTGCGCTGCATGGAACAGTCGCGCTCGCCCAGGCAGACGACGTTGCCCTGGTTATCGGCGACGATCTGCATTTCGACGTGCTTGACGTCGGTGAGGTATTTTTCGAGGTAACACTTGCCGTTGCCGAAGGCGCTCTGCGCCTCGGCGGACGCCGTGAGGACGGCGTTTTCGAAGTCCTCTTCCTTCCAGACGATGCGGATGCCCCTGCCGCCGCCGCCCGCCGCCGCCTTGACGATGACGGGATAGCCGATCTCGCCGGCAAACTTTTTTGCTTCGGCGATGTCGGTGATCTCATCCAGCCCGGGCACGACGGGAACGCCCGCCGCCTTCATGGTGCGGCGCGCTTCGTCCTTGTCGCCCATCTTGGCGATGACGCGCCAATCCGGCCCGATGAACTTGATGTTGCACTTTTCGCACAGTTCCGCAAAGCGCGGGTTCTCGCTCAAAAGCCCGTAGCCGGGATGCACCGCCTGACAGCCCGTGGCGATCGCCACGTCGATGAGCGCGGTCATGTTGAGATAACTGTCTTTGAGAAGCGCGGGGCCGATGCAGTAACTCTCGTCGGCGAGGTTGACGTGCAGCGCCTGCGCGTCCGCTTCCGAATACACCGCGACGGTCTTGATGCCCATCTCGTTGCAGGCGCGGATGATGCGCACGGCGATCTCGCCGCGGTTCGCTATCAATATCTTACTGAACATCTCTCGATTTTATCCTCGTAACCTGACTCAGAAGAGTTTGAACAGGATCTGCCCGAACTCGACGAGCGATCCGTTTTCGGCGCAGATCTCGACGATCTCGCCGTCCTCTTCCGCCATGACGTCGTTCATCAGTTTCATCGCCTCGATGATGCAGAGGGTATCCCCTTTTTTGACCTTGGACCCGACTTTGACGAAGGGCTCGGCGTCGGGCGAGGGCGAAGCATAGAAAATGCCCACCATCGGCGACTTGACGTCGCGGTAGCGGTTATAATCCTTGACGTCTGCCCCTTCCGCGGCGGGCTCGGCGTCCTGCTGCGCGGCGGGCATTGCCGCGGGCAGCGTCTGCACGTATTGCACGGGCGCCGCGACGGGCGCGGCGGCGCCGCCGTTTTCCAATTTCAGCGAAAAAGTTTCCTCGCCGCAGGTCTCGGCGATCTCCATTTTGGAAAGTCCGCTTTCCTGAAACAGTTTGATGTACTCGCGTACCTGTTTTTTGTCCATTTTGTACCTCCTTTCCGTACATATAGAAAAAAGCGTTTACACAGAAAGACAGGCATAAACGCTTGGGTGTGCTCAGATTTTTTTGAATGCGAGACAGCCGTTGTGGCCGCCGAAGCCCAGCGACGTGGAAAGGGCATACTCGATGTTCGCTTCCACTGCCGTGTT
Organism: uncultured Clostridia bacterium; assembly: GCA_944341895.1. GTDB lineage: Bacteria > Bacillota > Clostridia > Christensenellales > Borkfalkiaceae > Borkfalkia. The sequence continues at coordinate 23,373 of CALVMB010000004.1, forward strand.
GGGCGTGATGTCGAGGTCGCATTCCTCGTCCTTGACGCGATAGTTGATCGTGGGCGGAATGACGCCGTCGTGCAGCGCAAGCACGGAAGCCATCGCCTCGATGCCGCCCGCCGCGCCGAGCATATGCCCGGTCATGGATTTTGTGGAAGAGACGCGCAGTTTGTACGCGTCCTGCCCGAACACGTTTTTGAGTGCGCGCGTCTCGGTGCGGTCGTTGAGCGGCGTGCCCGTGCCGTGCGCGTTGACGTAGACGTTGCGCCCCGCGGCGATGCCGCCCTCTTTTGCCGCCAGCGCGATGGCGCGCGAAGACGCGACCGCTTCGGGATCGGGCGCGGTCATATGATGGGCGTCGTTGGTGCAGCCGTAGCCGACCAGTTCGGCATAGATCCTGGCGCCGCGCGCTTTGGCGCGCTCGTAATCTTCGAGCATGAGCACCGCGCCGCCTTCGCCCATGACGAAGCCCGCGCGCTCCTTGTCGAACGGGATAGACGCACGCTCTTTCTCCTCTGCCATGGACAGTGCCTGGCAACTGATGAACCCTGCAAAGCACAGGGGCAGGATGGCGGCTTCGCTGCCGCCGGCGAGCATGAGGTCGGCATAGCCGTGTTTGATGACGCGGTACGCCTCGCCGATGCTGTTGGTCGAGGTGGCGCATGCGGTGACGATGCCGATGTTCGGGCCCTGCGCGCGGTATTTGATGGCGACGGTGCCCGATGCGATGTTCGAGATCATCATGGGGACAAAGAAGGGCGAAATGCGCGCCGGTCCCTTTTCGATGAGTTTGGCATGTTCGGTGATGAGCGTATGCACGCCGCCGATGCCCGAACCGATGTACACGCCGAAGCGCTCGGGGTCGGGGTCGGAGACGCCGCTGTCCTCATATGCCTGCGTCGCCGCCGCGACCGCGTACTGGGTGTACAGGTCGGTCTTGCGCACGTCGCCGCGGGGAATGTACAGCGTGGGGTCGAACCCGCGCACTTCGCCCGCGAATTTCGCCTTATATTCGGAAATGTCGAATTTGGTCACCACGTCGATGCCGCAGACGCCGTTCTTCATGTTTTCCCACGTCGTTTTTACGTCATTGCCGAGGGGCGAGACCGCGCCCAGTCCGGTGACGACAACTCTTCTTTCCATAGATCAGATACCTCTGCAAAAACTCATCCGCGCGCACCGCGCGCGGGTCTTTTTCGTATTTCGGCGGCATGCGCGGAACCGTTCCGGCATGCCCTGCCCGCCCCGCGGCAGCGCGGGATGCGGGCGGCAGGGCGCGGCCGTGCCGCCCCCCCCCGCTTTGCATGCTCTCCTCAGATATACATCCCGCCGTCCACTTTCAGAACAACGCCCGTGATGTAGCGCGCGTCCTCCGAAACGAGGAACTTGACGGCGTTTGCGATGTCTTCCGTCTCGCCCAAACAGCCGAGCGGGATGAGTTTGTACATCGCCTGTTTCTGTTCTTCGGTCAGTGCGTCCGTCATCGCCGTCTTGATGAACCCGGGCGCCACCGCATTGGCGGTGATGTTGCGCGGCCCGAATTCCTTGGCGACGGACTTGGTCAGCCCGACGATGCCCGCCTTGGACGCGGCATAGTTCGCCTGTCCCGCGTTGCCCATCAGCCCCACCACCGAGGAAATGGACACGATCCTGCCGTAGCGCTTGCGCATCATGTACGGCGTGACGTGCTTGATCATGTTGAAACAGCCCTTGAGGTTGATGGACAGGACGCGGTCCCAGTCCGCCTCTTCCATGCGCAGGAGCAGTTTGTCCGCGGTGATGCCCGCGTTGTTCACGAGGATGTCGATCTTGCCGAAATCCTTGACGATCTGATCGACGACCGCCTTGGTCGCGGCGAAATCGGATACGTCGCACTGATAATAGCGCGCGGTCACGCCCGCCGCGGCGAGCGCTTCCATCGTCTCCTTTGCCGCCGCCTCGTCGCTGTAATCGACGACGGCGATGTCGGTATGTTCTTTGGCGAGGGTGAGCGCGATCTTCGCGCCGATGCCCCTGCCCGCGCCCGTGACGAGCGCCACTCTGTTTTCCATAGGAAATCCCTCTCTTGCGGGCACTCAGCCGCGCTGGATCAGCCCCGTCAGCACTTTGCCGGGACCCACTTCGATAAATTCCTCCACGCCGCGCGCCTTCATCGCCGCGACCGTCGCCGTGAAGCGGACGGGCGAACACATCTGCCGCGCGAGGGTATACGCAAAGTCGCCCGCGTACGGCTGCGCCGTGAGGTTGGCGTAGACGTCCATGCGGGGCGCGTTCATGGTCAGACCGCGCAGGAATTTTTCGAATTCCTCCGCTTCCGGCTGCAATTCGGGGCAATGGAACATGCCCGAAACGCGCAGTTTCATCGCCCTGCCGCCCGCCGCCTTGACCTTGGCGCAGAACGCTTCTTCCGCGGCGAGCGAACAGGCGACGACCGTCTGCTTGCTGCCGTTATAGTTGGCGGGATGGGTGTTTTCGCCGTCGCACAGGCTTTCCACCGCGTCGGGGGAAAGCCCCACCACCGCGATCATGCAGCCGCGCACCCGCTCGGTGTACGCCTCCATCAGTTCGGCGCGCTTGCAGATGGTGCGGAAGGCGTCCGCTTCGGACAATACGCCCGCAAAACAGAGCGCGGGCACTTCGCCCACCGAGAACCCGCACACGCAGTCGGGCGCGCCCCTCTCCTCCTCGCGCACATAGGCGTAGGCGAGGTCGGCGAGGAACATGGTCGGCTGGGTGAGCAGGGTGCGGTTGAGTTCTTCCTGCGTGCCGCGCAGCATCTTGTCCACCACGCCGGGGCGGATGCTCTCGGCGAGGTCGAACAGGCGGCGCACCTTGGGTGCGTCCTGTACGTCCGCCGCCATGCCGGGGACCTGCGCCCCCTGCCCGGCGAACAAAAAGGCTACACCTCCCATTTGACGCCCTCCATGAGTTTTTCGGTCTGCGCCATGATCTCTTCGATCATCTCCGCGGCGGTCTGTTCTTTGTTGACCATGCCCGCGATCTGGCCGGCGAGGAAACAGCCCTCGTCCACGTTGCCGTCTTTGGCGGCTTTGCGCAGCGAACCGACGCCGAACTCTTCGAGTTTTTCGTCGGGATAGTTGGAATCCGCCTCCAGTTTGGCGTACTGGTTGGTGTACGACGTCTTGATGGCGCGCACGGGATGCCCCAGGCGCCTGCCCGTGACCATGGTGGAAATATCCTTGGCGGCGAGCACTTTCTGCTTATACGCGGGGCTGACGGTGCATTCTTTGGCGACGAGGAAACGGGTGCCCATCTGCACGCCGCAGGCGCCCAGCGCGAACGCCGCGACCACGCTGCGGCCGTCGCCGATGCCGCCCGCCGCGACGACAGGGATGTGCACCGCGTCCACGACCTGCGGAACGAGCGCCATGGTCGTGAGATCGCCGACGTGCCCGCCGCTTTCACCGCCCTCGGCGATGACGGCGTCCACGCCCGCACGCTCGACCATTTTGGCGAGCGCGGTGGATGCGACGACGGGAATGATGATGATGCCCGCCTCTTTCCACGCCTTGACGAAGCGCGAAGGATTGCCCGCGCCCGTGGTGACCACCGCAACTTTTTCCTCGGCGACCACCTTTGCGACTTCCTCGACATGCGGGCTCATCAGCATGATGTTCACGCCGAAGGGCTTGTCCGTCATGGTGCGGCATTTGCGGATCTCCTCGCGAACCCAGTCGGCACCGGCGTTCATCGCGGAAATAATGCCCAGCCCGCCCGCATTCGAGACGGCGCTTGCCAAAGAGGCATCGGCGATCCACGCCATGCCTCCCTGGATGATGGGGTGTCGGATCCCCAGTAATTTTGTCAGTTTTGTCTGCATGTTGCTCTGCCGCTTACTTGTTTGCGACGGCCTCGTCGATCTTGGCAATCAGTTCGCCGACGGTGGAAAGTTGCAGGTTTTCGCCCAGGCTGATGTCGTACGCCTCTTCGATCTGCATGACGATGTCCACTTTGTCCAGCGAATCGAAATCCAGTTCGTCGAAGGTGGTCTCGGGGGTGATGTCGATGTCCTCGCCCTTGCAGTCGCTCAGGATTTCCTTCAATTTTTCCAACGTAGTCATGTTCATTGATCTCCTTTTTTCTTTGTTGATTTATTGAAATATTTTTCAATCGCGGTTCCAGGTGAGCAGGACGGCGCCGCTCGTCAGCCCTGCGCCGAACGCGACGAAGAGAAGTTTATCCCCCTTGCGGAAGGTCCCCTTCTTCGCGTATTCGTCCAGCAGGACCATGATCGACGTCGCGCTCATGTTTCCGTATTCGGAAATGTTGAGCAGCACCTTGCTCTTGTCGATGCGGAATTTTTTCAGGCTGGCGTCGATGATGCGCACGTTCGCCTGGTGCGGGAGGTACCAGTCCACGTCCGCGGGCGTGATGCCGGCGCGGCGACACACCTCCTCGATGTTGCGGCCCATCGCGTTGACGGCGAACTTGTATACCTCGCCTCCGTCCATGTGCATGGCCAGTCTTTCCTGTCCGATCTTGTTGTACGGGCTGTTCATGCCCTCGTAGTTGGGCATGCGGATGACGTGGCTGTCCGGATCGGTGGAGAGCACCCCCGCCAGCCTGCCTTCCCCCTTGCGCACGACCATGGCACCCGAACCGTCGCCGAACAGGACGCAACTGGCGCGGTCCGTCCAATCCAGCAGTTTGCTCATCGCCTCCGCCGAGACGATGAGGACGGTTTCCGCCTTGCCCGCGGCAATGAACGAATCGGCGACCTCCATGCAGTACAGCACCCCGACGCAGGCGGCGTTCAGATCGAACGCGGGCGCCCGCGAACCGATCGCTTCCGCCACCGTACACGCCAGCGAGGGAGTATAGGTATCCCCGCGCATGGTCGCACACAGGATGAGGTCGACGTCCGCCCCCGTCAGGGAAGCGTCTCCGAGCGCCGCCTTTGCCGAACGGATCGCCAGATCGTCCAGACGCTCGTCGGTCAGAACGCGGCGGCGGCGGATCCCCGTGCGGGTAAAAATCCACTCGTCGGACGTATCGAGAAACTGCGCGAGGTCATCATTGGAAACGATTTTGGCGGGCAGCGCGCTGCCGGTGCCGACAATGGTAAAACTCATGGACAACTCCGTGCGGCGCAATACCGCCGCATTCGGCCGTTACAGCCTTGTTTTCATTATATTGTTTTTACGGGGGCAAGTCAAGCCTTCTTTGAAAAAACCGCCAAAAAAGCCGACCGCCGCACGGCATTCGCCGCACGTCACTGCTGTTTGGGCAAGAGTGCGAACGCGAATTCGGCGCGCGTGCACAGTTTGCCGTTCGCCTCGAGTTTGCCCTTGGCAAAGCAGAATATGCCGCGCCGCGCGGTGATCTGCACCGTCATGACCGCCGTGTCTCCTGGCAGGAGCGGGTTTTTGAATTTGACGTTGTCAAGCCCCGTGTACAGCGGCGTTTTGCCCTTGCAGTCGGGCAGCAGCGCGACCGCCGTCTGCGCGATCATCTCGCAGTGGATGACGCCGGGCACGATGGGGTTGCCGGGGAAATGCCCCTGCAAAAAGAATTCGTCGCCGCGAACGTAGTATTTGCCGACGGCTTCGCCCGTCTCCTCGTTCACTTCCACCTCGTCCAGCAAAAGCATGGGCTCGCGGTGCGGCAGTAACTCCTTGATCTCTTCTCTGTTCATGGTTGTATCTCCTGTTGCCGCGATGCGGCTGTATTGGAAAGGCGGCGGCTCAACTGAACAAGCCGTCGTCTTTTTCCCGATCTTCGGGAAAGAGCGGACCCGCAATGACGGGCAGCACGATGGGCGCCGCCATCGCCGCGCTCGTCAGACCCGTGACCGCGGCGCGCAGATACGGGAACACGACCTGCGTCGCCTCGACGACGGCGGCGCGAACCCCTTCCTCCCCCGCCGCGTCCGTGCCGAACACGCCCGTGAGCGAGGCGACGAGATCGAAGGGCTTGGGCTCTTCGGGCGTGCTCTCGATGCGCACGGACAGGGTGAGCAAAAAGATGTTCTCCTCCCCTGCCGCGCGGCGGACTTTGCGCGAAAATGCGGGCTTGAGTTCCAGTTTCCCGTCCGCTTTGGGCGGGACCCCGTTGACGCGGAAGAGCAGTTCGTCCGCGCGGATGCCTTTGAGCCTGAGTCCGACTTTCTGCATACGATCTCCCCGGCGCGGCACACCGCGGCGCGCGCCGCCTTTCGCTGTGGATTCTTTTCCTATTATACCCCGCGGCGGGCGTTTTGTCAACGGTCAGGCAAAATTTACCACCTTCGGACATACAAAGAGACCTGCGTTTTGCAGGTCTCTTTGTCCGTTCCTCCCCCGCCGCCGCGCGGGCGGCAGGGATCACGGTATTTTTTCGGCCGCGTCAGCGCAGGTCGTCGCCGCGGTCGGTGGGCACGACGACGCGGATCTCGCACGTCTCGCCCGTCTCGGCGTCGACGTAGGCAAAATACTGCCGCCCGCCGTACATGCCGCGCACCTCGTACACGAGGCGCTCGCGCCCGTTTGCGGGGATGACGGCAAGGCGCACCTCTTCGAGTTCGTCCATGCGCGCCGCCGCGTTTTCCCGCACCGTCTCCTCGGCGACTTGCGCCTGCCCGACGGTGCGTTCGCGGTGCGAACGCAGGAAGCCGTTCGCCTCCATGCCCGTGACGATGCCGCGTTCCAGGCAGACCTTGACGCGGATCATATCCGGGTACATGAGCACGCCGTTCTGTTCGAAGCAGAACTGCACGCAGCACTCGCCGCCCGCTTCACTCGCCCAGACGGGCGTCATGCCCGAATAGCCGCACTTTTCGAGGAAGGAGCCCGCGATCTCGGCGGCGCGGGGCGCATCGAAGTTTTCCCCGCCGCAGGCGCGGTAACTTTCCAGCAGGGCGAGCATGCCGCCGCGCACGGTGATCTGCGCAAAGTATTCGTTGCCTTCGCCGTCGCGGAACTGCACGTCGTAGCACGCGCGCTCGCCGCGCTCGGTCTTGCCCGTCACGCGCAGGTCAGCGGGACGGTATTCCTCAAAATACGCCTGTGCCCGTTCGAGCGCCTGTTCCTCCCCGATCTCGTCCATGCCCGCGAGCATGGTGTGCCGTTCGGGACGGGCGTGCGGCTCTTCCGCCGCCGCCTCGTCCAGCGCGCGCAGGCTCGCGGCGAAGTCCCCTTCGGGCGCGAGCAGGTCGCGCAGAGAGACGTCCGTGCTCTCGACGAGCGCGGGCATGCTGGCGCGGACGCGCTCGGTGACTTCATACATGTGTTCGAGCGCGGCGCGATCGCGCGCGGTGAGCGGTTCGCCCGCCGCGGCGCGGCGGAGCGCACTGCCTGCAAACGCGGACACGCGGTTGAAAAACGCGGTCAGCGACTGCGCGCCCTGTTCGCCCGCGGGGAAAGATTCCAGGTCCGCCTCGGCGAGTTCGCTCTCCACGAGCAGGTCGGTGAGCAGTTTCTGCATTTCCGCACCCGCGTCCGCCACCCGCACTTTGGCGAGGTCGGCGCTCATGTTTTCGACGTGTTCGGACAATTCGTACACGCCCGCACGGTAGGAATGCGTGATCGCGCCCCGCGCCTCGTTCAGGTCGAAGAACCCGACGGTGACGATGGCGCCGAGGGCGAGCACCGCCAGCGACAGCGCGATGACCGCCGCCAGCCAGCCCCCGAACCCGGGCGCGCGCTTTTGTTCCTGCTCGCGCTTCTGCACCCGCCGCTCGGCGCGCGCCGCGCGGCGGTGCTGGCGCGCCTCTTCCTGCGCGGCGGCACGTTCCCTGCGCGCATGCTTCTTTTCCGCCGCATGCTCCGCACGCTTCATTGCCTGTTCCCGCTTTTCCTTTGCCGCCTCGATGCGGGCGGCGGCGCGCTGTTGTTCGCGTTCCGCCTCCCGCCGTTCCTCCCCGCCCGTGCGGGAAGAGAGAATTTCCACTTTTTCGGCGCCTGCCGACAATTCTCTTTTATCCATGTTCCCCTCCTCAGATCGCAAACACGTGTTTGCCGATGGTCACGACCGTCTCGCGCGAAAAGATCCATTCGCTGGTCGCCTTGGCGGGATTGTAGTAATACAGGCAGCCGCCCGTGGGATCCCAGCCCGCCAGCGCGTCCTTGGCGGCGTTGATCGCCGTCTGGTCGGGCGTCAGATTGATCTGCCCGTCGGTGACGGCGGTGAAGGCGTGCTTCTGATAGATGACGCCCGCTATGGTGTTGGGAAATTCGGGACTGCGCACGCGGTTGAGCACCACCGCGCCGACCGCGACCTGCCCCGTGTAACTTTCGCCGCGCGCCTCCGCATAAATGCACCGCGCCAGCAGATAGGTGTCCGAATTGGTCGAGCCGACCGAACTTCCGCCCGCCTGCTGCGCCTGCGACATCATACCCAGCGCTTCAAAGGTCGCCTTGCCGACGATCCCGTCCGCGGTCAGCCCGTTCTTGCGCTGGAAATATTCCACCGCTTGGCGGGTCTTGCTGCCGTAAATGCCGTCCACGCTGCCCGAATAATAGCCCCAGCGTTTGAGTTTTGTCTGCACCGTTCTGACGTCCGCGCCGCTGCTGCCCTGCCGCAGCACCGCCGCTTCGGCGCACTGTTCGGCACAAGCCGAAGAAGCAGCGCCGCGCGAGACCGTCTGCACGGTGAAGAGCACCGCCGCCGCCAGAACGGCGACGAGAGAGAGCGTGAGAACGCTCACCCGAATGATCTTGTTCATGGTTCCTCCTCTTGCTTTCAAAGATCACCGTTCCGCAAGCGGAGGGTCGCCCGTCAGCCCGCGAAAAAGTTCTGAATGATTTCCAGCAGCCGCGAACGATAGCGGATATTGCCGCCCGTCGCCGCGCCCGAAAAACACAGGGGCGGATACACCACGCACCACCAGTTTGCGCCCGCGCCCTCGCCCAGTTCGACGATGAGCGCGTCGTACACCCCCGCTTCGAGGGTGACCGATTCGTAGACGCGGGCGGGGAATTCCTCCCGCCGCACTTCGGCGTGCGCCGTATACGCAAAGCCCCGTTCCGCGAGCACCGCGTCGGCGACCGCTTCGATGCGCGGCAGCGCCGCCTCGACCGCCGCGATCGCCTCTTCCTTGCTCCCGCACGACGCCGCAACGGGCATGAGCGCGTCCACGACGGCGTCCTTGACCTCGTATTTGACCGCCTGGTCCGCCGCGGAATCGGAGTTGGCGCGCACGTGCATGCGCAGATACTGTGTTTGGGCGCCGCCGTCGTTCCATCCCGTCGCCGTCGCCGCTGTCAGGAGTAGTATAAGCAACGCGGCGAATACTATGCAGAACTTTTTCATCGCTTTCAGACCTCACTTTGTGTTGCGGGGCAAGTATTGCCGCTGTGACAGAATCGTATACCTTCCGCACAAAAAAATTTCCCCCGCGCGCACCGCGCGAGGGGGATGATCCGATTCTTCCTGATCGCCGCGGGACGTTCGTCCCGCGGCGGCGCGTCACATGGCGGCAAGTTTGCGGCATATGGCGGCCGTCTTGCGCCGCATGCGGCAAGTTTGCGTCACATGGCGGCCGTCTTATAAAAATAAAAGTACTGCTCGTCCTCGCCGTCGGGCCGCATGCCCGCGGCGGAAAGCGCCTTGGCGGAGGCGATATTGCGGCGGAAACACTTGGCTTCCATGCGCTCGATGTCCAGTTCGGAAAAGGCGTATTCCGTCAGGCGGATCAACGCCTCGCGCGCATAGCCTTTTTTCTGCTGTTCGGGCAGGATGCGGACGCCGATCTCCGCCTCCGCGCGCGAACCGAAGCGGTGCAGGACCACCTCGCCGACCAGCGTATCCCCCGCATATACGCCCAGGGGCAGTTCGGCGCGGCGGTCGAAATCGTCGCGCGCGCATTGCAGGAACCACTCGGCGGGCGGCGCCGTCGGCTCTTTCCACGCTTCCCGCCAGTCGTATCCCCAGTCGGCGTTGAGCGCCGTATCCCCCGCCAGCCGCGCGTACGCGGCGGCGTCCTCGTCCCCCACCGCGCGAAGCACGAGCCGCTCCGAACGGATCTCGGGCGGGCGGTGCAGCCTGTCCAGCGCGCGCTGGACGGCGAGGTTGTACTTGTTGGCGAGCGCGGCGGGGCGGTACTGCAATTTGGACTTGCGCATGCCGAGTTCGCCGCTGTCGTCCTCGCGGTTGATGTATTTCGCGTCGCCCGCAAATTCGCGCGCGAACGCCTGCGCCAGCGCGGGATATGCCCCCGCGAAGCCGCGCAGCGCCTTTTCGACGTGGATGACGAGGGTATCGCCGCAACGCTCCCCGACGGACAGCCCGATCACCCTGCCGCCCGCGCGCAGGATGCCGCAATCCATGCCCAGTTCCTCCGCATGGCTGACCAGCGAGATCGCGCCGCGCATCTCCTCGTCCGCAAATTTGACGCCGCGGTTGGCGCGTTCGGCATCGAAAGCGTGCAAAAACGCGCGCGCTTCGGGCAGGTCGGCGGGCGCGAGCGGGGAAAACGCCGCGTCGGGATGTTCCTTGCGGAATCTGTTGACGTGGTTGCGCTGGCCCGCAAAGGCGCCGCCCGGATAGGAACGGAAATTTTCGTGTTCGTACAGGTAATCGCGCCAGCGGCGCGGATCGGTCACGCGCAGGTCGGCGCCGTAGCGCAGGGCGAGTTCGGGAAACCGTCCGCGCGGGATATTGGAAAAGCGGAGCATGACTTCCTCGTCGCGGCAGTGCTTTTCGATGGCGGCGAGCGCCGCCTCCGCGTCGCCGTTCTCGCCCGCGAGCGGATAATAAAAGTAACAATCGCCGCGGAAGCATTCGCACAGGCAAAGGCAGCCCGCCTCTTCGGCAAAGCGTGTGCCGATGAAGGCGTGCCAGATAAACTGCGCGCCCGCCGAATAGGCGCTGATGCGCATGTCGCCGCGGCGGAAGTACGGCAGCAGCCGCGGCAGGTCTTCCCGTCTCAATTTCCGAAATTGCATGGTTTTTAGGGTCCGTTTCGTTTGTTTGTGGCATAGTATATCACGAACGGGCGCGATTTACAAGAAAAACGCGCGAAAAAAAGCACGCCGTCCGCGGAGCAAAATTTTTGAACAAATATTGACCGCGGCATTTTTTCGTGGTATTATGAAGAAAACGGCGCGCGCGGCAACGCGCGCATATATCGGAGGCATCTATGGAACTCGCGATCCTGATCGCGCCCTGCGCGGCGGTGCTGGCGCTCTGCTTTGCACTGTTTTTTGCGCGCAAGGTGCTCAAATCGCCCGAAGCGGAAGAGACGCGCGGCATCGCCGCGATCATCCACAAAGGCGCCAATGCTTTCCTCAAACGGCAGTATCTCGTCGTTTCCGTCTTTTTCGGGTGCATGTTCGTCGTGCTCGGCGTGCTCGCGCTGGTCGGCGTGGTCGGACCGTTCATGCCCTTCGCCTTCCTCACGGGCGGCGTGTTTTCGGGACTTTCCGGGTTTTTCGGCATGAAGATCGCCACCGCAGCGAACGCACGCACCGCCACCGCCTGCAAGAACAGCCTGAACAAGGGGCTGCGCGTCGCCTTTTCGGCGGGAAGCGTGATGGGGCTGGTCGTCGTCGGGCTCGGGCTGTGCGACCTCTCCATTTGGTATTTCGTGCTCAAAGGGTTTTACGGGGTGGTTTCCACCGACCTGAGCGAAGCCTCCTTCATCGCCACCAACATGATCACGTTCGGCATGGGCGCTTCGAGCATGGCGCTGTTCGCGCGCGTGGGCGGAGGCATCTTCACCAAAGCCGCGGACGTGGGCGCCGACCTCGTGGGCAAAGTGGAAGCGGGCATCCCCGAAGACGACCACCGCAACCCCGCCGTGATCGCCGACAACGTGGGCGACAACGTGGGCGACGTGGCGGGCATGGGCGCCGACCTGTACGAATCCTACGTCGGTTCCATCCTCTCCGCGATGGCGCTGGGCGTCGCCGCGGGGCTGGACTTCAAGGGCGCGCTCCTGCCGCTGGGCATCGCCGCCATCGGCGTGCTGTTCTCCATCATCGGCACCTTCTTCGTGCGCACCAAGGAGAACGTCGACCAGAAAGGACTGCTCAAAGCGCTGCGCACCGGCACGTGGTTCGCCGCCGCGGCGACCGCCGCCGCGAGCGCGCTGTTCATCTGGCTGGTGCTGCCCGACACCATGGAACTGATCGCGCCCGTCCTGTTCGGGCTCGCCGCGGGCGTGCTGATCGGGTTCTGCACCGAACTGTTCACGAGCGCATCCTATCGCCCGACGCAGAAACTTTCCGCCTCTTCGGAGAGCGGCGCGGGGCCCGTCATCATCAACGGCACGGCGCTGGGCATGCTCTCCACCGTGGTACCCGTCCTGCTCATCGCGGCGGCGGTGCTCGGTTCGTATTTCATCATGGGCGGATACAGCAATCCCGAAATGGGCATGTTCGGCATCGGCATCGCCGCCGTCGGCATGCTGTCCACGCTGGGCATCACCCTCTCCACCGACGCATACGGGCCCGTCGCGGACAACGCGGGCGGCATCGCGCAGATGTCGGGCATGGACGAGGAAGTGCGCAAACGCACGGACGCCCTGGATTCGCTGGGCAACACCACCGCCGCGACGGGCAAAGGCTTTGCCATCGGCTCGGCGATGCTGACCGCGCTGGCACTGCTCTCCTCCTTCATCGCACAGATCAAGATCCTGGACGCCGATTTCGTGTTCAACCTCGCGGTGGATAACCCCGCCGTACTCGTGGGCGTGTTCGTGGGCGCGGTGCTCCCCTTCCTGTTCTCGGCGCTGACCATGTCCGCCGTGGGCAAGAGTGCGCAGAGCGTGGTGCTGGAAGTGCGGCGGCAGTTCGCGCAGAACAAAGGCATCCTCGCGGGGACGAGCGAACCGGACTATGCGCGGTGCGTGAATATCTGCACCCGCTCGGCGCAAAAGCAGATGATCCTGCCCGCCGTCATCGCCGTCGTCGCCCCTATCCTGGCGGGGCTGTTCCTCGGCGTGAACGGGGTCGCGGGGCTCTTGCTCGGCTCGACGGTAACGGGATTCCTGCTCGCCGTGTTCATGAGCAACAGCGGCGGCGCCTGGGACAACGCCAAAAAATACGTCGAAGACGGACATTTCGGCGGCAAGGGAAGCGAGGCGCACAAGGCCGCCGTCATCGGCGATACGGTGGGCGATCCCTTCAAGGATACGTCGGGGCCTTCCATCAACATCCTCATCAAATTGGTGTCGGTGGTCGCGATCGTGTTCGCGCAGGTCATCCTCGCCATCGGTATCCTGTAAAAAACCGCCTTGCGGCGGACGAACGAAAGACGGACGGCATATGCCGTCCGTCCGTTTTTTATCTTTGCCGCGCTACCGATCGATGTTTTTTGCGCACGCCGCGCTATGCAGCGGCGGAAAGATCGGATGTTTGCACGGTATAGGTGCTCGTCTGCGATCGTTGCCCGCCGCGCGTATAGGCGAAGGAGATCGCGTCGCCCGCGCGCACCGTCCAGAGCAGGTCGCCGATGTCGTACGAACGCAGAAGCGCCGAGGTTTCGCCGCCGATCGTCATTGCCGTGAGCACGTCCCCCGCCTGCAAACCGAGCGCGGCGGCGATCGAACCTTCGGAGACCGTCTGCAACCACGTATCGTCCTCGATGTGCCCGCTCCCGCTCGCTTCATCAAAGACGTAGCGGCTGTTCTGCCCCAGCACCGTGACGCCCAGCGCGATCTTGTACGCGCACCGCGTGGTGCCTCCGTTCGCCGCATGATAATACAGAATGTTGTCGGCGACGCCGCAGACGATCTCCTGCGGAATGGCGTAGTTGATGCTCTCGTCCTCTTCGTCGCCCGCGTTGACGATACCGATGAGCTGTCCCGCGGCGTTGAACAGGCCGCCGCCCGAATTGCCGTGATAGACCGCCGCGTCCACGCGGATGCTGCGATAGCGGCGCGCCGTACCGTCGATGTCGCTCAGGGAAATGTATTCGCCGTCCACGCTGACGATGCCCTGCGTGACGCTCAGCCCCTGTCCTTCGGCGTTGCCGACGGCGATCGCCGTCTCGCCCACCGTATAGCCGTCCGCCACCTGTACGGCGGCAAAGCCGCCGCCGACGGCGCGCATCTCTTCCAGCGGCGCGCGCAGGAGCGCGATGTCCGCCGTGACCGAACCGCCGATATACTCGCACCCGATCGCCTGCGCTCCGTAATCGACGACGGAATACCCGTCCGCATCCGTCTCGCCCGTGCGGAAAAAGCCGTTTTCGCTTCCGTAAAGATAGCACACGATCTTGCGCGCGAAGTTCGAGCCGTTGTCCTCGTTCGCGTCGCTGTTGTATACGACGTGGTAATTTGTGACGATGTAGGCGTATTCCCCGTCCGTGCGGTAGATCACCCCCGCCCCCTGCGAGACGGCGATGTCCTTGACCGTCTGCCAGCCCGTCACGGAGGTCACGGTATATTCACAGCGCACCGAGACCGCCGAACGCACTGCCTGCGCGATCGCCGCGCCGTTGTCCTGCGGGAAGGTGAGATACTGCCGCAAAAATTCAAAATAGGAGAGCGTTCCGCCCTGCGCGAGGTATTCCTCGTACAGCGATGCCGCCGTGACGTCCTGCCCGTCCTCTCCGTCTTGCCCGTTCTGTCCGTCCTGTCCGTCCGCGCCGTCTTTGCCGTTTTGCACGGTGAACGTGGAGGTGGTGCCGTCCGAATAACAGACGGTGAACTCCGTTCCCTCCTCTCCCTCGCCGGACTGCCGGACGGAGGTGACGTACACCGTTTCCTGCCCGCCGCTCTCCGCAAACAGACTGCACCCCGCAAACGGCAGGATCAGCGCGAACAGCACCGCCGCTGCCGCCAAAAATACTCTCGCTTTCCGCATATGCACTCCTCAGGCCGACAAGGCGCGGCCACGCTTGCTGATACCTTTATTATACAATCGTTTGCGGAAAAATCACAAACATATTTTGACTTTGAATGCGTAAAATTTCGGTAAATCGGCCGCCCGCGCGGCAATGCGGAAAAATTTTTTCAAAATGTGTGTGCGTTTCGGCGGTTTTTTCGCGCCGCCGTGTTATAATGGATCCGACACAGACGCGGAGGTGTTTTCATGACGATCGCAGGGCTGCAAAAGACGACGCTTTTGGATTTCCCCGGCAAAGTGGCTTGCACGGTGTTTTTGCGAGGGTGCAACTTTCGCTGTCCGTTCTGCCAGAACAGCGAACTGCTGGGCGCGGGCGAAGACGAGATGAGCGAGGACGCCTTTTTCTCCTTTCTCGAAAAGCGGCGGGGCATCCTGGACGGGGTATGCGTTTCGGGCGGCGAACCGCTGGTGCATGCGGACATCGCGCCCTTTCTGCGGCGCATCCGCACGCTGGGATATGCCGTGAAACTGGATACCAACGGCGCCTTCCCGCAGACGTTGCAAGCGCTCACAGCCGAGGGGCTCTTGGACTGCGTGGCGATGGACATCAAAAACAGCCCCGAACGGTACGCAAAGACGGCGGGCACGGAAGTCGACCTTTCCGCCGTCCGCGAGAGCGCCGCATTTCTGCTGGAAGGGAGCATCGATTACGAGTTCCGCACCACGGTGGTGAAGGAACTGCACCGCGCCGAAGATTTTCTGCGCATCGGGGAATGGCTGCGCGGCGCGAAGCGGTACTTTTTGCAGACCTTCCGCGACGGCGAAAGCGTGCTCCGCCGCGGGCTGACCCCCTGCTCGGACGCCGAAATGCGCGCCTTCAAAAAACTGCTTTTGCCCTACATCCCGAACACCCTTCTGCGCGGGGAAAACTGAGCGCCGCCTTCGGCGCAGGCAGACAAAATACCGCCGCCCGAACGGACGGCGGCAAGACGGGCGCCCGCGGCATCAGCCGCGGGCGCCGTCTTTATTTATTGCGATGTATGCGCCCCGCCGCAGGGCTCTTCCGCGTCTGGGACCTTTTCTTCGCCGCAGGGCTCTTCCGCGTTGCACAGCGGCTTTGCCGCCGCGCGGCGGGAGCCCCAGCGCACGGGCGGCGAGGGCGAGCGATTCCTGCACATCGAAGAGGCTTTCCTCTACCGCTACCGCACGGTGACGCTGTCCGCGCTCGCGGACGAAACGGGGCTGAGCCCGCGCCAGTTGCAGCGTGTGCTGCGCGAACGCTACGGCATGACCTTTTCGCAGAAAAAGACGGACGCGCGCATGCGCGCGGCGAACGTGATGCTCGCCGCGGGGAAACTGTCCGTGGCGCGCATCGCCGAGGAGGTGGGCTATTCCTGCCCCGAGCATTTCTGCGCCGAATACAAAAAGCGCTTCGGCATGACCGCGGGCGCTTACCGCCGCGCCGCGCGCGGCGCGGCGCACCCTGACGGCGCGCAGAGCGCGTGCCCTTCCGCCCGCACTTTTTGATACGGTTTTGCCCTCCGCCCGCCCTGCCGCCGCACGCGGCGGGGCGGGTTTTTGCGTGCCGGAACTTCCCTCCGCGCGGGGCAACAGATAGTCTGTCCACAAGTTATGCACAGACTTATGCACAATATATTGTGGATTCCTCGCAAAAATATATACAATATCTTGTCGCAAACCGATTGACAACCGCAAGAGGGAGTGCTATAATGAAGCCCTACTCGCAAGCAACGGAACCGGGCGGCAACCGCGGTCTGCACCAAACGAGGGGAAAGGAGAGAAAAACATGTATCAGGTCATCAAGCGTGACGGGCAGACCGTCGAATTCGACATCGCCAAAATTTCCAAGGCGATCACCAAGGCGTTCGAAGCGAAGGAGAAGCAGTATCATCCCGGCGTCATCGATCTTCTGGCGCTCAAAGTGACGGCGGATTTCGAGCCGAAGATCAAAGAGGGCAAGATCGCCGTCGAAGACATCCAGGACAGCGTGGAATCGGTGCTTTCCGAGGCGGGGTACGCGGACGTCGCCAAGGCGTACATCCTCTACCGCAAACAGCGCGAAAAGATCCGCAACATGAAGTCCACCATCCTGGACTATAAGGAACTGGTGAACAGTTACGTCAAGGCGACGGACTGGCGCGTGAAGGAGAACTCCACCGTCACCTACTCGGTGGGCGGGCTCATCCTCTCCAACAGCGGCGCGATCACGGCGAACTACTGGCTTTCGGAGATCTATGACGAAGAAGTGGCGAACGCGCACCGCAACGCCGAGATCCACCTGCACGACCTGTCCATGCTGACGGGGTACTGCGCGGGCTGGTCGCTCAAACAACTCATCCAGGAAGGGCTGGGCGGCATCCCCGGCAAGATCACGTCGGCGCCCGCCAGCCACCTCGCCACGCTGTGCAACCAGATGGTCAACTTCCTGGGCATCATGCAGAACGAATGGGCGGGCGCGCAGGCGTTCTCCTCCTTCGATACCTATCTCGCGCCCTTCGTGAAAAAGGACAACCTCAACTATGACCAGGTCAAAAAGAGCATCGAGTCCTTTATCTACGGCGTGAATACCCCCAGCCGCTGGGGCACGCAGGCGCCGTTCTCCAACATCACGCTGGACTGGACGGTCCCGAACGACCTCGCCGAACTGCCCGCGATCGTGGGCGGCAAGGAGCAGAACTTCAAGTATAAAGACTGCCAGAAAGAGATGGATATGGTGAACAAGGCGTTCATCGAGATCATGATCGAGGGCGACGCGAACGGGCGCGGGTTCCAGTACCCCATCCCCACCTACTCCATCACCAAGAACTTCGACTGGTCGGAGACGGAGAACAACCGCCTGCTGTTTGAGATGACCTCCAAATACGGCACGCCGTACTTCTCCAACTATATCAATTCGGACATGGAACCGAGCGACATCCGCAGCATGTGCTGCCGCCTGCGCCTCGACCTGCGCGAACTGCGCAAAAAGTCGGGCGGGTTCTTCGGCAGCGGCGAATCGACGGGTTCCATCGGCGTGGTCACCATCAACATGCCGCGCATCGCCTACCTCGCGACGGACGAAGCGGACTTCATGCGCCGCCTCGACCGCCTCATGGACATTGCGGCGCGCTCGCTCAAGACCAAGCGCACCGTCATCACCAAACTGTTGGACGAGGGGCTGTATCCCTACACCAAGCGCTACCTCGGCACCTTTGCCAACCACTTCTCCACCATCGGCCTGGTCGGCATGAACGAGGCCGCGCTCAACGCCAAATGGGTGCGCAAGGACATGACGCACCCCGAAGCGCAGGAATTCACCAAGCGCGTGCTCAACCACATGCGCGAACGCCTCTCCGATTACCAGGAACTGTACGGCGACCTGTACAACCTCGAAGCGACGCCCGCCGAATCCACCACCTATCGCTTTGCGAAGCACGACAAGGCGGCGTTCCCCGACATCATCACGGCGAACGAGAACGGCACCCCGTACTACACCAACAGTTCGCACCTGCCCGTCGGCTATACCGAGGACATCTTCGACGCGCTGGACATCCAGGATGAACTGCAGACGCTGTACACCTCGGGCACGGTGTTCCACGCCTTCCTCGGCGAAAAACTGCCTGACTGGAAAGCGGCGGCGGCGCTGGTCAAAAAGATCGCAGACAACTACAAACTGCCCTACTATACCCTTTCGCCCACCTATTCCATCTGCAAAGACCACGGCTACCTCGCGGGCGAGCAGTACACCTGCCCGCACTGCGGCAACAAGACGGAAGTGTACAGCCGCATCACGGGCTATTACCGCCCCGTGCAGAACTGGAACGACGGCAAGGCGCAGGAATTCAAGGACCGCAAGGTGTACGACATCGAACATTCCACGCTCAAAGGGCATAAACAGGAACAGGCAAAGGAAGAAGTGCGCGCCGCGGCGCCCTCGCTGTGCGGGCCCGTTCTGTTCACGCGCAGCGGCTGCCCCAACTGCAAGACCAGCAAGATGATGCTGGACAAGGCGGGCGTGCAATACACGGTGGTCAACGCCGAGCAGGATGCGGACATGACCCGCAAGTACGGCGTGAAAAAGGCGCCTTCCCTGCTGGTCCCCGACGGCGACGGATTCCGCACCTACGACAACGCGAGCGAGATCCGCAAATACATCGAGAGCATCGGCTGATATGTACGACATCATCGTGATCGGCGCGGGCGCGGCAGGGATGACCTCCGCGCTCTACGCTTTGCGCAACGGAAAGACGGTATTGGTTTTGGAAGGCGACAGCCTGGGCGGGCAGATCGCCACCTCGCCGCGGCTGGAAAACTACCCTTCCATCAAAGAGATCAGCGGCGAACAGTTCGCGGACAACCTCTTCGAGCAGATCACCGCGCTGGGCGCCGAAGTGGAGATCGAAAAGGCGGTCCGCATCGAAAAACAGGCGGACGGGCTCTTTTCGGTGCAGACGGAATACAACGCCTACACGGCAAAGAGCGTGATCATCGCCGCGGGCGTCAAGCACAAACACCTCAAAACAAAACACGACCGCGAGGACCTCGTGGGCAAGGGCGTATATTATTGCGCCGTATGCGACGGGCCCTTTTATAAGGGGCAGGAAGTCGCCGTCATCGGCGACGCGAACACCGCCCTGCAATATGCCCTGCTCCTGTCGGGATACTGCAAAAAGGTGTACATGTACACCCTGTTCGACAAATTTTTCGGGGACGCGAGCCTCGTGAAAGCGCTGCGTTCCAAGGACAACATCGAGGTGCGCCCGAATACGAGCGTGACCGATTTCATCGGCGAAGAGAAACTGACCGCCATCGAATACACGGACAAGGACGGCAACCTCTGCCGCCAGGACATCCCCGCCGTATTCGTGGCGATCGGCCAGATCCCCGACAACGCGGCGTTTTCCAACCTCGTCGACCTGGACAAAGACGGCTACATCGTCGCGGACGAAAGTTGCCGCACGAAGACGGAAGGCGTGTTCGTGGCGGGCGACTGCCGCACCAAGGCGGTGCGGCAGGTCTCCACCGCCGTGGGCGACGGCGCCGTCGCGGCGACCAACGCTTCGCTGTACCTCGAACGGCTGTAAATAATGCACCCGCCCGTCCGCACCGCGGACGGGCATTTTTTTGCGGCAATTTTTTGAAAACGAAAACAGGGCGCATCCCGCAAGGGATGCGCCCTGTCTGTTTTTTCATGCTGTGTGCGGCGGCCTGCGGGCGCCCGCAGCGCAGAACCTGTCCGACGGCAATCTCTTTCTGCCAATGCCGACGGCGTTCCCCGCCCACGGCATGCAATTATGCCTGCTTGGGACAGAATTCGATGGAAAAGGTCGTGCCTTTGCCCAGTTCGCTCTCCACCGAAAGTTTCCAGCCCGCGCGCTTGCACAGTTTTTTGACGATGGCGAGACCCAGCCCGAAGCCGCCGCCCGTGCCGCCGTGCGACTTGTCCACCGTGTAAAAGCGATCGAAAATGCGCGTCTTGTCCTCTTCGGACAGCCCCACGCCCATATCAGCGACGGTGAGGCGCGGCGCATCGCCCCCCTCGAGGCGGACGGTGAGCGTGCCGCCCTCCTTGTTGTAGCGGATGCCGTTGGAGACGAGGTTGTTGACGATCTCCACCAGGCGTTCGCGGCGGGACTGCACTTTTACGCCGTCCGCGATCTCCGCGGTCAGCGCGATGTTCTTTTTGGAAAATTTGGGCTCGAAAGAAGCGAGCGTTTCGCGCAGAAGTTCGGAAAGGTCCACCTCGTAATCGGGCAGTTCGTCCGAATCGATCGCCGAAAAGTTGATGATGCTGCGGATGAGGTTGGCGAGGCGGTCGCTCTGCTTGATGATGGTGTGCGCGGCGGACGTGACGCGCTCGGGCGGGAGCGAACCCGATTCGATGAGTTCGGCGAACCCGCGGATGTTGGTGAGCGGCGTGTTCATCTCGTGGGTGACGTTGGCAATGAAATCGTTTTTGGAACGGGCCGCCGCCATCGCTTCGGTCACGTCGGTGATCAGGAGCACGCGCGTATTTTCCTGGAAGGTAAAGCGCAGGCTGTAATCCCGCCCGTCGATGCGGCGGGTGACGGACACCGCCTCCCCCGCCGCGATGATCGCGGCGATCTCGCTGTCCTCGATAAAATAGTTCACCGGCTCGTTCGGTTCGCAGCCAAGCAGGCGCGACGCCGTCTTGTTGAGCAGGATGACGTCGTACGGGGTGCGGAAAATGACGATGCCGTGTTCCATGCTGTCGAGAATGAGCGCTTCGAGGCGGCGGTCCTCCTTGACCCTTGCCACCTTTTCGCCGATCTCGTCGGTCATGTCGTTCATCATCTTGGCGAGCGGCTGCAATTCGGGATACTTGCTGCGAACGGGCGCCCCGCCCATGGCGAACGATTTTGTGAGGTCCTCCACCGGGCGCAGCAGCGCGCTGGTGGCGATCCACGCAAAGATGAGGCAACACAGGATGTCGAGCAGCAGGAAAAAGATGAGCGAGGGCAGCGTTTCGAGAAAGACGCCCGCTTCGGACGACGCCGCGATGCCGATGCGCAGATAGCACCCCTCCGTCGGCGTGCCGCCGACGGACACGGGCTCGTCCAGGCGCACGCAGTAATAAAACATGCTTTGTCCGAGCGTAGCGCTCTTGCGCGAGGAATAGCCCTCGCCCTCCGCGAAGGCGGCGATCACTTCGGGGCGGTCTTCCCGGCTTTCCCCCGCGAGCGCTTCCCCCGCACTGTCCGCCAGGATGTTGCCCAACGGGTCGAGGTAGGTGACGCGCGCGCCGTTCAGGCGCTCGGAAAACGCCGACGCGGACGCCTCGTCAAAGGGCTGTTCCGCGTCAAAGAAATTGGAATAGATCTTCAGTTGCCGGTTCGCTTCGTTCTCGGTATTGCCGTAAAAGACGTTTGTCATCAGCACGGTGAACAACAAAATGCCGAGGGTGGTGATGAGCACCGAAGCAAGTAAAAAACGCTTGCGCATGAAGCCGCATGCTCCCTTGCCGCTTATTCGCGGTACACAAATTTGTAGCCTACGCCGAACACCGTTTCAATGTAGTCGATGCCCAATTTGCGCAGGCGCGCAACGTGGTTGTCCACCGTGCGCGTTTCGCCCTCGTCATATCCCCAGACGACGTTGAGAATGTTCTCGCGGGTGAGGGCTTTGCCCTCCTTCTGCATGAGATATTTGAGCAGGTTGAATTCCTTGTTGTTGAGTTCGAGTTTGACGCCGCGCAACGTCGCCGTCATCGTCTCCTCGTCCAGCGCCAGATCGCCGCGCACCAGCGACGCCGTGCCCGAAGCGCGGCGCAAAAGCGCATTGACGCGCGCCGTCAGTTCGAGCACGCCGAAAGGCTTGGAAATATAATCGTCCGCGCCCAGGTTCAGCCCGCGCACCTTGTCCGTCTCCTGCCCCAGTGCAGAGAGGATGATGACGCCGACGGCGGGATATTTTTGTTTGAGACGCGCCAAAACATCCAGGCCGTTGCCGTCCGGGAGCATGATGTCGAGCAGCGCGACCATCGGCTGGTGCTTTTCCACGGCGGCATCGAATTCCGCAACGGTGCCGAAACACTCGACCGTGATGTTCGACATCTCCAGCGCGCACGTCACGAGTTCGCGGATGCTCTTATCGTCTTCCAATACATACACAAGTTTTTCCAAAACCATTCCCTGCCTTTGTGTCGGTAGTCACAGTATACCACAGCCGCCGCCGCAAATGCAAGCGCTCGCACGAAAAAGAACGCCGCGCCGCGGGATGCCCCGCGGCGCGGCAGATATTGCGGCTCGCTCAGTCGAAGGCGTGCGCCACGTACACGAGGTGGTCGGCGGCACGTTCGAGGTTGCCCACGAGGTTGATGAACACGCCGCTGGACGCGGGCTTGCACTTGCCCTCGTTGAGGCGGCGGATATGGTCGGTGACCATCGCCTTGCGCGCGGCGTCGATCTCCTCCTCCACCGCATCCACGGCACGGATCGCCGTTATATCCTTTTTATCGAACACATCGATGGTTTTCTGATACAGCAGTTCGATTTTTGCGTACATATCTTGCAAAGATTTAATAACCCCCGAAGAAAATTCGATGTTATCCCTCTTGCTGTTACGCGTATATTTTGTGATGTTATCTGCCAGTTCGCTGATGCGGATAATGTCGCTGGTTGCATGATGAATAGCAGAAATGAGCCGTTCATCCGAAATAGAGACGTCCTGCGCCGAAATCTTGATGAGATAGGAGACAATTCCTTTTTCCATCTCCGCCACGCGTCCGTTGAGTTCGTCCACTTTCGCTTTGACTCCTTCATCCCCCGCAACAAACCCGTCAAATGCAGTTTTTAACGATTCAATCGCGATCTCCGCCATGTGTGAAGCCGCTTTATTTGCCTGATTCAAAGCTACGGAAGGCGATTTGATCAGACGGTCATCCAGATACGAAGGCGCCTTGACAGACGTGGCACCCTTTTTTTCGCGAATGACTTTCTGAGATATCTTGACAAATATGTTGGCGAAAGGTAAAAACAAAACGGTGCAAACAACATTGAAGAATGTATGAAACAATGCGATCTGCAGACCAGGATCATCCGAAAACCACTTGCCGAGAGTCATATTCAAGAATCCCGGCCAGCAGAGCAAAAAGACGGAGAACAAAACCGTGCCGAACACATTGAACATCAAATGTATCAGACTGGCACGCCGCGCATTTGCGCTTGCACCGACTGAAGAAAGGAGCGCCGTAGCACATGTCCCGATATTGGTACCGAGAACCAAGAACAATACTCCGCTGTTATCCGGATTCCCGATCAGAAGCCCTGCCCCGACCATCTGAACAATCAACGTTGTGACCGCAGAAGATGATTGAACGATCGCAGTGATCACCAACCCTGCCAATAACAAGACAAGACGATTATCCACGCTCGCCAAAAAATCACGCACGACCGGCTGTTTCGCAAAATCATCCATGGACATTCCCATGTATTCCAACCCAAGGAATACAAGGCCGAGTCCGGCAAGCATCATACCGATCGTTTTCGGCTTATCTTTCTTGCAGAGCATATCCATAAATATGCCCACACAGGTAAACACCGTAATAAACTCGATAAACGGAATGTCTGCAATGACCGAAAAATATGCAGTGACCGTGGTCCCGATGTTTGCCCCCATGATGACTGTGGTCGCCTGAAACAGTGACATCAGTCCGACATTCACAAACCCGACGACCATGACGGTGGTCGCCGACGAACTTTGCAGAATTGCCGTTACTCCCGCGCCGATGCCCACCCCCGCCAGGCGGCTCTTGCCCGTTTTGTCAAACCAACGGCGCAGGCGGTTGGTCGCCAACTTTTCGATATTATCCGACAGGATCTTGAATCCGAGCAAAAAAGCACCCAGACCTGCCAAGAGGGCTATTACCGCCAGAAAATAATCCATCGCGCCCATATTCGCCGACAATAGAATGCCTTCCGGTCTCATGAATTTCTCCTTTCCCTTTTTCCTTTTGTGTTTTACTTAAAGTATTCCGCTATTTTATTGTACCGCACAGTTGTATAATACAAGTCCCGAAGTTGTAATAAATTTGTAAAATTTTTCACGCGGTTGTCACTCGCCGCCCCCGCGTTTGCCGCGCCGCCCCAAAAAAAGATCCGCCCGCGCGGCTGCGCGGGCGGACACTGTGCCTTTTCGGTTGAGTTTTTGAGTCAGTTCAGTTTTTTCAGTTCGCCCGTGAGCATGAACAGCACCCACTCGGCGATGTTGGCGGCGTGGTCGCCGATCTTTTCGAGATATTTGGCGATCATGAGCATATCCAACGCCTGCTCGCCGTTTGCGTCGTCCTCGATGTCCTTGTGCAGGATGCCCGTCAGTTTGCCCTTGACGACGTCGAACAGATCGTCCACGGCGTCGTCCGCGCGGCAGACTTCCTTGGCGAGGTCCGCCGAACGCATGGAAAACGCCTGTGCGCTCATGCACACCATGTCGCGCACGCGCTCCGCCATTTGGGCGATCTCCTTGGGCGACTCCGCATACGGCAGGGCGCGCATTTTGACGACGAGCGCGCCGATGTCCGCCGCCTGATCGGCGATGCGTTCCATATCGGTGACCATCTTCATGGCGCCCGTGACGAACATCAGATCGCCCGCGACGGGCTGCTGGCGCACGATGATGCGCAGGCACAGCCGCTCGATCTGCTGTTCCTTCTCGTCCACCTGCGTTTCCAACTGCTTGATGCTCTGCGCGAGCGATGCGTCCTGCTCCTCGAGGGCGCGCACGCACTGCCCGATCGCCTCGCCGTTGAGTTCGCCCATCGCTTCGAGCAGCGAACCCAGTTGCAGCAACTGTTCGTCGTATTGTTTCCTGGTCATATCAACCGAACCTCCCCGTGATATAGTCTTCCGTCCTCTTGTCCCGCGGGCGGTCGAAGATCTGGTCGGTCTCCCCGTATTCGATGAGATCGCCGAGCAGGAAAAACGCCGTCTTATCCGAGATGCGCGCCGCCTGCTGCATGTTGTGCGTCACGATGACGATGGTATATTTGTCCTTGAGTTCCTGCGCGAGGTCCTCGATCTTGGAGGTGGAAATGGGGTCGAGCGCCGAAGTCGGTTCGTCCATCAGGATGACGTCCGGCTCGACGGCGAGCGTGCGCGCGATGCACAGGCGCTGCTGCTGCCCGCCCGAAAGTCCGAGCGCGGACTTTTTAAGCCTGTCTTTGAGTTCGTCCCAGATCGCCGCCTGCTGCAGCGAGCGTTCGACGATCTCGTCCAGTTGCGCCTTTTTGCGCACGCCGTGCGTGCGCGGGCCGTAGGCGACGTTGTCGTACACGCTCATGGGGAACGGGTTGGGCTTCTGGAAGACCATCCCCACACGCTTGCGCAAGGTGTTGATATCCACCTTGCCGTACAAATCCTGGCCGTCGATGAGCACTTCGCCCGTGATCTTGCAGTCGGGAATAAGGTCGTTCATGCGGTTGAGCGTCTTCAGAAAGGTGGATTTGCCGCACCCCGAAGGGCCGATGAACGCCGTGATCTCCTTTTCCTTGATATCCATCGAAATATTTTTCAGCGCATGGAAGTTGCCGTAATACAGATTCAGATCCTTGACGTTGAACTTATCCGCGCGCATTGCCGTATCTGCGTTTTCCACGTTTAATACTCCTTTTTCAACTTGTTGCCGATGTATTCCGCCAGGCCGTTGATGAGCACGGTCAGCAGGATGAGCACGACGGCGACCGCCCACGCCTGACCGATGTGGCGGTTGCCCTCGCCGATGAGGGCGTACAGGTACACGGTGAGGGTGCTGCCCGTCTCCATCAGGCCCGAAGGGAAGGCGGGGTCGAGCGTGGAACCCGCCGTAAAGACGAGCGCCATGGTCTCGCCGACCACCCTGCCCAGCCCCAGGATGATGCCGGAGATGATGCCCGGCATCGCCGCGGGAAGGATGATGACGAAGATGGTACGCAGTTTCCCCGCCCCGAGCGCATAACTTCCCTCGCGGAAAGAATCGGGCACCGCTTTGAGCGCCTCCTCCGTCGTGCGCATGACGAGGGGCATGATCATCATGGACATGGTGAGCGCGCCGCCGAGCAGCGTGTATCCCCAGCCGAACAGGCGCACGAAAAAGATCATGCCGAAAATGCCGTACACGATGGACGGGATGCCCGCGAGCGTTTCCGCCGCGACGCGCACGATCTTGACGAAAATATTGGTCGATTTGGCGTATTCGACCATGAAGATCGCCGCGAACACGCCGATCACGCCCGCGATCGCCAGCGAGATCGCCGCGATGACCAGCGTATTGATGAGCGCGGGCATCATGGACAGATTCTTAGACGTGTGTTCCCACGCAAACAGATCGAGACTGAAATTGGAAAACCCCTGTATGAACGTATACAGCAGGATCCACAGCACCGCGCCAAAGGTGATCGCCGACGCGAGGATGATCAGGATGAGCATCACAAAGGAAAGCGGCTTGCGCCGATAGGCGCGCAGCCTTTCCCGCACGCTCATGCGGTTGATGGAGACGATCGAACGCGTATCCACCTCGCCTTCTTTCAGAATCAGTTCTCTTGCCATACCTTTCCTCCTACTTTGCCTTGCGTTTGAGCAGCATCACCAGCACGGTGATGATGAGCACGAAGATGAACAGCACCGCCGCACAGCCGATGAGCGCTTCCAGCCGAAGCCCCGACGCGTACCCCATGCCCGAGGAAATGCCCGAGGCGAGGGTGACGAAGGGGTCGGTGAGCGAGGTCGGGAAATGCGCCACGTTGCCGCACAGCAGCGTGATCGCCGCCGTTTCGCCGATGGCGCGGCCCAATCCCAGGATGATCGCCGTCATCACGCCCGAACCCGCCGCGGGGAACACGGTGCGGAAGATGGCGCGTTCCTTGGTCGCCCCCAGGGCGATCGAGCCCTCATAATAACTCTTGGGAACGGCGCGCAGGGAGTTTTCGGTGATGGAAATGACGGTGGGCAGGATCATGACGCCGAGCACGAGGGAAGCCGTGATGAGGTTGAACCCCGCCCCGCCGAAGGCGTTGCGCACGATGGGAACGATGACTTTCAGGCCGAAATACCCGTACACGATGGACGGGATGCCCGCCAGGATGTTGGTGAGCGGCTTCAAGATCTTATACAGCCATTTGGGGCAGTAAAACGCCATGAACGTCGCCGTCAGGAGCCCGACGGGCACGCCCACGATCAGTGCGCCCGCCGTGGAATAGCAGGTGCCGACGACCAGTGTGCCGATGCCGAACAGATCCATGCCCAGCGCCCAGTCCGCACCGAACAGAAAATTCACCCAACCGATCTCGGAAATCCCCGGAATGGCGCGCGCAAACAGATAAATGCAGATCATCAGCACCGCCGCCACGAAAATGAGCGCCGCTGCGGCGAACACCGCCATCATGCCGATCTCTTTGACCGCCGCCAGCGTCTTTGTCTTGGGTACCGGGTTGCTTTCCTTTTCGGCGGATACCGCCGTGTTGGTTTGCATCTTTTTTCCTCCGATTTTTACCGAATGCGGACAATGCGGGCCGGTGACCCGACCCGCACGCCCTGCGTTGCTTTTGCTTTTATTCCGCCGCGCCGGTGATGTCGCTCCATGCGGTGATCTTGCCGGTGTAGATGTCCTTGAGTTGTGCCTTGGTCAGGTTGGTTACCGTATTTTCGGTGTTCACGATGATGGCGATGCCGTCCGCGCACAGTTGGAAGATGGTGACCGTGCCCGTCGGCTCTTCGGCGTTGACGGTGTCCTGCGTCACTTCTTTGGACGCGAACCCGATGTCGTAGGTGCCGTTCGCCGCGTTGGTGATGCCCGTGCCCGAGCCCGTTCCGTCGTAGGTGATGGTGATCCCCTCGATGCCGCAAGCCTTTTTATAGGCGGTGATCAGGCAGTCCGCATCGTCCTCGTCGATGCTCATGAGCGGCTGCACGGAGGTGGAACCGCCGATGGCAAGTTTTTTGGTCGTGAGCGAATCGGGTTTGACGTACTCGGGCGCATCCGTCGTGGTGGCGACGTAGCCGTACGCCTCGATCACTTCCTGCGCCTGCTTGCTCTGCAAAAATTCGACGAAGTCGGTGAGCAGGTCGTTTTCCGCGTCTGCCTGGTACATCATCTCAAAGGGACGCCATACGCTGTATTTGCCGCTGACGACGTTTTCCACCGTCGCCGCCGCGCCGTCGACGGACACCGCTTTGACGGTATCGTCCAGCGAACCGAGCGAGATATAGCCGATGCCGTTCTTGTCGTCCATGACCGCGTTGAGCACCGCGCCCGTGGTCGTGAGGCCCGCGCCCGCCGAAACGAGGTCGGTATCCTCGATTTCCAGAAGTTCGAGGAACGCATCGCGCGTGCCCGAACCCGATTCACGGTTATAAACGTTGATACTGCCGTTTCCGCCGCAGGCGACCGCCGCGACGCCGATGCCGCATGCCAATGCCGTGCATGCGAGCGCTTTGAAGATCTTCTTCATTTTTTTCTTTCTCCTTCAACTTTGTACCCCCATTATAGCCGCAGGTTGTAACAAACTGTTTTTGATTTTGTCACGAAATTGTAATAAATCGGGAGCTCCGTCGCTTGCAGTATGCGCGCCCGCGGCGGGAAAAATGCGCGCAAAAACGCCCGCCCGCGCGGGCGCGCGGGCGGGCGGAACATTATAAACAAGACGCCGCGCGCCGAAAGGCGCGCGGCGGCAAAACAAAAAAATATCGCCGCGCCCGCAGACGGGCGCGGCGGTCCGATCAGGAAAGCATCTTTCCGCGCTTTCGCTCGTAGCGCACGAACAGGTAGGAAAGCGCGGCGGCGGCAAAGAACAGCACGATGCCGAGCACGAGGTCGAGCGCCATCGGCGCGCCCGCCGCCCATGCGCCGTACACCGCGTACACATCTGCGTTGAAAAACATGGTGAGGATGGAGCCGAGCGCCAGCCCGAGGATGACGGCATAGGTCGCCGCCCGCCTGCGCACGAAAAGTTTGGAAAGCAATTTGGAAAAGGTGATCAACCCCAGCACAAAGCCGACGATCATGCAGGCGTACACGCCGAACACGGCGGGATTCTCCCGCCAGTAGGACAGGTGCACCGATTCCATGAGCGGACGGAAATAGCCGAACAGCATGAGCAGCGCGGTGGCGGAAAGCCCCGGCACAACCTGCGTGATCGCCACGGCGTAGCCGAGGGCGAGGAACAGGACGTAGTGCCAGATCTGTAGCCCTTCGAGGGCGCGGTCGCCGCTGACGACGAACACCGACACACAGCATACCGCGACGGGCACCGCCAGCCCCGCCAGAAAGAGCAGGACGCGGGGCGCGCTCTTGCGCTCGCCGCGCACCTCGTCCAGCACGGCGGGATAGGCGCCCAGCATCAGCCCCGCAAACAGCGCGATGACGGTGAACGGGCTGACTTCGATGAGTTTCTGGATGGCGAGGAACCCAAGCCCGAACCCGATGACCACGCCGATGCCGATGGGCACGAGAAAGCGCAGGCAGGCGCGGAAACGGCGGGTCAGGTTGCCCAGCGCGTATAAGAGTTTGTGATAGAGTTTGAAGATGATCGCCACGGTGGAGCCGCTGACGCCGGGCACGATGATGGCGAGCCCGATGAAAAAGCCGAGCAGCCCGCCCTTGCACACCTGCGCAAAACTGCCGTAGCGAAGATCGGGATCCGCGGCAGGCTGCGAACAGGCGACGCTCCCGTTGCCGGAAGCCTCCTCCGCAGGCGCGGCGGAGGTTTCCCCGCCGCCGTCCGCAGGCACTTCCGCCGCGGGCGAGGCATTTTCGGGCGCTGTGCTTGCGGGCACAGCATTTTCGGGCGCTGTGCTTGCGGGCACAGCATTTTCGGGCGCGGCATTCTCGGGCACAACCGATTCGGGCGCGCGCGGCGGATCGCTGAGCTCTTTCCCCTCCCGCGCATCCGCAGAATGCGCGGCGGGGCGGTTTGTTTCGTTGTCCTGCATACGGTCCTCCGTGACGGAAATTGCAAGCGCCGCAGCGTTCAGGCGCGGTGGGAAAGTTCGGTGAGGATGCGGGCGAGGTCGCGCGCGGAGATGCCGAGCGCCTGCGCCTGTTCGGCGGCCGTCGCGTGCGGCACGGGCACGACGGGCGCGCCCACGATGCGGACATCCGCGCGGATGCCGCGCTCCGCGTAAAATTCCGCGACCGCGGAACCGAAGCCGCCGCGGGCATACCCTTCCTCGAAGGTGACGATCGTGCGCCCCGCCAACCGTCCGAGCAGTTCCTCGTCCAGCGGCACGACGGTGCGGCAGTTGACGACGCGGCAGTCCGCGCCCGAAAGTTTTGCCGCTTCGATCGCGCGCGCCACGGCGCGTGCGCCGCAGGCGAGCACGACGATCCCCGCCCCTTCGCGCAGCGTCTCCCACAGCGATTCGCCGACGGGCACGGTGCCGCCGAGGTTGGGCGCATACCCGTTGGGATAGCGGATGACTGCGGGCGCGCGCAGGCGGCGCGCGTAATCGAAGAGATCGGCGAGTTCGGCGCAGTCCTTGGGCGCGAACACGCGCAGGTTGGGCACAGCGCGCAGGGCGGGCAGATCGAGCATGCCCTGGTGCGTCTTGCCGTCCGAGCCGACCAGCCCCGCGCGGTCCACGCAGAACAGGACGGGCAGATCTTGCAGGCAGACATCGTGCACGATCTGATCGAATGCGCGTTGCAGAAAGGTGGAATACAGGCACACGACGGGCGAAAGCCCGCCCTTTGCCATGCCCGCCGCCATGGTGACGGCGTACTCCTCGCAGATGCCCGCATCGAACAGGCGGGCGGGAAACTGCTCGGCAAACGCCGAGAGCCCGACGCCGTCCGTCATGGCGGCGGTGACGGCGACCAGCGATTCATCCTGCGCGGCGCGCTCGCACAGCAATTTGCCGAGAGCGAGCGAAAAGGAATGTTCGCCCTCGCCGAAATTGCGCGCAACGCCGTGGAAACGGGCGGGATCCTCTTCCGCCGCCTCGTACCCCTTGCCCTTGACGGTGACCGCGTGCAGGAGCACTGCGGTATCGAGTTTGCGGATGTTGCCGAGCACGCCGACCAGTTCGTGCAGGTCGTGCCCGTTCACGGGCCCGATGTATTTCAGCCCGCAACGCTCGAAAAAGTCGTTTTTGTTCAGCCAGCCCTTGACGGTATATTTGAATTTGCGCAGGTGCCTGCCGAACGCGCTGGTCTCCTTGAAGGTCTTGCCCAGAAAGGAGTTGAAATTGCGGTAGCGCTGTTTTGCCGAGATCTTGGCAACGGAGCGGTAGAGCGCGGACTGATTTTTACTGATCGCCATGCCGTTGTCGTTGAGCACGACGACCAGCCCTTTGGGCTTCTTTTCGGAGGCGAACACCGCCTCGAGCGCCTCGCCGTTGCCCAGGGACGCATCGCCCACGACGACGACGACCTTATGGCCTTCCCCGCGCAGATCGCGCGCATGGCACAGCCCGAGCGCCGCGGCGATCGAATTGCCGCTGTGCCCCGCGATGAACGCGTCGTATTCGCTTTCGGCGGGGTCGGGAAATCCGCTGATGCCACCCGCGGTGCGCAGTTCGGAAAGATCCCGCCCCGTGAGCAGTTTGTGCGCGTAACTTTGGTGCCCCACGTCAAAGAGCAGTTTGTCGTGCGGGAAATCGAACACGCGGTGCAGGGCGAGGATGAGTTCGACCGCGCCGAGATTGGAGGCAAGATGCCCCCCGTTGGACCTGACCGCGTCCAGAAGGGTGACGCGCAGATGCGCCGCCAGCGCTTCCATCTGCCGCGGCGTCATCGTCTTTACTTGTTGCAGGAGCGGGGCGTTCCCCCCTTGCATGTCCAATGTTTCGCTCATATCGATCAATTCCTGCCGCGCGTTCACCGTGCGGTGCTCGTTTCGGTTCTATTCATTCCCTATTTTACCCATTTTATATACATTTGTCAAGGCGTTGGCAAAAAGCGCGCCCGCGGCGGTTGCTTTTCGGGCAAGGGTCTGTTATACTGTCTTTACTATTCTATGCCGCCGCGACGGCAAACAGACCGACGCGGCAAGACGAGAGGTCCCATGCCATACACCGTGATCTTGAAAAAGGGAGAAGAAAAGCGCCTGCTCGCGGGACACAGTTGGGTCTATGCCAACGAGGCGGCGCGCATCGAAGGAAAGGACGCGAACGGTTCGCTCGCCGAAGTGCGCGCCGCGGACGGGCGGTTCATCGGCAAGGGCTACATCAACCACCTTTCCAAAATTTTAGTGCGCATCTTCCTGCGTTCGGACGAGCAGGACGACGAGGCGCTGTTTTTGGCGCGCATCGCCGAGGCGGACGCCCTGCGCCGCAGGCTGCTGACCGATTGCTGTTACCGCGCGGTGTTTGCCGAGGCGGACAACCTGCCCGCGCTCATCGTCGACCGATACGGCGACTACCTGTGTGTCGAATTGCTGTCGCTGGGCATGGACCGACGGAAAGACGTCATCGTGTCCGCGCTCGTCCGCCATTTTGCGCCCAAGGGCATCTACCTGCGCGGCGACGCCGCCGTGCGCAAAAAAGAGGGTCTCCCCCTCGAAAACGGCGTGCTCTACGGCGAGGTGCCCGATCGCGTTCCCATCGAGGAAAACGGCGTGAAGATGCTCGTCGACATCAAAAACGGGCAAAAAACGGGGTATTTTCTCGACCAGAAGGAAAACCGCGCCGCCGTGCGCCGCTACTGCCGCGGCGGGAAGGTGCTGGACTGCTTTTGCAACAGCGGCGGATTTTCGCTGTGCGCCGCCTCCGTCGCGGAGGAAGTGACGGCGGTGGACATCTCGCAGAGCGCGCTCGACCAGGTGCGCGAGAACGCCGCCCTGAACGGGTTTTCGAACATCCGCACGGCGTGCGCGGATGCGTTTGCCTATCTGCGCGAGGCGCGCGCCGCGGGGACACGATACGACTGCGTCATCCTCGACCCGCCCGCCTTCTGCAAGAGCGCGGCAGAGGTGAAGGACGCCTACCGCGGGTACAAGGACATCAACATTTCGGGCATGAAACTGGTGGAGCGCGGCGGGTTCCTCGTGACCTGCTCCTGCTCGCATTACATGACCCTGCCGCTGTTTGAAAAGATGCTGCGCGAGAGCGCGCGAGAGAGCGGCAAGACCGCGAAGATCCTGGAAGTGCGCGTGCAGGCGCCCGATCACCCCGCCCTGCTGTGCGCCGAAGAGACTTCCTACCTCAAAGTGTTTGTTTTGCAGATCGTGTGACCGCCGTCCCGCCTTTGCGGGCGGGGACGCGCGGCATTTGTGCCGCCCGTTCGGGCGGCGCAACGCCGCCGAGCACGGCGCAAAGCACGGCTACACGCAAGCCGCCGCCCGCAGTTGCGGGCGGCGGCGTTTTTGTTTTTCAATGTTGCAAAGGCGGAAACGGCATCACAATTTTTCAAAGACGGGGATGACGTCCGCGGGCGCGGGAACGGTGACCGTTCTGCCGCCCCTGTATTCCTCGCCGCCGAACAGGCTCTTCCAGCGGCCCGCGGGCAGGTACACCGAGCGCTCGGTCATACCCGCGTACAGCACGGGCGCGACGAGATATCTGCTCCCGAACATGTACTGGTCGGCGATCTGCCAGCATTTTTTGTCCTTGGGGAATTCGTAGAACATGGTGCGCATGACGGGCGAACCGTTTTCGCTCGCCTCGCGCATGACTTCCAGAATATACGGTTTGAGGGAAACGCGCAGGCGCACATATTTTTCGAGCACCGCTTCGACTTCCTCTCCGTAACTCCACAGTTCGTTGGGCAGTCCCGTATGGCAGAACCCGCCGCCCCACTCGCGGTCGTCGAGGTTGGGGATGTCCGAAGGGCCTTTGTCGCCGTGCAGGCGCAGCACGGGGCAGAAAGTCGCAAACTCGAACCAGCGCAGCAGCAGTTCTTTGTGCGCGGGGTCTTTGACGTTCACGAAGAACCCGCCGATGTCCGTCGTCCACCACGGGATGCCCGCGATGCCGACGTTCAGCCCCGCGGCGAACTGGTCGCGCAGGGACTGAAAATTGCCCAGGATATCCCCCGACCAGAGCACGACGCCGTATTTCTGGCTGCCCACCCACACACAGCGGATGAGGTTGCAGATATCTTCCTGCCCCGCCGCTTTCTGCCCCTCGTAGAACGCCCGCGCGTGGCAGAGCGGATAGATGTTGCCCGTCTGCAACACCGTGCCGCTGTGGTAGCGGTAGTTGTCGAAATCGTACACCGCGTATTCGGGCTCGGCCTCATCCAGCCAGAACATGTCGATGCCGTCTTCAAAATAATTTTTGCGGCATTTTTCCCACAAAAAGGCGCGCGCTTCGGGGTTGGTCGCGTCGTAGATATACGAATCGCCCAGAAAATCGAAGCACTGCGTGCCGCGTTCTGGCCGCACGAGCAGGCCCGCGTCGCGCATGGCGGCAAAGTTCTCGCTCTTTTTATCCACCGTCGGCCAGACCGAGATCATGCACCGCGTGCCGTAACTTTTGAGTTCGCGGACCATGGCGGCGGGGTCCGGCCAATAGACGGGATCGAACTTCCAGTCCCCCTGGCGCGTCCAGTGGAAAAAGTCGATGACGATGACGTCCAGCGGGATGCCGCGGCGGTGGTATTCGCGCGCGACTTCGAGCACCTCTTCCTGCGTGCGATAGCGCAGTTTGCACTGCCACAGCCCCGCCGCGTTGGCGGGAAAAGCGGGCGCGCGCCCGACCAGCGCCGTATAGTTTTTCACGATCTCCTTGGGCGCATCGCCGACGGTGATCCAGTAATCGCACTCCTTGACGCTCTCCGACGTCCATTCCGTCCTGTTTTTTGCGAACGTGACCTGCCCCACGGCGGGATTGTTCCACAAAAAACCGTAGCCGAGCGAGGACAGCGCGAAGGGCACGCTCGCCTGTGAATTGCGCTGGGCGAGTTCGAGCATACAGCCCTTGAGGTCGAGGCAATCCTGCTGGTATTGCCCCATGCCGAACAGTTTTTCGCCCTCGTTCGCCTCGAACCGCACTTTGAGCGACCAGTCTCCGCCGCGCGCGGGGCGGAATTCCCTGGCAAGCAGGCGGAGCGAGGGCGTATGCGGCGAATCGTACTCGTACATGCGGTAGTATTCGGCGAGGATGCAGGCGCCGTCCTTATAAAAACGCAACTGCCCCAGCGGGCTGACGGTACAGCAAATGCGCCCGTTTGTTATGCTCGCGCCCCCTTCGCCGATCTCAATCTGCGCCTTTTTGGGCTTTGCGCCTTCCAGCGCCCAGTCCTGCCCCGAAAAGCGTTCGGGGGTGGCGCGCACGCGCAGGGCGTTTTTGCCCACCGCCTCGATGCGCACCGTCTCGCCGCGCCGCACAAACACGATCGCGTTTTGATCCTGTACGAGCATGCTCTCCTCCCTGCCCTGCCCCGTTGCGGGCGGGCATGCGTGCGGCCTGTGCCGCGGTTTGTTTTATAGTAACGCAGTTTCTGCCCGATGTCAATGCCTGCACGAAAAAAGCGGGGCGATCGCCCCGCTTTTTTGTTTTGAGCACATCAGGTTGCAGTGGTGTCGCGACAACCGTCGTTGGTGCGGAAGGTTTCCGTGCCGTTCGCCGATTCGGTCACCACGCTGAACGTGCACTGTTCGACGGTCGCCGAATTCGTGACGACCAATTCGCCGTTTACGTTGGCGAGGTAGTACGAACTGTCGGCGGCGCACTGGAACATCACGCCCTTGCCGTCTTTGCCCGCGAGCGTCTTGAACGTCATGTTCATCTTGTCGGCGAGCGCCTCGGCAGAGCCGATGGGCTCGCTGTCCTGCGTGATGACGACCTTGCCCGTCGCGATATCATAGGTGATGTACAGGCCGGGCTTGTTCTCGGACTGGATGGAAACATAGTTGGAAGCGGTTGCCCCATCGGGAACATACTTCCCTTCGGTGAACATCCAGTACATGTCGTTCACGTCGTCCAGATCGGAGGAATTCCACAGGCCCGTTTCGATCTCCAACGGGTAGACATACGTCGAATCGATATCCACCTGCGGATTGAGGAAGTTGACGTGCGCGATCGAAAGGTCGCCCGAACTGATGATGCTGCGCACGCCGCGCAGGCCCGTCGCCGTTTCGGGGATGAATTCGAGGAATCCGCCCTTCGTGAACGTCACCTCGGCGATGCACGCCACGCGGCGGTAGCCGAAGCCGTATTCCAGCGAACCGTTGTGGTAAATGATATACGTCTTGCCGTTGAAGTCAAAGATGGCGGGATGGTTGGTGTTGGAGGTCGCCGTCGGCTCCATCAGCAGGTTGCCGTAGTTCCACACGTCCTCCCACAGCCCGTCGGGACTCGTGACGTCGATATAACTGTATGCGAGCGCCTCGCGGAAGCCCGCCGCATAGAGCATGTAATAGCGGTCCACGCTGCCGTCGCCGTTCAGGTCGCGCGCGTAGATGTACGGCGCCTCGGTGAAGGTGTTGCCGTTGGGGTTCTGCGTATACAGGTCGATGCGCATGATGTCGGCGACGTTTTCGATCTCGCCGCTTTCAAACCAATAGAACGTGGGCTGATCCGTGGTGACGAGATTGCCGTTCGTGCTCTCGCTCTGGTCGACGATCTCCAGCTCGACGTCGTAACTCGTGCCGTTGTTCGTGCTTTCCACCATCTCGACCTGGCACATGAAAGAATTGGAGTTGCCCCAGGCGATGTAGAACTCGCCGTCCTCGGTCACCCAGCCCGTCGGGTCGATGTCGTTCCAGCCCGCAAGATTCAGGTTGTTCTTTCTCGTGGCTTCATCTATGTTATTGTCGTTTTCAGGATTATCTGTCCAACTGCTGTACACGAGCGGCGTATCATAGCACTCGAAAGGTCCCGTCGGGCTGTTCGAGATCGCCAAGCCGATGCAGTGGTCGCCGTTTTCGCCCGCGATGTTCGACCAGGTGCAGAAGAAGAACCAATAATAGCCCCTGTATTCAATGACCTGCGCCGCCCAGGCGGAATCGTCGTTGTTCGCCCAAGGAATGTCGTGCATGTCCATGATGATGGACTCCGCTTTCCAGTGGACGAGGTCGGTGGAGGAATAGCACAGCCATTCGGGCATGGTATAAGCGGTGGTGACTTTGTCCGCCGTCACGTCGTGCCCGACGTACAGATACGCCGTCTGTTTGCCCGTCACGGGATCATCCACCACCATGATGGACGGATCGCCCGCGTATACGGGGTAATCGCGCTCCCCTTCCTGCCAGGGCGTGCCCGTGGTCGTATCCCAATCCTCATCAAAGGTGGAATCGCCGAATCCGAATCCGCCGATGGGGTTGCCCTTGCTCGTGGTGAGGCTGATCGCTTCGCCCTCGTTCACGGTGGGTTTTGCCTCGATGACCGCAGTCAGCGTCATCGTCTTCGTCGGCGCAAAGGTATACGGATTCTCGGAAGAGACATCCTGCCTGTCCGACGTCCATTTGACAAAGCGCTGGTCGTCCGTAAGTTCGGGGATCACGGTGATGGAAGAGCCTTCTTCCACCGCGACCGAAGCCGTCGAACCGTCTGCCAACGTACCGTTCACGATGGTAACGGTATACGTCGCAAGGTCTTCATACGTCGCCGTAAACTCGCTGTTGGCCGTGATCGTCGCCGTATAGCGCGCACCCGCTCCGTCGATCGGCGTGCCGTTGAGGTTCCAGCCGACGAACTTTTTCCCCCGGATCGCGTTCGGGATGATGGTCAGCGATGCGTTCGCATCCACCGTCGCCGATGTCGCCATCGACCCGACGATGACGCCGTCCGTCACCGAGACCGCGTATGATGCGGGAGTTACGGGTTCTTTGTCTTTCAGCACCGCGACCACGGTGACGTTTTTCGTGACGTTGAACGTATACGGATTTGCGGTGGAAACTTCCGTTCCGCCCACCGTCCAGCGCACAAACTCTTTGCCCGAAGGCACCGTCGCCGTGACGGTGACGGACGTGCCGCTTTCAAAGGTGCCGCTCGCCTGCCCGCCTGCCAGCGTGCCGCCCTCGACGGTGACGGTGTACGTCACGGGCGTCTCGGTACCGGGAGGAGTATCGTCCTTGTCGCAGGCAACGACGGTGCATGCCGCCGCAAGCGCGAGCAAAAGGCACAAAAGAAGCAGAATTATTTTTTTGCTTTTCATTTCTTTTTCTCCTTATGCCCCCTCGACCAGCGTCGACAGGTTTTTCGTATGGTGCAGCAATTCCACTTCCGCTTTGGACAGCGCGCGGTTGTACACACTCAGATTGGACGCCAGACCGACGAGGTTGCCGTCCGCCGACCAGTACGAACGCCCGATCCAGTTGTCCTGCCCGTCAATGATGGCATCGAGCACGGTATCCACGTTGGCCTTGTTGGTGTACTCATACGAGGTGATGCCGCCCGTGACGCGGTCGGATGTATTGGAAGTCATGTACGCGCGGAAGGTGCCGTCCGGCGTGAATACGAGCGAAACGGTGATCCATTCCCCCGCAATATAGGTGCCGACGACGGCGTTGTCCACATAGATGTTGGAGCCGTTTGCAAGTTGCATGCCGCCCGTGACCATGAGATACAGTTGCGCGCCGTTTGCGCCGTCGCCCGAAGACGCCTTGGTGCCGAGTTGGAAAATACGGCTGTACGGACGATAGAAGTTATACGCGTACACGCTGACGGTGAGCGTCATGCCCGTCGAAGTCGAAACGCCGTCAAATGCGTCGTCGGGGATCTTCAAGCCGGTGGTGGGCGTCTGGCTCCTATCCAGCATCTCGCGGGCGGCGAGATTTTCATCGGCGTACAGTTTTGCGCCCACGATCGCCTGCCGACGGCCTAAATCCAATTTGTCCGAATTTGTATCCCCGTTCATGAACAGAACTTTGTCCCTGCCCGTGCCGACGAGGTTTTCGCCGCCCGCCGACAGCGGATACGCCGCCACCAGCGAATCGGTCAGGTCAGAGGTGCGCTCAAAGGCAGCCAGCGCCTCCGTCGCCGCAAGCAAGGCATCTTTTGCCGCGTCCACTTCCGTCTGCGAAGCGTTCCACGCCATGCCTCTTGCGGCATCGAGCGCTCCCGTAAAGGCTGCGTACGCCGCCGCCCAGCCGTCCTTTTCCGTGTTGTAGTTGGTGATATCCACTTCTTCCGCCGC
This sequence comes from uncultured Clostridia bacterium, assembly GCA_944341895.1. Taxonomy (GTDB): domain Bacteria; phylum Bacillota; class Clostridia; order Christensenellales; family Borkfalkiaceae; genus Borkfalkia. The sequence goes on from CALVMB010000004.1 coordinate 62,603, forward strand.
CGCGATCGCCGCATTGAGCGCCGTGAAATCGGCAAGATCAGCATTCATCGCCGCGATCTCGTCCGCCGTCAGCGCGGAATTGTACAGGGAAACGCTTTCCACCGTCATCGCCGCGTTGCCCCAGATGCTGCCCGCAATGCCGAGGTTGAAATACGCGGCGCTGTTGATAAAGGAAAGCGTATCATAACTGTACGCACTCTCCGACCACGCGGACGACCATTCGTATTTCTGTTGCTGTACGCCATTGAGGTAAATGGTGATCGCGCTCGCATCGACGGTAACGATATACTGGGAATTGGCGATGTTCAGCGACCCTTTCCCGATGATATCGTAATACATGGTGCCGTTTTCCGTAGACTGCTTGTCGTCGTTGATGTTCAGGCGCACGCCCGTGCCGCTGGAAGCGACATACCAAAAATTGTAGGCATCCGACTGCGGGTCCTCGGTATTGTTGAACCCGAGCATGGATTCATAGTCGTTGATGCCGTTCGTGACCGAACCGACAAGCACGACGGAAAAGCCCTCCGAAACCTGGTTTTTGAGCGGGTTCTCCGTGGCATAGCCCGCGCGCGCTTTCGCCAGCCCGTACGGGATACTCAGCCCGTCGCTCTGCGTGACCGTGACCTGCCCGCTCCCCTCGTTGACCGTCGTCCAGGCGGACGAATTGAAACCCGCAGATTTGAAGTTGTACTCCGCCGTTGCCTTGGGGACGGTGACGTCCTTTGCCGACGGAAGCCGCTTGTCCGTTTCGGCGTCCGTTTCCGCGACGACGGCGTCGGTCAGCGTGTTTGCGCCGCGGCTTGCGACCATAGGCAGCCAGTACAGGCAGGCAAACAGCATGACCAGCGCGAGCGCCGCCGAGGCGACCGCCAGAACGATCCGATTTGCTCTCATTCCTTCCCTCCTTGTTTTTGCAGACTTGTGCCTGCAATGCGGGTTTTGTTTTGCAACGCAAAACAAAAAAGCGGACCGCTTTTTTGCCCGCACAACAGACATGCGCCCATTCTTCGGGAATATTATACCCCCTCCGCGCGGCACTGTCAATATTGTTCCGAAAAATGTTATGTCTGTTTAACATAAGGAAACGATAATGTTGACACATTCGGTTAAAAATTTTTCAGTGCAAGCGCACTGCGCACGCCCCGCAACGGCGCGGCGTGCGGCAAAAAAGGCGGGCGCGCCCGCAAAGAGCACGCCCGCCTATTTGCCTGCACGGGCATTCACCGCCGCCGAAATGACGTTTGCCGTCATGCGGATCATCGAAAGCATCCTCCTTTCCCTCGCGGAAAAGGTGTTTTGGGAAAAGAAACGCCAGCCGACTTCCAGCCTTGCGCATGCGATCAAAAATCTGCTGGACGAAAATATTTTTACGTCCGTCGACATCGCCGCGCTCGCCGAAAAGCTGCACATCTCCAAATCCACCCTCTTCCGCGAATTTTCCAAACATTACAACGTCGGGCCCTATCAATATCTGCTTCTGCGCAAGATCGAGATCGCCAAAACGTTTCTGATACGTACGGAAAATTCCATCAAAGACATTGCCAACCGCCTCGCCTTTTCGGACGAATTTTACTTTTCCAATATCTTTAAGCAAAAGACGGGCGTTTCCCCCTCTGCCTGGCGAAAAGAGCAGATACGTCCGGAACAAATCCGATGACGGCATCCGGAGAGCGGCGCCTTGCAAAAATAAAGCAACGCCTGCACAAACGTAACATGAGGTCCGCGCGCACATAGCACAGCGGCCGCCGCACTAAAAACGGCCGCCCGCAGGAGCGGGCGGCACACGCAGAAACGAGCACGCAAAATGCCGCTTTGCGGCGGGGCGGGACGCCGCAAAGCGGTTGACTTTTGGATGACGTTGCGCTAAAATTGTGACAAATGCAACAAGGGGGCAGACAATGGAAGAGGTGGTCACTTCGCTGTTCGACGGAGTCAGCGCGGATGAATATGCGGCGATGATGGTATGCTTCAAGACTTCCGTCAAAACGTATTGCAAGGGCGAGGAAGTACCCATGCCCACCGTGCGCGTGGGGCTGGTGCAGCGCGGACGGCTGAGCCTGCTCAAGACCGACCGCGACGGCGCGCGCACCATCTTCGAACAGCTCAAACCGGGCGGCGTGTTCGGCGAAATGCTCGGTTATGCCTGGGCGGACGCGAGTTTTTTCCTCGTAGCCGACGAGGACAGCGACGTGCTGTACATCGACTACGAACACATCGTCAAGCGCTGTCCCAACGCCTGCACCCACCACAGCGTGGTCGTTTCCAACCTCCTCAAACTGATGAGCGAAAAGACGCAGGCGCTTTCCGAACACCTCGAAGTGCTTTCCCGCCGCACGACGCGCGAAAAACTGCTCGCCTACTTTTCCCTGCTCTCAGCCAAGAACAGGAGCGCGTATTTTACCCTGCCCTTTTCGCAGACCAGCCTTGCCGACTATATCTGCGTGGACCGCAGCGCGATGATGCGCGAACTGCGGCGCATGAGCGACGAAGGCCTGCTGGAGATCGACCGCCGCAACGTGAAGCTGACGACGCGGCGGTAAAGCGCGGCAAAGAGCCGCTTTGCCGCATACGCAAAAGCGCCGCGCGGGCAATGCCCGCGCGGCGCTTTTATCTGTTTTGTTTTTGCAGTCCTGTTGCCCGCTCCGCGCGGGCGGCGTGCGGCGGATCAGTCCAGAAGCAGGCGCAGTTTCTGCGCGAGATCGTCCACATGCACGGACAGCGCCGCGGGGTCTCGTTCGAGCGCCTCTTCGAACAGAGCCTGCGCCGCCAGCCGCCGTTCGGCGCCGCCGAACCCCTCCGCCGCGACTTTTGCCGCCGATGCGGGCAGGGCGCTGCGCTCATATTCCTCGACGAGCGGCAGCGTTTCCGAAAAGATGCGCTCGCGGGCGCTCTCTTCGTCCAGCCCTTCCGCTTCCGCGTACGCGGCGCACGCCTTGCTTGCCAGCGCGGCGCTCTGTGTACATTCCGCATGCGGCGGACGGTCGCCGTTGACGATCAGATTCCCGAGATACATCAGCCTTGCCACAAAGGCAAGTTCGTTCTTTTCAAAGGTACATTGCATTTTTCCTTCCTCCGTATCTCCGCAGGAGATTGTACGGGACGGGCGGCGCGCGCTGCCGCCCTTTTCCCTGCGCCTATAGTATACCATGCCGCAAAAAACAAAGTAAAGCCAAACGCCCGCAAAACGCCTGTCTGTTCTTGTCGAATCCCCACTTGTTTTGTCGAAAGTCCGCGCCCCCTGCCGTGCGGGCGTTTATCCTGCCGTTTTTTGCCGCGCGAACGCGAATCCTGCACATTTTTTGGAATATACAGCCGCTTTTTTGGGAAAAATACAGCTGCTTTTGGCACAGAAATGCCCGCCGCGCGCGGCGCGGGCGGGCATGCAGGCACGAATTCACAGGCGGACTTGCGAACGGACACACAAGCAAACTTGCGGGCGCTCCGAAGAAGCGGCGCGCCGACAGGGCGCGCCGCTTGCAGGCGATCCATTCACTTTTGAAACGGGCCTTTCCGAAAAACGACTCGGCAGACAAGACGTGCGGCGCGCTTTATGGGCATGATACCGTTCTGCGGGTCAGAAATCGATCTGCAACCCGTCGTACGCGACGATGATGCCGTGTTTTTCCGCCTCGGGCAGCATTTCAGAATACGTCTGCCCGCCGTTGTGCGAAAAATGGTTGACGACTTTGACCGTTTTTTCGTCCGCAACGCCGATGCTTTGCAGACGGCCGATCACCTGCAGGCAGGTGCGCAGGCTCATGTGCCCGTCGCGCCACTCCCCCTGCAGACCGAGACAGCCGGTGCAGTCCAGCGACAGAAGATCGAACCTGCCGAATTTTTCGAGCATGGGATACGCCTCTTCGGGAAACAGACCCGTATCGTGCGCGTACAGCATGCGTTTGCCGCCGCGTTCGATCGCGTAAAACACGGGCGACGCCTGCGGCGCATGGTTGGCAGGCAGTGCCAGCACGCGATATGTGCCGCCCGAAGTGTAAAATTCCTGCCCCGGCGCGATGCACGTGACCGCGACGCGGTTCTGCATGGAAATATTTTCGATCTGTTCCGCGATCTTATTATACCCGTCCCGGGCGGCATAAAAATGCAGGATGCGGTGCTCGTGGCTGTACGGGTCCGCCAGCATCTCCAGGTCGGCGGGATAGAGATGATCGCTGTGGCTGTGCGTGATCAGGCAATCGCCGATGCGGCTCCAATCGATGCGATACATCAGCGAATGGCAGACGGTATCCGCGTTGAAATCGAGCAGCAGCTCGCCGTCTACCAGTGCCTGCGAACGCGTGCGCAATGCCCTGCCGCCCGCCGCAAGCGATTCGCGGCACACGCGACAGCTGCAGTACAGGACAGGCACGCCTTCGAACGCCGCCGTACCGAGATAATGAATGTTCATACCTTTCCTCCCACGCGCAAACGATTTGCCCTTCACTGTCGTAAGAAGGCGATACGCACATTGCCGTTCTTTCCGACGCCATGCGTACATTATAAATAACCGCAGGCGTTGCCGCAACTCCCTTTTCAAAAAATTGTATCAGCCATGAAGCATCGGACATCTGTTTTGATATTCTTTGATATTTGCGGTAGGCCGCAGCCAGGCGCATCGACGCGCCGCCGCCCGAAAACATGCACAGCGCCCCCCCCCCGCCGATACGGCGGGGGCGCTTTGAACGGCGGTTCTTTATCGGATCCTGATCGCTTTCCCGCCCGTGAGCACGATCATTTTGACCGCGTCCAGCGAAAAATCCTGCGCCTCGACGGTGAGCGGCTTGTTCAGCGTCCCGCGCGCGAGGACTTTGAGGGTCCCCACGTTTTTGGGGATGAGCCCCTTTTCTTGGAGCACTTCGGGCGAAACGGTGTCCTCCGCCTCGAAATGTTCGGACAACGTATCGATGTTGATGATCCCCTTCTTGGTGCCGCGCGCCGCGCGCGCGGGCGCTTCGTATTCGTCCAGCCGACCGTGCGTTTCGTGCTCGATGTATTCGGCGGCGAGTTCGTCCGACATGGCGACGCGCGCCGTGCGCAGAGAGATCTGATCGCGGATGAGCGTGGCGACGTCCGCCAGGACGACGTCCGCCTCGCCGTTCAGCGGGTCGCTGGACAGCACTTTGACCAGTTTATGTGCGATCAACTCTTCGGTGGTGCGATACGGCAGGAAAAATTCGGTGTGTTCCGCCTGCCCGCGTTTGAGCCCGAACCGTTCGGCGACGCGCGCAAACAGGTTGCACGCATATCCCAGGCGGCGCGCCGAAGTGATCTTGAGCAGCATCGGCGTTTTTTGGAAGCGCTTGACGTGCGAAACGTCCGTTCCGCGATACTTGGTGTCGGCAAATTCCGCCGCGTCCAGCGCGAACGTCATGCAAAGTTTTCTGCCGCGGAACAGGAGCAGGGCGAGGGTGTTTCTGCCCGAATAGATGCGGACCTGCTTCCAACTGACCGACATTTTCACGCGCGGATAGGCATTGACCGCGTCCGTGATCGCCCCGTAGCGGCCCTGGATCTCCGCGCCCGCCTGGATGAGTTTGGCGCGGAAACTGTAACTGTAACGGATGTAGACCTTGCGGGCGAGCCGCTCGACGGGGCCGTCCGTTGCGGGCAGAACGCCGACGAACGGCGCCGCCCCTTCTGCGGCCTCTTCCTCGATCTCGACCTCTTCCACGTCGTCGTCCGTTTCGAAGTCGTCCTCTTCGTCCTCCTCTTCCTCCTCCGCTTCCGCGGCGGCAAGTTCCTCCGCCGACGGCACAGCGATCGGGACAGGTTCGTCGACGGGTTCCTCGACAGGTTCCGCGGCGGGCTCCGCGGCGGGCTCCTCGGCGGGTTCCGCGGCGGGCTCTTCAACGGGTTCCTCGACGGGTTCGTCGACGGGTTCCTCGACAGGTTCCGCGGCGGGCTCTTCAACGGGTTCCTCGGCGGGCTCCTGGTGACGCCCGCGGAGGAACAACGCCGTATTGACGACTGCCAGCCCCGCGCAGAGGACGGCGAGTACGATCACCGCCGTCACCTGCCCTGCGGGCGCAAGCAATGTTGAAACCAACAGACCGACTGCGGCATTCATATCATTCCACCTCCCTGCGGCGCTTGGCGAGCAGGCAGATGAGCATGATGACCTCCGCCGCCAGCACACAGGACAGCACCGCGATCAGCCACACGAGCGAACCGCCGTCTGCGACCGTAAAGGACGCGCGCACGGCCTGTGCACCCGAGATCCCCTCGTAGTTTTCCGTTTCCGCGACTTCTACGAGCACATAATAGGTGCCCGCTGGCGTGTTCCCGTCAAAGCCGCCCGTGTATTCCTGCGTGCACGCTTCGTCGGTGTAATACCGCACGACCGCCTCGCCGAACAATGCTTCGGGCAGCGTCGCCGCGGGCGCGGTCTCTCCCGCCTTCCAGCCGTCGCGGATGTATTGATCCGCGCCCTCCTTCCAGCCGTTTTGCGCCTTGGCGATCGTCCATGTGACGGTCACTTCGTCCGTCGCGCTGTCCGCCCAGACATAATCCCTGTATTCGTCCGCGTAGACGAGGCGGAACACCGCCGCATACTCGCCCGCCGCCGTCGCGCGCAGGCCGTACACGCCGTCTGCCGAATACAGCGCGCCGTCGTTGGAAACGATCGCCATCTTGCTGCGGTCGTACCCCGCGAAGAGGTTGCCCTGTTCCGCGCCGCTGTACACGCTCACACTGCCGCCCGCGAATGCGGGAGACGCGATCCGCGCCGCCGCGACGGTGAAGGACACGGGCTGCGAAGCGGACGCCGCGTTGTTGACCGTCTCTTCGACGACCGCCTTCATCCAGTACGTTCCCGCATGCACGGGCACCGCCGCGGTGTACGTTCCGTCCCTTTCGGTGCTGTAATAGAATACGGGCGAACCGAACTCTGCCGACGCCTCGGGCAGAGCGGCGCTTTCGCCGAACGTCCAGCCTTCGAAAGAGCCGACGTCGATGGTGACGGTATTGTCCTCCGCCTGCGCGGGCGCAATGATGAAGGAGACCGTGAGTTGCGATGTGCCCACTTCCGCGCCTTTATACACCCAGACATAGTTGTTTGCCTGCTCCGCGTCCAGCGTGAGCAAGACATTGTAGTTGCCCGCATTGACGCCGCCCTCGTTGACGACGGTGACCCCGCTTTCGGGCGCGCCCGTCAGTTCGATCGCCGCCTTCTGCAAGGTGCCGCTGTACGGCACGGACTGCACGTCGCCCACCGTGATCTGCGCCTTGCCGATGTTGAAGGGCGCCGAATTGGAGCCGACGATCGCATGGTTTGCGTCCGTCATCGCCGTGACGGTATATGCGCCCGCATCCTGCGGCACGGCTGTGCCGTAGTCGGTGAACGCGCCGCCGCTGGGGGTGCCCGCATAGGTCAGCGTGAGCACGCCTTCGACCGCCGCGCCGCCGTCCGCTTTTGCCGCCGTCGCGCTTGCCGCCGTGACCGAACCGTACCGCCCGCCCATATCCGAGGCAAAGGTCACGACGATCTCCAGCGGGGAGACGGTGAACGCGCCGCCCGCAAAGGTAACGGCATAGTCGGCGTTGTTCCACGCACCCACGATGACATAGGTGCCGACGTCCGCTTTGCCGTCCCGCAAAGCAAAGGAAAGGTTGAGTTCGTCGCCGCCGACGGGTCTGACCGCGAATTCATAGCCGTCGCCCTCCTGCTGCGAAGGCACGGGCACGGCGCCCGAATAGACGGCGCTCTGCGGCAGGATGTTCACGGTGATCGCCTTGGGCGATACCGTAAAGGCGGTCTGCCCGTTCTGCAACGTGTAATTGTTTTGTTCGTCCTCTGTGGCGAACTGCGCCTGCGCGGTATACTCTCCCGCATGCAGGACGACGCCTTGCGCGACCGAAACGGTCAACTCCACAGGCGCGCCGTGCACGTCGAAATAGGAAGCCGTGACCGTCTTTCCCGTGCCGTCGTAGACAAGCGCGGACGTATCCGACCAGACGGCGTATGCCGCCGCCTTGTTGACGGTGAAGGACGCCTCCGCTTCCAGAGCGGCATAGTTGCCCGTGCCTTCCACTGTCAGCGTCACATAATAGGTGCCCGCAGGGGTGGCGCTGCCGAACGCGCCCCCGTACGCCTGCGTGCGGTCGGCGTCGGTGTAGTACACCGCCTCGGCCTTGCCGAACTGTGCCGTGGGCAGCGTTTCCGCCGAAGCCGCACTGCCGTACGTCCAGTCTGCGCGGGAATAGTTCCCCGTCCAGTTGTTTTCCGCCTGCGCGATCGTGAACGAACCCGTGACCCGCAGCCCCGTGTAGTTTTCCGTTGCCGCGACCTCCGCGACCGCGTAATAGGTGCCCGCGTCGGTATACGGCGTGAACGCACCGGGATAGAGCTGTTGATGGTTTGCGTCGAGGTAATAATATACGACGACTTCGCCGAACGATGCAACGGGGAGCGTCTCTTCCGCGACCTCCTGCCCGTACGTCCAGCCTGCGCGGGCATATCGGTCCTCGCCCGTCTTCCATGCGTTGGTTGCCTGTGCGATCGTCCACTTCACGGAAATGTCTGCCGTGCCGCCGCTCGCCCAGACGTAGTCGCTGCGGTCGTTCAACTGCGCCGTGACCGTATAGGTGCCCGCGTCCGTCGCGGACAGCGTTCCCGCCACACGGTAGTAGTCCTTGTGTCCGCTGTCCGTGTAGGAATAGGTCTGCTTTTGCCCGTTGTACGCATTGGAAACGCCTGCGGGCAGCGTGGGTGCCGTGACTTTGAACTGCTCAACGGTCCACTGCAGAGACTGCTCATTTGCCGTGCCGTCTTCCCAGCGATAGTTGCGCCCGTCCGTCAGCACAATGCGCAGATAATAGGTCCCCGCGTTCTGTGCAAAGATGTAGTACGTGTTTTCTTCGATGCGCACGCCGATGTTGTCTTCGGTGATGCGCATGGTGGCGGCGTCGAACCCGCTGAGCGGCCGTTCCACATCCGCGCCGTGCGCGTATACGCCGTTTTCCAGCGTGGGAACGGCGAGCGTTTGCGGCAGGACGGTGAAGTATACGCGCTCCGATCTCGCTTCCGCGTAATCGGACGACGCCTGGATGACCGCGACCACAAAATAGGTGCCCGCCTGCGAGTAATCGCCCGCCGACTCGAACGTATTTTCGCCCGTGACGAGGTAAACACTGGTCTGCACACTGCCCTGGAACGGCTGCCCTTGGTTATACGTCGCTTCGTACAGGAAATCCCCGAAGGTGACGCCGTACGTCCAGCCTTCGCCCTGCACGAACCACCACCGATCGCCGATCTGTTCCGTTTCCACCCTTTCGCCGCCGATCGTGACGCCCGTCACCGTGACTGTAAGGTCGGTGAACTGCGAGATGCTCCACTGCACGCGGATGACCGCGTTGTCCTGCCCCGTGCTGCCCGTGTTGCCCGTCCAGACGTAGTCGTATTCGTTGCGCAGACGGAATTCTGCCCAGTACACGCCCGCGGATGTCGCCTGCATGGTCAGCACGCCCGTCTCCGTATTGTTTTCCACCGAAGCGGGCGCATTCGGATTGCCGCCCGCCTGCACATACTCCGCCAGCGCGGTGCTATACTCGACCGTGTTCGTCTTTTCGCCGCCGTCGGCAGTCATCGAACCGCTCTCCCACGCGGGATCGGCGACGCGCTGTTTGAGGATGCGCCACGTGAATTGCATAGTCGCGCCGTCCTGTATGACGTAGTTGGTGCTTTGGATGGAGACGGTGACGGTATACTCGCCCGCATGGATTCCCGCCGTATCGGCAAAGAACGCATCGCCGACGAAGGTGCCCGTCAGTTCGTCCGTACCGTTGTTCGCCGTGCCGCCGTACACATAGGTAAACGTGATCTGCTCCGCCGCGGTGTCGCTGTCCGCCATTTTGCCGCTGACGACCGCCGCAAAGGCGTTCAGCGTGCCGCCGTACTCGCCGTATACGTCAACATAGCCGTTGTAGTATCTGCTTTCGTCCGCCGTAAGGCTGATCTTGCGCTGCTGCACCGCGATATTTCCGTTCACGACCGACACTTCGTAGTTTGCCGCCTCGCAGGCGGTGAGGGTGACGGGCACGTTCGTTCCTGCCTGCGTCCTGCCTGCTTTATTCGAAATGTACGCAAAACTGACCCCGAGCCCGTCGCGGATGCCCGTCAAAAGGGCGTTATCTTCGCCGCAGAAACCTTCGTAGCGCAGGTATTTATCCCTGATATTGTCCGCGCTGAGAGGCTCGCCGTAGGTGACGAGGATGTCCTGCACGCCCTCCGTTTGCAGGTCGCCGTCCGCCGTGACGGTGAGCGGCGCCTTGGCAACGGAAAACGCGAGGTCTTCATATGCCTTGTCGAGCGTGTAGTTGGAGGAAGAACTGTCCAGCGCGACGGTGACGGTATACTTGCCCGCGTCGCGGATGGGCGCGGAATCCGCGTCGTATTCGTACGTTTTCCCCTCGTAGGTGAAAGTATACACGAAAACGAGTTCCGCTCCGATGCTCTCGCCCGCGGCGAGCCCTTTGCCGCCGAGATCGCCCGTCTGCACGGGGCTCCAGCGGTCTGCGGCGTTGTAGATCAGCCCCGTCAGCCGCGCGAGGAAGGCACCCCCGACGGAGACGGTGCGCTTTGTGACGGTGAACCCGCCGTTTTCCGCCGCGCCGTCCGCGTAATCGTTATGCGTATATTCGAAGGCGTAATTTGTCGCCGTCAACCCCTGCGGCAGGACGTTCACGCGGGTGTCCGCCGCCGTTTTCGTGGTGTACGCATACGAGAACGTGCCGCGCGTGACCGCGCTTTCGTCGTCATCGCCGTAAAACGCCGCGCCCGCGCCGTTTTTGCGCTCGTACAAAAGCACGATGCCCTCTTCGTCCACCGCATCGCCGTATGCGACGGTGAAGCCCTGCACGCAGACGGTGAGCACGCGCTTTGTGACGGTGTATTGCGCCGTGGAACCGAGCGAGCCCCTAAAGGTAAAGGCGTAGTTGTCGCCGCGCGCGGTGCCTTCCGCGGACGCGGAGATGGTGTACGTCGTCACTGCGTCGCTCGCCGCAGAGCCCTGCTTTGCGGTGGTCGACAAGACAAACACGTTGCTCCACCACGCGTCGCCCGCGGCGCGGTCGCAGGCAAACACCGCGTTTTCCGTCTCCCGGGCGGTGAGCGCCGCGATCGGGTCGCCGTATTCGCTCGACGCGTCGTCGATGTGCACGGTCACCGCATACGGGGCGATGTTGTACGCTTGGGTCGGATCGTCGGGAAGGGCGTAGTTGCCCTGCGCGTTGTCCCCTTCCGCAAACGCCGCCGTAAAGGTGTATGTGCCCGCGTCGCGGAACTGTGCGCCGCCCTCCGTGATGGTGAGCGCGAGGCTGTGTTCGGCGCCGCCGACGTCCTCATAAAGCGCCGTGACCGCCTGCACTTTGCCGTTGTAGGTGTACGCATCCGCCGCCCATTCGATGGTGATCGTTTTGGGCAGAATGGTCAGATCGGTGGAAACGGATGCCGCCGAATAGTTGGGATCATCCACCATACAGGTGACGTGATAGGTGCCGACGTTGACGGGCGCTTCCGCGGAAGCGTACTCCGTGCCGTCCGTTCCCGTATAGTACACCGTGATGGTGATGCCTGTTTCCGAATAGGAAGCTTCCACCGTTTTGGGAGCGCCGTTGAACGTGTGGTCCCCGCCGCCCGTGAGCGTGACGGAGACCGTTTGTTGCGAAACGGTATATTTGCCCGCGGGATATCGCTCCCCGCCGACGGTGACGGTATGCCCGCCCGCGCTGACAAAGGTGATCGCGTAGTTGCCGCCCGCGGCGTCGGCGTTGGGCGAGCCGACGATGTAATAGGTGCCCGCGTCCTGCACAGGCTTCGGTTCGCCCTCTTCGGTATAGCCTGAAAGCAGGAACACCTGTTCCTTTGCATCGCCGTCCGCAAGCGCGCCGCCGCTGATGTTTGCCTGCGCGTACAGGTCGACCGCATTGCCGTAGGTGCTCGAACCGTCCAGCAGCGACACCGTGATCGGCCGCGCCGTGACGGTAAGCGTGCCTTCCGCATAGTCAAAGGTATAATTGGCGGAAACGAGCGTTTCCTCTACCGAGATCGCATATCCGCTTTCCGTTACCGAGCCGCCCTGTGCACCCGCAACATACGCGCAGGCAAACGAGGGAACAAGCCCGAGGCTTTCCGCCGTTTCGCCGTAGACAAGCCCGCCGAACGCCGCCGTAAAGGCGGGGGCGGCGTTGCCGTACACGACCGTTTTATCTTCCGCCGTGACGGTGACCTGTTTGGGCGAGACGGTATATTCTGCAAAGTCCGTGCCCATGAGCGTATAGTTTCGGTTGCCGAGCGTGACGGTCACGGTGTAATCGCCGACCGCTTTCGGGAACTGTGCGGAGGCGCCGTACGAGGTGCCGTTCCTGCCCGTATACGTAAAGCCGAACTGCATGTCGTCGTCGCCGATGCGCCCGTCCGCCTCCGCGGTCGCCGCCGCGGCGGACCCGTAATCGCAACTGTTTGCCGTGATCGTGACGGACGTTCCCAGCGGCGTGACCTCGAACAATGCATTGTCTTCATTGGCAACCGTCGCCGTATAATTGCCGTTGCCGACCGCTTGTAGTTCGATCTTGTAATTTCCGACGTCGTACGCCGTCATCACCGCCTGCAGCCGCAGGGCGGGATCTTCTTCGCCGTACAGCGCCGTTTCGCCGTCCGAAACGTGAGAGACGTTGACCTTGCCGTCCGCTTGCGCGGCGCCGCCCCATTTGGCGGTGTAATGCTTGTCATAGGCGCCGCCGAGCGCATATTCGTGCCCCTGCCCCGCATACACCGCCTCTTGGGCGAGCAGGGTGACCTCGATCTTTCTGGCAACGACGGTGAGCGTGCCGTCGCTGACGAAGGTCAGCGAATAGTTTTCCGACGTGACGCCCGCGGCGGTGACGCTGTACACCGTGCCTGCCGCCGCGCCCGCCGCGTACGGTGTGCCCTGCGCCGAAACGGAATAGGTGACGCCCGCGGCGTCGACCGCGGTCTGCGCGCCGTCCGGTTTCAAAAATCCTTCAAAGTCGAGCACAAACCTGCTCTCGTCCACGTCGAAACCGTAATCGACGATGGAATCCTGCACGCGCACGGTGAGCGGCGCGCGCGTGATCTGCACGGTGAACGTGCCCGTTTTGGTCGCGTGATTATCCGCCGTGATCTGATAGTAAACGGTGACCGCGCCGTCCGCGCCCGCGTTTTTGGTGACGCCGACGAAGGACGGGAGCGAGCCGTAATTTCCTTCCGTCAGCGAGAACGCAAACGCCTCGTTTTGCTCCTTGTCGGGATTGACGAGCGTGACCGCGGCCGCGAACTGCTGCAAAATGGCGGCGTTATGTTCGGCGCCCGTGTACTGCGCCGTGTATGCCACCTTGGTCACTCCGATCTCCGCGGGAGCAATGACGTAGTTTCCGTCGTTTCCGCCGCTTTCGCCCGCGAAGGTGACGGTGTAGTTCTGTTCCACTTCCGCCGTCAGAACGCCGACGATGCGGTACGTTTTTGCGGGCGACACCGTATCCAGCGTGACCGCGCTGTCCCCGTCGTATGCCTGCAAGGTATAGGGCGCGGCGCCGTACACGGCGCTGCCCGTCTGCCCTGCGGCGGCGTTGCTCTCCGAAGCGGTGAATTGCTTGACGGGTTCGCCGTACACCGTCGTTTTGTCGTGGACGGTCACGGTGATGGCGCGCTTTTGCACGGTAACGGCGATCCCCGCGTCGTCGTAAATGACGTTATAGTTGCCCATGCCCGCCGCAAGCGCGGAAACGGGCGCCCGCAGGGTGACGGGATAGGAGCCGACCGCACTGCCCTGCGCATAGCCGCAGACGACGCCTTCGTCCGCGACGCGGGCGAGGAAGTCCGCCTGCAAATCGTTTTTTTCGCCGTCGCTGACCCAGCCCGTTGCGGAAATCTCCCACGGCGCGCGTTGTTCGCCGTAGATCACACTCTGCGCCGCAACGCTGACGGTGAGGTCTTTTTGTTTCACAAGATACCGCGCGGACGCGGACAGGACGTATTCTTCCCCGTTTTTGGAAATGTAGTAGTTGTGATCGGAAATGGTCGCCGTGACGGTGTATTCGCCCGCCCAAAGCGCCGACTCGTCGGTATACGTCTGCCCGTCCTTCGCGTATGTATACTCCGTTTTCAGGTCGACGGGCTCGCTTCCGTCCTTAAAGAACACGGACGCCGCCGCGCTTGAACCGTACACGAAGGTATATTCGTTCTGCGAGAAGTTGGCCGTGAGTTGCCTGGGCGCGATGATGAAAGAGATGACCTTTTGCGCACCGCGGTAGCCGATGATGGTGCGCGCATAGTTTGCCGTCGCTTCGACGACGGCGACGATGTAATAGGTGCCCGCGTCCGTCGGCACGGCGGTCGTGCCGTATGTTTCGCCCGCGCCGTATTGCTCGCCGCCGAGCGTGGTGCCGCTGTAATAGTAGGCGATCTTGCCCGCTTCGATGGCAGCCTGCACTTCCGCAAGCCCCGCGTCCGCGTCCATATCCAGCACGATCGCGGGGGCGGGGGCGGATTCGCCGTATTCAAACCCGCCCATCGTCAGCGTGGCGTTCTCGGTATACTGTTTTGCGGTGATCTCGTACCAGACGTACAGGAATTTTCCGTCCTGCGCGCCTGCGCTGTTTTCGATCGTATCGATCTGCCACGCGTCCGCACCCGCATCGCCCGCATTCACCTGCCAACAGAAGTTGGCGGGATCGTTCAGTTGCAGGCACAGATAATACATGCCCTTTTCGATCGTCTCGCCCGTCTCCGTTTTGCCGCCTTGTTCGGCATACTGCCAGAATTTCGTTTCGCCGAACGAGTAATATACGCTCGATTGCACGGAATCGTAGATCGAGGCGGGGTATTGCGCCTGATCGCTGACATATTCGAGCAGGCGATCCTCGCTCGGCGTGGCGGGCACGGAGACCGCCTTCTTGGCGATGACCCAGGTCAGCAAATATTCCTCGTCGCCCTCCCCTTTCCAGACAAAATTATCCGAAGCGAGGGAAACGGTCAGGGTATAGGTGCCCGCGTTCGTCGCGGTGAGGACGGCACCGCTCCGCGAAAGCCCCGGGCTCGCGGAGAACACATACGCCGCGCCGCCGTAGGTGACGTCGTAGTCGACGATCGCGTTGTTCTGCGGCCGCGGCGTGCCCGTGTCGTCGTCCTCGACCTCCGTCTGCGCGGTGAGAGAAAGCCGCGCAAGGGAACGGGGCGCGATCACCCAGGCGCTCTCGCCGCCGAACACGAGATCGCGTTTCTGTTCGGCGTATTCGGACAGGTCGTCTTCCCACTTGTAGTTATCCCTCAGCGTGACGGTGACGGTATACGAGCCCGCGTCCGTCTGCGTGCCGCCCGCCACGGTGAAATAGCCCTTCGCCGCGCCGTCATTGTCGAACTTGATTGTCTGCTCCGCCATTGTATAGACGTATTCGCCCGCGATCGCAGGGCGGGCGACGCCGCGGCGGTCGACGATGAAACGTTCCGTGACAGGTGCGGAAGCGTTCCAGTCGCCGCTGGCGGGAACGGTCGCCGTGACCTGATAATAGCCTGCGGGCGACGCTGCGGAAAGCGCGCCCTCCACCGCGGCATAGTTGCCCGCTTGCTCTTTGTTGTACGCGTAGGCAAAGACCGCCTGCCCGAAGTTTGCTTCCGCCACGGGCGCGGCGGGATCGGAGCCGTACGTCCACCCCTGCGCGGTCAGCGAGGAGATCGAGGCGGTCGCCTTGGCGATCGTGAACGCAAAGGTGCGCTCCGCTTCGCCGCCGTCCGCCCATTCATAGTTGTCGCTTGCAAGCCTCACTCGGATCGTATAGTTGCCCGCGTGCAACGCCGTGACCGTTGCCCCGTTTTCGGTATAGGTCAGCCCATCCTTGTCGCCCGTCTCCTCCGCCGTGACCGCAACGCGCATGGCGTCGGCGTCAAAGCCGCCGATCGTATAGATCTGCCCGATGCTGCCTCTGTATGTAAAGTCCGTATCGTCCGCCGTCGGCGCGATAATCTGTTTGGGCGCAATGTTCCATGTAAGCGTATGTCCGCCGATCTCCGAAGAGCCGTTCTCGCCCCAGCAATAGTTTGCCGTCAGCGTGACGGTGACGGTATGCGTGCCCGCGTCCGTCTGCGTGCCGCCCGCGACGGTGAAATAGCCCGCC
>CALVMB010000005.1 GCA_944341895.1 uncultured Clostridia bacterium
TTCATACAGATCTCCTCGGTGGAATTTTGGTTTTGCAACTCTATTTTACCACAGATTTGTATGAACTCCTTTTTTTTTCTCCCAAAGTGTTGCACTTAATAGTATAATTCACCTGCAAACGAAAAGCGGCTCCCGCCGATGCGGGAGCCGCTTTGTTTGTCTTGTTACTGGGCCTGCGCTTCTTTGACGTAGACGCTGACCTGCTTTTTGTCCTTGCCCAGGCGCTCGAAACGCACGACGCCGTCGACGAGAGCGAACAGCGTGTCGTCCTTGCCGATGCCGACGTTGGTGCCGGGATGGAACTTGGTGCCGCGCTGGCGGACGAGAATGTTGCCCGCGAGCACTTCCTGCCCGTCGGCGCGCTTGACGCCGAGGCGCTTCGCCTCGCTGTCCCTTCCGTTGTGCGAGGAGCCCGTTCCCTTTTTATGGGCGAATAAACGAATGAAGATCATTGATCGTTCCTCCTGATGTTCGGTCACAGCGAGATCTTTTCGATCTTGACTGCGGTGAAGGGCTGACGATGGCCCTGCTTTTTGCGCTCGTTCTTCTTGGCTTTATACTTGAAGACGACGATTTTTTTGAACTTGTCCTGCGCTTCCACTTTCGCGCTGACCTTTGCGTTCGCCACGTCCGCGCCCGCCTTGACCCCGTTTTCATCCGAGATCATGACGACCTTGAACTCGACCGCATCGCCCACCGCCGCTTTGAGTTTTTCGACTCGCACGACGTCGCCTTCGCAAACCTTATACTGTTTGCTGCCGTTTTCGATGATCGCGTACAAAATAGATACCCTCCTCTTTCCAGTCTCGCCGTATGCCAAGGCGGTGCGCGTGCGCACGCTTATAAAGCCCGCTCCGAGCGGCTCGACCTCTAATTTAGCACAACCGCACCCGCTTGTCAAGCAATTTTGCTGCGCGCGGCATCTTTTCCCCGCCCGAAAACGGTTTTTTTTGCAATGCCCCGCGCGGCGCGCATAACGGCGCGCCGCGCGGGGCAAACTGATAGAAAACAGCCGGAGGTAGATTCATGGCGGCGATCAAAAAAGACGAAGAACTGCTCGCGGAAGTGTACCGCAATACCCATTACGCGCTGGTGTCCATCGCGGACATCCTGCCCGAAACGGAAGACGAACCGCTGCGCGAGGAACTCAAACGCATGCACGAAGGGTACGAACGCATCTCGGGCAAGGCGGCGCACTGCGCGCACGAGCGCGGCATCGCGCTCAAAGAGCCGGGTCCCATCAAAAAGGCGATGATGTGGAGCGCCATCAAGATGAACGCGATCAAGGACGATTCGCGGGCGCACATCGCGGAGATGATGACGCAGGGCACGGTGATGGGCATCACCGCGCTCACCCGCTCCATCAAGGACAGCGAGGAAGGCGCGGACGAGAACATCCTCGCCGTCGCGCGCGAACTGCTCGCGATGGAAGAGGAATACGAAAAGCGGCTGAAAAACTATCTCTGACCGCAAAGCCCTTCGCCCGCGCGGCGGGCGAAAACCCGAAGCGGCACGGAAGGCAGGCGCGGGCACAGAAGCGGGCGGCGAATGTACGCGCGCAGCGGGCGGCAAAGAACGGACGGACACGGGCACGCCCTACTCCACCGTCACCGATTTGGCGAGGTTGCGCGGCTTGTCGGGGTCGTACCCGCGCAACACGCACATGCGGCAGGCAAAATATTGCAGGGGGATGACCGCGACGACGGGCATCAGCCGCTCGCAGACGGCGGGCAGGCGGCAGACGGCGTCCGCGCAACTTTCGGCGAGGACGTCCTCATATTGCGAGAACAGAACGGTGTACGCGCCGCGGGAAGAAACTTCCGCGAGCGTGTTTTCGCATTTTTTGGCGAGCGCGCGGCGGGTCGCCACCGCGAAGACGGGAAACCCCTCCTCGATGAGCGCGAGGGTGCCGTGTTTGAGTTCGCCCGCGCAATACCCCTCGGCGAACAGATAGGCGATCTCCTTGACTTTGAGCGCCCCCTCCGCCGCCGTGCGCACGTCGCTGTCCCGCCCGATGAAATACATGCCCTGCGCGCCCTGCAGGCGGGCGGCGAGTTCGTTCATCTGCGCGAAACAGCCGAAGGCTTCCCGCGCCGCGGCGGGCAGCGTTCCCAGTTCGGCAAACCAAGCGGGGAAACGCGTCTTGCGGAAAAAGCAGAGTTGCGCCGCCAGATAATACAGGCAGAGCAACTGGCAGTTGTAACTCTTGGTGGCGGCGACGGCGATCTCCGCGCCCGCGCGCATGGCGATGTTGAAATCCGCTTCCTGCGCAAGCGAGGAGTGCGCGATGTTGGTGACGGACAGAACGTAGGCGCCCCGCGCTTTGGCGAGCCGCGCCGCCTCGAGGGTATCCGCCGTTTCGCCGCTCTGCGAGACGGCGACGACGAGGTCGCCCTCCCCCACGAGCGGGTCGCGGTAGCGGAACTCGGATGCGGGATGGGCGAGAACGGGCACGCCGACCTCCCCTTCCACCGCGTCCTTGAAGGCGAGCGCGGCGTGCAGGGCGGTGCCGCAGGCGACGGCAAAGATCTTTCCCGCGCCCCGCAATACCCGCGCGCAGGGCGCAAAATCGGTGCGCCGCAGGGCGGCGAGGGTATCTTCCAGCGCGCGGGGGATGGCGGCGATCTCGCGCTCCATGAAACTGCCCGTACCCGTTTCGGCGGCGGCGCAGGGTTCGACGCGCGAAAACGTTTTGGGGATCTCCCGCCCCTGCGCGTCCAAAAAGGCGATCTTTCCTTCCGCGATGCGGATGAATTCGCCGTCCGCGGCGGGCGCGATGTAGGAGGCGGCGCCGCACAGGGCGGGGATATCGCTGCACACATACAGCGCGTCCTCCGCCGCGCCCGCGACGAGCGGGCTCTTCTGCCGCGCGCAGACGATCTCGCCCGGGCAGTCCGAACAGAGCACGGCGATCGCGTACGAGCCTTCCAGCCGCGCGCAGGCGGCGGCGACGGCGGCGAAAAAATCGCCCTCGTACAGCCGCGCGATCAGCCGCACGATGACTTCGCTGTCCGTCTCGGACAGGAAGGATTCGCCCTCCGCTTCCAGTTCGGCGCGCAGGCGGGCGTGGTTTTCGACGATGCCGTTATGTACGAGCGCAAATTTGCCCGCGACGTGCGGGTGCGCGTTGCGGTCGGAAGGCTTGCCGTGCGTCGCCCAGCGGGTGTGCCCGATGCCGGTATCCCCGCACAGCGGCGCACCCGCGATCCCGCTCACGCCGCCGCGGCGCTTGCGCACCGCAAATTTTCCGTCCGACAGGAGCGCCACGCCCGCCGAATCGTAGCCGCGGTATTCCAGCCGCTTCATACCCGCGAGCAATTTTTCGTAACAGTTTTCTTTGGAAACACAGCCGATGATCCCGCACATATCACTCCTCCGACGCCAGGATCTGCGCGCGGACGCGCTCCGCCGCGCCGCGCGCGGCGCGCATGCCGTCCGCCTCCGCAAAGATGCGCACGAGCGGTTCGGTGCCCGAAGCGCGCACCACGATGCGCGCCACCCGCCCGCTCTCCTCCTCGATCGCCGCCCGCACCCGTTCGTTGCCCAGCACGCGCACCTTGTCGCGCACGCGCACGTCCAGGTTGTATTGCGGGAGCAGGCGCACGTCCGTATGCGCGGAAAGGGGCGCCGCGGCGAGCAGTGCCGCCAGGCGTAAAGAGGTCAGGATGCCGTCCCCCGTCACCGCGTAGTCGGACAAAATGACGTGCCCGGACTGTTCCCCGCCCACCGCCGCGCCCGTGCGGCGCATGCCCTCGGCGACGTATTTGTCCCCCACGTCCGTGCGCAGCAGCGCGACGCCGCGCGCGGCGAGCGCGCGCTCCACCCCCGTGTTCGTGTGCGCCGTACCCACCGCCGTGCGCACCTCCCTGCCCTGTGCGAGCAGGTCGCACACCAGCGCGTACACGATCTTGTCGCCGTCGGCAATCTTTCCCGCCTCGTCGCAGGCGATGACGCGGTCGGCGTCCCCGTCGTAGCAGAACCCCGCGTCCGCGCCGCAGGCAAGCACGGCGGTGCGCATGGCAGAGGGATGCAGGGCGCCGCAGCGGCGGTTGATCCTGCGCCCGTCGGGGCGGGCATGCAGGGCGACGACCTCGGCGCCCAGACGGCGGAACACGCGGGGTGCGACCGAACAGGCGGCGCCGTGCGCGCAGTCGAGCACGATCTTCCTGCCCGTGAGCGGCGCGCCGCACCCGCACAGGAAATCGGCATAGGCGCGGCGGTCGGGCAGCGGGCGGGCGCTCCCGCAATGCAAGGCGGGGCGGTAGAGATATTCGCCGAACCAGCGTTCCAGCCGTTCCTCTTCCTCCTCGGGAAGTTTATACCCGTCCCCGCCGAACACTTTCAGCCCGTTGTATTCGGGCGGATTGTGCGACGCGCTGATCATGACGCCGTATTCCGCGCCCAGCCGCCGCACAAAAAAGGAGACGGCGGCAGTGGGCAGGACGCCGCCGTCGTACACCGTGCCGCCGCCTGCCGCCGCGCCAGCCGCCAGCGACAGCGCCAGCATGGGCGAGGAAGTGCGCGTATCCCGCGCCAGCACGATGCGCGCGCCCTGCCGCAAGCGGCAGAGCGCGTTGCCCAGCGCGAACGCGGTGCGCGCCGTCAGGTCCTCCCCCGCCACACCGCGGATGCCGTCCGTTCCAAAAAAATTACGCATTCTGCCCTCCTTTTTGCATATACCATCGTATGCGGCGGGGAGCAAAAAGGTTTTCACGGCATGCAAAAAGACCTGCCGAAGCAGGTCCCGATGGCGAAACAGACGTGCATGCGCGCGGGCGCACATGCGGTTCAGTACAAAAGAACAGCGTTTTCGGGCAGCGTGAGCACGTCGCTGTCGTCCGCGCGGACGGTGAAAAACTCGTCGTGGTATGTCCTGTGCGGGATGAGATAGATGCGCTTGTCCTTCCATTCGCCGCGCACCGCGGCGGTCATGCAGCGCGACGACAGGATGAAGGACGCCATGCCCGCGTTGAGTTCGACGATCGCGCCCCTGTGCCCCTCCGCAAAACAGCGCTTGAGTTCGCTCTGGATGCGGAACGCGATGAATGCGTCCGAAAGGACGGCACCCCTGCCGCGGCAGTACGGGCAGGGCTTGGTGAGGGTGGAAACGTTGTCCGAGCGCACTTTTTTGCGGGTGAACTGCACCAGACCCAGTTCGGACATGGGAGCCACGTTGCACTTGGCGCGATCTTCCAGCAGACAGCGTTCCAGCTCCGCCGCAACGACGGCGCGGTGTTCGGGATCCGCCATGTCGATGAAATCGACGACGACGATGCCCCCGATGTTGCGCAGGCGCACCTGCCGCGCGATCTCGGCGGCGGCGATCAGATTGGTCGTGAACACCGTGTTCTCAAGGTCGGTCGCGCCCGTGAACTTGCCCGTATTGACGTCGATGGCGGTCAGCGCCTCCGTCTTGTCAAAGACGAGGTATGCCCCGTTTTCAAGGTCGACGCGGCTGCGCGCCAGCGCGCGGACCTGTTCTTCCAGCCCGTACGCGTCCAACAGTTCGCGCTCGCCCGTATATCGCTCCACCTTGCCCTTCGCCCGCGCCATTTTCAGCAACTTGTCCACGCGGCGGAAGCATTCCTCGTCGCCGATGCGGATCTTGCCGATTTCGGAGAGGTCGAAATCGCGCAGGATGCGGGAAAACACGTCCCCGTCCGAATACACCATATCGCCGACAAACGCCTCTTCGTACGCCTCGCAGGCGGACGCATACAGCGCGCGCAGGTAGGCGGCCTCCTCTTTGAGCGTACGCAGCAGCGCGTGCCGCGCGTTGGTACGGAGCACGAACCCGCCCCCGCCGGCCAGCAGTTTTTTGCCGAACCGCTCCATGCGGGCGCGGTCGGGGCCTTCCTCGATCTTGCGCGAAATGGCGCAGAACGACGCCGTCGGCAGAAAAATCAGATTTTTTCCGACAAAGGACAGGTTCATGGTCAGGCGCGCGCCCTTGCTGCCCATGGGCGCCTTGGCGACCTGGACCATGACAGTATCCCCCTCGCGCACGGACAGTTCGGCCGGAAAGTCGCCGCCCTCCGCCTCGGCAGGGATGTCGCCCGTAGAAAGATAGCCGTTCTTTTCCTGCCCGAAATTGACAAACGCCGCCTGCATGCCGCTCAGGACGTTGACGACGCGGCCCTTGAAAATACTGCCCGTGATATGCGGCGCACCCAGTGCGTCGAGATGAAATTCCGCCAATTTGCCGCCTTCGGTGACGGCGGCGTAGCGGCTGCGCCCGAAGGTGCCGAAAAACAGATCCTTTTGCATGTCGTATACCTGCGCCGCACGGGCGCCTTTGCTTTTCCCTGCCTTACAGAATACCACATCCGCGACCGTTTTGCAAGGGGAAAACAAAAAAATTTACCTCCGTACCCGCTTTGCGCAACAAAAAGCGCCGCCCTCTGCGGGCGGCGCCGAAAAGTCGAAGTTCAGCCGATCAGCAGCCAGAGCGCCACGCCCGCCGCCACCAAGGAAAGCAATGCGATGACAAAGGCGAAAATCGCCGACGCGCGGTGTTCTTTGTCCGCAAAACAGCCGATCAGCGACATGATCATCAGGGCGATCTGCCCGATCACGCCGTTGAGGACCAGATACAGTGCGATGACGACGAGCACGATGATGAGGATGATCGAGACGATGACGCCCAGCGGCATGCTCCCCGCCAGCGTCACGATGCCGTAAATACAGCCGCCCGCAAGCCCGACCAAAAGGATGTTGACGAGCGCCATCACGACGCGCTTTGCGCCCTGCGCCGTAACGTTATTCATCAGATAGTGTATAAACCAATACAGCGACTTTCCGTCCACGGCATGCCCCTCCTTTTTTCGCATCCATATCATACACGAGGGCGGGGGCGGATGTCAACCTGTTTTCACATTTCTTTCACAATTTTTCGGCGTCGCCCAGATAATCGCCCAGCGGACGGTAGAGATCGGCTTCGGAAAAGATCCTGCACAGGTCTGCCTGCGTGAGCAGGCAGACAAATTCCCCCTGCCTGTCGAAGATCTCCGCTTCCAGGTATTTTCCGCGCTGCAGAAAAGACATGGCGCGCTTGACGGTGCAATCCTGCGAGAGGGCGACTTTGCGCACTTCCAGCCCCCTTTTCATATCCGCGAGCAAACAAAAGCGCACGCGCTCGTAGCGGCAGTCCCTGCCGCCGAAACTGCCGCACACGATGAACAGCGCGAACAGCAGCGCGGTGAGATTGCAGACGCCACGCGCAAACAGCAACACAAAAAACAACGCCGAAAGCGCCGCCGCCAGCGCGAGCGAGAGGACGAGGCAGATCCGCCGCGCGGACGGCTCGCCGCGGCGGCGTGCGACGAGGCAGTACAGCACCCTGCCGCCGTCCAGCGGATAGGCGGGTAGCAGGTTGACGGCGGCAAGGCACGCCGAAGTGTAGAACGCCGTGTCCGTATACGGGTACGCCGCAGGAAAAAACCACCACAGCGCGGCAAAAAACAGCGCGCAGGCGGCGTTCACGGCGGGCCCCGCGAGGGCGAGAAAGATCTCGTCTTTGAGCGAGATGCCGCCGATCTCCCCCGACACCAAGGCACCGCACGGGAGAAGAAGCAGGCGGTTGAGGCGGCAGCCGATGCGCGCCGCATAGAACGCGTGCCCGCATTCGTGGATGACGGCGACGACGGTGACGCTCAGGAACAGGAAGGCTTCCCCTCTCCACACGAACCACGCGCCGAGCAGAAAAAAGAGCGGATGCACGCGCAGGGACATCCCCTGCCGCGCCCGCTCTTTTTTTCGCCTGCCGCGGATGCGGTCAGACATTCCAGACGATGTCGTTGTTTTCGCCCACCGTAAAGGAGCGGATGAGCGAACCGCTGTCGTACATGGCTACGGAGACCGCCGCCGCGCCGTCGCTGTACCCGACGGGCAACGTAGCGTACACCGTGTCGCCCGCCGCACAGTACGCGTTTGTCAGCCCCGAAAGCACCGAGGAAAAGCTGGTGGTATGCTCGATCTCGACGGTATAGGTGCCGTCCTCCGCCTGCGCGACGCTCTGCACCGTGCCGCCGTACGGGGCGTACACGCTCGCCTGCGCCGTAAAAGTCAGGATGCCTGCGTCGGTGACTTCGCAGGCGATGGACGCGTCGGAAACGACGGCGCCGGGCGTCAGTTCGGCATAGGTGCGCTCGTCGACGGCGGCGGCGCTCTCGGCGGGCGACGTCAGCCCTGCAAAGAAGGTATTGATGGCGCTCCCCTGCCAGAACAGGTTGGTCAGCAGAATGGTCGCGCACAGCGCGAGCACGGCGACGAACTCGCCGACGAGCAGTTTGTTTTCCAGAAACCGCTTGCGCGGCGGGTGCATGGCGATGACGTCGTCGCCGTAATCGGTGACGTTTTCGCCCGCGGCGATCCCCTCTTCGGGCGGCGGGTCCTGCGTCTCCATGCGCTCGTTCACCGCCTCGACGACGCGCTCTTTCAGGTCCTCTTCGCGCTTCTTTTTGCTGCGCTTTTTGGTGACGTTGAGCGTGCTCACGGGGATCTCGAGCATCTCTGCATAATCGATCTGTTCACTCATGCGAATTTCCTCCCGGTTTTCCGTTGTGATTGTACTATATGCCGCACACGAGAAAAACAGAACGGTTTTGCAAAAATTTCCCGCATTTGTTTGCACAGCGTCGCTTTTTTTTGTATAATAAGGATATACGAAACGAAAACGGCGGTGCGATATGAAAATTTCGACCTTGTTCCAACAGAAAAAAGCGTTGTTCTCCTTTGAGATCTTTCCGCCCAAGCCGACGGCGGATCTGGGCGGCATCGCCGCGACGGTGGAGCGCCTCGCCGCGCTCGCGCCCGATTATATCTCGGTGACGTGCAGCGCGGGCGGATCGGGCAACTCCCGCACACAGGAGATCGCGGCGATGGTCAAGCGCGCGGGCATCGAGCCGCTCGCGCACGTGACCTGCCTGCACTCCGACCGCGACAGCCTGCGCCGCACGCTGGACGGGCTCGCCGAAGCGGGCATCGAAAACGTGCTCGCGCTGCGCGGCGACCGCATCGAAGGCAGGGAAGAGAGCCGCGAATTTGCGCACGCCTCCGACCTCGTGCGCTTCATCCACGAAAACGGATACCCCTTCGACGTGGCGGCGGCGTGCTATCCCGAAGGGCACCCCGAAAGCCGCGACCTGCTCAGCGACATCCGCAACCTGAAGATCAAGGTGGACGCGGGCGTGAGCCACCTCAACACCCAACTGTTTTTCGACAACGAGGATTTCTTCCGCTTCCGCGAGCGCGCCGCGCTCGCGGGCATCGACGTGCCCGTGCAGGCGGGCGTGATGCCACTGGTCAAAAAGAACCACGTCGACCGCATCATCAGCCTTTCGGGCGCCAAGATCCCCGCCAAGATCTCGCGCATGATCGCGCGCTTTTACGAAAAGCCCGAGGCGCTCGCCGAGGCGGGCGTCGCCTATGCGATCGACCAGATGATCGACCTGCTTTCGGCGGGGGCGCAGGGCGTACATGTGTACGTCATGAACAACGCCGCCGTCGCCGAACGAATCGCGGCGAGCGTTCTGCCCGTCATCCGCGGCATCAACGGGGAATGATATGGACATCGACCGCAACGAATTTCTGCGCTATCTGGGCTGGAAAGGACAAGACACGGACGAGGCGTTTTTGCGGAAACTGGACGAGGCGGCAAAGCGCTGTCTGCAACTGGCAGAGCCGCGCTCGGCGGTGCGGCGCTTCGATCTGGACGGCATGACGCTGGCGGGCACGGATTTCACGCTCGAAGGCGAGGACATCCGCCGCCACCTGCAGGGCTGCCGCGCGGTGTACCTGTTTGCCGCGACCATCGGGATCAGGGTGGAACGCGAGACCGCCCGCCTCACCCGCAGGAGCGCACACGAGGCGCTGTTGTTCGACACGGCGGCAAGTTGCGCCGTGGAAAGTTACTGCGACGACATCTGCGCCGCGCTGTCCGCCGACTGCGGCAAGCGGCTGACGGAACGCTTTTCCTGCGGGTACGGGGACTTTCCCCTGCAGGCACAGCGGGACATCTGCAACTTACTGCGCACGGACGCGCGCATCGGGCTGTGCTGCGACGAGAGTTTTCTGCTCACGCCGCGCAAATCGGTGACGGCGGTGGTCGGCATCACGGACGGTCCCGCCGCGCCCGCGCAGAGCGGGTGCGGGCACCGCTGCGCCGCCTGCACAAAGACGGACTGCGCCTACCGCCGCTGAGCGCGCGCAACCCGCACGGCGCACAGACACATGCAAGCGAACGCGCGGCGCGCGGACACATGCAAACGGACACACCCGCGCGGCGCGCGGACCAACCACGAGGAAACGCCATGGATTTTCGGAAATTTATGCAGGAACACACCGTCGTGTTCGACGGCGCGTTCGGCACCATGCTGCAAAAGGACGGACAGCCGACGGGCACGGTGCCCGAGCGGCTGAACCTCACCGACCCCGAACGCATCGCGCGCATCCACCGCGCCTATGCACAGGCGGGCGCGGACGTGATCACCGCCAACACCTTCGGCGCGAACGAGAAAAAACTCGGCTCGCGCGAGGAATGCGGACGGGCGGTGCGCGCCGCCGTCGCCATCGCGCGCGAGGCGGCGGAAGGCAGGTTCGTGGCGCTGGACATCGGGCCGATCGGGCAATTGCTCGAACCGATGGGCACGCTCACCTTCGACGAGGCGTACGACATCTTTGCGCACGTCGTGGAAGCGGGCAAGGACGCCGACCTCATCCTCATCGAGACGATGGCGGACCTTGCCGAACTCAAAGCCGCCCTGCTCGCCGCGCGCGAGCACAGCGACCTGCCCGTGCTCTGTTCCATGACCTTCGAACAGAGCGGGCGCACCTTCACGGGGTGTGCTGCGGCGTGCTTTGCGCTGACCGCCTCCCCCCTCGCCGACGCGATCGGCGTGAACTGTTCGCTGGGACCCGCGCAACTGCTGCCCGTCGTGGAAGAGATCGCGCGCTGGACGGACAAGCCCCTGCTCGTGCAGGCGAACGCGGGACTGCCCGACGCGGACATGCACTACGACGTGACGGCGGAAGAATTTACCAAAGCGTACCGCGCCTTTCTGAAGCGCGGCGTGCGCATCGTAGGCGGATGCTGCGGCACCACGCCCGACTATATCCGCGGACTGCGCGCCTTGGCAGACAAGACAAAGCCCGTTTCCCGCTCCCGCAGACGGCGCGCGGCGGTGTGTTCGGCGACACGCCTCGTTCCGCTGGACGGCGTGCGCGTGATCGGC
The DNA here is from genome assembly GCA_944341895.1 of uncultured Clostridia bacterium. Classification (GTDB taxonomy): domain Bacteria; phylum Bacillota; class Clostridia; order Christensenellales; family Borkfalkiaceae; genus Borkfalkia. Next base: position 11,232 of record CALVMB010000005.1, read on the forward strand.
GAACGCATCAATCCGACGGGAAAAAAGGCGATGAAACAGGCGCTTTTGGAAGAAAATTACGAATACGTGCAGAGACAGGCGATCGAACAGGCGGAGGCGGGCGCGGACATTTTGGACGTGAACGCGGGCCTGCCCGAGATCGACGAACGCGCCGTGCTGGTGCGGCTGGTGCGCGAGGTGCAGGCGGTGTGCGACCTGCCCCTGCAGATCGACTGCGGCAAGGCGGACGCCATCGAGGCGGCACTGCGCCGCACGGCGGGAAAGGCGATCGTCAACTCCGTCAACGGCGAGGACCGCGTGCTCGACGCCGTTCTGCCCGTCGCCGCCAAATACGGCGCCGCCGTGGTCGGGCTGACCATGGACGAGCGCGGCATTCCCAAGACGGCGAAAGAGCGCGTCGCCATCGCGGACAAGATCGTGGCGCGGGCGCGCACATACGGCATCCCCGCCGAGGACGTGTACATCGACTGCCTGACACTGACGGTGAGCGCCGAACAGGCACAGGCGCGCGAGACACTGGAAGCCATCCGCGCCGTCAAAAAGCGCTACCCCGTCAAGACGGTGCTGGGCGTGAGCAACATCTCCTTCGGCCTGCCCAACCGCCAGATCGTGAACACCGCCTTCCTGACGGCGGCGCTGTTCGCGGGGCTGGATCTGCCCATCCTCAACCCCAACGTGCCCGAAAACATGCAGGCGGTGGCGGCGTTCCGCGCGCTGTCGGGGCAGGACAAAAACTGCGCGGCATACACCGAAACATACGGGAACGTGCAGGTGACTTCCTCCGTCCTTTCCAAAAACGCCGCGCCCGCGGCGACGCCCGCCGACGGATCGGACGGCGAACAGATCTTCCGCTGTATCCGCAAGGGCATGCCCGAGGCGGCGGCGGTATGCGAAAAACTGCTGGATTCCTTGCCCCCCTTGCAGGTCATCGACGAGTACCTCATCCCCGCCCTCAACGCGGTGGGCGACGCCTATGAAAAGGGAACGCTGTTCCTGCCCCAACTCATCGCGGCGGCGGACAGCGCCAAACTGTGCTTCGACGCCGTGAAAAAGCGCCTCCCCGCAGGGGGCGCCGAGCGCGGGACCATCGTGCTCGCCACCGTGAAAGGCGACATTCACGACATCGGCAAGAACATCGTGCGCACCGTTTTGGAAAATTACGGGTACAAGGTGATCGACCTGGGCAAGAACGTGCCGCCCGAAACGGTCGCCGAAGCGTGCGAACGCGGCGGCGTGCGGCTGTGCGGGCTGTCCGCGCTGATGACCACCACCGTGCCCGCCATGGAAGAGACCATCCGCCTGCTGCGGGAACGCTGTCCCGCCTGCCGCGTGATGGTGGGCGGCGCGGTGCTCAACGAGGACTATGCCCGCAAAATCGGCGCGGACTGGTACTGCAAGGACGCCAACGTGAGCGCGAAGGTGGCGCAGTTCGTCTTTGAAAACGGCGCCCCTGTCCCTGCCCTGCGCTGAATGACCTGAGCCGGATGTTTTGCACGGATCAGCCCGCGCAGATCATCTGCGCACCAAAGCCCCGCGCCCAACATTCCCGCACAGAATACCGCGCGCCGAATATCGCGCGCCGAATATCGCGCAAACGAACAGCCGCCCGACGTTAAACGTCGGGCGGCTGTTTGCCGATAAAACGAATCGGGCGCAGAGCCTTGCGGTTCTGCGCCCGATCCAAATATGATAAGGGGGAAAATGATGAGCATTGGAATGTAATCAAGCGGCGACATCGCGTCCGTCGTCTGATTACACCCTTATTATACCTATACCCTCGCCGTTTGTAAAGCGCCTGCAAAAAAATTTTTGAAAATTTTGAAAACTTTTTTCTTGTACAAAATTTGTTAAGTTTTCACATTTTAGCGCGAAAAAAAGGGTTTTCGGCGAAATGCTGTGAATTACAGACAGCCGAAAATTGACTTTTCGGTATAAAAATGAAAAGTTTTCATTTTTCACAAAATGCGGGCGCGGGACGGGCGGAACGCGCGTTCCGCCTGCGGCATGCCTTACAGCAAGCGGCAGAACAGGCAGCCGAGCGCGGCGGCGGCGAGGTTGGAAGCCAGCGCGACCGCCACGGGCAGGAAGGGGCGCTTCCCTTCCGCCGACGCGAAATAGACGGCGGAGAGGTAGAAGACGGTCTCCCCCGAGGCATACACGGCGCATGCACAGCGCGCGATGTACGAATCGGCGCCGTACTGCGAACACAGCCGCGACAGAAGGGAGAGCGACCCGCTGCCCGAAAAGGGCTTGACGAGTACGAGCGGGGCGATCTCGGCGGGAATGCCCAGCGCGCCGAACAGCGGCGACACCGCCGCGCACAGCCGCGCGGACAGCCCGCTCGCCTCGAACAGGCTTGCCAGGACGAGCACGGCGGCGATGTACGGAAACAGCGAACGCAGCAGCGGCAGAACGCCCGCCGCGCCGCCCGCAAAACTGTCGTATACCTTCACCCTGCGCGCCGCCGCGAACACGAACACCGCCAGAAAGAGCAGCGGCAGAAGGAGCGCGAGCCACTTCATCCGCGCACCTTCGCGCGCACGGCAAAGGCGACGCGCACGAGCGCCATGCCCAGCAACAGCGAACAAAGCGATGCGAGCACGGCGGGCAGGACGATATCGAACGGCGCCGCCGAGCCCAGTTCGGCGCGGAGCGCGACGGCGGTGACGGGAAACAACTGCAAGCCCGCGCAGTTGACGACAAAGAGCATGGCGCGGGCGTATTCGGCGCGTTCGCCCTGCCCGAGCAGCCGCATGGCGGAAATGCCGGCGGGCGTCGCCGCGCCGCCCATGCCCAGAAAATTCGCCGAGAGGTTGACGGCGATGTGCCCGAGCGCGCGCTCGTTTCGCGTGCGGAACAGGCGGGCGGTGAGCGGCTTCATGCACTTTGCCATGCCGCGCAGCACCCCCGCATCCTCGGCGACCTTCAGAAAGCCCAGCCACACCGCATACACGGCGGCGAGGGACAGGCAGAGCGTCACCGCATCTTTGGCGCCCGCAAGCAGGGCGGGCAGAAAGGCGGCGGGCTCGGCGAAAGCAAGCGCCAGCGCGCAACAAACAAACAGGACAAGGAACAGGGCGTTCACGGCGGCACCTCCTCTCCCTACCCTATGCCCGTCCGCGCACAAACATGAGCGCGGCGGCGCGTTTTTTCGGCGGACGGCACAAAATGTTTTACATCGCGGCGCAAATGCGGTATAATTGAAAAAATCACAACGTTTTGCGGATTCACGCCGCGGAGGGAAGTATGGCAACGAAACAACCCTATTATATCACGACCGCGATCGCGTACACGTCGGGCAAGCCGCACATCGGCAACACCTACGAGATCGTGCTCACCGACGCCATCGCGCGGTTCAGGCGCAACCAGGGCTTCGACGTGCGGTTCCAGACGGGAACGGACGAACACGGCCAGAAGATCGAAGAAAAAGCCGCCGCCGCGGGCGTGACCCCGCAGGCATTCGTCGACGGCGTGGCGGGTACGATCAAGGACATCTGGGACATGATGAACGTGTCCTACGACAAGTTCATCCGCACCACCGACAAGGACCACGAACGGCAGGTGCAGAAGATCTTCAAAAAACTGTACGAACAGGGCGACATCTACAAAGGGCATTACGAGGGCATGTACTGCACCCCCTGCGAGGCGTTCTGGACCCCTTCCCAACTCAAAGACGGAAAATGCCCCGACTGCGGCAGAGAGGTCAGGCCCGCCAAAGAGGAAGCGTATTTCTTCCGCATGAGCAAGTATGCCGACCGCCTGCTCAAATACTACGAAGAACACCCCGAATTCATCACCCCCGTCTCGCGCAAAAACGAGATGGTGAACAACTTTCTGAAGCCCGGATTGCAGGATCTGTGCGTCTCGCGCACCTCCTTCACCTGGGGTATCCCCGTGGACTTCGACCCCAAACACGTGGTATACGTGTGGCTGGACGCGCTGACCAACTACATCACGGGGCTGGGCTACGACGCGGACGGGAACTCGGACGAACTGTTCAAAAAGTATTGGCCCGCCGACCTGCACGTCATCGGCAAGGACATCATCCGCTTCCACACCATTTACTGGCCCATCTTCCTGATGGCGCTGGGGGTCCCCCTGCCCAAACGCGTGTTCGGGCACCCGTGGCTGCTGACGGGCGGCGATAAGATGAGCAAATCGCGCGGCAACACCATCTACGCGGACGAACTCGTGAAAGTGTTCGGCGTGGACGCGGTGCGGTACTTTGTGCTGGGCGACATGCCCTTCGACAACGACGGGAACATCACCTGGGAACTGATCAACGACCGCATCAATTCCGACCTCGCCAATACCTACGGCAACCTCGTCTCGCGCACGACGGCGATGGCGCTGCAATATTTCGGCGGCGAACTTGCCGACCGCGGCGCGGCGGAACCCGTAGACGGCGAACTCAAAAGCATGGCGACGGCGCTGTACGCAAACGTCGCGGCGAAGATGGACGAATGCAGGATCGCCGACGCGCTGGGCGAGATCTTTTCCTTCCTGCGCCGCTGCAACAAATACATCGACGAGACGGCGCCGTGGGTACTCGCCAAGGACGAGGCAAAGCGCGGCCGCCTTTCCACCGTCCTGTACAACCTCGCCGAGAGCATCGTCATCGCCACGTCGCTCCTGCAGCCCTTCCTGCCCGCGACGGCGGAAAAGGTGTTCGCGCAGTTCGGCGGCAAGGCGCGCCCGTACGCCGATTTGGACAAATTCGGGCTGTTGCCTGCGGGCACCAAAGTCGCGCCCGCCGAGGGACACCTGTTCGTGCGCCGCAAGTTCGAGGACGTGAAAAAGGCGTACGAGGAACTGCACAAAGAACAAAAACCCGCCCCGACTCCCAAGGCCGCGGCGGAATCGAGCGAGAAAAAAGCCATGGAACCGATCGGCATCGACGAATTTTCCAAAGTGGAAATGCGCATCGCGACGGTGATCGCCTGCGAAAAGGTGGAAAAGAGCGACAAACTGCTCAAAAGCACGGTGCGCCTCGGCAACGAGACGCGCACGGTGGTGAGCGGCATCGCCAAGTTCTATACCCCCGAAGAGATGGTCGGAAAACAGGTGGTCATGGTCACCAACCTCAAGCCCGCCAAACTGCGCGGCATCCTCAGCGAGGGCATGATCCTGTGCGCCGAGGACGCCGAGGGCAACCTGAAACTGCTCGCGCCCGAGGCCGCCATCGCCGACGGGAGCCAGATCTTTTAACAAATCCGTTTGCCGCGCGGCGCATCTTGCGCCGCGCGGTTTTTTCGGCGGCGGAGCGCGGATAACTTTTTTTACGATTTTTTCGGCATGTGAGTAAAAATGCGCCCGTCTGCGTTTATAAGACGGAGGGAAGAGTATGAAGGAGAGCGGGGAAGCCCTGTATCGGCGGTTCCTGGCGGGCGACAACGCCGCGCTGGAAGCGCTGGTCGGGCAATACAGCGACGCGCTGGTGCGGTTTGCCTGCGGCTATGTGGGCGACACCGCCGCGGCGGAAGACGTGATGGCGGACACCTTTGCGGTGCTCATCGTGCGGCGCAAAAAATTCCGCGAAGAGGCATCGTTCGGGGGATACACCGGACGCGCCGAACTGTACCTGAGCGCGGACGGCAGGCGGGTGAGCATCCTTTCGCCCGTCTGGCGCAACAAGTCGGTGTACACCGCCGTCATCGGCGTGGACGTATCCGACCCACTGCACCCCGCCGAGATCGGGCGGACCTATCTTTCGGGCAATTATCTCACCTCGCGCATGGTCGGGGGCGATATCCTGCTGATCAATACCCTGTATATCCCGAAAGATCCCGACTTTGCGGACCAATTGCAATACCTGCCGCAGGTCGGCGACGAGAGCGGCATGCAGAGCCTGCCCATGTGTGATATCCTGCTCCCCGAAAACGCGAACGCGGCGCGCTATACCGTCGTCTGCCGCGTGGACGGCGCGGACTATGCGCCCGAACAGACCTTTGCCTGCTTTTCCTATTCCGAGACCGCCTATGTTTCGCAGGAGAACATCTTCCTGACGCACGGATACACCGCGACCGTCCAAGAAGGCGACGAAGTCACGCGCACCGCGACGACGGATATTTCCTGCCTGGCGTACACAGACGGCACGCTCTCCCTGCGCGGCACCGCGACGGTGAAAGGCTCCGTCAAAGATCAGTACAGCATGGACGAAGAAAACGGCATCCTGCGCGTGGCGACCTCGCTGAACACGAACATCACCGCGTCTGCGGGCGACGGCGAGAACATGACCGACTTTATTTCCCGCCGCACGCCGCCGTGTATTGCGTCCGCCTGTCCGACTTTACGATCGCAGGCGCGCTGGAATCGTTTGCGCCCGCGGGCGAAGAAGTGACCGCCGCGCGCTTCGACGGCGATCTCGCCTACATCTGCACCGCGAATATCGCCGCGTTCACCGATCCCGTGTACATCATCGACCTGTCCGACCCTGCGGACATCGCCTATAAGGATACTGGCATCATCGCGGGCTTTTCCTCCTCCCTGCGCCGCTTTAAGGACGGAACACTGCTCGGCATCGGCTACGGCGAACTTTCCTCCGTGCTGAAGATCGAGATCTATGCGGAGACGGCGGATTCCGTGGAGAGCGTCGCCTGCTATGCGCAGGAGAATTGCCGCTTCTCCGAACAGTACAAGGCGTACTTCATCGACGCGGACGAAGGTCTGATCGGATTGCAGACGAACAATTACTATGAAGGCACCGCGGAATACCTGCTCCTGCGCTTTGACGGCTATTCGCTCAACGTGCTGAGCCGCACGGACATCGGCGGCGAACCCGACTATGCGCGCGCGACCCTGATCGACGGCTTCTTCTATATCTTCAACGGCGGACAGGTCCGCGTCGCCGCCCTTTCCTGACCATCCCCGCGGAAGACCGCGGACACCTCTGTACCGACCGCCGCGCGACACTCTGCCTCGCGGCAGTCTTTTTTCCGCACGCGGGCGCGCGGCGGCTTGACGAACGGCGAAAAAAAGAATACAATATCCGCATGTACATCGACACGCACGCACACTTAAATTACGAGGACCGCTACGGCGACACGGACGCCCTCCTGCGGCGCATCGCCGAACGCGGCGTGGAGCGGGTGATCAACGTCGGCTGGGATCTGCCCTCCTCCGAACTTGCCGCGCGCATGGCGGAGCAGTACCCCGCCTGCGCCTTTGCGGCGGGGTTCCACCCCTCGGACATCGGCAAGGCAAGAGACGGCGACCTCAGCCGCATCGCCGCTCTGCTCGAACGCCCCAAGGGCGTGGCGGTGGGCGAGATCGGGCTGGACTACCACTACGAAAACACCGACGCATGCGCGCAGAAGCATATGTTCTGCGCCCAACTCGAACTGGCGGAGGCATGCAAGCTGCCCGTGATCATCCACAGCCGCGACGCGGCGGCGGACACGCTGTCGATCCTGCGCGAAAACAGGCACCGCCTGCAATGCGGCGGCGTGATGCACTGCTTTTCGGGCAGTCCCGAAACGGCGAAGGAATACTTAAAACTCGGGCTGTACATCTCCTTTGCGGGGCCCGTGACCTTCAAAAACGCGCGCAGGCTGGACGAGGTGGCAAAGATCGTTCCCGCCGACCGCATCCTGGCGGAGACGGACTCCCCCTACCTCGCACCCGAACCGCTGCGCGGGACGCTGAACACGCCCGAGAACGTGCCGCTCGTGTACGCGAAACTGGCGCAACTGCGCGGGGAAGAGCCCGAAGCACTGGCGGCGCAGATCTGCCGAAACGCACACGCGCTCTTTCGCAAACTGCACTGATCTTTTCTTTTTCGCCGCGCGCGGATGCTTCCGCGCGGCGGCACGAGGCAACTATGGAAAAATTCGAAACATTCACCTATGCCTTAGACGGCAACCTGTACATCAACCTGACCAGCAAGTGCCAGAACGACTGCACCTTCTGCGTGCGCAACGAGAGTTCGGAATACTTCGGCTACAAACTCTGGCTCTCGCGCGAACCCTCCGCCGAAGAGGTGCTCGCCCGCATTCCCGCGGACATACACGCCTACAGGGAATACGTGTTCTGCGGGTTCGGCGAACCCACCCTGCGCCTCGACACCCTGCTCGCGGTAGCAAAGGAACTCAAAGCGCGGGGCGCGACGGTGCGCCTGAACACCAACGGGCAGGCCTCGCTGACGCTGGGACGGGACGTGAGCGCCGACCTCGCGGGATGCGTGGACAAGATCAACGTCAGCCTCAACGAGAGCAACGCCGCCGACTATGTGCGGCTGTGCCGTCCCGCCAAGGGCGAGGCGGCGTTCGGCGCGTTGCAGGATTTTGCGAAAAAATGCGCCGAACGCGGCATCGAAACGTGGTTTTCGGTGGTGGACATCATCGGCGAGGACAAGATCGCACAGTGCCGCGCCATCGCGCAAAAGTGCGGCGTGACCCTGCGCGTGCGCGAATACATCGAACACTGACGGACGCAAAGAAAACCGCGCCGAAGGCGCGGTTTTCCCTGTCATTTGTATGTGAACGGGAGTGTTCGGCGGGCACACGGCCTTGCGCGCATGTGCCCGCCTTGCCCGTTCACGCCAACAGTTTGCGCAGGGCGGCGGCGGATATGCGCGCCGCGCGGAGGAAGATCATGGAAAATTTACGCGAAATTTTACAGCGGCACGGCTTCCGCTTTCAGAAACAGTTCGGGCAGAACTTTTTATCGGACGCCAATTTTCTGCGCTCCCTCGTCGCGGCGGCGGGCGTGGGCGGAAACACGACGGTGCTGGAGATCGGGTGCGGCGCGGGCACGCTGACGCGCGAACTCGCCGCCGCGGCAAAGCGGGTGATCGGGTTCGAGATCGATCGGGCGCTCCGCCCCGTGCTCGCCGAGACGCTGGCAGACCGCCCCAACGCTGAGGTGCGCTTTGCGGACTTTCTCAAAACCGACCTGTCCGCCCTCGAAGCGGAACTGGGCGAATACGCGGTGGTGGCGAACCTGCCCTACTACATCACTTCCCCCCTCATCATGCGCTTTGTGGAAGAGGCGCGGAAGGTGCGTTCGCTGACGGTGATGGTGCAAGACGACGTGGCGCGCCGCCTGTGCGCCCGCGAAAATACGCCCGACTACGGCGCGATCACGGCGGCGATCGCCCGCCGCGCTTCGGCGCGCATCGTCAAGGCGGTGCCGCGCGCCATGTTCTTTCCGGTTCCCAACGTGGACAGCGCCGTCGTGCAACTGACTTTTGAAGAAGAGCGCATCCCCGTGCTCGACGCAAAGTGCTATCGCGACACCGTGCGCGCCGCCTTCCTCTCCCGCCGCAAGACGTTGGAAAACAACCTGATGCAGGCGTTTTCTCTTTCCCGCGAACGGGCGCAGGCGGTGCTTGCCGCGGCGGGCGTGCCCGACAAGGCGCGCGGCGAATCGCTTTCGCCGCAGACGCTGGCAAAACTGTCCGACCTGCTGTTTGAAGAAAAACAAAAACACGAATAAAGCAACGCGCCCGCCGAACGGCGGGCCGCTTTCTTTTTTACGGCATCTGCGCCCGCCGAACGGCGGGCGCATTTTTTTGCAGACCTGCGGGGGCGGACAGATGTCCGCCCCCGCGACCGCGACATCCCTTTCAGTCCACCTGCGGGCGGATGAGGCGCTTGCCCGTCCACGCGTGCACCCGCACGCATACGACTTCGCACAGCGCGAGCGCGCGCGGCGCAAACGACGTCTGCGGGAAATCTTGGGCGGCGTAATGCGCCATCAGCACCTGCAACCCGTGCAGGCGCTCTTCCTCGGTGCGCAGGATCTCCGCGCGCCCCTCGCCGCACACGCTCTCGTAATCGGTGGTGTACCCGCAGGGCGCGGCGCCCTTGCAGAAGACGCGCATCTGCCGCGCCGCACAGAAACCGACGGCGGGATCGCGGCGCAAAAGGTCCAATTTTCGCCCCTCTTTTGCACAGTGAAAGTACAGGAAAAGTTCCCCGCCGCACAATTCCGCGCCGAAATTGAGGGGCACGCAATAGGGAGCCTCTCCGTCCGCGACCGAAAGCGTCATATGATCGCACCGCAAAAGCAGGGCGAACTTTTCGGCAAGATCTTTGACTTCCCGTTCCGCTTTACGCATGATCCCCTCCCCGCGCCCGCAGGCGGGCGGCGATGCCGATGAGCAGTTCGGCGGCGCGTTCCGCCTCTTCGGCGGTGTTCTCCCTGCCAAACGAAAAGCGCACGCCCGAACGGGCGACCGCGTCGCACATGCCCATCGCGCGCAGGACATGCGAGGGTTCCAGCGAGCCCGACGAACACGCCGCGCCCGCCGATGCCGCCACCCCCGCGAGGTCGAGGCTGTACAGGAGCGCCTCGCCGTCCAGCCCGCCGAAGGTGAAATGTGCAATGCCGGGCAGGCGCTCGGCGCCCGCGGCGGTGAGCGCCGCACCCGGAACGCCCTGCAACACGCGCGCCGCAAAGGCGTCGCGCAGGGCGGCAAGGTGCGCCGCCGTCTGCGCCTGCTCTTCCCGCACAAGGCGGAGCGCCGCGCAAAGCCCCACGACGGCGGGCACGTTGGTGGTGCCGCCGCGCATGCCGCGTTCCTGGTGCCCGCCCGCGACCAGTTTCCCCATCTTCACACCCGAACGCACATACAGCGCGCCGACGCCCTTGGGACCGCCGAATTTATGGGCGGAGAGCGACAGAAGGTCGACCGCGGGCGCGTTCACGTCCAGAGGCAGGACGCCCGCCGCCTGCACCGCGTCGCAAAACAACAGGATGCCGCGCGGGCGCACCAGCGCGGAAATTTCCGAAACGGGCTGCAGCGTGCCCACCTCGTTGTTCGCCGCCATGACGGCGACCAGCGTCGTATCGGGGCGCAACAGCGCTTCCAGGCGGGAGAGGTCCACCCTGCCGTCCGCGTCGACGGGGGCGTACGCGACCTCGAATCCCTCCGCTTCCAACTGCTTTGCCGCCGCCAGAACGGCGGCATGCTCGATCGCGCTGACGACGATGTGCCTGCCCTTTGCCGCATTCGCGCGCGCCGCGCCGCACAGCGCCCAGTTGTCCGCCTCCGTCCCGCCCGACGTGAAGTACACTTCGGAGGACTTTGCGCCGAGGCAGGCGGCGACGCCGTCGCGCGCGTCGTCCGCCGCGCACGCCGCGCGCCTGCCGAACCAGTGCAGAGAATTGGCGTTGCCGTAAATTTCCGAAAAATACGGGAGCATCGCCTGCAGCACCTCGCCGCGCACGGGCGTGGTGGCGGCATGATCGAGATAGATGCGTTCCATCGTCCTCTCCTTTACCGTGCCGCGCGCGCACGCCCGTCCGCATGCCCGCCGCACCCGCAGCCGCCGCCCGCATGTTCGCCGCAGCGGCACACGCCCGCGCCGTTCTCGTCCAGCACGGCGCGCAGGGTCATGGAATCGAGCACCGCGTTGATCCCCGCATACAGTTTGCGCCAGACCGCGCCCGAAGCGCATTTGTCGCAGGTCGCCGTGATGCAGTCGGCGATCTCCATATTGTCCTCGAGGGCGCGCGCCACGTCGCCCACCGTGATCTGCTCGGGCGCGCGCGTGAGTTTATACCCGCCCGTGACGCCGCGTTCCGCCGCCACGATGCCCTGCCCCGAGAGCAGGCGCATGATCTTTTCGATGTATTTGCTCGACACCGCGATCTCGCGTTCGAGCGCTGACGCGCTCACACAGTGCTCGGGATAGTTCTGTGCCAGAATGAAACAGGCCTTCAGCCCGTATTGCGATTTTGAAGAGAGCCGCATGGTCCGCCTCCTTTGCCGCGCGGCGCAAGCGCCGCAAAAATTGCTACCGATTTAGTAGTATTTATTATACAGAAATGTGCGCCGCCCGTCAAATCATTTGCGGGCATTTTTTCATTTTGCGCATAAAAAAACGCCCGCGCGGGCGTTTTGCAAGGCAGGCAAAGGCGAACTACTCCTCGCGGCGGGAAAAGGGACAGCCGCAGAAGTTCTGGCGGTACAGGTCGTACTGCCGCGACAGTTGGATGGAGCGAAGGTAGCCGTTTTCCTTTTTGAAATCGGAGGGAAGCCAGCGCACGCCGAAGCGCGCCGCCGCTTCTTCGCCGAGCGCGTTGATGCGCGCCGCGTCCTTGTGCGGGCTGACGGTGAGGGTGGTGGCGAACCAGCCGAAGCCCTCCTCCTTCGCCCTGCGGGCGGTATAGTCCAGCCGCAGGCGGAAACATTCGGTGCACCGCGCGCCGCCCTCGGGTTCCCCTTCCAGCCCCTTTGCCGCGGCAAAGAAGGAGGGCGGGTCGTAGTCGGCTTCGAGAAAGTCCGCCGCACCCGTCTCGCGCAGATAGCGGATCTGCTCCGACCTGCGCTTGCGGTACTCGGCGGGGTCGGCGATGTTCGGATTGTAATAGAGCACGGTGACGGCGAACGTGCCGCACAGCGCCTCGAGACAGCGCGTCGAACAGGGCCCGCAGCAACTGTGCAGGAGAAGGCGCTCGCCCCGCGGAATGCGTTCCATGGCCGCGCGCATCTGTCGATTGTAATCCGGTCTGTTCATTGTGCCGAGCCCTCCCGCCCGAACGCGGCCGCCTGTTCCGCCGCTACGTCCTCAGAGTTTGAATTCGTAGATATAATCGTCCATGGCGAACCCGCCGCCGATATCGGTGACGGTGCTGTCCGCGCGCACGAACCCGAACCGCTCGTATGCGCGGATGGCGCGTTCGTTGCCCTTGTTGACGGTGAGATAGACGGAAGAGAGCCCGCGGCGGCGCGCCTGTTCGGCGACCTCGGCGAGCGCGCGCCTGCCCAGACCTTTGCCACGCTGTTCGGCGCACAGGTACAGTTTGGACAGGAACATCTTCGTTCCCTCGGGACGGATGCCGCAGTAGCCGATGGTCTGCCCGCCCTCGACGATGAAAAAGTACAGATACCCGCCCTCCGTCTGCTTTGCGATGGCTTCCGCGCTCTGCATGGTCGACGTCATGTACTCCACCTGCTCGCTCCCGAACAGTTCGTCGTATGCGTCGTGCCACAGCCCGCACGCGAGCGAGGCGAGTTTGCCGTATTCTTCCGGCTTTGCAAGCACAAACATATGCGTTCCCTCCCATATTTTTCTGACCGTACCATTATACCGCGGCAAAGCGGCGATGTCAACCGACGCAAAAAAAACACATCCGACAAAATGTGCGCAAATTCCGCAAGATCGGACAGCGGGCGCGCGCATGCGGCGGCGGGCGGCGCCATACATATAAGAGCAGACAGAGCCAATCGGCATTTGTGAGGAGAAATCATGCATCAATTTGTGAGCGAACTCATCGGCATGCCCCTGCTCACCCGCGGCGGGGAACGCATCGGCTATGTGAAAAACGTGCAGACGGACAAAAACCTGCGCCGCATCCGCAACCTCGAATGCGTGCGCGACGAGGACGAAGAAGAGTTCACCCTTTCGGCGGCCTGCATCGCAGAATGGGGCGCGGACGCACTCGTCGCCGCGCGGCGGAGCGCGGGCGCAAAGAACTGCCCGCCCGCGCCCTTCGGCATCGAAGTGTTTTCGCAGGAAGGGACGCGGCTGGGCGCGGCGGACGATTTTGCGCTGGACGGGCTGCAGATCACGGGCATGGTGCTCACCGACAAGACTTTCTGCCCCGTGCGCGCCTTGCAGAGCGTGACGGACGTGGCGATCGTCGGCGGCGAACAGGACAGCGTGCGCCGCACACCGACGCGGAAACCGACCCGAAAAGAAGCCGACGCGCCGCGCGCGGAACAGAGAACAGAAGCGGCGCGCGCTCTGCCCGAAGACTTTGCCGCGTCCCGCCCGCCTGCGGGCAGAGCGGACGAAGGGCAGGACGGCGCGGCGGGACCCGACGCATCCCCCGTCGGCGGGGACGGCGGCGGCGAAAACCGCGGCGCGGCGGGCGGACGCAAGCGGGCGGGCAGCAACCTGCTCACGGGGAAGGTCCTGCCCGAAGACCTGACCGACGCGCGCGGGACGGTACTGGCGGCGCGCGGCTGCGTGGTGGACGCGGCCGTCATCCGCCGCGCCCTGCGGCACGACAAACTGTTCGCGCTCACGCTGCTTTGCACGCGCGGCAACTGAACAGGAAGCGAAAAAAGCGCGCCCGATCGGGCGCGCTTTTTTGCCGTGCGGGCCGCTTCCCGCGCCCGCCGCGGCATTCTTTGCCCCGCGGCGGGCGGCGGTTGCCGTTTGGTCTGCACGCAGGCGCGTTCAGCGGTCATAGCGGGCGAGCATTTTCAGAAGCGACGCCATGATGTCGTTGAGCGCGTCCGCCTCGGCGGCCGTCAGCGAGCCCTTATCGCCGTAGACGGAGAGCAGTTCACCCGTCTTTTCCGTTTCCAGCCGATCCCCCGCCCCCAGCGGCATCGCGCGCAGGCGTTCGAGCAGGGTGCGCGCGGGACCGAGGCGAACGTCCCTGTCCACCAGCACGCGCTCCTCCTCTTCCCCGAAACAGCACACTTTGGCGGGGCGCGATTCGGGCGGAGCGTCTTTCCGCGCGGCAGGCAGGCTTTGCGGACCAAGAACCTCCTCTTCTTCCGCGGGGTCGAAGCGCTTTTTTTTGCGCACGCGCGCGCGCATGGGACACGCGAGCGGCAGGTTCAGAAGCAGGTACAGCGCCTTGCCCGCCAGCGCATATGCGGCGAGAGGCAGAACGTCCCTTTCCCCTGCCAGCGCGAGCGCCGCAAAGAGCAGGATGCAGACATCGGAAACGGCCGCGAACCAACGGAATGCGGGGCGGGAACGCAGGCAGAGGCGCACGGCGAGCAGGACGAGAAAGAGCGCGGCGGGCGCCGCGAGCGGGAGAAAACAAAAGCCGCCCGCCCGTTCGCCCGCCGTGCGGGCAAAGGAAACGACGGCTTCAAAAAAGGACGAGAGCACGGGATACCTCCACGGCAGAACTTTCGTCCATTATACCCCGTGCGGGGCTGTTTTTTACGGGGATGTTCCCGCTTTTTTTGTCGGATCGGGGAAAATATGCTCGGTTATCGGCACTTCGACCTGTTCGCCGCGCAGGATGTTGACGAGCACCGCGCGCACCGCATGCACGCCGAGCAGTTTCGCCGCCGCCGCGGCATACAGACGCACCTGCGGCGCGTACGTTTCCAGCAGATACTGCGTTCCGTGCGCCGAATATTTGTAATCGACGACGACGCACTCCTCCCCGCGGCGGGCGAGCAGGTCGATCACCCCCTGCACCAGCACGGGATCGTCCGCGTCCGCGGCGTACAGTTCGCGGGCGGGCACCGAGGTGAGAAAAGCGCATTCGCGGCGCAACTCCCAGCCGCGCAGGGAAGCGAACACGGGCATTTCGAGGATGGACCGCATCTGCTCCGCGCGCAACTGCGTGAACCCTTCGGCGCGCAGGGCCTCTTCCAGCCGCGCCGCCTCCTGCGCGGGCGGCGCAAAGAAGTCCGCGCGTTCCAGGAAGGCATGGTACGCCGTGCCCGTTTCGGCATCCGCTTCGCCCAACGGCGCCTCCTCTTCCTCCGCGCTCCACGCCGAACCTGCCGCGTCCCGCGCGCGGAGCAATGCCGTGGGCGAGGTCTTGACGGGCAGGCGCAGGCTCGCCGCGAAGGGATATGCCTGCCGATACCGCGCGGCGACGGCGCGGCGGGCTTCCTCGTCCGCCGCAAAGGACAGAACGCGCGTTGCGGGGGCGGAAACTTCGCCGCCGAACAGGGGCTCGATGCGATCCTCGAAGCGGTCGAGGTCGATAAAATCGGCAAAGCATTTGGCCGCGGCGACGCGGTCGGGCGAAAAGGAAGTCCGCTTGGTGAATACCATCCACAGTTCGCGTTCGGCACGGGTGAGCGCGACGTACAGAAGGCGCATCTCGTCCTCGGCGCGGCGGCGCAGAATGCGGTTTCGGAGCGCGCCGCGCAGGACGGTTTCGGACGCGACAAAGTTTTCGGGGTCGTACGCGGGGAAGGCGAACGCCCATTCGTCGTCGTACAGCACCCCCGAAAGGTCGTCGCTGTTGAAGGGCGCGTTCATGCCCGCGACGATGACGACGGGAAATTCCAGCCCCTTGGAGGCGTGCATGGTCATCACGCGCACGGCGTCCTCGCCGCCGCGTTCGCTGCTGCCGATGAAATTCCCGCCCGTTTTCAGTGCCTGCAAAAAGGCGGAAAGGTCGAGTTCGCCGCATTCGGCGATCAGCCGCCGCACCCGCCGCACCCGCTCGGCGCCCGCGGGCAGGGCAAGCAGGTCCGCCTCCATGCCCGTTTCGGAAAGGATGCGGGTGAGCAGTTCCGCCGCGCCGCAAACGTTGGCGCGCAGCCGCCAGCCCTCGCACCGCGCGAAGAAGGCGCGCAGTTTCTGCGCCGTATCGTCCGCTTTTTGCCGCACGTACAGTTCGCAGGCGGACGAAAAACTTTCCTTGCCCCCCGCGAGCAGGCGGATGTTCGCCAATTCCTCGTCCGTCAGCCTGCCCGCCGCGCTTTTGAGCGCGGACGCGAGCGGGATATCCTGCGAAGAATTGTCGAGATAGCGCAGGATGTCGAGCAGCGTCTTGACTTCGGGATAATCGCAGACGTTGATCTCCGCCTGCGCCGCCACGGGGATGCCGCGGCGGACAAGTTCGGCGACGATGCGCCCCGCCTTGCCCTGCTTGTTGCGGGTGAGCACGACGATGTCGCCGTAGCCGTACTTGCCATCGGCGACGCACTGCCCGACGACGGAGGCGATCGCCGCGCCCTCGGCGTATTCCTCGTCCGGCGAAGGTTCGAGGTGTTCCGCCACCGAATACACGCCGCGCTCTTCCCGCACCGCCTTTTCGGCGGGGGGAACGAGCACCACGTGCGCCGCGCCGCGCGGCGCGGCGGGGTTGCCGGGCGTCATCACCGACGTACCCGCATAGTCCACCGAACCCGTTTCCGACGTCATGACCGCGGAAAAGATGTCGTTCACCGCGTCCAGCACCGCGCCGCCGCTGCGGAAATTGCCGTTGAGGGTGAGCGCCCTGCCGAGCGGCTGCAATTTGCCGAATTTATCCGCAAAGAACGCCGCACTGCACCCGCGGAACCCATAAATGGACTGCTTGGCGTCCCCGACCATGAACACGTTTTCGCCCGCGACGAGGGCGAGGATGCGCTCCTGCACAGGGTTGACGTCCTGGTATTCGTCCACGAACACGTGCGTGTACCGCCCCGCGACTTCGGCGCGCACCGAAGGTTTTTCCAGCAGGGCGAGGCACTTGCGTTCGAGGTCGTTGAAATCCAGCGCGTTCGCGCGGCGCTTCAGGGAAGAATAGACCTCGTCGAACACGGAAAGCAGTTCGCACATCGCCGCCGCGGGCTTGCCCGAACGCAGAAAGAGCGAAAACTCCGCTTCGCGCTCCCCCTGCCCGCCCATGCCCTTGCTCAGCGCGGCGAACTCCTCTTTGAGCGCGGCGACGCGCCCGTCGAAGGCGGGCGCCGCCGCGCCTTCCTTTTTCAGCAGCGCCGCCGAGGGCTTCCTGCCCGCGAGAGGCGGGACGGAAGCGGCGGCGAACACATCTTCCGCCGCCGCCACGGCGGCGGCATAGGCGGCGCGCTCGCGCAGGAACGCGGCGTATTTTTCGGCGACGGCGGGCGAGAGGACGGTCTTTGCCTCCTCTTCCAGCGCGGCGCAGGTGCGTTCCAGCCGCGCGGCGCGTTCGCGCACGGGCGCAAACAGTTCGCGTTCGAGCGCTTCGAAACGTTCCCGGCAATAGAGGGCGGGCACGCCTTGCAGGACGGCTGTCGGCTCGCCGCGCACCACCGTGCGCGCGTACGCTTCCAGCAGCAGTTTTCGCAGGCGGTCGAATCCCCTGCCGCCCGCGTACAGGCGGCACAGCAGGGCGAACCCTTCCGACTTCTCTTCGAGCAGGCGGTCGAAGGTGAGGTCGACGGCGCGCAGGCGCAGTTTGGACGCCTCCGATTCGTCCGCGACGCGGAAATTGCCCGCGACGTCCGATTCGTAAAAATAGCGGCGGATGACGTTGGTGCAGAACGCGTGCACCGTGCAGATGTCCGCGGTGGCGACTTCGCCCAACTGCACTTTGAGCCGCGCGCGCGCCGCGGCATCCGTTTCGGCGTTGATGCGCTCGACGAGCGCGGCGCGCAGGCGCTCCTTCATCTCGCCCGCGGCGAGGTTGGTGAAGGTGACGGCGAGCACGGAGGACGTTTCCGCTTCGCCGCGCAGGATGAGCGCGATGATCTTTTCGATCATCACAAAGGTCTTGCCGCTCCCCGCGGACGCGGAGACGAGCACTTCGCCCGCCGCATCGATAGCGGCGCGCTGTTCGGGTGTGGGGTCGCGTCTGCTCATATCTCGCCTTTCTCCCTGCGCACGATGCGCACGATCTCTTCGGGGGTGACGCCGTCCGCCGAACGGGTGCCCGCGCTCGCGTCGTACCCGCACACGCCCCCGTACGGACAATAGGTGCACGCGCCCTCGTACGGGGCGGGCGCGATGCAGCCCTGCGCCGTTTCGCGGGCGCATGCCTGCGCCGAGAGCACCGCGTATTCGAGGAACGCGCCGAAGTCCTCCCCCGCCAGCCCCTTGGCGAACCTGCCGCCGCAGTAGGCATCGATGTAGCGGCTCTTTTCGCCGTCCGCCACCGTCTTGTCGTTCATGCGCACGACCGCCTCGTCGCGCACGGTGAACCCCTGCATGCGGAAGGGCTGTTCGTCCGCTTTGTGAAATTCCACCTTGGCGGGGAAATAATAGGCGCCCGCCGCCCGCCTGCCCTGTGCGGCGGCGTACAGATACAGCGGAAGTTGCAGTTTGCGCCCCGTGTAGTACGCCGCGGCGCTCACGTCGAAATGCCCCGTCTTATAATCGACGACGCGCGCGTACTCCCCCGCGACGTCCACGCGGTCGATCTTGCCCGCGAGGAAGAGATCGCGCCCTTCCCCGCGCAGGCGCACCCCGCCGATGGGCGAGGACGGATAGCCGAAGGTCTGCTCGGCGTAGGCGACCGAAAAATCCGAATCGCGGATCTGGCGGAACACGCCGCGGCAGATGAGCGAGGCGTCGCGCGCCAGCACGTCGGCGGAATAGGCGCCGCGCAACGTATCTTTGAGATAACTGTACGGCGCGACTTCCAGCAACTTGCGCGCCTGTTCTCCCGCAAACGCCGCGCACGCCTCTTCGTCGGTCAGGGAATCCAGCGCGCCTGCGAGCAGGCGGAGCAGTTCGTGCATGAAATCGCCCGTATCCACCGCGCGCACGCTCGTCTCCTCGCGCTCGCGCAAGAGCAGCCCGCGCTCGGCGAAATTGCGGTACGGGCAGTTGTAATACCCTTCCACGAGGGTGGGCGACAGCGTATTTTTGCCGCCGAGCAATACCTGCGCCGCGGCGGGCACGAACGCGGGCGGGCGGGCGGGCGCGTACAAAAGCGGCACGGGCGCGTCGCCGCGCTCGTCCAGCGCCGCCAGCACCCCCGCCATCGCCCCGAAATCCTTGGCGCCCCGCCGATAGGCGTCCGCGCGCACGAGCAGGGCGCGCACTGCGGGCTGTTTTTCGCACGTTTCAAAGGCGAGGTAGCGCAGATACGCCGCCGCGTCCGTGCGTTCCAGCCCCTCGACGCGGGCGCGGTCCAACACGGAAAGCGGCGCGCCCGCAGGGGTGCGGAAACAGGCGCGCACCGTATCGATGAGCGCGGAAGGCTTGCACTCCTCCTTGCCGCGCGAGAGCGGATACGAAAGGTACAGCCGCTCGGTAAACCCGCACAGCGCCAGCCCCACGTTTTCGCGCACGCGCGCGTTCACCTCGCGGATCTTGGGGCTGATCTCCACCTGCAGGGCGCGCAGGCGGTCGATGTCGCGGTCGGAGATGAGCGCGGTATCCGCGCCGCCCGCGGGCACGTCCGACGTCAGCCCCGCCGCGAACACCACGGGTACGGCGCATTTTTTGCTCTCCGCCAGATCGCCGACGAACACCGCGTCCAGATACTGCGGGATGAGCGAGATCTCGGCGGCGGACAGGCTCTCCGAAAAGAGCGAGGCGAACTCCTCGGCGCGCATCTTGGTGCCGCCGAGCAGCGTTTCCGCCTCGTCCAGCACGCGCAGGACGGTTTCCAGCCCGCGCGAAAAATAACTGCTTTCGGCGCGCATGCCCGCCTCTTCGAGGGAAGCGGCGATCTCCTCCTGCACCCGCCCGCTCTCGAACAGGTCGAACAGGCGGCGCATGCCACGGCAAAAGCCCGCCCCCGTCATGGACGCGGACGCGCCCTCGAAGGCGGACAGGAAACGGGCGCGCAGCGACTCGCACACCAGCGGTTCCTCCGCCTCGTCGCGCACGGCGCGGCGCACGCCGCCGCGGTAGTTGGCATAGCGCAACAGGTAGTTGCGCAGGCGCTCGCGCGAGACGCGGTCGCCGCCGAAAAAAGGATTGGCGAGGAATGCGTCCGCATCGGCGGGTTCGAAGCCTTCCGCCAGCAGGGACAGCCACAAGAGCGCGAAACGCGCCAGCGGGTGCGCCGCGACGCTCTTTTTCACGTCCGCATAATACGGGACGGCGTATTCGGAAAAGATCTGTTCGAGGCGGACGGCATACCCCTTTACGTCGGGCAGAAAGAGCGCGATGTCCGAAAAGCGCCTGCCCGCAAACACCTCGCGGCGGATCATGGCGGCGATGTGGCAAAGTTCCTCGTCGGTATCCGCCGCCTCGTAGAGATACACCGCGTCCGAAGGCAGAGGCACAGGGTATGCGGGATCGAACAGGCACTTGCGCAGTTGCTCCGCCGCGGGGCACAGCGCCGAAGGGAGCGCGACGCGCCCGCACTCCGCGCCCGCCGCACGGCAATATTTTTCAAAGGCGTCCGCCCCTTCGTTGGTGTACAGGTCCTCTTCCCCGCCCAAAAAGACGCCCGTCACCGAGCGCGCGCACCGCAGTGCCGCGGCGATGCCTTCCGCCGCCTGGCGGGTGAACGAGGAAAAGCCCGCAAAGACGACGTCCGCGCCGTCCAGCCCGCCCGCCGCGATGGCTTCGGGCAGGAGCGCGAGCACGCCGCTCTCATCCAGATAGCCGCGGGCGAGAAAATCGAGATAGCCGCGGTAGACGAGCGCGATGTCCCCCAGTTTTTTGGCGAGGAAAGGATCGGCGCCCGCGCGCGCGCCCTCGAGCATTTCGGGCGTGACGCAGGCGGCGCGCAGTTGCGCGATGGTCTCGTACAGGCGCGCGGCACAGCCCGCAGGATTTTTGCCGAAGCAGGTCAGTTCCGCCGCGTGTTCCGCCGCGACCGAGCCGACCACCATGACCGAGCCCTGTTTGGAAAGGGTCTTTTTGCCCTTTGCGCCGCCGAGAAAGCGCGCAAAGGTGGTGACGGACGCATCGAACACGGCGCCGCGGGCGCGCACGAGCGCGCTCTCCGCTTCCAGCGTGAGCCTGTCCTCGCAGAATATGACCGTCTTGTTTCCCTTTGCGCGGGCGCAGAACGCGACCAGTTCGGATATGCCCGGCGCGATGCAGATGGTAACGTGCATGGTAAACTCCCCGTGGACGGATGTCCCGAAGAGCATTATAGCACATTTCATCAAAAAATTAAAGATTTTGCGCGATTTTTGTTTTACCATTTGCGCGCCTTTGTGGTATACTTGTACGAGCAGTATGATTGCAAAATCAGAAAAACGGAGCATTTGCATGAAAAAGAGATTGGCAGTGTGCGCGCTCGCCGCGGCGGCGCTGGTGTTGTTTTCTGCCTGTTCGGTCAAATCCGAGACCACCTTTTCCCCGAACTGGCAAAAAACTTCGCTGACCGAATTCAACGAGGAA
This sequence comes from uncultured Clostridia bacterium, assembly GCA_944341895.1. Lineage (GTDB taxonomy): Bacteria > Bacillota > Clostridia > Christensenellales > Borkfalkiaceae > Borkfalkia. The sequence goes on from CALVMB010000005.1 coordinate 32,894, forward strand.
TACAAAGAACAACTCACCTACGCGCTTTCCTTCGACAACGAAAACGACGAAGGCGAACTCGGCATGCGCGTGGAACTGGACAGCGAAAACAGTTCGTATACCGTGACGCTGGAAGCGGTGGGCACCACCACCATCGGCGAAGTGACCTACCACAGCCTGTACCGCATGACGAGCAAACTGACCATCGCGGCGCGCTTTATCTACACGGACGAGGACGGGCAGGAGCGCGAAGTGGCGGCGTTCGGCGGCGAATACGGCGACGCGGACACCATCGAAACGGAGATCTGGTTCCATTCCGTCGACTCCCGTTACGACCCGCACAACCTCGAACCCATCCTGAGCACGCGCAAAGTGAACACGCACACCCCCGTTTCGATGGGCAGCAAAGTGAACTGGTACAACTATACCTCCACCGTCGCGTACGACGCCGCCTGCGACAGCGCGGTAGTCACCCTCACGGACGGCTGGGGCGACCTCTCCGACGAGGAGCGCAACGTCTCCGAAGACATCTATAAGCCCTCGTACAGCAACGAACTCACACTGGAAAAATTGCAGAAAAAGTACAGCGTTTTCGACAACGCGCAACTGTATTTCCTCGGCCGCGGGCTGACGTTTACGACGGAGACCGTCAAGACGGTGAACGTCGTGAGCGAGGCGGGCGCCTCCGCCGTGAGCATTTCCTGCGCGGCGCTGGAAGCGCGCAATGCGGCGTTCTACCTCGACGACATGGCGGTGAACCAATCCGTCGACACGGCAAAAGTGACCTTTTCCCTTTCGGGCACCTACCGCGGCACGGCGCAGACCGTTTACTACGCGCAGAAAACGGAAGGCTCCTCCAACACCTTTTACAACCTGCCCCTGCGCATCGAGGAACCCTTTGAATACGGAATCGGCACCATGGTGTATTCGCTCGCTTCGGCATATCACGGCTGAGACCGCAGCCGAAAAAACAACAAAGCCCTGCCGCACGGCAGGGCTTTGTTGTTGTGCGCGGACGTCGCCGCGGGCGGGCGCATGCCCATAGCAAGGGCAGACCCGCAACAAAGGGGCAGCCGTACGGCTGCCCCCGCTTGCGTTGTTACCTATCAGAAAATCATCGCCGCAGGCATCGTTATGTTGGTTTGCAACATGAAATACCGATACGTACTCTCCGCGCCGTCCGTTCCGCCGATCTCCACCCGGAAGATATCGTATCCGCTCGTTACAACAGTATCTTTTTCGAACCGGTATCCCCCTTTGCTGCCGTTTGTCTGCACAGCGACCACGTTTTCCAGGTCTTTGAACACAAAGACCCCTTCATAGTTTAAGTATAAAGACTGCTTTCCGTCGGCGTCGGTCAGGAGCCAACCGCTCGATACCGAAATCGTGTCGATCTCCGCGTACGTGCCGATCGTCTTTTCGCCTTCCGCCGCATTGTAGGAATACAGCGTGGTGGCGGGAGCGGGCGTTTCCGCAGTCGCTGCGGGCGTGACCGTGTAATAGATGGTGCCGTCCTCCGATACGTTGAGCCAGGTCTTTTCGCCCTCCGCGTTGGGGAGTTCGAGCGCCTCGTTGCCGTTTTTGTCGTAGTAGACGTACGCATTCCCGATCTCTTGCCGGATCCAGCCGCCGGAAACATATACCGCCTGATCGTTGCGGAACCTCGTCAGTTCTTTGCCGTTCTTGGCATTGTACAGGACGGTGGTGGAATCGTTGCTGAGCAGGACCACCTCCGCAGAATAATCATACTCATAGTCATCGCAGCCGGGCAGCAGTTTTTGCAGATCTGTGTGGATCTTTCCGTCTTTATCGAACGCCTGGATCACTTCTTCCTTCTGCAAACTGCCGTTCTGAATGGGATGGCCGCTCAGGACGGTGTAATCGGAACTGTCCGAGCTTTCATTACCATTGACGACAAAATCACAATCTTCCAACACATCGATCTTGCCCGTCTTCACATCATAGCGAAAGGTGACCAGGTCCATTTTGGCAATCATGTTGCCCGCCTCTGTGTAAAAATCATAATCCTGCTCTGTTTCGGGCAAAACTTTGATGTACTGGAAACATAAATATCTGCCGATACACCACATACCCGTCTGAGTCATGGCTTCGGTGACCGGCAACTCCGACAGATAGAAGGTGCGCACATATTCGCCATCCGTATCAAAGATTTCAAAGCCCACAAGAACATCGGGGGCGTCAATAATTGCGTTTATAATATATCCGTCTGCATAGCCATCCATCACATTCTTATACACCGGCTGCAGCGAACGCTTGATGACGGAGACCGCGCCGCTCGCATCCGTACGCAGCAGGGTGCCGTCCGCAAACTCCAAACAGTTGTAAGAGAAATCAATGGGCTCTTCATTCGAAGTGTAGACCACCGTGCCCGTTTTGTCGAGGAACTCATAGACGTCCTTGCTCCCTTCGACTGCGGGATCGCTCGGCGTATAAACGCAGTACACCCCGTCCGTCGCGACTTCCATCATTTTCCCGTCCGAAACCGACCGGACCGCTTTGCCGTTCAGCACGTCGTACAGAACATATTCCGTTCCGTCATCCGTCGTCTTGGTCAAGACCGCCATGCCGCAAGCGTCAAAATCATAGTTCTTGAAATCCGCCGCATCATACGCGGCGAGCCCCGTCACCTCCGACACGGAATACGTGGTCGAGATCTTTTTTGAATCGGGCACCAGCGCTTTGATGCCTCCGCAAGCGACGGCACCGAGTGCGAGCGTACTCACGAGCAGAACGCTTGCACATATGCTCAGAATCCTCTTTTTCATATGGGTATCCCCTCCTTTCTATTTCATCTTCCGCAGTCTGCCCGCGGCAGGATGACAAAACGGATGTGCCTCCGCCCCTTGCGCGGGCGCGGCGGCATTTTACTTGCGCACCGTGTATGTGGTGCCGTTCGGCGTGTCCGTCAGCGTCACGCCCATCGCGGCAAGTTCGCTGCGGATGCGGTCGGCTTCGGCATAGTTCTTCGCCTTTTTGGCGGCGGTGCGCGCGGCGATCATCGCCTCGATCTCGGCGTTTGCTTCCGACGCGGCGGGCGCTTCCTCTTTGAGAAGGTCGAGCGAGAGAACGCGGTCGAAATCCTCGATGAGCGCGCGCTTGGTCGCGCCGTTGAGCGCCTTGTCTTTGAGAACGTCGTACACCGCCGTCACGGCGAGCGACGTGTTGAGGTCGGCGCTGAGCGCGTCCGCAAACGCGGCGCGGTATTTTGCAAACGCGGCTTGGTCCACATCGCCCTCGCGCGGAAGCGCGAGCGCGCGTGCTTTGAGTTTGTTGTAGGCGTTCTGCGCGTTCGCAAAGGTATCCTCGGCGAACACGAGCGAGTTGCGGTAATGGGATTGCAGGCAGAAAAAGCGGTACTGCATGGGGGCGGCGCCGCCCTCTTCCAGTTTGGAAAGGGTGAGGAACCCGCCCGCGGATTTGCTCATCTTGCCCTTGTCGGTGTTGAGGTGCAGAACGTGGAACCAGTATTTGCACCACGGGTGCCCGAGGTACGCCTCGCTCTGCGCGATCTCGTTGGTGTGGTGCGGGAACACGTTGTCGATGCCGCCGCAGTGGATGTCCAGCGTCTCGCCCAGGTTTTTCATGGCGATGCACGAACATTCGATGTGCCAGCCGGGGTATCCCACCCCCCACGGGCTGTCCCATTTGAGAGCCTGGTCCTCGAATTTGGATTTGGTGAACCACAGAACAAAGTCGTTTTTGTTGCGCTTGTTCTCGTCCTCTTCCACCCCTTCGCGCACGCCCACTTCGAGGTCGTCCTCTTTGAAGTTGAAAAAGACGTGGTACTGCCTGACTTTGGACGTATCGAAATAGACGTTGCCGCCCGCCTTGTAGGCGAAGCCCTTTTCTTCGAGCGCGGCGATCACGCGGATGAATTCGTCCACCAGTCCCGTGGCGGGCTGCACGACGTCCGGCCGCTTGATGTTGAGTTTTTTGCAGTCGGCAAAAAACGCGTCGGTGTAAAAGGCGGCAAGTTCGCGCACCGTCTTGCGCTCGCGCTTGGCGCCGAGCAGCATCTTGTCCTCGCCGCTGTCCGCATCGTCCGAAAGGTGCCCGATGTCCGTGATGTTCATCACGCGCTTTACGTCGTAGCCGAGGTAGCGCAGCGCCTTTTCGAGCACATCCTCCATGATATAGGTGCGCAGGTTGCCGATGTGCGCGAAATTGTACACCGTCGGCCCGCAGGTATACATGCTCACTTTGCCCGCTTCGTGCGGGACAAACTCCTCGATCTGCCTGGAAATCGTATTATAAATTTTCATAGCCACTTTTTTATTTATGAATTGATATTGGGAAGTATACCACACTTTGCGCGATTTGGCAAGTGGTCTCTCTATTTTTCCGAAAATTTGCCCCCGCCGCGCCCCAAACCGACGCAAAAAAGCACCGAAATTGCCGCATCGACGCCCCGAAACCGCCCTTTCGGCATAGCCGCAGACGGAAAAACTTCGCCCCGAACCGCCGCCGAACCGCCGCAAACGGGGACGCCGAACCCGCAAAAAGGTGCCGCAAACGGGGGCGGCAAAGCCGTTTTCCGCCTCCCCGCACGGGGGCGAACGGTCCGCAAAGCCTCTGGGCGAATTGTCCGCGCGGGCGGGCGGCTCCTTTACAGACCCGCCGCCTCGGCGACGGCGCGCACCGTCGATTCCACATCCAACCCGTCGCAATCGACGGTGACGTCCGCATATTTTTCGTACAGCGGCACGCGCTCGGCGTAGAGGTCGGCGACCGTTTCGCCCGCGCGGCGCATGACCACGCCGCGGCGGAACAGGTTTTTCAGCCGCGCTTCCACCGAAGCAAGACCGAGGCGCAGGTACACGACGGTGCCCATGCTTTTCAGGTGCGCCATGGCGCGTTCGCTGTATACGACCGAGCCGCCCGTGGCGATCACGCACCGTTCCGCCCACAGCGAAGCGTTGACGCGCTCTTCCACGCGCAGAAAGCCTTCCGCGCCCTCGCGGGCGATGATGTCGCAGAGCAGCGCCTTTTGCTCGTTCTGGATGAGCAGGTCGCTGTCGATGAACCCGTAGCCCACCGCTTTGGCGAGCAATACGCCCGCCGTGCTCTTGCCCGATGCGGGCATGCCGATCAGAATGATGTTGTTCATATGTGTCCTTCCTGCCTTTTATTATAGTTTTTTCGGGGAAATTGTCAATGTTTCGTTGCAAAGGCGGCAAAATTTGTGATACACTGGACGCATGAACGACCATCCCGACCGCGCCGCGGCGCTTGCCGATCTGCCCGATCTGCTGCTGCCGTGGTACGACGAACACAAGCGCGACCTTCCGTGGCGCAAAAATACAGACCCCTACCGCGTGTGGATCTCGGAGATCATGCTCCAGCAGACGCGCGTGGAGGCGGCAAAGGAACACTACGTCCGCTTTCTTTCCGCACTGCCGAACGTGCGCGCGCTCGCCGAATGTCCCGAAGAGCGGCTGTTCAAACTGTGGGAGGGGCTGGGCTACTATTCGCGGGCGCGCAACCTGCAAACGGCGGCAAAGATGGTCGCCGAACGCGGGTTCCCGCACACCGCAAAGGAATGGAAAGCGCTGCCGGGCATCGGCGATTACACCGCGGGCGCCATTGCTTCCATCGCCTTCGAAGAGCCTTCGCCCGCCGTGGACGGGAACGTCATCCGCGTGCTCTCCCGCCTGCTCGGCGACGGGCGGGACCAGGAAACGCTCAAAGGCGCGTTTGCCGAGGCGCTCCGCCCCGCTTACCCCGCGGCGCGGCGGGGGGATTTTACGCAGAGCCTGATGGAACTGGGCGCGACGGTGTGCACGCCCGCCTCGCCGCAGTGTCTGCTCTGCCCCCTGCTTTCGCGCTGTGAGACGCGCGGCGATTCCCTGCCCCAAAAGCGCGAAAAGCCGCCGCGGAAGATGACGGACGCGACGCTGTTTCTGTTCCGCGACGGCGAGCGCGTGGCGCTGTGCAGGCGCACGCAGGGCGTTCTGCGCGGCATGTACGGGTTTTTCATGCTCGAACAGAGCATGGACGCCGAACAGGCGGCGGCGTTTTTGCGGGAAGCGGGAGTGCGCGGATTTTCTTTGGGCGCGCCCGCCGCGCACCGCCACGTATTTTCGCACGTGGAATGGAACATGACCGCTTATCCCGTTCTGCTGTCCTCCCCGACCGACCTCGCGGAGGTCTGCTCGCCCGTGTGCACCCCGCCCGAATGGCTGGACAAACAGACCGTCGCGCGCGAAATTTCCCTGCCCTCGGCGTTCCGTTGGTGCCTGGACCTGACGTGATCCGACCAAACGACGCCTGCGCCGCGGCACACATGTGCCGCGGCGCAGGCAAAACATAATACCGCCGAAACGGGCGCCGCCGCGCAATGCCTGCGCGGCGGCGCATTCGTTGCCGAACGATACAGCGCGCCCGCAGGCAAGCCTGCGGGCGCGCATTTCACGCATAAGCCTTCCGTTTTTCTGCCGTCCGTTTTCTGCCGTCCGTGCGGGCGCGCCGCTCACGCGTCCCCGTGCGGACGACCCCCTTGCGGCTCCTCCCCGCGCGGCGCGTCTGCCTCGTCTGCGGGCAGGGCGGGTACGCGGATCCTGCGGAAAAAACAGCGCAGTGCGCGCAGAACATGCCCGTTGCACAGGTGCATCAGCCCCCGCGCGACGTTGTACGGACAGCGCGCGCCCGCGCACATGCTCATGCCGCGCAGGGAGATGTTTTCCGCGGCGCGGCGCATGAATTCCGCATTGGCGGCGCGGTCGGCGCGTTCGGCGGCGGTCATCTGCTTTTTCTGCGCGCGCGGAACGCGGCAGGCGGCGCGCAGGAGCACGCGGCGGAGCAATCTGCCCCACAGCGTGACGCCGAGATCGGCAAGCCGCGTCTCCATGGTCACGGGGCGGCGGGGCGGGAGCGGCGCCGCGCCGCAGGCGCGGGCGAAAGCGTCGTCCTGCTGCGCAAAGGGCGCGGCACAGGGCGCGAGGGATTCCCCTTCCGCAAAAAAGCGGGCGCGGCAGAGCACGGTGTGCGCGTCCGAACACAGTTGCGCCTCGTATTCGCCCCCTTCGAGCGCCCACGCGCCGCGCGCGGGGTCGAAGACGCGCAGGTCGGACAGCGGAAAGCACAGTTCCGCCTCCGCGGTCTGCCCCGCGGGGACGTATACTTTGGCGAACGCGCGCAGTTCGCGCACGGGTTTGCAGAATTTTGTGCGCGGCGCGCGCACATACAGTTGCAGGACGTCCGCCCCGTCGAAATCGCCCGTGTTGGTCACGGCGCAGAGGGCGCGCACCTGCCCGTCCCGCACGGTGAGCGAGCGCAACTCGCGCGAAAAAGAGGTATACGAGAGCCCGAACCCGAACGGAAAGCGCACCGCGCGGCGGGCGGACGCAAAGTAGCGGTAGCCGACGAAAACGCCCTCTTTGTACAGTTCGCGGGGGGAGCGCCCGAACGACGCGCCCGCGGGAAGATCGGCGGCGCAGAGCGGCCAGGTCGCGGGCAGTCTGCCGCAGGGGGAACGCTCGCCCAGCAACAGCCGCACTGCCGCCTCGCCCATGCCCTGCCCCGCCAGCCCCAGATACAGAAGGGCGGAAAGGCGTTCAAAACAGGGCAGTTCGACGGCGCCGCCGCAGGTCAGCACGGCGACGACGGGTCTGCCCGCCGCGACGACCGCTTTGAACAGTTCGCACTGGCAGACGGGCAGACGCAGGGACTCGCGGTCGCACGCCTCGCTTTCCGAGAAGTCGTCGGTGCCCAGAAACAGCAGCACGACTTCCGCCTCTTGCGCCGCGCGCACCGCTTCCGCGAGCAGGGCGCCGTCCGTTTCCCGCGCGCCGATGCGGTAGCCGCGCGCATAGGAATAGGCGACGCCGCGCCCGTCCAAAGCGTCTTTGGGCGAGCAGAGCCGCGCGGGACGAACGTGCGAACTGCCGCCGCCCTGGATGCGCGGACGTTCGAACCGCTCGCCGACGACGGCGAGTTTTTTTCCGCACAGCGGGAGCATGCCGTCGTTTTTCAAAAGCACCGCGCAGTCTGCGGCGATGTCCGCGGCGAGCGCGTCATGCGCCGCAAAATCCGCCGCGCAGGGCTGCGGACGGGCATACCTGCGCACCAGGTCCGCCACGCGCGCGCATGCCGCGTCCAGCGCGGGCGACGCGCCGCCGTCCAGAACGGCGCGGCGGCAGACCGCCGTATCGCCCGGCATTTCCAGATCCAGCCCCGCGCGCAGCGAAGCGGGGCGATCGCGCACCGCGCCCCAGTCGGAGAGCACGGCGCCTTCAAATCCCCATTCCCCGCGCAGGATCTTTGTCAAAAGGAATGCGTTCTCCGAGCAGTGTACGCCGTTCACCTTATTATAGGCGCACATCACGGCGGCGGGCGAAGCCGCCTTGACGACGCGCTCGAAGGGGCGCAGATAGAGTTCGCGCACGGTGCGTTCATCGGCGACGCTGTCCCCGACGAAGCGGTAATTTTCGGAATTATTGAGCGCGAAGTGCTTGACGCAGGCGCCCACGCCCTGTTCCTGCACGCCGCGCACGAATGCCGCGCCCAGTTCGCCCGAAAGCAGAGGGTCCTCGGAATAGTATTCGAAATCCCTGCCGCAGCGCGGGTCGCGGCGGATGTTGACGGCGGGACCGAGCAACAGCCCCACGCCCGCCTGCCTGCATTCGCGGGCGATCGCCCCGCCCGCCGCGCGGACGAGCGAAGCGTCCCACCCCGCCGCGAGCGCGGACGCCGTGGGAAAGACGGTGGCGGGCGCGCTGCCCGTGTAACCGCTCTCCCCCGCCGCTTGTCTGCGCAGGCCGTGCGGCCCGTCCGCCATGTGCAGTGCGGGCACGCCGACGCGCGGCAACGCGTTGGTATCCATAAATCCGGTGCCCGCAACGAGCGCCGCTTTTTCCTGCAATGAAAGTTCCATGTCTCTCCCTCAAGCCCTGTCCGGCATCCTTCACGGGCGCAACGCCACTTTCATGGCGCCGCCAAGGCGGTGTTCGAACACGTCGTAGGCGCGGTCCGCCTCCTCCAGCGCAAAGACGTGCGTCAGCAGCGGCGAAGCGTCCGGTTCGCCCGCCGCGATGTGCCGCAGGATGTCGGCGCAATGGCAGCCGTCCACGCCGCCCGTCTTGAAGACGAGGTTCTTGCCGTACATCTGCGGCAGCGGGAGGGTCTGCGGCGATTCGTACATGGCAAGGAGCACCACCGCCGCGTTGGGGCGGGCGAGTTGCCACGCCGCGCGGAAGGATGCGTCCGTGCCCGCCGCCTCGATGACGGCGTCGGCGCCGCCGTGTTCCGCCGTCTGTGCGAGGCGGACGGCGATCTCTTCGGGCGGGAACGCCTGCAGCCGCGGGAAATGTTCGCGCACAAAGGCGCGGCGGACGGGATCGGGCTCGGACAGGAGCACATGCCGCGGGCGCCTGAGCAGGGCGCACAGCGCCGCGCAGATGCCCGCGGGCCCCGCGCCGATCACGAGCACGGTATCCCCTTCCCCGATCTCCGCGAGATCCGCCGCCCAGTACCCCGTGGAGAGCAGGTCGCCCGTGAACAGCGCCTGTTCGTCCGTCACGCCGTCGGGGATGCGGTCCAGCCCCCTGTCGGCGAAGGGAACGCGCACAAATTCCGCCTGCCCGCCGTCGATGCGGCAGCCGAGCGCCCAGCCTCCCAGCGGATGGGCGCAGTTGTTCACATATCCCCTGCGGCAGAAAAAGCATTCGCCGCAGAACGTTTCCACGTTCACCGCGACGCGGTCACCGACCTGTACATTTCGGACGGCGGAACCGACCGTCTCCACGACGCCCACCATCTCGTGCCCGACAGTCACGCCCTGTACGGCGCGCGGCACGCAGCCGCGGCGGATGTGCAGGTCGCTCGTGCAGATGGCAGCGAGCGTGACGCGCACGATCGCGTCGCGCTCGTCCTGCAAGACGGGCTTGGGCTTGTCGGTCATGGCAAAGGTGCCCTCGCTCACATATGTATAGGCGCGCATATCATCTTCCTCCCCCGCCGAGCAGGCGCAAAACGGGCTCGTCGGCAGGACAAAACGCAAAATTGCCGATCTCGGAAGGATGCACCCAGCGCAGTTCGGCGTGTTCGAGCGGCCGCGGCTCACCCGATTCGATGTGCGCCTCGAATACGCGCAGGTGCACGATGATGTCGGGATAGACGTGCGTGACCTCGGCAAACGGGCGGTCGGCGCGCACCTCTACCCCCAATTCCTCGCGGCATTCGCGGCAAAGCGCCTGTTCCGCGCTTTCGCCCGCCTCGATCTTGCCGCCGACAAATTCCCACAACAGCCCGCGCGCCTTGTACGCGGGGCGGCGGCAGATCAGAAATTTTTCGCCGCGGCGCAGCAGCGCCGCCACCACTTCGACCATGATCCCGCTCCGAAAACGGGGCAATTTTGCCCTCTTGCCAAGAGTATACCCGTTTTGCGCCCTTTCGTCAACCTTCCGCGCCCCTTCCAGCAAGGACAGGGCTTTTGCACAAGCAAAATTTCAGCGGAGACGGAACTTTCCGCCAAGCAGAATTCCGCGGAGACGGAACTTTCCGCACAAGCAGAATTCCGCGGAGACAGGTCGCCCTCCGAAGGACGGGCGTCCAAAATATGTTAACGCTACCATTTATTGGCCGAAATATCGCCCGTTTCCGTATTCGGAACGACATCGGAAACGGTTTTTCCTGTTAGCGGTAACATTTTAAGGGCAAAAAATAGCCTTCCACTGCGAAAGTCGCATACGGTCGGCACATCTTTGCAACAGTCTGCCGCCCGAAAGCGGCCGCGTATTTTCGTTGTATCGCCGCGGCGGGCGGCTCTGCTTTCAGGCGCGCCGCGTGGAAGAATGTTCGACGATCTCCGGAACAATGTACGTTCCCTGTGCGGGCGCATTTCCGCGCAGAATGTCGATCATCATGTCGGCGAGTTTGATGCCCACCTCATAAATGGGCTGGCGGACGGTGGTGATGTGCGGATGGGCGATCTTTTCATACCCCAGCCCGTCGAATCCGGTGACGAGTACCTTTGCGGGAACGGAAACGCCCGCCTCGTTCAGCGCGCGGATGCAGCCGATGGCGAGCAGATCGCTCGCACATTCGATGGCGTCGGGCGCGGCGCCCGCTTCGAGCAGGCTTTTGGTGCTCTTGTACCCGAACGATTCCTTGTTGTCGCACATGCGCACCAGCGCTTCGTCGTACCCCGCCCCTTCCGCGTTCACGCAGTCGCGGTAAGCGGACCAGCGTTCATGCCCGTAGCGCTTGTCCTGGCTGACGCCGATATACGCGATGCGGCGGCAGCCTTTGCCGAGCAGAAACCTCGTCATGTCGTACGAACCGCGGTAATTATCCACGTCCACCCAGTTCGCCGTTTCGCGGTTGTTGCCGAAGATGACGAGCGGCTTTTTCTTGAAACTTGCCAGCACGTTCTCCTCGGAAAGCGTCAGGCCGATGGCGATGATGCCGTCGCACGATTCGTCCGTATACAGGCGGCGGCTGAGCAGAAAGGAATAGCCGTGTTCGCCCAGGCGCTCGCCCAGCGATGCCACCGACAGCTGCACAAACGGATGCAAAACTTCCAGATCGGGGGAAATGTAGACGTAAATGATGCTTGTGCACTTTTTTGCAAGCGACTTTGCGACGCTGTTCGGGGAATAATTCATCTCCTCCACCGCGTGCTGAATGATCTCGCGCGTCTGCGGCTTTACGCGGCTCGGGTCATTGAAATACCGCGAGACCGTCATGGAAGAAAACCCCGTCTTTTTTGCTATATCGCCGATCGTTGGCATATTCCCCACCCTTTCCCGTCATCGGGCGCATATGCCGCCGATGAAACAAATTGTCAGTGTTATCGCTAACATTTACATTTTCAATTATAGACTCCGATTTTTGTTTGTCAAGACTTTTTGATGAAAAAATAAAAAATTTTTTCACCCGCCGCGTACCGCCCGACGCACACCGCGCAAGCCTGCCCTGTAACCTTGCCTCGCAGGACACACCCTGTGCGCCGCCGTCTGCCGCACATTGCCGCAAAAAACTCGTCTCATCGCCGCAAAAAACTCATCTCAGCGCCGCGGAACGACAAATGCGGGTCCGCAGAATTGCGGACCCGCACGTTTTTCAACTCATGCGCGGGGCGGCAGACCGTCCCGCGCATTGCACCGCCCGTAGGGCGTGTTCCGTTCACAGCCGTTTTTCCTTTTCCGCCTGCGCCTGTCCCCGCTGCCCGTGTGCCGCGAGAATGCAGGCTTCGGCATCGGCATGGCGCGCACTGCGGATGCGCAAAGCGAACCGAACATCGGCGCCGCATGCGACGGAAAACACCTCGGGCGGGAATGCGCCGCGCGGCTTGCCTTCCAAAAGCAGAGAGATCTCTTTGCGGGCGCGCACATACACAACGAAACGGCGCAGCACTTCCCCGCCCTGCAAAATCAGCCAGATCCCCAGCACGAACGCCGCAATGCCGAAGGCCAGGCTGCGTTCCAGCGCACCTGCAAAGTTGCAGAGATAAGGCAGATATGCCCAGGGTGCCGCCGCCGAAAGGTACAGCGCGGACGGCCCCGCCGTCCACAGCGGCGCGCGCTTGCCCGTCACGGCGCCGCGCGCCAGCAGTACGAGAAGAGCCAGCGGCACCGAAAAGACGAGCGCGATCAGCCACAGCCGCCACAGCGCGTCTGCGCTGTCCGTGCGGTAAACGCCCCACGCCGCAAACGCGACCGTCGCGCCCGCCGCCGCTGTCCAGACGTCGAATGGCACGGGCGCGAGCGGCGCCGCGGGAAGACGCTTCCGACGGCGGTACAGGCGCGCCGCGCCGCCCGCGAGCACGCCGTACACCGCCGCCTGCACGATGCCGACGGACAAAAAGCCCGCGTCCTCCCCGATCGCCGTACAGAAATACCGTCCCGCCCCGCCGAGCGCATGGGTGAACAGTTCGTACAGGAACTGAAAGACAAACGCCGCCGCGGCGATGACAAACAGCGTCAGCCCGATGCGGCGCACCGCGCAAAAGAACCTCGGACAGGCGCGCAGTTTGCGTTCCCAAACAAAAAAGCCGACCGCGCACAGGCAGAGCGCGAGCGCCGCCGCCGCGAGCAAAGCGAGCCCGAACACGAACAGCGGGCGCGCCGTGAGCGCGGGACCGGAAACGGGAACAAAGATCTCCTCGTCTATCGAGACGGACAACATCAATATCGTATCCATGACCGGATCGCTCCTTTGAACAATGAAAAATACGAGCGGGTGACGGTGACCTGTTTGCCGTTTTCCAGCGTCAGAAAACACCTGCCCGCGAGATAGGCGCTGCGCCGCACCACCGCGCCGAGATTGACGATGACGGACTGACTGATGCGGCAAAACCGTGCGGAAGGGAGCAGTTTTTCCATCTCCGCGAGGGAGGTGCGCGTCACATGCGTGCCGCCGCGGGTATGGACGTAGATGTCATGCCCGAAACTTTCCACGAAGAGCACTTCCGCAAAATCGACGTACACGGTTTCGCCCGCCACGTTCACCGCGAGTTTTTCCGCCCGCACCTCGACCAGCAGATATTCGCCCTCCGCCTCATATTCCCGCAGAACGCGCAACGCCTCTTCCAGTTGCCGCCCGTGTTCCGCGGGACCAAGAAATCGGATGTTCATGCATGTTCTCCTTTGCCCGCATTATACCAACCCGCCGCCGCAAATGCAACGGGTTTGCGCAAAATGCACTTGCGGAGCCGCGTTCGGCACCCTTCTCCGAAAAAGCGGAGGTCCTGTTCTGCCTGCGCCGCGCAAAATGCGCGGACGGTCGGTTTTTTCGCAAAAGAAATTGAAAAATGCGCCGTTTTGTGATATACTGTGAAACAAGCCGAAACGGCGTTCTACCGCCAAGCGGGAAACGTACGGACGCCGCGGCCGAGGAGGCATTGCTATGCGAGTCATCAGCGGAACAGCGCGCGGGGTGCACCTGCGCTCTCCCAGCACCGAAGAGACGCGGCCGATCACCGACCGCGCCAAGGAAGCGCTGTTCAACATCCTTGCCCCCGTCATCCCCGACTGCCGCTTTCTCGACCTGTTCGCGGGCACGGGCGGCGTCGGCATCGAAGCGCTCAGCCGCGGCGCCGCGCAGGCGACCTTTCTGGAGATCTCCAAGCCCATTTACGCCGATCTTTTGCGGAACATCGGGCGCGCGCGGGTACAGAGCGGCGCGGACGCGCGCAACGGCGACGCGTTCCGGTTCCTGAAAGAGGAAAGGCGGCTGACCTTCGACATTATTTTCGTCGCCCCGCCGCAGTGGAAGAATATGTGCCAGCAGGCGATGGACGCGCTTACACAAAACCTGCATCTTTTGGCGAAGGGCGGCATCGTGATCACCCAGCACGACCCCGCGGAAACGGTGAACGCGGATCCCGCCGCCCTCACCGAATACGACAAGCGCATCTACGGCGGCGTGCAGTTCAATTTTTTCCGCCGCCCGTAAATCAAAGGCCCGTTCCGGACGCCTCGCCGCACAGCCGTCGCAAAATCCGCATTTCCTCTTGCGCATGCCGTTCGTCTGTTGTATAATGATATTAAAAACGATTTATCTTTCCGCCCCGCCGAACGGGAGCGGAAAGCGCGACCTCTGCGCAACGGAACGCGGGGCGGCAAATGCCGCCCCGCGTTCCATTCTGTCCGCCGCGCCTCTTTACGCCACCGAAAAAGCGGCTTCGCCCGCGTCGAACACCTGATTATAAATGTCGTATGCCGTCGCCGCGCAGGTATATTGCCCTGCGGCGAGCGGCACCCTGTTCAGCCGAAAATCCGCGCCGACCACGGCAGTCCCTGCGTCAAACGTGTCCCGCACGGCGCCGTCTTCCCCGATCTCGCGGCGCATCGCCTGCAACTCGTCCCCTTCCTGCAAGTCGTACAGCCCCGTATCGTCGCCGTCATAGGCAATGCCCAGGATGAGCGTCTGCCCGTCCTCGGGAAAGTACGCAAACCACAGTTGCGCCCAACAAAAATTGACCGTAACGGGCATGCTGTACAGCAGGCAGTCCGCAAATGCGGCGGCGATCTCGCAGTACGCGGTCTCGCCTTCCGCGATCCCCCACACATACTGCGGCACGAACCGCACGGAAGAACTCGTCGCGGAACAATCGACGGCATCGGAGCCGAGCACCGCCGTTTTGCCGTCCTCTTCGCGGTACAGCGTGTATTCGACGGCACCGAGGTAGTTGACCGAAGAACGAGTGACGGTAAAATACAGCCCCGCGTCCGAAGAGGTGAGGTACTGTTCGAACGCGACGGTATGCTGTTCGCGCTCGTTGTAAAACGCCTGCAGATATCGTTCGTAGCCGTCCAGCGAAGCGACGGCGGAATACGCGGCGAAGTCGCCCCCGCCTTTCAGGGGAAAATAGACGCTCAGCCCCGTCGCGTTTTTGTGCAGGTCGCCCGCGACGGCGGAAATGCAGTCGGACGGCCATTCCAGACCGTATGCGCCGAAGAGATTGCCCAGATCGTACAGATCGTACGAGCTCCCCTCTCCGCTGCTCGAACCGAACGCATCGCCTGCATTGAGCGCGTCGATGACGGTGCGCGGCCGTTGGTCCGCCTCCAGCCTTTTGACCAGTTCGGCAAAAGCCGTGCGGCAACAAGTACCTGTGCCGCGCAGGACGCCTCCGCCAAAAAGCATGGATTCAAGGATCTGATTATACCATATCGCGCGCCGATCCGCAATATTTTTGACGGGGTTTTGCCCGAATCCTCTTCGGTGATGTGCAGAAACATTTCCCAAGGGCAGAGCCCGCAGGCATAGCCTGCGGGCTCCGTTATGCCGCTCGATCACTGCGGACCTGACTTTTTCTTTTTCAGCAAGAGCGGCACCGCGATTGCCGCTCCGACGACCGCTATTGCCGCAACGACGATCCCGATCACGGCGCCCGTTCCGAGCCCGCCCGCAGGCGTCTCTTCCCCTGTGCCGTCCGAAGCCGCCGCAAATACGGCTTGCACCGTCACGTTTTGCGCAGGCATGGTAAACAGCCCCGCATCCTCCAAAACGATATCGGTCCCGTCAGCCGCCGTAACGGTGAGCGACTGAAGCCGATACCCTTCCTGCGGCACGGCATCCACCCGCACGGGTTCTCCGAATGCCGCGCCGGACGCGACACGGATGCTGCCGCCCGTTGCACTGTCCGCCGTAATGGTATAAATGATTGCATTCCACTTGGCATACAGGATCAATTCGCCCGTCCTGTTCTCGACCCGTTCCAGTTCCGTTCCCTGCGCAAAATTGCGCGAAGTATACCATCCTCCGAACGTATATCCTTCGCGATGCGGGACGGGCAATGCAAACGAATCCTCGACGGTATAACTCTGTTTTGCCTCTGCCGGGTTTTCCCCGCCTTTCAATTCATAGACGATCGTATATACCGCCGCCGTCGCTTTCCCGTACAACACGACGTCTGCCGTTATTGTCTGTTCTTCGTCAAACGGCGATTGAAGCGCCGCATCCGTATACCAATGCTCGTATATATATCCCTGTTGCGCAGGTCGATAGGAGTCAAGCGCAAATTTCTGCATCCCGTCGTTCCCGCAGGAAAGGAACCCGATCGATCTGCCGTCCTCCAGCAGCGTGGCGACATACGCATCGATATCGGCGCGGACGCTGACTGTCCCCGAATATCCATCCGCCGCTGCCATGCCCGCCAAATAATACTCGCCGTCGTCATAGAACGCGCTCCACGCCACCTTTGCCGTTGCCGTGCCGCCGTCATCAAGAAGGAGCGTCACTTCCCCGTTCCCCGCCTCGACATATGCGGCGATCAGATCCGCCTCGTCAGCCGTCCAATCCGCCGACGGAAGTGCGGTTTGTACGTCCGCAACAGCAGGAGAATCGGCAATCCCGACGCCGTTCGTTCCAGCACAATACGGATAAAACCCCAGATCTTTGACCCAACCGTTGAATCCTTCCTGCCCGGATTCGTTCTGTGCACCGACGGTGAGGCCGTTGAGATCGTTCTCCATCGTCCAATTTTCGGCTATGTTGATCTGTCCCGTATAGATCGTGCCCGTCCAGCCGCCAAAAAACGTTCCCGTTGCCGACATCTGCGCGCGTCTCTGCGTTTTGGAAATATTGACCACGACGTCATACGAGTTTCCGACTTTCAAAGTCGTGATCCATCCGTTGTGGGTAAAAAAGAAATCGTCCGTCGAACCTTTTCCGCCGTCGTTGATGCAAAGTTTCAGCGCATATCCGCTCGACGCATCCGCTCCCATAAATTCGGTCCGGACGGCAAACCCATTTGTCCACCGGTCGCCGCAGGTCGTAGACAGAACATACTGCCAACTTTCCCCCGCTTCCGGTATGATCGTGAACCGCAGGGAAAAATCGGTCAGAGAATCGGTAAAGTCCGGCTCGGTATTGTATTCCTGCATGAACAAGAAAGAATCGGTGCTTTTTCCGCCCGTAAAGCGGATCCCCTTTTCGGCATCGAATTCAGGAGACCGGAATTGATATCCGAGGCGGATTTCGTTTCCGTTTCCCGTCCGATCGGCAAAAATATCTTCTGCCTCTCCTGCCGTAAAATCATAATACGCCGACATTCTTTCAAACGTTGCGTCAAAATACAGCGCCACGTCGCAATATGCGCCGCTGCCGCCGATAACGATCAAAAACTCATCCCCCGCGCGCACATCGTACGCAATTTCGTCGATGAACAGGCAAAAATCGTTTTCCGACGCGCCGCTCTGATACAAAATTTCTGTTGCGCTTCCATCGGTCCGATAGACGTCGATCGTGATCTTCCCCCGCTCTTCGGACGGAGCCTGCGCTCGCTGTGCCACGCCGTATGCCGCCGCGAGGTCGGTATCGTCTGCATAGCGATAAAAATTATATGCCATCCCGCGGAAAGTCACCCTGCCGCCCGCAAAAGCCTTCCAACGCAAGATCGCGCTGTCCCCGCCCGACGGCACGGCGCGATATCCGTCCGTCCAGCGTGCGGCCTCGGAGGCTGTTCCTGCCGCATACCCCCCATCGGAAGCAATCATCGGGCGCATCTGCCCGGGCGATCCGAACAGGAGCGTGATCCCGTCTTCCCCCTGATAAGCGGGCGCAGAAGAAACGGTTCCGTACCCCGCCCCCGTTGGCGCCGTCTGCCGAAAGAACGTGCCGGACGGCGTCTCTTCCGCCGACGCCATGCACACGGACAGTGCAAGCGCGCAAAGCAAGAACAACACCGATACCGCAACACAACATTTTCTGATATGCTTCATAAATACCCCCCTCTTTTCGTTTTCAGCGAATCAAAAATTTTGCACAGGCACCGTTGCCCGCATCCTTAACGATGTACGTGATCTGTACTCTGCCTGTCCAGTCCGCAGGCGCATGGTCGCGCAGGCGAATCGGAACGCTGCCTTTCCCGGGGAGCCCGAGGCTCACCTTTTTCGATACGGCTCCGCCCGAGCCGAACGGAACAGACTGATCGAACCCAAATCCTTCAAAGTGATACAGCACCGCATCCGCATACCCGCCGCCGCTCAGTTCATAATCGACGCGGAAGCCAAGCGTTGCGGCCGCAGACGGTTGCGCATCGCCCCAAACATCATACTGCATGCAGAATTCGACATCCCGACAATCATCCAACGTCACGCTGACCGCGCTCTTGCCGACCGCGTTATCACTCATGCCGACATACGCACTCCCGCTGCTCTGCACATAATCCGACCAAGGAGCGCCGTCACGCCGTTCCGGATACCAATAGTCGGTGCGAAGATATGTCCCTTTGCTTACGCGGTAATCGTTATCCGCGGCAGTCCCGTCCGCATCGTTGAACTCAAAATACGCCGTTGCGTTCGGAGCAAGTTCGACGGTAATATACAGCCCGTCCGCACAGGGCATGTTTTCCTGTTTTGCCAGAACATACGGCAGATTGGAAGAGCGATACGTCTTGTGCACGTCATCGGCAATATACAGGGTCGCATCGGCGGAAGCGAAGGGCAGATCGGTCGCCCGCAACGTGATTTCGCGCGTGATCCCGGAAGCGTTACACAGCAAAATCCCCGCTCTGCCGTCGTCGGCACCCGCATACGACAGAATGCCTTCCGCCTCAATCCCGCAATCGATGCGATCTACGGGAAGACGGGCAAACATCCACAACGCATAGTACGCAGGATACCGCTCGTACGAAAGTCCGTTGATGAGTTCGTACGATAATTTATCATTCTTTTCCCCGACCAGCGCCGCCCAGTTGATGCTCGTCACGTCGCCGGCCGCCAGCAGATCGTCCATCGCCCTGAACATATACGGCACGATCTCTGCGGACATGTATTTTTCGGTCGTACCGGCGATGTATACGTTATATTCGTTGATATGCGTCTGCACCGTTTCCAGAGCAGGATACAAACCTGTTGCCAGATACCCGTTCAGAACGTCGCGGTAACTGTTCAGATAATATGAAAAACTGTCTGCCCCCAGATCTTCCGTCTCGCCGTCGTGCCCGTAATAATGCCAGGAAAACGCATCGGCAAGGCAATCGCCGTACGTGCGTTCGATGAAATACGCCAAATCGGTCATCTGTTTGGATTCATCCCCGATCTTGCGCGTGCGCATGGCAGTCGCGCGCTCATTCATCCATGCGGCAGACATGCCGACCAGAAAGGCATCGGGATCCGCCGCGCGCACGCCGCGGGCGCCTGCGAGATAGGTTTCCGTATAATCCTCCCAGTCCCCCGTAAAAAACGCGCTGTTGTCCGGTTCGTTCCAGATCTCGTAAACCGCGTTGTATCCGTTGCGTTCCACCGTCTGCACCAGATTGCGGACAAATGTCTCATATTTTTCGCTGTCCGGCGTATTTTTCCAATTTCCGTTGACACGGCTGTAATCGGGCCCGTAACAGATCGAAAGATACGGCTGCACATGATTTTGTTCCAGCGCCGTAAGCAACTTAAACACGCTCGCATATTCGGCGTCCGTTGAACCGTCCGTCAGCCTGCCGATCTCGTAACCGATACTCTTGTATTCGGTGCCGATCCCCATGCCGATGCGCAAGTTTTCGGACATCACGTCTTCGATCGCCGGAACGACCGTAAGCATCTCTTCGTCAAACGCGCCGGGAGAAGTGCCTGCCCATGTCCAATCCGAAGTAAACATGTCGAACTTTTTTACGTTCTGCGGCAACGTTCCGCTCTTCTGTGCAAAACTGACCGTAAATTCTTCTTTTTTCACCGATCCGCCCCCGCAAGCAACCAACGGCACACAAAACAGCACCGCAAGAAAGATTGCCCAAAACTTTTTCATGCCGCACCTCCCAAGTCGATCCGAATATCCAGCACGCAGTTATCGTTGCTCTGATTGGTACGCGAATTGATGACGAAATACAACATATCCCCCTCCTGCACCTGCGTCTCATACGTCAGCGTATGGACCGTGATCTCGGTATCGACGATCATCTCGGAAAAAAGCAACTCTTCCGCATCGGTAAAACTGTTGCAGTACGAATAATACCAGACCCCGTCCTGTCCGATGCCGAAACCTTCGGGCGGATGCCGATAGATCGTCGAACTGACGGACAGCGTGCAGGTTTTCGGCACCGAAAACCCGACGGCGATCTCACTGTTCAGCCCCGGAATGGAATCGTACACCGACAACCTGGACCAATAATCTTCGCCGCGGTATTCGCCAAAATCTTCATGATACGTCATCGGTTTGAACCCTTCCGCGGAATCCCCGAAAAGATACCACCAACCTCTGTATCCCTGCCGATCGGAGAAATCCTGCACAAATCCGTACGAATCCAAAACTTCTTGTTCTCCGCTTGCCGCGTCTTTACATGCGTAAAAACACAGGACGGTCAGGAGCAGGATCCCCGCCGTAAAAAACGCTCCTATCCTTTTCATTTTTTTCTCTCCTTTTTCCTGTGTATCAGCACCGCCGCGACGGCGATGCCCGCCGCCGCGAGCACGGCAACGGAAATGCCGATATAAAGCGCCGCATTTTGCTTTGAAGGCGGCTTACCGCTTGAAAACTGCAGGTCATATCCGTCCTGCCCGACGATCGTCACGCCGTACAATTCCGCATCGTTTCCGGCGAGATTGCCGAGGCAGGCAAGGAGCGCATCGTTCGCAAGGCGATCTGTCCCCTGCCGTTCCCAACGGACGACGCAGCGAAAGGATACGCCGTCCCAGCCGTTATTGCAATACTGCCCGGAGGATAAATAGAAAACGATGGTATCACCCTGTTTCACCTCCAACTCCTCCAGGGAATCCGGCAAGACAGCCTGCCCCGTTGCCGCCGAGAAATCGTGCGAGAACAGGACTTCCTCGTTTTTGAGGATCTGCGCGGTCGCTCCGTCGCCGCCGCCGAGCACCTTGACGACGGTGCCGTCCAGCGCGACCGTACCATCGCTCTCTGCGACCCAAATGCGGAGCACGCCCGCACGGCTGCCGGCATTCATATAGTCCGCATAGATGTCCTGGTAATCTTCCGGTCCGTACCAATGCGGCGCCGGGACCAGGTCCGTAGGACCGTATTCCATCAATTTATACCGCTTCGGCGAACCGTAAGCATAAAACCATCCGTCCGCGCCCTGCACGTCGGAATACGATGCCATCCAATCCGTCTGCTCGGCTATGCCCGTCTGATCCAAGCCCGCCTGTGCGCCGGGATCGTCCGCGTTTTCCGTAAATTCGGCGCCGAAACAGATGCCCGTCGTATCCCACGCCCCGTCGATGATCTGATTGACTTCAATAAAAAACATCTCGCCTGAACGCACTTCGTAGACGCTTTCACGGTCGATATAAATCGCAAAATCGTCGTCGAACGCCTGTGAATACAGCGTCTGCGGCGCATCGCTTGCCGAAGATTTGCGGTAGACGGATATACGCACGCCGTCGCGCGTCGTCGCATCGTGATCGGCATACGCATAGCGATTGTATACCTTCCCCGAAAAGCGCACCGTCCCGTTGTGCGGGGCTTGCCACATCAGCAGCGCATTGTCCGCATCCGGGCAGAATTCATGCCTGTCGTAAACAAAATTATTTGTGCGCAGCGCTGTGTATTTGGAAACCGCCCCGACCGTGCCCTGCTCCATGGCGTAATATTCCCGAATGTCGCCGTACAGCACATAGCGGTTATCCTCCCCCTGCGATGCAGGCGCGGCATAGGTCAGCGCCGAAACGTCATACGCCGTTTCCGTCATAAATCCGTCCTGCTCCGCCGCCGAAACCGGAACGGAAAACACAGTCGGAAGACACAGCAGCAACGACAGTAAAAAGCATGTCTTTTTTATCTTTCTCTCAGGCATACAATGCCTCCCAAAAATCCTGATACAGATCGCGATACTCATTCACGTATGCATCGTTCAATTCTTCCACGATCTCTTTCCCGTGCCAATTCTCATTGTAAGCGGTGACAAAATCCTTCCAATCCGACTCATACGCCGCATTGTAATTGCCGTACAGTGCCGACCAGTCCGAATCCCCGACCGCAAAGCCCCGTTTGTTCGCACCGTTATAAATGCTTGCGTCTTTGATCATTCCCACACAGTATTCCATCGCATTGTTGGACGCCGCAAAATCGTATTCGGTGTAACTTTCCGTCTGCAACAGGCTGAACGGATCGTGTTTCCGATTCTGTTTCGCGTTTTCTAAAAAGCCGCTGATCTCCTCATAATTGGACTGATACGGGCTTTTGTACGCATACATCCAATTGACCAGGGAACCCAAAGGGAACGCGTTGTCATATGTTTCCAGCGTATAATTAAAGCCGTTCGGGTCCTTTCCGAGAAGGCTGACGCGCTCCCCGTTTTCAACTTTATAATGCACGCCTTCCACGCCCCAGGTAAACAGTTCTTCCGCTTCGTCGCTCAGAAGATAATCCAGCAGGCCCAGGGCGAGCCCGATCTTGCGCTCGCTCAGGTTGCCGCTGATGCTGACGCCGTCCCAGAACCCGGGATCGCTGCGCAGACCGCGCTGTCCGAATTCGCCCGCGGGCGGTACGATGCAGGTAAACATCGTCTTTGCCGTTTCCATATCCACGCCGTACGTCTGCATGAAACTGCCTAAAACGGTATTGTAATAGCAATTTTCCACGTAGATCCCGATATTTCCCTGAATAAAATCGGTGCGGCAATCCGCTTCGGACAGCGTGATGTAATCGGGGTCCATGATCCCTTCCTGATACAGTTTATTGATAAAAGAAATGCTCTTTTTGGAACCTTCCGCGACCCAACTTGAAGCGATACCGCCCTTTCCGTCCTCGACATACCCCCAATAGGTGGAATCATGCACGCCCGCCGAACTCATCGCTTCAAAGATCCAGTTGTTATACCACATATTGGCCGAGCAGCAGGAATATCCGTAAGTGTTGTTCACGCCGTCCCCGTCCGGATCGTAAAAAGTAAACGCATACGCGAGACGATAAAATTGCGTCAGCGTTTCCGGAACGGAAAACCGGTACTGTGCGTATGCATCCGGATCCGCCGCATATTCGGCCGCCGCGGCAATGCCTTCCGCAGCCAGGATGTCGCCCAATTTTTTGTTCAGATTTTCGATCCAGTCGGTACGTATGTACATCACATGGATCGGATCGACGGCAATGGGGATCGCATAATGCCCACCGCGCGCATAACTGAGCGTTTCCGATAAAAAGTCGAACTGCTGCAGGCGCGCATAAATGTTCGGATATTCCGTTTCGGAGACGTAGTCGTTGAAATTGATGATCGCGCCGTCGCGGATCCAGCGGCGATACCGCGAAGGCGTATCCCATGCCGTGGAAACAAAGACATCCGGCAGATCTTCGGACGCATACAGCATGTTCAGCTTCTCGTCATAGGCGGCATTGCTGATGCTCATGACGGTAATATCCACGCCCGTCGCTTCCTTCACCGCTTTATAGAGTGCCGTCCCCTGTTTTTTGGCGGTGTTGACCTGCGACATGTCCCAACGCGCGATCTCCAACGTGTTGGTTCCGTCGTCCTTTTTGCCGCCGCATGCGGCAAATACGGCTGCCGCCAGCAAAGCGGCAAGTACAACGCAAAGAATCCTTACCTTTCGTTTCATACAACGGTTTCTCCTTACTGATTTTTATCTGCTGCGCGCACGATCTGCCTTTTTCACTCCTTGACGGAGCCGATCATGACGCCGCGCACGAGAAATTTTTGCGCAAACGGTACGATCATCGCGATCGGTATAATGGATAAAATGATCGTAGCCGCTTCTTTCCCGCTCCGATAGGAAAGATCGGAAGCGCTGTAATCGATGCTGGAAGTTCCGGACAAAATGTTGCGCACTTCCAGGGCAAGCGGATATTTTTCGGAAGAGTTGATAAAGATCATCGGCCAGTACCAGTCGTTCCATTTATCGACCAGATAAAAGAGACCGATCGTGATCAACGCCGCCTTGGAAAGCGGCAGCACAAACCGCAAAAAAATCGTAAATTCGTTGGCGCCGTCCAATTTGCACGCTTCCAGAACGGAATCGGGAACCTGTTTGAAAAAGTTGCGCAAAATGATCATATAAAAACTGTTGATCCCGAACGGAATGATCACCGACGCCCAGGAGTCGATCAGGCCCAGCCCCCGCACCGTCAGATAGAAAGGGATCAGTCCGCCCCCGAAAAACATCGAGATCAGAATGAACGCGAAAAAGATTTTATGCCCGGGCATCTGTGTTTTGGTGAGGGCATATGCGCCGAGAGAGGTCAGAAACAGCGCGTAAACAATATAGATCCCCGTGATCAGAACGCTTTCCAGAAAGGACAGCCCGATACGCGATTCCAACAGCACGAACGCATACGCGTTCAAGGTGAAATGCCTCGGGATCACGATCGTGACGGCGGAATAATAATCTCCCTCGCTCGCAAACGAAATGAGGAGCATATGCACGAAGGGATACAGGCAACCGAGCGCAAAGAGCAACAATACGGCGCTGACGATGTAATCGAAAGCGTGCGGCGCAAATAATCCTGATTTTTTTCGCACATTCATCATTCGTACATCCCCTGCCCGGTAAGTTTTTTGACCAAAGTATTGCACCCCAGCAACAGCACGATATTGACCACCGCCTTAAACAGACCGAGAGCCGCCGCACGCTCGTACTCGCCCGAACCGATGCCCAACCTGTAAATGTAGGTATCCAAGATATCCGCCACGTTGTACACCGAAGCATTGTACAGGTTAAAAACAGGATCGAACCCTGCATTCATGATGCCGCCGACCTGCATAATGAACAACACGACGATGATCGGCAAAATGCTCGGAACGGTGATGCTGCGCATCATCCGCAGCCTCGAACAGCCGTCGATTTTCGCCGCTTCGTACAGGTCCGCGTTCACGTTCGTGATCGCCGCAACGTAAATGACCGATCCCCACCCGGCATTTTTCCAGATCTCTGCAAAAATCAGCAACACATAGAAATACCGCTCTTCGGTCAAAAAATTGACGCGCTCACCGCCCAACAGCGTGATGATATTGTTGACCATTCCGTTATTGGTCGCCAGCAGGCTGTAAACGATGCTTGCGATCACCGCCCAGGAGAAAAAGTACGGGAGGTACATCATTGTCTGAATCCCTCTGCGCAACCTGCGGAACGGGATCTCGGAGAGAAACAGCGCCAGGATGATCGGGATCGGAAAACAGGTGACCAGTTTGAGAAGGCTGATCACGATCGTGTTGCGAAGCGCACGGACAAAATATTCCTGTTCGAACAGCCAGGAAAAATTTTTCCAGACAGGATCCAGCCATTCGCTCCCCAAGATACCGCGGCTCGCATAGTATTCCTTAAAACTGATCACGATCCCATACATCGGAAAATACGCGAACACCAGATAAAAGGCGATGACGGGAACGATCATTGCATAGACTATGCCGTATTCGCGCATCCGTTTTCCAAGCGGTTTCCGCATTGTGTTCGGCGATGCCGTATGTCGCATGTACGCCTCCTTAAAATTCCAGCAACTTTTTGCGATAGATCGACGGTAAAGCAAACGATTGCACGGCGGAAACAAACTCTTCCTCCGTAGTGCAAGCGTTCAGCCTTTCATAACAGCGGAAAATCTGCAACGTATCCCCGTCGAACCGCGTCAGGCTGTCCAAAGCCCTGTCCTTCCGTTCCTGCAGCGGAGTTCTCTCGGCAAAACGGACGCAGATTTCGATCGGTGCAGTCCCGTTTTCGTCGACGCGGACGCAGGCGCAGCCGTCCACCCGCACCGCAACCGAACTGCCGTTCACCGTTACTGTACAATTTTTGTCCGCGATATTGCGGAACCGCAGCAAAAACGATCGCTCCGCCGGAAGGGAGGCAGCATTCCCCGTAACAGAAATTTCTACCGTCTGTACGCCGCCGCTCCCATGATTGCGGATGTGTGTGCAAACGCTTGCCCCGTTCTCATCTTCTTCAAAGAGCGTATACTCACCGATTCCGTTGAAAACATTGACTTCGACTGAACGCGGCAGGCCGTTTCCCTCCCGCCAATCCTCCGCAAGCACGAACAATCCGCCTTCCCCGGCAAGCACGGGCATATCGTCCAGCCAGCGATACAGGTCCGCCCACCTCCCGCCTGCGTACGATTCGCCCGTAAACACATCCGTCCATTTCCCGGGAGGAAGCCAGACACGTTTTTTTGCGATCCCCTTTGCGATCGCCCGCGACGTGATCGGCGCAACGAGCAACTGTCCGCCGAACAGATATTGCCCGCGGCATGCATACGCCTCTTTTTGCCGAGGCCACGCATAGTACATCGGTTCGATCAGCATGCGCCCCTGCGTATGCGTCCGATGAGCCGCACTGTACAGAAACGGGATCATCCTGTGCCGCAACCGCAGATAACGCGCGGCAATGTCCCCGGCTCCGTTCATATAATAGCGCGGCTCTTTCGTCAGCGTCGGAAAGGCGGTGCTGTGCATACGGTTGATGGGCGAAAACACGCCGAACTGTATGCTGCGCACATAGAGTTCCACATCTTTGCAGCCAAGCATGTGCATGCCGATATCGTGGCTCCACCAACCGAACCCGGCATTGCTCGCCGTGGCGGTAAAATACGGAAGATACGCCAGAGACCTCCAACTGATCACGCTGTCCCCCGAAAATCCGACGGGATAACGGTGCGACCCGATGCCCGCGTATCTGGAAAGGATCAGCCCGTTCCGATGCGATGCCGCATTGTCGAGATAATGGTAATGGTTCAACGCCCACAGCGGATCCAATCCCGCAAGAGCCGTATGGGTGCCCTGCTGCCAATCGATCCACCAAAACGAGACGCCTTCCCGCTCTGCGGGATGGTGCAAAACGGAAAAATATGCCCGAATGAAAGCATTGTCCGTAAAGTCGAACTCAACACTTCCGCCTGGGACTGCTTCTTTGTGCATGGCTTTGCACATTGCTTCGTACGGCTCCTCGAAAAACCGCACCCCGTCCTTCGGGTGTACGTTCAAAGAGACGGCCAACCCCCTTTCACGAACGGCGCGCAGAAACGCACGATGATCCGGAAACAGATTTTTATTCCACGTG
This sequence comes from uncultured Clostridia bacterium, assembly GCA_944341895.1. Taxonomy (GTDB): domain Bacteria; phylum Bacillota; class Clostridia; order Christensenellales; family Borkfalkiaceae; genus Borkfalkia. The sequence continues at coordinate 60,292 of CALVMB010000005.1, forward strand.
TATCCCGTCCAGCCGTACAGTCCGCCCGTATAGTCGGCAGAATCGTATGAAACGGTCAGCCCCAGTTCCTGTTCGATATGGTTGGAATAATGCCAATCCATATCGACGACCGCCACGCTGAACGGGATGCGGTCGGCGGCAAAGCGGTCGAGCATATCCAGATATTCTGTCTGCGTATACGGATAATAGCGGCTCCACCAGTTTCCCAACGCAAAGCGCGGCAGCATCGGAGCGTATCCGCTGATCTCATACAACGCCTTTACCGCGCCCCGATAATCATCGCCGAACGCAAACACGTACAGATCGCTTTCCTGTCGTCTGCGGCGGCAGATCGTTCCGTCGTCCCGCAAAACCAACGAATGCACATCATCCAGCAAAGCGACGCCGCTCCGCGAGCAGACGCCGTTCCCGAGCACGATCTTCCGATTTTCCGGAACATATATATCCCCGTCGCAAAAATCCAGCGTCCGATAGGTACCGCCCAGATTGTGTTTCCCGTCCAGCGGCACACGCTTCCCGTTCAGGCGCACATGATCCTTGCCGGGATCCGAACCGACATGCAGAGTCGCGCTTGCCGTACGGACTTCGCACCAGTCGCCGCCGCGGCGGACAGAAAATGCAACGGGCGAAAAATCGCGCCGCAAAACCGTCTGCGTCGCCTCATCCGTAAACTGACGGCGCTCGTCTCTCTCCACGCGGAACAACCGCTCCGCCAGCACGGTGATGCGCACAGTTTCAAAATACAGCATGTTTTCTGCCGCCGCCTGCGGCGATGCGCTGAGCCGCAGATAGTTCGGCAGCCCTTGCTCTGCCGTTCGTTTTGTATTCTTCATACCTTTACTGTATCACAAAAATGAAAGGTTTCAAGAATATTCCTTGCGCACTTTATCAAAAAAGTTGCGATATTTCAATATCTTTCCTGTTTTTCGGTCATTTCACCTGAAAAAGGAATATTTTGGCTTTTTTAGATACAGGCGCGATTTTGAACGCCTTATTGCATAAAAAAACGCAGTCTGCTCTTGCAAATCGAATCTTTGTGTGTTATAATAAATTTATCAAAGATATTTTTACATCCGAAACCAATGCGGGAGCCGTCACATGGATTATGAGTATTACCGTGACTTTCACGAATATCTGAATTTCGGCGTCAACATCGCTTTTGTCCACTATCACAAAGCCATAGAAACGGTATACGTTTTTGAAGGCCATCTGAAGATCACGATCGGAGACGAAGTGTATATTCTGCGAAAGGGCGATTTTGCGCTGATCCCTCCGTATAGTCCGCATATTCTCGATCCGAACAATACGGCACAGTCACAGATCAATATCATTCCGCCCATCTATTCCGATCAATACATGCAGGCTTTCAGCTCAAGCCGACCCGCCTCGTTTGTGATCCGCGATAAAGAAATTGCCGGCGACATCGCACAGCATTTGCGTCTTTTGCTGCAAAAGCCTTCCGATCTGCTAAAAAAGGGTATCTACTATTACTGCATCGCGAAATTTATCGATAATGCGAGAAAAAACGTCATCGAAATTTCCAAAGCCGAGGCAAAACAGCGCACGCTGTTTTACGACATCCTCATCTACATCGACGAGCATTCGGCAGAGGAACTGACGCTGGAGATCCTTTCAAAAAAATTCAATTATTCCAAATTTTATTTTTCCTCCATGTTCAACCGCCACTTGGGCACCAATCTGAAAAACTATATCAACAATGTCCGCATCAAAAAAGCGATCGAACTTCTGTATGATCACAGTGTAAACGAGACCTCTTCCCTGGTGGGCTACGCAAATCTGCAGTCGTTTTTTTACAATTTCAAAAAAATTACCAAACATTCCCCCAAAGACTATGTGCGCAGGATCGCCGGAACGCCGCACGAAGAAAATATTCCGGACAGTCTGCCCCTCTGATGCCTTTGCGGCAGGACAAATCTGTGCGCTTCTGCCCCTATTACCGCAAAACGAGCAGGCTGTCTATAACAGCCCATCAAACGCATCGGATTCTGACGATCTTCCCGTCCTTTGCCCGGGGTTTTACCTTTTATACAGAAAATATAAGGCTTTCCTATAAAAATCCGCACAGAGCAAATGCAATACGGATAGAGGTACATTTTGAAATGAAAATTTAGCCAAAAGAAAAAACGGCTATTTATTCCACGATGCTCTTGACCAGAGCCTCTCTCAGGGCATGTTATCAGGCAAATACGGGCGAAACCTTGCAACCCCGCACCCCTTATAGGGAGCGGGGTTTTGGTTTGCCTTTCGGCAGAAACAGCCTAACACGCCCCGACTCTTATCAAGAGCCTTTCGTGGCATAAACCTCCGTAAATACGACAATGAAAGATTAAACGATATGCAAAAAACTCCGTAAAAGCGCAAATGAAAGCCTAAAACAGGGCTTTTAGAATTGGTTAGAAAACAAGAAAAAACCTAACCCGAGTGGTTCGGATTAGGTTAAAAGTGGCTGGTTCTGGATTGACAAACAAGGAATGAAAAAACCTAAGTTGTGTGGTTCAACTTAGGTTCTGCTTGGCTGACCACTTTGTGGCCCTTTCGAACTTTCCAACTCGTCAAGTGAAATTTCTTCATCCTTGCCGTTTATATTATATTTGTGGCCCTTTCGAACTTTCCAACTCGTCAAGTGAAATTTCTTCATCCTTGCCGTTTATATTATAATAGATGATTTTTATATCCGCATTGCGCGTTCCGTACCGAAGAAAGGAGGCACGATATGAAAAACAGGTTTTATCTCAAAGAATTTCAATTCTTCGACAGGGAAGATACCGTCGTATTCAACATTCTGTCGGTAGACGGTGACAAAATCACCGTCGCCGTCACCAAATGCGGTAAAATCAGTGTTTCGGATTATGAACTGCATATCATCTCGTACCTTCGTATCTATGAACGGTTCCCCCAGACCGAATATATGCTTAAAAACGGCTTGTGCGCGTATGCGGAGAACATAACCTTGCTCAAAAAATTCGGGAAAGACAAACAATTCTGCAAATGGTTTATCCGGCACAGAAAAGAACTCGCCCTGCCGTATGGCAACACCTACAACGTAACTACCATACGGGAGGCATATAAAACGGGCAGACCGCTCGATGAGGTCAAACACTTCTTATTCGCCAAAAAGCAGTTTGAACGGGAGGCAAGGTTTAACCCTATCCGTCAGCTTTTCCCCGGTTGGAAACTCAAGACCTATTTCGACTACATAGAAAAACAAACGATCTCCGACAGTCTGTATCTCGACTATCTCAACGCCTGCAATTACCTCGGCGTGGATATGTCGGAAAAGCAAAACTGTTTCCCGTCCGATTTCCGCAGAGCGCACGATATCCGCATCCGGCAATATTCGGAGCGCAAAGCGATTAACGAGGCGAACAAAAAACAGGAACTCATGCAAAAGATCGCAGAGGTTGCGGAAAAGTACCTGCCGCTCCAACACAACAAGCGCAGCGCCTTTATCTGCGTTATCGCCAAATCCCCCGCCGACCTGATCCATGAAGGCAAAATGCTCTGAAATTCGTATCAAAGCAACAGGCACAGAAATACATCGCCAAACTCGGCAGCCGTTTTCAAAGAGTTATAATCTATTCCGTCGTGCAGGCAAAGGAGGCGTGATATGGCGCCTTTCTTCTTTTTCGATTTTACACTCGACAAATCGGCAATGCCGCCTGTCGAGGAAATTCCCGAACAGGTTTTCAAAGAGCCTGAGCCTATTACCGAGCGGAACAACCTCTGCCCCTATCCAATCCCGAAAATAGACGATATCGTAAAGGACATTGAAAAAGCCGCTTATGCGGTAGATACTTCCAAATTCGTGTCAGATCTGTTCGAGTGTGGGGCTATCGCCATATCCAATGCCGTTGACCTCGCACAGAAAGATAAACGGGAGGAACGGTATCTGCATATTATCCGTGGCTATAAGCCCGACCAACAAAAGAAACTCGCGGAGATCTTCGCAAAGGTGTATGCCCTGCTCGCCTCCGTCGTGTACGATAACGGCAGGTTCAACGACAACCTCGGCGAAATCTTCATGCGCTGCAATCTCGGCAATAAGACCGCAGGTCAATTCTTTACGCCTTATCATATCTCGGAGTTTATGGCGAGAGTTACCATAGACGAAACGCTTGTGAAAGAAAAAACCGCAGACGACGGTATTTTGGCGATAAATGATCCGTGCTGCGGCGGGGGGCGGTATGATTATGGCTGCACTCGAAGTTCTGCACAGTTTAGGCGTCAACTATGCCAGAAATTGTTTTATAGAGGCAAACGACATTGATCTGCGCTGCGTACATATGACCTATCTGCAACTCTCCCTCGCAGGCGTTCCCGCCATCGTGAAGCACCAAAACACCTTGACGAGGGAGCGCTGGAGCGTCTGGTACACACCGGCTTATCTGTTCCAATACCTGCGTTTCCGCAAATTCGATACCCTTTACGAGAGGAGGGTTGCTTATGCAACGGCTTGACACACAAACGATAAAACCGGGATTTCGGTTCAAAAACAATTCTATGCGCCTAACCGTCGTACACTTTTACGGAACGGACAAGCGCAACCTCGCCCTGCTCGTGCGGGAAAACGATGCCTGCCCCTACATTACCGTCCGCGATCTGTCCGAAACGGAAAACGGCGGTTACGACTGGGCGTGGGGACATTACTTTTCCGACTTTGATGAGGTGCTCGAAGATTACCGCGAACGGCTTTCCGAACTTCCGTGACGGCATAACGAAGTACGAATAAACCATCTTCCGAAGGCAGCAGAAATGCTGCCTTTTTTTGTGCGGGTGAATTATACTATTAAGTGCAACACTTTGGGAGAAAAAAAAGGAGTTCATACAAATCTGTGGTAAAATAGAGTTG
>CALVMB010000006.1 GCA_944341895.1 uncultured Clostridia bacterium
CATTGTTGCTGGCAGGGTTCCCGCCATTGAAATGGTAAGGCGCGCAACGCAAGGTATTGTCGGTAAATTTACAAAGCGGGATATTCTTATGAGATGTCCGTCTTTGAGTTTAAGTTCGGTAGAAGGCTCTCTCCGAAAACTGACTGAGCTTGGCGAACTGGACCGCGCCGGTTCTGGCAGAGCAAGTTATTATTTCAGGGTGAAATAAAACGCAGACTTTGAGAGACGCAGATGAAACAATATTAGAAACTTCACTGCCACCAGCCTCTTATACCTTCTTTTCGGCAAAATTGGTGACGCAGCTCAGAAAATTCGATGCCTTTGACAGGGTGTTCACCGATTACGGTTGGCGCACTTTGCTTATGGCGGTCTTGACTTTGGCGGGGAACATCGTGTAGGTTTCCTATCTCATATGGATGGCGGTCGCCTATACTTCGCCGTGGTATGCCGCCCTGGCAGGGTTTTATGCCTGGCTGGTGATCATACGCGGCACGGTGATCTTTGCGGACAGAGTTGCGGAAAAAAGAAAAAAGGACAGTGCGTCCGCGGCGCGGAACAGGTGCGTGATCGCGCTGATCTGCGGCGTGGCGATGATCACGGCAGGGTGTGCTGTTTCCGCACCCGTGATCCAGATGGCGGTCGGAAACTATCCGCAGTCGGGAGGGGTCTCGAACCTAGTCGTCAATGCCGTGTTCGCTCTTGTCAAATGCGTTTCTGCCGTGACCCAGCAGATACGCGCGTTTGCTTTCAAAGACCCGGTCACGCGCGGGCTCAGAAATCTGAGCCTGATCATGGCGCTGATGTCGTTGCTGACGTTGCAGGTATCGATCATTTCGATGCTTGAAGCGGGCGCAAGCCTTTGGCAGTTGGTCGTCGTTCTGGGAGCGGCGGTGAGTACGGCGATCCTGGCTGTGGGCGCATGCTCGGTGATCCGCAACGCCTTGGAATTGAAAAAATACCCGAAGCAGAAAGAATAAAAGGGAGGCCTCGGAAAAACACGGCAGCGCAACGCCGTTTTGAAAAACGTGCGGCAACGAAGCCGCGGCTCGGACAGGCTTGCGGCGGTTTTGCAGAGTTTGGCTGAAGATGCCGTTTGCGTCTTGATGCACACAATACGATCTTCCGCAGGCGCGGTTTCCCGCGGAGGACAAAAGCAGGCAGGCTGTTTCCCTTGGAAAACAGCCTGCCTGCTTTTGCATGCAAACGCGTGGGCAGATATTTTCCGCCTGTGTTTTTCGGCAGGCGGCGGGCACGTTCGGCGCTTTTTCGTCCGCCGCATTTGCCGTTCGGGCAGGTGGCAGGGCGACGCCTTCGTCTTGCAGGATTTTATGCTTCGGGCGCGCCCTCTTTTGCCTCGTCCGTCCTTTCGGCGAACCAGACAGTGGCGCCGCTGATCTCGTCGTCGTAATTTTTTGCCGTTTCGGCATAGTCGAACACGAGCAGGGGGGCACCGTCCGTCTTGATTTGCAGCGCGATGTTGGGATGAAAGCAGTCCGTTTGCGCGGGGCGGAAGGGGGTCGCCCGCAGGGTCTGCGCAAGCCGCACGGGCTTGGCGAGGTCGGCGGTGAACCGTCTGTCCGCGGCGAGAACATAGGGACCTTTGGACAGCGAAAATTTCCCGTTCAGGCGGCAGACCTGCAAGTCGTCGCACACTTCGATCTCGACGGTGCATTCCGCCTTGTCGAGCTCGAGCCGAAAATACCCCTGCGCGACTTCGCCGCACTGCGGCGTTCCGTCTGTGCGCACGCGGATGGTCTTGCTCCACGCGGGAACGCGCAGGGCAAGCGTAAAGGGCGCCGCCGCGCGCACGCGGATGCGGATCTTCCCGCTTTTGGCGAGGTTTGCGCGCATGTCCAGCGCGACGGGACTTCCGCAAAGGCGCGTCCGCACCGTGCACGCCGCATACAGGTTGACGTACAGCGTGTTGTTACCTTCGGTCACGCCGAACAGTTCGGTCAGCGCCGTTCCCGCGCTCCCGATGCACGCGCAGCACCCGTACGACCGCCCGTTCTGCATGCGCTTGAATCCGCCCACCTTCACGCCGCGGCGGTTGTCGAACAGCGGGCTGTAACTGTCAAAGGGGTAGGGCTCGTGCGGCACGCTCTCCGGTTCGCCGCTCGTATACACCATCGCTTGTGCGCGGTGCATGTCCTGGCATTCGGTGTTGACGGCGCCCGCCATCGCGTTGAGCGCGGAACGCTCGATCCGGTCGGCAAAGCGGCTTTCGCCCGTCAGATACAGCAGTTTTGCGCACAGTTTCATCCAGGTGACCGTCACACAGGTTTCCTGCATCACGGTGTCCGAATATTCGGTCTGGCGGACGGCGGCGTGGTCGAGCAGTTCGTGCGTGCAGCCCGCACAGCCGATGGCGGTGATGTCCGTCTCCGCCACCATGTCCGCAAAATTGGTCGCCGCCTGCAGGTAGTCGTTTTCGCCCGTCACGCGGTACAGTTCGAGCAGGCCCTCAAAGCAACTCATCATCTCGTACGCCTTTGTGTGCCTGAACTGATAGGGGTAGGCGCTTTTGTGCAGGCAGGTGCCGATCAGGTCCATGTCCTTGCACATGCCCGTGCCCGCAATGTATTCGGAAAACCGCAGATAGGCGGGTTCGGCGGTGCGCTCGTACAACATGACGAAGGGTTCGAGGACAGACGCGGAGTTGAGCCCGCCCCATACGGCGGAAGTTTCCAGAATGGGTTTTTGTCCCGCGCCGTCGCCGATCGCCCGCACGATATAGTCGGCGTGCCGCTTGGCGGCGCGCAGGATGCGTCCGCGCAGACCGCGGTTTTTGCAGATATCGTAAAAGAACAGCAGGCCGAGCATCACATATTTGCGCACCCACATGTCCCAGCCGTTGAATTCCTTTTCCTTGGGGTAGGTGGTGATCCTGCCCTCGGCGTCCTGCGTGCCGAGCAGGTCCCGAACGCTCGCTTCCAGCGTCCTGTACAGGCGTTCGTTTTTGGTGCAGGCGTATGTCATGCAGCCGCCGCGCATCATTTTTCCCCAGTATTCGCCCCGCCAGCAGTTGTCGCTGTCCGAATGCAGGCGGAACTGATCGACGAACACCCGCCACGTTTCGCCGTCGAGCAGTTGGTGTTCGACGGTGAACTGCACCAGCCGATGCACATACCCGCGGTACTTTGCTTCGCCGGGGAGCAGGGGATGCATCGCGTCTGCAATTTGTACGGTTGTAGATTTTATGTGCCGAAAATCCATTTCCGCCTCCTTTTTTCCCGAATTAAATCGGAATCGATACTTGCTTTTTTCCATTATATATGATATACTGTGAAAAAGCAATGGATTGAGGTGAGAAAAATGCCGGAATTTGAAGTGTTGTTTTTGGGAACATGCGCCGCGGATTTCAGCCCGCGCCTGAAAACGGACAAAAAGGATTGTTTCGACAAGGACATCCGCCGTTCGTCGAGCATGCTGCTCAACGGCCACATCCTGGTCGACTGCGGCCCGCACACGCTGGATTCCATGCGCATCGCGGGCGTACCGCTTAGCGCGGTGACGGACATTTTTCTGACGCATCTGCACGACGATCATTTCGATCCCGAAAACGTTGCGCGCGTCGCGGCGGAATGCGGCGGGCTCCGCCTGTGGGTGCGCGAGGACGCCGTGCTGACCCCGCCTGCGGGGGTGACGCTCATGCGCATGCGCCCCATGCAGGAATACGACGCGGGCGAGGGCATCCGTGTGACGGGGTACGAGGCGAACCACACCGAATTCCCCCAGCACCTGCTGTTCGAGCGCAACGGCAAAACGATCTATTATGCGCTGGACGGCGCGTGGATCCTGTACGAAACGTTTTTGAAGATCCGCCGCAAATACATCGATCTGGTCGTGATGGACTGCACGATGGGGGATTACGACGGCGATCTGCGCGTGTATGCGCACAATTCCATCCCGATGGTGCGTTCGCTGCTCCGCTCGTTCGCCACGGTGGGGATCACGGGCGAGCAGTCGCAGATCTACATGTCGCACCTGGCGCCTTCGCTGCACAAGTCTCACGAAGAGACGGTGCAGATCTGCGCGCAGTTCGGCGCGAAAGTCGCCTACGACGGACTTACGCTCACGGTCTGAGTCGGAGGATTTCCGTATGTCTATGATCGAAAAGCGCAAGCGGGAGCGCATCAATCTCGTTCTGAACACCATCAAAGCGCATCCGGGCGCGTCCAAAACCGAGATCAAGACTTTTTCGGGGCTGTCGATGGAGGTCGTTCTGCAATATATCGACTATCTGACCGAAGAGGGGCTGATCTGCTGTGCGGACGCAAAGACGGGCGGCGCAAAGGTGGGCAGGCGGGCGGATCGGTATCTGCTCAACCCTGCGGGCGGGAAATTTCTGGGCATCAAGTTCACGGCGCGCAGGGTGAGCGGGGTCGTCATCGATTTCTGCGGAAACGTGCTCGCCACATACGAATCGGAAAAGGAAACGCGGAGCATCGCGCCGCAGGAATTGCTGGACAGGCTGTACCGCTGTATCGACAGGCTTGCGGAGACCTTTCCGCCCGACACGCTGACGGCGATCGGGCTGGCTGCCCCCGGCTTTGTGGACAGCGGAACGGGCGAACTGGTCCGCTACAACAACCTGCAGAGCGACGTTCCGCTGCGACTGAAGGCGGAAGTGGAGAAAAAATACGGCATTCCCGTCTTTGTGGACGGCACGACCAGGGCAAAAGCCATCGCCTACCATCTGAACGCGGGCAAAGAACTGGAAAATTTCGTGTACATCTTTATCGGCACGGGCTGTTCGGCGGCGTACGTCCATAAAAACAACCTGTACCGCGGCGCCAACAATTTTGACGGCGAACTGGGGCACATCCCCGTGTTCGGGCGGGACGAGGTGTGCAGTTGCGGCAAGCGCGGCTGCCTGGAAACGGTGGTCGGCAACCGCCATATCATCCGCGAAATGCAGCGCCGCGGCGCGGAAGGGTGCGCCACTGTCGACGATTTTGTCGCCGCCGCCGAGGCGGGCGACCCTATCGCCGCCGCGGTGATGGAAGAAGCGGCAAAGTGCGCGGCGTACGCGATCGCCGCGGTGGTCACGCTGAACGATCCGGGGCAGGTCGTCCTCTGCGGCGATTATACGGCGACGCAGATCTTCCGCGCGATGTTCGAAAAGTGGTTTTCCGCGTTCTGCCTCAAAGACCTGTGCGACCGCACGACCTTCCAGTATATCCGCAACCAGAAATCGGACAACGCCGTGGACGCCGCTCTGCTCTGCTACTATAATCTTTATTATAATAAAAACCTGGTATGAATCACTGTATCGAAAACAACTCCTGCACGGCATACATTCGTTCGGCTGAAAAAGGACAGGCGCTGCGGATTTTCCGCGGCGCTTTTTTCCTCTGTTTACAGAATTTTCCACAAGAATATTACAAGTGTGAAATAATTTTTTCAGTAAAATATATTGACAAAACCAAATTTATATGGTAAGATGTGCTTGTAATTAAATCGGAACCGATTTAATTATGATACCATTGCGGAGGAAAATGTATGAAAAGGGGCATAGTTGCGCTTTTATCCTTTGTGGGGGCGCTGATGTTTATCGCGGCGGCGACCATCGCGCCGCTGCTGACGGTGCAGGCCGCGGACGTTTCGGGCATCAGAGCCGTGCAGGCGATGTTCGAAACGGAAAACACCGACGATTTTTCAACGTTCGGCGACGAGAACAACGTTTTGGTCACGCAGGCGGACAATATGCGCGTGACCGCCACCAATGCAAACGGAGAGGATGAGACGCACAACCAGACGACGACCATCCGCTATAAAACCCCCATTTACCTCGCGGACAATTCCGACGAAGTGCCGTTCTTTGCGTTTTCGGTCTATGGACAGGACGCTTCCAAACGCGACTTCGACGCGATGATCGTCACGCTGACGGACGCCGAGGACCCGAGCAACCAGGTCAGCGTGCTCATCGGCTTCTGGTGCACGTTTGATTCTGAGTGGTCTACCGTCTATGCAAAGGGAAGGGGGCAGTCCTATCTCGGCTACCATTATAACCCGGATAAGACCAAGGTGCTGAAGACCCCCCCTGAGCAGGGCACCTTGGTCAATCGGAAAGTGGAAACAAGCGTTGAGAGCACGCAGTCGCTGTACTACGACGCGGCGACAAACCGCGTGCTCGTCGATTGGGGATTCTCTTCTTATGCAAGCCGCGGCGGCACGGTCACCAACGCCGGCGGCACCGTGCTCACCGTCGTGCGCGATCTTACGGACGACGAGACGACGGGCAACGACGGCGTTTCGTTTACGAAGAGCATCGAGTCGGCGTATCTGGAAGTGACCACCGTCCGCGGCTGGTATAAATATGGCGGAATCGGGGAAGAGCCTACCATATACAGTTCAAAATTCCGCGGCGGCAGTGCGAGCGGTCACACGCTCAGCGATTATGGCGCGCGTTATCTCATCCGCTCCATCGACGGGCTGCCCTTCGGCCTGACGGGCGACAAGCTGGAAGACAGCGCACCCGTCTATTTCGGAAACTCGTTCGACAGCAACGGCACGGTGACCATCCCCGCATTGCAGAAGTATACCGTCCTGGGCGGCATTTCGGATGCATCGGCATATACCGCGGGGCTCTATATCGAAGTCAAGGATTCGGAAGGGCAGGCGGTCACGCCAACAGGTCTTGCAGGCGGCAAGTGGGCGCAGGGCTGTACTTTTGCGGGCGAGAGCGGCACGTATACGATCCATTACTATGCGGACGCCGACAAACAGAGCCTCGTGGCTTCGGTGAGCGGCAAAGTGTACCGCCCCGACTATGAAAATGCCGAACCGATCGCCGATCCGAATGCGTTCGGCGGCGCGGAAAGCGCGTTCGGCTGGGAAAATTTCCGCGTCGGCAATTCGGCGCTGATGAGTGGCGTGACGGTGAGCACGGACAAGAAGAGCACCGTCGTCTATCGGAAGGACATCGACATTTCGGACAACACCGCAGACGACGTGTTGCTGGAGTTCGTCGCCATTCCCGCCGAGGTGGGCGTGTATGACTTTACCTCCGTCACCTTCCGCCTCATCGACAAGACCGATCGGGAAAACTATTTGACCGTCAATCTCGCCGAGGGACCGTACGGCGCCGAGACGCTGGGCGGCATGAAGGCGGGCGGCAACAACCAGGATCTGTACGGGCTCAAACTCTACCGCAAAGAGAACGAGTACGACATGACGGTCATCTCGCAGACGCTTTCGGGGCAGAGCAACGGGAGCATCCCGTACATGCCCATCTGCCTGTACTATGACAAAGCGGCAAATGCGCTGTATGTCTCGCGTTCCTTCAATAACAATTCGCAGTCGGCGGTCAAAGGGCTGGTGCGAGACTTCGACGATACGACGCTGATCATCAACGAGGACGGCGACACCGTCACGCAGGAAGCGTGGAGCGGGTTCAAGGGCGAATATGTGACGCTGGAGATCACGGTGGATGCCGTCGCCGCCGGCAAGACGGCAAAGTACGGCATCCTGACCGTGGACGGCGAGCGGCTGACCAAGCGCCTGACGACCGAATTTTCCTACGACGGCATCGTCGGATACGAATATGCGCTGCCGACCCCCGAATATGTCAGCGGGCTGACGGGCGCGGCGGCGGACTTCGCCACGGCGAAATCGGGCGTGCGCGTGCTGTTCGGTTCGGATGAATGCACCGTCGAAGGCGGCAAATTCACGCCGAAGCAGGCGGGCGAGTACACCGTGCAATATGCGGTGGAAGAAAACGGCACCGTCTATATGGCGGAATACACCCTCACCGTGTATGCGGAAGACAGTGCCCCCGCTGTGGAGTTCGATCTTTCGGGCGCGGGCGTGAGCGCGGGCGATTCCGTCTATATGGGCGGCGGTATCCGCGGCGAAGTCACCGCTTCGACGGAGTTGCACCATGACGGGAGCGCCTGCACCGTGACGGCAGAGTTGTTCAAGGACGATTCTTCCGTGCAGGCGTTTGCAGACGGGCAGTACGAATACACCTTTACCGAGACGGGCGAATACACCCTCGTGTTGACCGCCGAGGACAAGGCGGGGCGCATCACGCGCAAAGTGTTGCCGATCACGGTCACGCGCACGAGCATCGTGTTTGCCGACCCCGACGCGCAGCAGTCCATCCTCGACCGCACCGATACCATCGCGTTTTCCGCCGCCGACGTCGTGGCGAGCGACGTCCGCATCGAAAACGGGCAGACCCTGGTCACCGAACAGTCCGATTTCGTGACGACGTCGGTCACCATCGAATATGCATACGAGGACGGCGCGTTCGCCGCATGGACGCAGGATTCGGCGATGGACGAACCCGGAAACTATACCGTCCGCTATACCGTCCGTTACACGCTGGAAGACAGCGTCGATGAATATACCGCGCAGTGCCTGCGCACCGTCAAGGTCGTGGACAATACGCCGCCCGTGCTGGGCGAGATCGTCGCGCCCGAGGGCGCCATTCCGGATCCCTCGCAGGAATCCACTGACGACGCGCTGTATTTCAAGTCGCTCACGGGCGGCACGGTCACGGTGGCGGAAGTCACCGCATCGGATGCGCGCGGCGACGGGCCGATCGATCTGAGCGATGCGGTGGTGGCAAAATTCACCGCCCCCGACGGCAGCGGCGAGGAGATCGCCTTTGCGGACGGGAAGTTCACCTTCACACCCGAAGCGATCGGCATCTATTATGTGGCGTTCACGGTCAGCGACGGCGTGCTCACCGATAGGCGCGTGTTCGTGTTCGACGTGCGTGCCGTCTGGCTGGACGCCGCGTTTGAAAGCGAAACGCTTGCGGACGGCGTCTACGGCAAGGCTTACACCCTTCCCGCGCCCGCCGTCACCGGTTTTAGCGGCGCGGCGATCGCGGACGCGGCGGTCACGGTGGAAGTGATCCCGCAGGGCGGCACGGCACAGGCAGTGCAGGGATATACCTTTACGCCGACGCAGACGGGCTCTTACACCGTCCGCTATACCGTCGCCTACGGCGGCGAGAGCGTGGTCAGAGAGTTCGTTCTCGAAGTCAAGGACACCACTCCGCCCGTCATCCGTTTTGAGACGGAAGTGCCCGCGACCGCGACGGCAGGCGATACCGTCGTCCTGCCCGCGATCATCGTGACGGACGACAAAGATACCGTTTCCGAATACCGCGTCTGGATCGAGTTCGGCGGCGTGCGCACCGAGATCTTCGACCTCGCGTTCAAGGCGGAACAGGAGGGCGTGTACAAAGTGATCGTCCAAAGCAGCGACGCGGCGGGCAATCCCGCCGAGATCAGCGCCGAGATCACCGTCGTCGCACCGAGCGAAGGCGGCGGGCAGGGCTGGGTCATCGCGGTCTGCTGCATCGCGGGTGCGGCAGTCGTGGCAGGCGGCGTCGCGGCGGCGGTCATCGTCGTGCGCAAAAAGAAAAAGGCAAACTGACGCGCGAGCGTGAAAGCGGGGAAAGGGCGTTTGCCCTTTCCCGCCAAATTTGTTGATAGGAGAAAGTTCCGAGATGAAAAAGAAATTGATGAGAGTATTGTTGGCACTGCTTGCGTCCGCCTTGCTGGCGGGGTTTGTCGGGTGCAGTTACAGCGGCATCGATAAATCCAAGACGCAGTTGTACGTGGGCGTTTACAAGGGCGGCTGGGGCACCGAATGGCTGGACGACGCAAAGGCGCGTTTTGAGGCGGAATATACCGACTATCAGATCATCATCACCCCCTTAAAAGATGAGTATGAATATTCGCAGTTGAAAAACACCATCGCGACCGACTTCAACGATATGTACATCACCGCGTGCGCCTATTACAACTATATCAAGGACGACCAGATCCTCGACATCACCGACGCGGTGACGAAGGACATGGCCGACCTCGGCGAGGCGGGAAAGACGGTGGAATCCAAGATGGAGCAGACGCACCGCGACTTTTACAAGACGGCGGACGACAAGTACTACGCGGTACCCTTCGGGTCGTCGGTGTGGGGGCTGAACTACGACGTGGACCTGTTTGAGGAGAGCGAACTGTTCATCGCCTCGTCGGACGGCTCGGGCACAGGCATCACCTGGACGAGCGGCAAACAGGGCGCGCCCGCAAAATCGGCGGGCAGGGACGGCGAGGTCGGCACCTACGACGACGGCTGCCCCGTCACATGGGCGGATTTTCAGGCGCTGCTGCGCCGCATGGCGTCGCGCAACATCACGCCGTTCATCTGGTCGAATTCGGGCTACAAACAGCAGACCCTGCTCTCGCTGTGGGCGGATTCCGAGGGCGCGGAAAACTTTGAAAAGATCAAAACGCTGTCGGGCACGTTCACCGATTACCAGGGCACGGAACGCACGCTGTCCGTCGAGAAGGGGTATGAGATCAACCTCATGCAGGGCAAGTACAATGCTCTGCAGTTCGCGCAGTTCATCTCTGCCAACGGCTATTTCGAGAACAATTCGGGCACCTTCGGGTTTACCGAAACGCAGGACGCATTTATCGATTCCAAGCACAAGGCGACGCTCGGCCAGGGCAACCGCATCGCGTTCATCATCGAGGGCGGGCACTGGTACAACGAGAACAAGCCGTACATCGAGCAGACCAACCAGCAGTTGTACAAGGATGAGTACGGGCAGAGCGGCCGCCGCTTCTCGATGATGCCGTTTCCTTCCTTCGGCGATACGGTGAACGAAACGGCGACCTATCTGGAAAGTTCGCACGAGTTTTCCATGTTCGTGAACGCGCAGACGGATAACGCAGACCTTGCCAAACTGTTCATCCGCTTCCTCTGCACCGACGAGAGCCTGCGCAAGACGACGGTGCTGAGCGGCCTGCACAGAAACTTTGAATACACCCTTTCCCAAGAGGAACTGGCACAGATGCCGTATTATTATCAGGAGTTGTACCGCCTGCAATCTTCGGACAAGGTGGACATCGTGAGCGCGCGGCAAAACAACGATTTCTACATCAAAAACCAGAATCTGGCGAGCATCGTCGGGTGGGTGTTCCAGGGTTCGTTCACGAACAACCGCGGAACGAAGACCAGCCTGACCGAACCGTTTGACGATTTCCGCTATTACACGAAAGAAGGACTGACCGTCGACAAATACATGCAGGGCAGTTACGAGTACTATAAGAGCCAGTGGGGGACGATGTATCAATGAGCAGGAAAGAGCCGAAAAAGGGGACGGACCGCTCTTCGCTTCGGGAAAAGGTGAAGTGGGGGATCTATGACCTGAAATGCGCGTTCCACAACAAAGTCGGGGTACGGCTGCACGGCAAAAAGACCTCGACGATGACCAAGGCGCGCGTGTACGAAAAACTGTTTCTGGCGGCGGTGCTGGCGTTTCCGCTGACCATCTTCTGCGTCTTTTATATCGGCGTCAACATCAACAGCATTTTCCTGGCGTTCAAGGAGTACGACTCCGCGACGGGAAAATATTTCTGGTCGGGCTTCGGCAACTTTAAGCAGTTTTTCGAGATGATGAACTCGGAAGCGTTCATGGGGTACGCATGGAAGAACACGTTCATCCTGTTCGCCGTCAACCTCATCATCAACCTTCCTTTCCATATCATCAACGCGTACTACGTTTACAAGAAGAATCCGCTGTCCAAGACCTTTCGGTTTTTGTTGTTTTTGCCGTCCATCCTCTCCAGCGTCATCACGGTCACCATGTTCAAGTATTTCATGGTGTACGGGCTGCCCGGCATCTACAAACTCTTCAAACTGGGGGAGGCGCCCAACCTGATCTACGACCCCTCCACGGGCTTTGCCACCATCATCGGCTATTCCTTCTGGGTGAATTTCGGCGGTTCCATCATCCTGTTTCTGGGACTGATGAACAGGATCCCGCCCGATATCCTGGAAGCGGCGTCGCTGGACGGGATCACGCCCGTCAAGGAGTTCTGGCACATCATCCTGCCGCTCATCTTCCCCACCATCAGCATTTATATCATCAACCTTCTCGCGGGGTTCTTCGCACAGCAGGGTTCGCTGTACACCTTTTACGGCACGGACGCGCGCAACGAGTTTTATACCTTCGGGTACTATTACTACATCCAGGTGCTCGGCGAGGCGGGCGTTCCCAAATACCCGGTCGCCTCGGCGGCGGGCCTGCTGTTTACCGTCGTGACCGTTCCCGTCACGCTGTTTGCACGGTGGGGGATGAACAAACTCTGCCCCTCGGTGGATTATTGAGGTACTGCCATGACGAAAAGCAAAGTCAAAAACGGCAAGTGGGGCGTGTTCCGCATCGTGATGCTCTTGCTGCTTTCGGTGTACTCCGTCACGATGATCTTTCTGATCGCGTGGGTGCTGCTCTCTTCCTTCAAGGCGAAGTCGGATTTCAACTTCTATCCGCTCGGCTTCCCCAAAAAATTCTATTTTGAAAACTACGTCAACATCTTCCGCGAACTGAGCGTGCAGGTCACCGTTCCGGGCATCGGGCAGAGGAGCATCTACTTCCCCGAACTGTTCCTGTATTCGCTCTTATACAGCGTGGGATGCACGGCGGTCTCCATCATCTCCAAAGCGATGGTCGCCTACGCGGTGGCAAAATACCGCTTCCGCCTCGCTCCCGTGCTGTATACGGTGAACATCATCGTCATGATCGTTCCCATCGTCGGGCGCCTGCCCAGCGAATTGCAGTTGATGCGCGCGATCGGGTTCTATGACAACCTTCTGGCGCTCTGCATCATGAAAGGTTCGTTCACGGGCATGGATTTCATGCTGCTGCACGCCACCTTCTGCACCGTTTCGTGGGAATACGCGGAGGCGGCGAAGATCGACGGCGCTTCGCATTTCACGATCATGTGGAGCGTCATGTTTCCCATGGTCAAGCAGGTCATCCTCATCCTTGCGCTGACCAACTTCATCACATACTGGAACGACTGGAACGTGAACGTCACGTATATGCCCAGTTATCCGACGGCGGCATATGCGCTGTACACTTTCCAGAACAGCAACATCAACTCGATCAGTATGGGCGGCGTTCCGTATGTGCTCTGCGCCTGTACCGTCGTCATGCTCCCCATCTTGGTCCTGTTCTACGTGTTCCGCGATCATTTTATGGGGGAGGTCAGTTTCGGAGGTTTGAAAGGATGACGAAACGCGTCAAAAAAACATTTGCGGCAACGGCATGCGCCGCTCTGCTTCTGCTGTGCACCCTCTGCGCGCTGTTCGGCTTTGCGCCGAAACGGGCGGATGCGCTCACGGCGGACGACCTGCTCAGCGGGCCTGCCGTGACCGTGGAACAGGGCGCTTCTCTGCCCTCGTATATGGAGAAGATCTGGTGGAACGGCCGTTACTATTCTTCGGACGAACTGACCGCGGTGCGCATCGCCACCGACGGCTCGTCCACGACGGCGACGGTGAAGTACGGCAGGGTCATCGACCTGTCCGACTGCGACGAAAATTTCCGCCTGTTCGATTTCATCATCGCGCCGGCGAGCGGGCGCGCCTTCGACGATTCGGTGGCGAGCGTCACCGTCGACGACTACGAGTTCCGCTCCTTTGAAGTGACGCTGACGGACGTGTACGACCCGTCCAACGTCGTGACGCTGGATTTCGAGCGCAGACAGGATTTCTGGTATTATAGTTCCATCCGCGTGAGCGCGCCGGGGCAGACGAGCGCGGGCTGGGTGGAATCCAGCCAGGCGATGCGCCAGACCCCGTTCGGCACGCCGCTGACCTCTTCGTTCACCGGCTGTCCCGCCGACGCGAACGGAAATTACGGCGTCATCTCCACCTTCTTCGACTATGCGGAACGCGCCGTCTACGCCCAACCGTACAGCGCTTCCAAAGCAAAGGCGGTGGTGCGCGATCTGGATAATTCCGAACATTTCCTGCCCGGTGAAAGCACCCCCTGGAACGGATTCACGACGGGGGAGGTCAACCTTTCGTTCACCTTCCGCACCGTCGCCGATTCGACCAAAGCCTGCATTTATCTGTTCACGCTCAACGGACAGGACCTGACGGGGGAGGAGATCGTGGACACCACGCCTCCCGTCGTAAAGACGGTGGACGAGAACCTGCAAAACGGCGTTCCCGAGGCGGAAGTTTCCCGCCCGTACCGCGTGTTTGCCGCGCAGGCGTACGACGCGCTGGACGGCAAACTGGACGCGTCGGACATCGACGTGCGCGTCACCCGTCCCGATCAGACGACGGAGATCGGCGTGGGAACGGACGGATGTTTCGTTCCCGACGTCGCGGGCGTATACGAGATCGAGTGGAGCATCGCCGATTCTTCGGGCAACGTCGGGCGGTATGTGCTGTCCGTGACGGCGCGCGGGAAACTGACCGATCTGCAGATCGAAGTGCAGGACAACGACTTGCGGGAGCAGTACTCCGTCGGCGAGACGGTGCGCATCCCGCAGGAGATGGCGGTCCGCGGCGGCGCGGGCGCCTATCGCACCTCCGTGCGCGTGCTCGACTGCGCGACGGGGGAAGAGATCGCCGCGGCGGGCGGCAGTGTCGTGTTTGTCCGCGAGGGATACTACGCGGTGGTGTACCGCGCGGAGGATTACATCGGCAACGTGACCATGCAGAAATATTTTCTGCTGGCAGAGGCGCGCGAACAGCCGTACGTGGAGGAACCCTCCATGCCCGAAGCGGTTCTCGCGGGCAAGCCCTTTACCTTCCCGTCCTTCACCGCGACCGATTACAATTCCTATGCGGGAACGCCCGTTGCCGCGAACAAATACTATGAAGTGATCGCGGAGGGCGAAACGCAGCCGCGTATCGTCCGCGAAGGGGAATCCATGATCCCCGCGGCGGGCACGGTGCGCTACCGCGTGTGCGCGGAAAACATCGCCGACCCGAGCGGGCGGTATGTGGGCGAAGAGAGGAGTTTTGTCGCGGCGGAAGCGGACAGCATCGGCGCCTATCTCTTCGACCCCGCGGGCAAGGTGCAGGCGGACTATTCTGCCGGTGCCGAGTATCCGCGCTACGTGGCACAGGGCGATACGCGCCTGGAATTCCTCAATGCGCTGAGCGCGGCGAACTTCTATTTCGGGTTCACCGTTCCCGCGGAGATCTCGGCGCTGAACACCGTCCGCTTCACGGTGCGCGACAGCGTGGATGCGTCGCAGGTCTCCGTGATCGGCATTTCCCGCAACGGCGCGCAGCACTGCACGGTCACGCTGGACGGCGCCGTCGCCGCCACGCTGAACCTGCCCTTTGCGGATACGCCTTTTGAGTTGTATTTCTCCAACGGCTATGTGTATATCAACTCCACGCTGATCGGGCTGATCGGCGGTCGCGAGGGCATGCTCGCCTCGGGGCGGCTGTACCTCACCGTCGAAATGCAGGATTTTGCGGGCGAGGGCGGGTTCGTGCTCAACCGCATCAACAACCAGACGTACGTCGGGCTGTACGAGGCGGGAGAGCGGTTCGACATGACGGCACCCGTCGTCGTGCCCGATGCCGACATCGCGCTCATCCGCTATGCGGGCGACCGCATCGAAGTGCCGGGCGCGCGGGCGTACGACGTGCTCGATCCCGTCGTTACTCTCTCCCTGCGCGTTCTGCGCGGCGAAACGGAGATCTATTCCAGCATCGGCAGTGCGAAAGGCACGGTCATCGGCGCGGATATCCCCGGCGAATACACCATCATCTATATCGTTTCCGATTCGGCGGGGAACACGGCGAGCGCGAGTTATACCGTCAAGGTATACAACCGCTCCGATCCCGTCCTGCGCGTGGCGGGGGACCTGCCCGCACAGATCCGCGTCGGGGAGAAAGTCTCCGTCCCCGCGGCGACGGCGTCCGATTATGCGGGCACGGCGTTGGACGTATTCGTGTACGTCATCGACGCGGACGGCGTCATGCGCGCGGCGTCCGATTCCTTCGTCGCCGAAAAAGCGGGTACGTACACCGTGCGCTACTATTGTTTTGACGGGTACGGCTGTTATACGCTCCGCGATTATACCGTCGCGGCGGTCGGAGGTGCAAAATGAAACGACTGACCAAAATTCTTTGCATAGGGCTGGGCATTGTCATGGCAATTTCGCTGGCGGCTTGCAGCCGCGGAAAAGAGGAAGGGGACGCGCACGTCGACATCGACTCATACACTGTCGGCTATACCGATCACTGCATGTTTGAAAACGGCGCGACCGCGTATAAGATCATTCTCCCCGCGCAGGCGACGGAGTCGGAAAAATATGCGGCGCAGGAACTGTCCGCCATCTTCGAACAGTCCACGGGCAAGGCGCTCCCCGTCCTTGCGGAAGGCGGCGCCGCGGCGCCCTTCATCTCCATCGGGGACACGGACGCGGCGAAAAGCGCGGGCATCGACCCCAAGGCGCAGCCGCTCGGCAACGGCGGGTTCGTCATCCGCACCGTCGGGGAGAACCTCTACGTGAATTCGGACACCGAGGCGGGCAAGATCTACGGCGCCCTGTTCTTTGCGGAAAAGAACCTCGGCTACATGTATTACAGCGAGGACGAGATCCGCTACACCCGTTACGACAGGGTGATGCTGGGCGATTTCGACCTCGCCTATCGCCCCTCGTTCGACGGGCGCAACGTGTTCTCTTATGACACGCTGTACAACGCCGAGACCGCCGTGCACCTGCGCCTCAACGGCGTGAGTTCGCTGCGCGACGAAAAATACGGCGAAGCCTCCATGTGGTCTACCCTGCACGACATGTCCAACGTCTTCCAGTTGCTGTACGTCAAGGACTATTACAACGATCACAAAAAGTGGTTCTACCTCTCGCCGCAGTACCGCGACACCGATTTCTCGCTGATGACGGACAACGAGTGCTACACCATCGTGCAGAAGCATTCGCAGCTGTGCTACACCGAGGGGTACTACAACGACGACGAAGGCGGCATGTTCGACACCTATGTGCAGAACCTGATCTCGTACATTCAGAACGAGCCGGACGCGACGCTGTTCATGCTCGGCATGGGCGACAACGAATATTTCTGCGATTGCGACCGCTGCAAAGAGGACATCGCCAAATACAAAGAGAGCGGCGTCATGCTGCGGTTCGTGAACAAAGTGGCGCGGGAGATCAAACGCTGGCTCAAGGAGGAGAGCGGCACGCCCGACCGCGAGATCTATCTGGTCGCGTTCGCCTATCTCACCGTCATGGAACCGCCCGTTCGCTACGAAAACAAACAGCCCGTTCCCATCGACGAGAGCGTCGTCGCGGAGGATAACGTCTGTATCCGCATCGCCCCGCTCACCAATTCCAACTTCTATTGGGCGATCAACGATCCAGAGCACAACAGTTTCATGAACAACAGCATCAGCGGCTGGCGGCAGATCGCCTCCAACTTCTCCATCTGGGATTACCGCGTGTACTACCACAACGTCGTCGCGCCGTACCCGTACTGGAACACCGTCAAGACCAACCTTCTCGTCTATAAGGACATGAACGTGATCGACGTGTACCACCAGGGCATCGCGCAGACGTCGGGCGTGCCGTTCGGCAGGCTGGACGATTACGTGCGCGCCCGCCTGCTGTACAACCTGGACGCGGACGTCAACGCGCTGGCAAACGACTTCATCGAGCAGTATTACAAACAGGCGGCGCCGTACATCAAGGAGTACATCGCGTACCTGCGCACCTATTACGAGAACCACGTCGTTCCCGCGGGGTACAGCGGCAGCGTCTACACGACGGTGTTCACCAAAGAATTCTGGAGCCTGGAATTCCTGCTGTCCGTCAAGAACATCTTTGACAGGGCGTACGAGAGCATCGCCGGGCTGGAAGGGGAAGAGTACGAAAAGATGAAGGGCCGCATCGACGTGGAGAGCCGCTTCTATCGCTTCGGGCTGCTCGAACTGTATCCGTCCTACTTCACCAAGCCGCAGATCGCGGCCATGATCGCGGACTGGGAAAATGCAAACGTCTTCAATCCGCTGTTGCAGAACGAGGTGCGCGTGGATATTTCGACCAAGGTCGACGAGTGGAAAGCATTGCTGAAATAAGTATGAAGATCAAAGCATTTGACGAGTTCGGCATCATGCTCGGTTGCGCCGCCAACGCGGTGCCGCGCATCGAGACGCTGGAAAAATACGCGGACGTCATGGCGGCGCTCGGCTACAACGCGCTGTACCTGGAAACGGCGGATACCTACAAGATCGAGGGCGAGCCCTATTTCGGGTACATGCGCGGCGGCTACACCAAAGAGGAGATCCGCCGCCTGGACGCATACTGCGCGGCGCGCGGCATCGAACTGGTGCCCGCCATCCAGACGCTGGCGCATCTGCATTTCCTCAAAAATTACGAGCGCTACCGCCCGCTCATCGACGTGGAAGATATCCTTCTCGCCGAAGAGGAGCAGACGTACGCGCTCATCGACAAGATGTTCGCGGCGATCGCGGAAATGTACACCTCGCGCCGCGTCAACATCGGCATGGACGAGGCGTACCTGCTCGGCGCGGGCAAATACCTGTATCGGCACGGCTACCGCGACCGCACGGAGATCATGCTCGCGCACCTGCAAAAGGTGCTCGCCATCGCGGAAAAATACGGGTTCCGCTGCGAGATGTGGTCGGATATGTTCTTTCACGCGATCAGCGGCGGCAACGTGTACGAGGCGGAGGGCAAGTCCGTCCCGCCCGAGTGGAAAGCGCGCGTGCCGAAAAACCTCAAACTGGTGTACTGGGAATATTTCGTGCCCGATGCCGAAAAGTGCGGGCGCATGATCGACATGCACCGCGCGATCTCGGACAACGTCAAGTATGCGGGGACCTTTTTCCGCTGGCACGGCGTCGCGCCCGCAAACGCGTTTACCAACAAGGTGATGAAGCGCGCGCTCACCGCCTGCAAGGACAGAAAGGTGCGCGACGTGTTCTTCGCGCTGTGGGCGGATTACGGCGGCGGCGCGAGCATCTTTGCCATGCTCCCCGCCATGTACGAACTGAGCCGTTTTGCGGAAAACGATTGCCGCGACGGCGGCACGGAGCGCGGCGGGTTCGAAAGGCTGTTCGGCGTCCCGTACGAGGATTTCGCCCTTCTGGACGCGCTCAACTATCCCGCCACCGATTTCGGCACCAAAAAGGTCAGCGATCACAGGCTGAACAACAAGAGTTTTTTCTATCTGTACAACGACGTGTTTTACGGCACCTTCGACAGTCTGCTCAAAGGCGGCATCTCCGCGCAGTACGCAAACGTGCGCGACCGTCTCAGGGAGGTGAACGCGGGGGAGTATTCCTACCTGTTCGATACGCTCGCCGCGCTCGCCGACGTGCTGTCCGTCAAAGCGGAACTGGGCAAGCGCATCCGCACGGCGTACGGCAAGGGGGACAAGCAGGCGCTGCGCGCGATCGCGGAAGGGGACATCCCCGCCCTGCTGAAAAAACTCGGCGCCTATTGTGCGGCGTTCGAACGCCAGTGGATGAAGGAAAACAAGCCGTTCGGGTTCGAGGCGCAGAACATCCGCCTCGGCGGGCTGAAAGAACGGCTCGCGTACGCAAAGCGCACGCTGGAAGGATATCTCGGCGGCGGGCTCGACCGCATCGCGGAACTGGAAGAGCCGCAGCAGCCCTTCGGGTTTTCCCCGTCACAGGATGAAGACAGTTATCAGATCACGCGTTACCTGCCCGCGGTGACGCACGGGTTTTTATGAGCATGCGGAGCGGATATTTCGACAAACAACGGTTGGGCGGCTATACCATCACCGACCCCGACCTCAAATATTCCTATCAGTACAACCTGCTGAACGGCGACATCCACGTGAAATTGGACCAGAACGGACCCATCTCGGTGCAGGCGGCGCCGCCCTGCGGGCTGATGCTGTTGCGGCGGGAACAGGGGGAAAAATACAGCAAATGGCTGACCTTTGTGCGCGTCGGCGGAAAACTGTATTCCAATTTTGCGCGCCCCGGAACGGAGCGCCCGCAAAAAACGGAGATCTCCTTTCTGCCCGAACGGGCGCAGTATCGGTACGAGTATGCGGGCTTGCGCCTGGTCACGACGCTGTTTGTGCCCGCGCGCGGCGGCGACGCCGTGTGCACCGTCGAGGTGACGAACACGGGCAGAGCCGAGCGTACCTTCGAGGCGTTCGCGCAGGCGATGCCGCTGCTTGCGCCCGTGAACGCCGCCCCCTGGGACAAACCCGAATGGTATGTGCGCGCGTCCGTCCATCACGACGCGGAAAAAAATCTCACCTTTTTCGGCAGGCGGATGGACCCGCGCGGCGACGCGTCCGCGCGCCGCAACGTCGCCATGTTCATGAGCGGCGAAGGGGTGCTCTGCGCCGAATACCTCATGGAAGAGTACGAGGGCGCGGGCGATTTTTACGCGCCGGACGCCCTTGCAAAGGAATGCTGGAATTACGATTTTTCTTGCGATCTGCCCTTCGGCGAACGCGGCGCGCGCAACAGCGTGGCGGGGTTCCCGTGCGTGTTTGCCGCAAAGTACGCGTTCTCTCTGCGCGCGGGCGAGAGCCGCACACTCACGCAGGTGCTGTCCGTCTTGCCGCAGAACGGGGGCGAGATCCCCGCGGAAAGCGAGGCGGAAGCGCGCAAGCGGTATTTTTCCGCAGGATATCGGGAAAGCGCCCTCGGCGCGGTGCGTGCGGAGTGGGAACGCCTCCTGGCGCGCAATGCGGTTCGCACGCGCGACGGGCAGTTCGACCGCTACGTCAACGGATTTCTGCCCCTGCAGATGCGGTGGGTCTCCGTGCTCGACCGCGGCTGGCCGACGGGCATGCGCGGCACGCGCGACGCGTCCAACGACGGCATGGGCATGTTGCAGTACGACTGCGCGTTTGCCCGCAAGGTGCTTTTGCACCTGTTCGAATGCCAGTGCCGCGACGGGAAATTCCTGCGGCAGGTCGGGCAGGACCGCAAAGGCCCGCACGACATGCGCGCGTATGTGGACGGCGGGGTGTTCGCTCTCGAATTTCTGTACGAATACCTCTGTTATACCAAAGAATTTTCCCTGCTGGACGAGCGGGCGGGGTACAGCGACGGCGAAGAGCGGGACAGCATCGAAGAACACGTCCTGCGCGCGCTCGGCTATTACGCGGATGCGGAGAACATCGGCGCGGACGGGCTGTGCAAGATCCGCGAAGGGGACTGGTTCGACGGCGTCAACCGCGCGGGCCTCGCGGGGCGCGGGGAGAGCGTGACCGTCAGCTGCCAGTTTTATATGGCGGTGCGTTACGCCAAGGCGATGTTTGCCGCGGCGGGGAAACGGGCACTGCCCGCCCGCATCGAACAGGCGGCGGAGCGCGCCGCGGAAGGGGTGCGCGCGCTGGCGTTCAACCGCGAAGGCTTTTTCAACGGGCTGAAAAACGACGACGGGGACTGGATCTTTTCGGACCGCGACCCCGACGGCGCGGCGCGCATGTACGCGGTGCCCAATGCGTTCGCCCTGTTTACGGGGGTGGCGACGCAGGAACAGTCCGACCGCGTTTTGCAAAATTTCGCGCGCCTGCGCTCCGAGATCGGCTACAAACTGTTCAGCCCGCCCTTTGCGGGCGGCATGGACTGCGTGGGGCGCATCGCCTGCGGCGACGTTGCGGCGGGGCTTTTGGGCAATTCCACCGTGTACAACCACGGTTCGCAGGGCTTTTTGTGCCGCGCCTGCTGTGCGGCGGGCGACGCCGCGATGGCGGAGGACGTGCTCGGCTGGCTGTTGCCGTACGACGCCGCGCGCCATCCCGAATCGGAGACGGGGGCGCCGCCGTACGCGATCGTCAACTGTTACCAGGACGTGATCCCTTTCCGCTGCCGTGCGGGGGCTTCCTTCCTGACGGGCGCGGTGGCGATGGCGGTGCGCATCGTGTACAACTTTATGTTCGGCATCCGTCCCTGCGCGGAAGGGATCGCCGTCGCGCCCTGTCTGACGGACAGATACGACGGGGCGGAAGTGCTGTACGATTATCGCGGAAAGAGCCTGCGGTTCGTGTACAGGAAACGGGGCGCCCTGCGCGTGTTTGCGGGCGGGCGTGCCTGTGAAGGCAGGGCGGCGGACGCGCTCACGGGGCGGGAAGTGCCCCTGCTTTCCGAAGCCGATCTGACGGACGGCAGTCAATTCGAAATCTGGTTCTGAGGTGGGCTATGAAAAAATACGATCTGATCGTGGCGGGCGGAGGATTGTCCGGCGTCGCGGCGGCGGTCGCCGCCGCGCGCGAGGGATTGCACGTCCTGATCGTGGAAAAGAATTCCAATCTGGGCGGCGCGGCGAGCAACTGCCTGATCAATCCGTTCATGAAATATTCGCTGCAAAAAAAGGACGCGCGGGGGGAAGTGTTCTACGAGCAACTCAACTGCGGGCTGTTCAAGGAGATCGTCGACAGGCTGCGCCGCGCGGGCGCGCTCAACGAGTCCAACATGTTCAACGTCGCGTTCAACATCGAATACATGAAGATGATCCTCGAAGACCTGTGCGAGGAAAACGGGGTGGACCTTCTGTACCAGACGACGGTGACGGGCGCGGACGTGCGGGACGGCGTCGTGCGTTCGGTGCGCGTGTTCAACAAGAACGGATTTTCCGACTTGTTCGCGGAGTATTTTCTCGACTGCACGGGGGACGGCGACCTGTCCGTCATGGCGGGCGCACCCTTCCGCCTGGGCAGGGACGAGGACCATCTCTGCCAGCCGATGACGCTGTGTTTCTGGGTGTCCAACGTGGACATGGAACAGTTCGCCAAGGACAGGCCGCTCATCAACGGAAAATACAAGGAGTGGCAGGAACAGGGCAAGATCAAAAACCCGCGCGAGAACGTGCTCATCTTCCGCCACGTCGCGCCGGGCATTCTGCACTTCAACACGACGCGCGTCATCAACCGCAACCCCGTGGACGCCTTCGATCTGACCATGGCGCAGCGCGAAGCGCGCAAGCAGGTGTTCGAGATGTTCGGGTTCCTGCAACAGAGTTTTGAAAGTTTCAAGGATGCGGTCCTGCTCATGTCCGCGCCCGAGATCGGCGTGCGCGAGAGCCGCATGATCGACGGGGAATACACCTTCTGCCTGGACGATATCCTCAATTACCGCAAATTCGAAGATTCCGTCGCCTGCGGCTGTTACGAGGTGGATATCCACAACCCGAGCGGCACGGGCACGCACCTGATCTACCTGAAAAAGGACAACTATTACACCATCCCGCTGCGCTGTCTTCTGCCGCGCGGCATGAAAAACCTGATGGTCGCGGGCAGGTGCATCTCCTCCACGCACGAGGCGCAGTCGGCGTACAGGATCCTGCCCATCGTCTGCAATATCGGCGAGGGGGCGGGGTGTGCCGTCGCCATCGCGCACAAGGAAAACATCCTGCCGCGCGAGGTCGGCGCGGACAAACTGCACGCCATGCTGGACCGGTACGGCGCGCGCTATTGAGGAGGGCGGCATGCAGATCACCGAACGATTCATCAAACTGGATACGCCGCGCACCAGCCTCATTTTCCGCCGCTACGACGAACTGCTCGAAACGGTGTACTACGGGCAAAGGGTGCCCGACGCGGAGGATTTCGACATCCTCTCTTCGCACAAACACAAATATGCGCATTCGTGCATCGACGACATCGTCGCGGCGAACATGACCTTTTCCTGTTACGGAATGGGCAACGACCGCAAGTTCTCGCTGTCGGTGAAAAATCACGACGGCGGCTATGCCAACAATTTTCTGTTCGTGCGCGCCGAGCGCGCGGAAAAACCGGACATCGACGGGCTTCCTTCTTCGGACGGCGCGGCGGAAACGCTCGTGCTCGTGTACGAGGACCGCGTCTACGGGCTGGAACTGCGCCAGTATTATTCGGTGTTTGACGATACCGACGCCGTCGCGGTCAGCACGCGGCTGATCAACCGCTCGGAGCACGCCGTCGTGCTGCGTTCGCTGGCGAGTTGCCAACTGGACGTCGATGGGAGCGGGTATGAGATCTTTTCCTATTGCGGCACCTGGGCGCGCGAGCGGTATCGCTCGCGCACCGTCCTGCACACGGGCGCGTTCGAGCAGGGCACCTGCCGCGGCTCGTCCTCGCATGCGGTCAATCCCTTCCTGCTTCTGCGCCGTCCCGCGCGCATGGGGGGATACCTCGCCTTCAATCTCGTATACAGCGGCAACCACAGGGAATGCGTGGAAAGCACGGCGATGCACACCACGCGCATCCTCATCGGCATGGGCGATTCCTGTCTCGAGATCCCGCTGGGCGGCGGCGAACGTTTCCACACGCCCGAGGCGGTCATGCTGTTCGGAAAGCACAGGCGGGATATCGCACAGCAGATGCACCGCTTCGTGAACGGGCACATCGTCCCGCGGCGATACCGCGGAGAGCGGCCCGTCGCCGTCAACATCTGGGAAGCGTGCGGGTTCGATTTCGACCGCGAAAAGGTGCTGGCTTTTGCCGACAGGGCGGCGTCCGTCGGCGCCGAACTGCTGGTCGTGGACGACGGCTGGTTCGGCAGGCGCAACGACCCGACTTCGTCGCTGGGCGACTGGACGGACAACGAGCAAAAGACGGGCGGACTGCGTTCGCTCGCCGAAGCGGTGCGCGCGAAGGGACTGCGGTTCGGCATCTGGATCGAGCCGGAAATGGTCAGCCCGGACAGCGACCTGTACCGCGCCCATCCCGAATACGTCCTGCGCAATCCCGCGCGCAGCCCCATTCTCATGCGCGATCAGCTGGTTCTCGACCTGGTCCGCCCGGAGGTATCCGACTATCTGTTCGGCTGCATCGAACGGCTGATGGACCTGTGTTCGCCCGAGTATATCAAATGGGATTTCAACCGCGTGATCACCGACGCGTACCATGCGCCGACGCTGGCGGGGGACGCGTATTCCCTGCAATACTGCAAGGCGCTGTACGCCTTGCTCGATCGGGTGCTGACCCGCTGGCCGCACCTGCTCATCGAATCGTGCGCGGCGGGCGGCGGGCGGTACGACCTGGGCATACTGCGCTATACGCCGCAGGTCTGGACGAGCGACATGACCGACCCCGTCGAGCGCGCGCACATCCAGGAAGGCACGCTGATCGCCTATCCGCAGAGCACCATGTCCGCGCACGTCGCCAGCGAGGTGTGCGTGAAGACGGGCAGACGCACCCGCCTGTGCGACCGCTTTGCGCTCGCGCTGGAAGGGGTGTTCGGGCTGGAATACGACATCACGCAGTGCAGGCAGGAAGAACTGGACGAACTGCGGGCACAGATCGCCTTTTATAAAAACTACCGCGACGTCCTGCTGTACGGGGACTATTACCCCGTCGAGAGCGCCGAGGAGGGCGAAACGGCGGTGCGCGTCGTCGTATCCGCGGACAAATCGCGCGCGGTCGCGGAGATCTTCAAACTGAAACAGGTATTCAACCGCGAACAGAACCGCTATCGCCTGGAAGGGCTGAACGACGAGGCGACGTACCGCGTGCGCATCTACGGGCAGGAAAGGGAGTTCCGCGCTTCGGGACGGCTGCTCAATTCGTACGGGCTGGAACTGGACGCCTATTTTCTGAAAGACCGCAGCGGCGTGTATTCCAACGAGATCAACACCCTCGTGCTGGCGATCGAACGATGCTGAACGCCGCAAAACGGGGGATCGTCTTCGATAAGGACGGGACCCTGCTCGACTTCGAGGCGCTCTGGATCCCCGTCGCGCAGGCGGCGCTCTCCTTTGTTGCCTCGCGGTTCGGCGCCCCGCGGGAGGCGGCGGACGCCGCGCTTCGCGCGCTCGGTGTCGCGGAGGGCAGGGCGGAACGCAGCGGACTGCTCGCCGCGGGCACGTATGCGCAGATCGCGCGGTGCGTGCGCGCCTCGTTCGGGGGGTACGGCGTTTGCTGTGAGGACGGGGAGATGTACCGCGCGGTATGCGCCGCGTTCGAGCGGGCTCTGCCGTGCGGGCGCATCCTGCCCGCCGTTCCCGCACTGCGGGACATCCTCGAAGGGTTTCGGAAAGAGGGATACGCGCTGTTCGTCGCCACGACGGACGGCATGCAAAGCACCGCCGCCTGTCTGCGGGGGCTGGGCATCGGGCATCTGTTCGACGCCGTGTTCACCGACGGCGCGCAGGTACCCGTCAAGCCGCATCCCGCGGCGATCGCCGAGATCGTCCGCACGCACGGCATCGCGCGCGAGGACCTGTTCATGACGGGGGACACGCGCACGGACATGCTGTTTGCAAAGAACGGGCACATCCGCGCGGTCGGGCTGGCGCGCACGGAGGGCGAACGCGCGGCACTGGCGCCGTATGCGGACGCACTGGCGCGCGATCTCACCGAACTGGACGGGATTTTGAAAGAAATGCAATGAGATTCCGATTGTCGAAATACATTTTCCCGTCCGTCGTCTCGATGGTGTTGGTCGGAGCGTATACCAACATCGACGGGCTGTTCATCGGCAACGCGGCGGGGGACGACGGCATCGCGGCGATCAACATCGTCTGGCCCGTCGTCGCATTCATCACCGCGCTCGGCACGGGCATCGGCACGGGCGGCGCGATCGCCGCCTGCAATCGGCGCGGCGCGGGCGACGCCGCGGGCGCAAAGCGGGCAGGGTGCACCGCCTTTCTGCTGTTGGCGGCAGGCGGGCTCGCCGTGACGCCCCTTCTTTTTTTTGGCGGGAAACTCTTTTTGCGCCTTTCGGGCGCGGAAGGGCAGGTTTTGCGCTATGCGGAGGCGTACGCGTCCGTCGTCTCGCTCGGCGCGGTGTTTCAGATTGCGGGCGCGGGATTGGTCGTGCTTTTGCGCGGGGAGGGAAAGACCTTTTCCGCCATGGCGGGCACGGCGCTGGGCCTGGCGGTGCACGTCTTGCTGGACTGGCTGCTCGTGCAAAAATACGCGATGTACGGCGTGGCGCTTTCCACCGTGGCGGCGCAGGCGGTCGTCGTGGCGGCGGCGCTCCCGTGCTTTTGTCTGCGCCGCGGTGCGGCGCAGGGCGACCCGTGCGGGGATCGCCCCGCGGGAGCGGAACACGGCGCGCATTGCTCTGCGGAGCAAACCGCATGCGAGCCATGCCCCGAGCAACCGTCGCCCTGTTGCGCGGAACCGAGTGCTCTCCAGAGTGCGGAGCAAAGTGCGCCCAACGGCGCGGAACCGTTTGCGGGGCGGAAAGGCAAACGCGCCCTTGCGTCTGTCGGCGAGATATTGCGCCTGTCCGTGGCGCCGTTCGGGGTCAATTTCGTGTCCTCGGTGGTCCTGCTCGTCACCAATTATTTTGCGCTCCGCACGGGCGGCACGGCGGCGGTGTGCGCGTACGGCGTGATGAGTTACGCCTTTTTCACCTTCGATTACGTCTTTCAGGGGGTATGCGACGGCGTTCAGCCCGTGCTCAGTTATTGCGCGGGCGCGGGGGATTACGCGCAAAAACGGCGCGCCGCGCGCTGTGCGGTGATCCTTCTGGCGGCGCTGTCCGCGCTGTTCGCGTGCATGACGCCTCTGCTGATCAAATTCCTGCCCGCGGCGTTTTCCGTCTCTGCCGAGGCGGCGGCGCTCATGCGGAACGGACTGATCGCGTACGCCTTTTCCTATCCGCTGAAAGCGGCGGTCAAATGGATCTGCGCATACGCCTATTCGCATCGGCGCGGCAAGATCGCAAACGTGTGCATCTTTGCCGATCCGCTGCTGTTCACGCCGCTGTTTCTCGCGGTTTTGCCCTCCCTGCTGGGGACGGACGGGCTGTGGCTCGCCCTTCCGCTGACGCAGGCGGCAGTATTTGCCGTCGGCGCTGTGCTGACGGCCGTCGCGCACAGGCGCGCAAAAGGAGATGCGTATGTTTCGCGGTGATCGTCTGTATATGATCTCCAACCGCTCGCGGCTTCCCTGCATGGGATTTGTTTTTGCGGGCGCGGGGGATGTGATCGGCATCGACAGTTGCTCGGGCGCGGAGTCCGAACGGGTGGAAGATGTGGTGCTTTCGCTGGGCGGAAGGGTGCATTGCTGGTTTCTGACGCACGCGCATTTTGACCACATCGAAGGGCTGATCGGCATTCTGGAACGCGGAAAGGTGCAGGTGGACGCCGTCGCGTACCGCTTTCCGCCCACCGATTACATCGAACGGGTGGAACGCGCCGAAAACCGCGTCGCGCGCGTCGCCGATCTGGAAGCGCAGATCCGCAGGCGCGGCGTGCCCGTGATCGTTCCCGAAAAGGGAAAGCCGATCGCCGTCGGGCATTTTACCGTACTGCCGCTCTCCGACGGGAGCGCCGTGGGAGAGAGCCTCAACCCCTCCAGCGTAGTATACCGCGTGCAGACGAACGGAGACCCCGTTCTGTTTTTGGGGGATATGGACTGGCGGGCGGAGGACAAGATCCTCGCCGAGTTCCCGCAGGAGATCCGCTGTCCCGTCGTGCAGATGTCGCACCACGGCCAGCAGGGCGTGAGCGAGCGCTTTTACCGCGCGGTCTCGCCGAAGGTCTGCCTTTGGCCGACGCCCGAATGGCTCTGGAACAACGATCTCGGCAAGGGATACGGCACGGGCCCGTTCAAGACGCTGGAAACGCGCGCGTGGATGGAAAAACTCGGTACCGTCAATTATCGGTTCACCGAGGACGTCGTGCTCATTCAATGAACGGGCACGCGGGACAGCATCGGTAACGGTTGCGGGGAAAAGAGGAAAATGCCGGAAGAATTATGGAATCTGCTCAGCATTTTGCTGGCGGTCGTGCTGGGGTTTGCGATCGGGTACGAGCGCAAACTGCGTTACAAGGAAGCGGGCATCCGCACGCACACCATCGTGTGCGCGGGTTCGGCGCTGATCATGGTCGTATCCAAATATGGGTTTGCGGACATACAGGAATACGATGCCTCGCGCGTGGCGGCGCAGATCGTGTCCGGCATCGGGTTTCTGGGCGCGGGCATCATCATCTACCGCAAGCACGAGATCCACGGCCTGACGACGGCGGCGGGCGTATGGGCGACGTCGGGCGTCGGCATGGCGGCGGGCGCGGGGCTGTACCTCGTCGCCTTCGGCGCCACGGTCATCCTGATCGGGGTGCAGTGCCTGTTCCATATCCGCTGCAGGATCTTTCAGACCAAAAAGTTTTTTCAGGTCAACATCTGTTTCGTGAGCGCGGATGCGGAGAGCGACATCATCAAATCGCTGTTCCAGACCGATCGGTTCAACCGTTTGGTCATTGAACACGCGAACGGCGAGACCGTCTATCACGCCACGCTCAATACGGACAAGGAATTTTCGTCGCAGCGCCTGCGCGAGATCATGGCGGAGCACCCGTTCATCCGTTCCATCGAGCGTGTGGACGAGAGCTGACGCATCGCAGGCGCCTGCGCGCCGCAACACAAAGAGCGCCCGCCCCGAACATTCGGGGCGGGCGCTCTCTTGCCGTGCGGGTATTTCCCGCTGTCCGCAGGCGGTGCTTTCCGTTCTCCCCACGCGCTTGCGCGGGAGGCGGCGCATTTTCTGAAGTGCCGCTGTCGGCGGCGCAAAGCGGGAAGCAAACAGCCGCAGGACAGTAAGAGAGCGGGGCAGAAGTTTTTGCCCCGCTCTTGCGCGTTCTGTCATGCTTCGAACGAGATCGAAATGTTTCCGACGTCGGTGGAGACGGTCAGCGTCTTTTCGCCCGTTCCGCCGCTTGTGATGTCGGAAGAACCTACATCCGTTTCCGCGACGACGGTGTAGTCGGCGGCGCTCCCCGCCAGTGTCGCGCGGATGTCCCCGACGTCCGAACGCAGTTCGGCACTGTCCGCGCGCAGTACGCCTTCGCCGAGGCGGATGTTCCCCGCATCGGCCTGCAATCGTGCGGAGGCGGCGGCGATGTCGCCCGTGCCCCCGATGTTCCCGTTGTGCGTCCGCGCCTGCAAGTCGCCCGCGCAGGTCACGTCCTGCAGGGAAATGTTCCCGTTGTCCGTCTGAATGTTCAGGCGGGCGCATACCGCGCCGCGCACGCCGATGTCGCCGCTGTCCGTTTTCAGCGAAAGGGCAAGTTCGGCGCCCGCGGGCAGGGTCAGCCGCGCGACGGGGGCGGAAAACTGCCAGGAAAACAGGCTCGTCCCGCCGCTTTGTTCGGCGACGCGCAGCGTGCCGTCCTGCACGGTGAGCGCGGTATTTTCTTCCTTGCCTTCGACGACGGGATAGACGAGCGAAATGCCTTCCGCCTCCGCGGAAACGCACACTTCGATGTCTGCGCTGCGCAGGTCGAGTTCGACCGCGCCGATCGCCTCTTCGCCCTGCGCATACGTGCGTTCGGCGTAGCGCACCGTCTCGAGTTTTGAAAAATCCCAGTCCGCTGCGGACATGCCGCAGGCGAATACCACGACGCCCGCCAGAAGCAGTACGGCGCCGACGATGCAGAGCCATTTGCAGGCGGCAGAAACTTTACGCATGGGTATCCCTCCGTTTTCCCGTGATGAACCGCCCCGTCTCGGCGAATGCGGCGCCGAGCAGGCGGATGCACTGTTTGGTCAGCCAGCCGAATGCGGGGATGAGCAGGCATCCCGCGCCCGCCGCCGCCAGCCCGATGCCCAGGTGCGCTACATAGGCGCCCGAAGCGCCGTCGGCGATCATTTGTACGGCGAAGTAGCCGAACTGCACGATGCCTGCGATCACGCAGGCGACGCCGCTGAGCGCGGCCGCCGCAAAGGCAGCCGTCACCGCCAGCGCGGCGGCGAGCAGGGGAATGCCGAGAAAGAGCGCGCCGATCACGACCAGCGCGGTGCGCGCGGCGGTATCGCCCGCCGTCGCCTGCCGTGCGCCCGCGGCATGCACGCCCGCGCTTTCCGCGTCCTCGAGGATGCGCCCCGCCGCCGCGGCGGGATCGCCGAATTCGGCGAGGATGTCTTCCTCCGCCAGCCCCGCATCCCGCTTGTCGCCGTACAGTTCGGCATAGTATCCGACCGCCGCGTCCCGTTCCTGCCGCGGCAGGGAACGGAGCGCTCTGCGGAATTTCTTTTCCCATTGTTTGTAGGTCATTGTACACCTCCGTCTGCGATGAACGCATACATCTTTTTGAGCATTTCCGCGTCCTCTAAAAATTCGCGGATCTTTTCTTCGCCCCGCGCGGTGATGGTGAAATATTTGCGCAGTCTGCCGTTGTGCGCCTCGCTGCGCGCCGTCACGCAGCCCGCCGCCTCCAGCCGTTTGAGGATGGGGTACAGCGTCGATTCCGCGATCTCAATGCACGGCGCGATGTCCGTCAGGATCTTGTAGCCGTACGATTCGCCCCGCCGCAGAACGGAGAGCACGCAAACGTCCAGCAATCCCTTTTTCAGTTGACTGTCCATCTGCCCTCCTCAATACTCTTTTATGGATAATACTATACATTGCATAGTATGCATTGTC
This sequence comes from uncultured Clostridia bacterium, assembly GCA_944341895.1. Taxonomy (GTDB): domain Bacteria; phylum Bacillota; class Clostridia; order Christensenellales; family Borkfalkiaceae; genus Borkfalkia. Next base: position 31,118 of record CALVMB010000006.1, read on the forward strand.
AAGCGTTTGCGCGCACTTTTTTTCAAAAAATCCGCAGATATCCCGCGCGGGCGCGGCAGTCGCCTTTTGCGGCGGGGCAGGGCAAATTCTTTGCACGGGGAGAGGACGCCTGTTTTGTGTCGCGGCGGGTGGCGCATTCCTTGTGCGGCGCGCGGGCGCCGCAGTTGCTTTCTGCGCGGGGCAGGGGTGCAGTGCTTGCGCGCATGGACGCTTTTTCAAGTACGAAGGGGCGGGCGCATTCTTTGCGCACGCAGGGGCTTGCGCGCGGGCGCAAAATCTGGTATACTGAAAGCCGTTCGGGCTGCCCGCCGCGGCGGGGCGCGCGAAAAAGCGAGGTAGACATTTTGGAAAAGGAACGGGCGCTCGCCCTGCTCCCGTATTGGGAGCGGCTGAGCGGGGAACAAAAGCAATACATCGCGGCGCATGCGCGCATGCGCAGGTGCGCAAAGGGGGAGGCCGTGCACGGTTACGGCGAGGCGTGCCTCGGCACCGTGTTGATCCTGCAGGGCACCTTCCGCGTCTTTCTGCTTTCCGAGGAGGGCAGGGAAGTCACGCTGTTCCGCCTCGGCGCGGGGGAGCCGTGCGTGCTGTCCGCTTCCTGCGTCATCCGCCAGATCACTTTCGATACGCACATGGTCGCGGAGAGCGAGGGCGAACTGCTCGTCGTCGGTTCTGCGGCGTTCGACAGGGTCGCCGAAGAAAACATCTACGTCAAATGTTTTTTGTACGAGACGGCGACCCGCCGTTTTTCGGACGTGATGTGGGCGATGCAGCAGATCCTGTTTTTGAAAATGGACAGGCGGCTCGCGCTCTTTTTGCTGGGCGAATACGAGCGGACGGGCAGCGCCGAGATCCGCATGACGCACGAGCAGATCGCCGTACACATCAGTTCCGCGCGCGAGGTGGTGGCGCGCATGCTCAAACGGTTTGAAGCGGACGGGCTGGTGTGCCTGCGCCGCGGGAGCATCATCCTCGTGCGCCCCGAGGCGCTCCGGGCGGTATAAAAAATTTTTGCGAACGTGACCAAGTCACATACACGGCCTTCTTTTTTTGGTACAATGCAGACAAATCAAACCAAAGGAGGCCACTGCAATGGCTGAACTGAAGATCACGAAAGATAATTTTGAAACGGAAGTTTTGCAATCCGAACTTCCCGTCCTGCTCGATTTCTGGGCGCCCTGGTGCGGGCCCTGCCGCATGCTCGGTCCCGTGGTCGCGCAGATCGCCGAGGAATTTGCGGGCAAAGCGAAGGTCGGCAAGATCAATGTGGACGAAGAGGAAGAACTGGCGGCGGCGTTCCGCGTTTCGAGCATCCCCATGGTCGTGGTGATGAAGGGCGGCAAGGTCGTCAACGCGTCCGTCGGCTACAAGCCGAAGGCGCAGATCGCCGCCATGCTCGGCGAACAGGCATAAGTCTGCCGAAAATACGCAAAAAGGCGGGTGGATACTATGAAAGTAGTGATCGTCGGCGGCGTGGCGGGCGGCGCGAGTGCCGCGGCGCGCCTGCGCAGGCTGGATGAACGGGCGGAGATCGTCATGTTCGAGCGCACGGGGTATGTCTCGTATGCCAACTGCGGGCTGCCGTACTATATCGGCGGCGTCATCGAAGATCGGGCGGATCTGACGCTGCAGACGCCGCAAAGTTTCCGCGCGCGGTTCAACGTCGACGTGCGCGTCCGCTGTGAAGTGACGGGCATCGATCGCGCCGCCAAGGCGGTGGAAGTCACCGACCTCGCAACGGGCAAAACGTATCGGGAAGGGTACGACAAACTCATCCTGTCCCCGGGCGCGCGGCCCGTGGTGCCCCCGCTCCCCGGCGTGCGGGACGAGGCGGTCTATACCCTCCGCACCGTCGAGGATACCCTGCGCATCCGCGCGGCGGCGACGCGGGAAGGCGCAAGGTCGGCGGTCGTCATCGGCGGCGGGTTCATCGGCGTGGAGACGGCGGAAAACCTCAAAGAGGCGGGGCTGAACGTCGCGCTCATTCAGCGCGAAAGCCATATCCTGACGCCCATGGACGGGGACATGGCGAGTTTCCTGCACAACCACATCCGCGCCAAAGGGGTACAACTGCTGCTCGACGCCGAGGTCGAAGGCTTTGCGCGGGCAGGAGCGTCCGTCCGCGTCCTGCTCAAGGGGCGCGAAGGGCTGACCGCGGACATGGTAGTGCTCGCCGTGGGCGTTGCGCCCGATTCCTCGCTCGCCGCGGCGGCGGGGCTGGAAACGGGCGTGCGGGGAAGCATTGCCGTCAACGAGCGCATGCAGACTTCCGACCCGGACATCTACGCGGTCGGGGACGCCGTCTCGATCACCGAAAGGGTGACGGGCAATAAGGCGGTCATCGCGCTGGCGGGGCCTGCCAACAAGCAGGGGCGCATCGCCGCGGACAACATCGCGGGCGTGCGGCGCGCCTACGGCGGTTCGCCCGCTTCCTCCGTGCTCAAAGTTTTCGATATGACGGCGGCGTTCGTCGGCGTCAACGAGAGCGCGGCGCGGGCGGCGGGGCTCCGATACGACAAAGTCATCCTTTCGCCCGCCTCGCACGCTACCTATTACCCGGGCGGAAAGGTCATGACGGTCAAGGTGTTGTTCGAAAAGGAGACGGAGCGCATTCTCGGCGCGCAGATCGTCGGGTTAGACGGCGTGGACAAGCGGCTGGACGTGATCGCCACGGCGATGCAGGCGGGCATGAAGGTGACCGATCTCGCCGAACTTGACCTCGCCTATGCGCCGCCGTACGCGTCCGCGAAGGACCCCGTCAACATGGTCGGGTTCGTGGCGCAGAACGTGCTGGAAGGCAGGGTGCGGCAGTTCTTTTACGAGGACCTGGAGCGCCTGCCGCGGGACGGCAGCGTGACGCTCCTGGATACGCGCACTCCCGCCGAATATGCGTGCGGGCACGCGGACGGGTTCGAAAAGCATATCCCCGTGGACAGCCTGCGCGCGCGGCTGGGGGAGATCGAGCGCGGCAAACCCGTCTATGTCATGTGTCAGTCCGGGCTGCGCAGTTACGTCGCCTGCAGGCTGTTGGCGCAGGAAGGATTCACCTGTTACAATTTTGCGGGCGGCTACCGCCTGTACGAGAGCATCCGCAGGGCGACGTTCGATGCGGACTGCTCCACCGATTGCGGCGCACCGCGCCGCTGAGCGGAAATACGGATCGCGGAAGGGCGCGGCGCAGTTTTGCGCCGCGCTTCGGCGTGCAGGGGCTTGCGCGCGGGCGCGAACTGTGCTATACTCAAAGCACTATGAGACAGGACACGGAACGGAGCGCGTCCGCGGCAGGCGGGTGCGGGAAAGAACGGCAAGGCGCGCGGACAGGCGGCGTGCAGGGCGGGGCGGCGAGCGCCCATGCGGCGGACGGCGCACCCGAAGAGATGGCGGCGTTTTTCGAGCGGCGGCTGGACATCTACGAGGAACACCAACTGCACGCGATCGAGGGCGCGGCGCTCTTTTACCGCCGCACGGCGGACTTTCTGCCCGCGAGCGCGGGTGCGGAAGTGCTCGACCTCGGGTGCGGAACGGGGCTGGAACTGGGCTTTTACTATGCCGTAAATCCGACGGCGCGGCTGACTTGCGTCGATCTTTCGGCGCGCATGCTCGCCGTACTGCGCGAAAAGTTCGCGCGTTTTTCGCCGCGCACGGTGTGCGCGTCCTATTTCGATCTGCCCCTGGGCGAAGAAGCGTTCGACGGGGCGGTGTCCGTGGAATCGCTGCACCATTTCACGTTCGAAGAAAAGGTGCCGCTGTACGCGAACATCCGCGCCGCTCTGCGGCGCGGCGGCGCCTTCGTGCTGACCGATTATATGGAAGAGGACGAACAGGCTTCGCGCGCCGCATTTTGCGAAAAGGCGCGCCTGCTTGCGGGCAGGGAGGGGCTGTACCACATCGATACGCCGCTCACCGTGCGCCGCGAAAGGCAGGCATTGCTTGCGGGCGGGTTCGCGCGGGTGCGCGAAGAGGGCAGGTGGGGCAAGACCTCGCTGCTCGTCGCCGAACGCGATTAGGAGGGGAACATGGTCTATCTGGAAAAGATCGTTCTGCCCGACGAGGAGCAGGAGGCGGCGATCGCCGACGCGCGCCGCGCGGAAAACGGCGGACCGCTCGGGTACCTCGAAAACGGCTACCCGTGCATGCTCTTTCCGCCGCGCGGGCTGCATGAACTGGATTTTGAGGGGGTGACCATCCTGTACGGCGGCAACGGGAGCGGCAAGAGCACGCTTTTGCACGTCATCGCCGAAAAGACGGGTATGGCGCGCTCCGCGCCCTGGAACGGCGGCGAACTGGTGCTCCCGTACGTGCGCGCCTGTTCGGTGCGCTGGGGATTTGACGACGAGGGCGAACCGTTTTCCGCCCTGCCGCCCGCCAGCCGCCTTTTGTCCAGCGACGACGTGTTCGAATACATGCTCGCCGCGCGCACGCGCAACGAGCAGGTCGCGGCGGACACCGCGGCGGCGAAAGAGGAGTACGCCGCCGTCAAGTACGGCGAAACGGTGCGCTTTACGGGCATCGAGGATTACGAGGCGGTGCGCCTGCAACTGCTTGCGCGGCAGAAATCGCTCTCGCGGCGCAAGTTTTTGCACCGCCTGGCGGGGAAAGAGGTGCGCCTGCGCAGCAACGGCGAAACGGCGCTGCGCTTTTTCGATGCCGCCCTGCGCGGCGACGCGCTGTACTGCCTGGACGAGCCCGAAAACAGCCTTTCGCCCCGCATGCAGGCGGAAATGAAGTCCCTGCTCGAAGCCAAGGCGCGCGGCGCGCGCTGTCAGTTGATCATCGCCACCCATTCGCCCTTCATCCTGTCCATGCGCGGCGCCAAGATCTACGACCTCGACGCCTCGCCTGTCCTGCCCCGCCGCTGGTGGGAACTGGAAAACGTGCGCGCGTACTTCGAATTTTTCGAGGCGCATCGCCACCTTTTCCGCGGCGACAAATCATAATGCACGAAACGCCGCCCGCCGCGCAAAACTTGCGCGGCGGGCGGCTTTTTCATGCGGGGCGCGCCGCACCGAAAGGGCATCCCGAGGAGGCGCGCTCGTATCTTTGCCGAAAAACCCTCCCGCCGCACCGCGGCGGGAGGGACTGCATGCTGAAGCGTTTAATTGCCTTCGATAGCGTCTGTGTTCATGGCTGCGTAATCCAGCCCGTTTTCAGCGCCTTTGGTAAGCCAGTATTTCGTTGAGGCGCGCAAAAACATTCGCTTGGTCAGCGGCATGGTCACGGCAAAAGCGGCGGCTTTATTCTGCGATACGGCACGCGCAAATCGGGCGATCTTGCGTTTGACCAAAAAACGAAAAGGGGTGTCCAGGATGGCTTCGCCGCTGCCGATCTTTAATACGGAACCGAACGGATAGCCGTATTCTTTGCAGAACAGTTGAATTTGCCGTACGGCGCAATTGTTTTGGTCGTGTTCTAAAAATCCGCAGTTGACGAGTACGGAAACGGCGGGTTTGTGCCGTATCGGGGTTTGTGCCAGCGATTGCAGAAAACGGAGAAGTTTAACGGGGATACTGTCGGCATACAGCGGAAACGTGAGCAAAAGTGCGTCGCAATCATCGAACGAACCGACCGCGCCTGCGTCACCGGAAGCGGGCAGGGCAACGTATTCGGTCGGTTTTTTGCAGGCACGGGCGAACAGTGCCGCGTATTTGGCGGAGTTGGAGCGGGGCGCTCGCGGACTTGCATTCACGATCAGGATCTTTGCCATGATGCGACCTCCTCCCGTACGGCAGTTTCAAGAAATTCTTCCTCGGTAAAAATGACTTTGTGCTTTGTAAAATTCATGTTGCGTGCATTGCGGGCGACGATATCGCAAAACAATTCGCGTTCTTCCGAATCATGCGTGCCATATGCAAATATGGTCGCGGTTTTGGGAAGTACGGCACGTTGGTAGTGGTGCGTTTCGCCTTCCACAAGTCGTATAAATGCTTTTTGCACGGGGATCGCGCGTTCAAGCAACGTTTTCATAGGAACATCGTAACCGCCCATGCAGACGCGGCTGACGTAGAGAAGGCGTTCGGCGGCGGCGATCTTCGGATAAATGCGGACTGCGTCGTCGCGGATGACGCATCGCCCGGGCGTCTTGATCCAACATCCGAAGCATCCGACGCAATTATGGATATGCTGTTTTGTCAGGTCAATGTATTCGGTATCGTTTTCTGCCGCGCACAGAAAAGGGAGAGATCTGTCGGTGAGAATAAGGTTCATTGTTTGTAAAATTCCTTGCTTGATATTTCCGCGGTGTGGTCATTCGTAGTTTGCACCCGTTGTGCCCGATTTACTCGCCGAAGTAAAATGTATTTGCGGCGGGATTGTGCCTTGTTTCTCCCCGTTTGCAGAGAAAATGCAAAGCGCAAAAAAAGAAGCGGCATAGCCGCTTCGGTTGGTTTGGAGCATTTTTGCCGCATTGCGGCGGGGCGAACATTTATCGGATAATGTTGCTGTAATTGTAGATCTTTTCGAGCAGGGAATCGGAGATCACGTTGCGGTACCGTCCCATGAACACAAAGATCTTGGTGAAGAATTCGCGGTTGTCCTCGCCGACGCGGTAGACGGGCAGGCGGCGGTTCTCGCCGTAGATGCGGGAGATGAACAGCCGCGTGAACTCGTCGCGTTCGGCAGTGGTCAGGCTGTTGAGGAAGGCGTCGGGCACGTACCCGTTGGGGGAGTAGCCGCCCTGCGGCGCGTATGCCTGTGCGTACGGCGCCTGCGGCCGCTCGAACTCGCCGTAGCCGTACGGAGCCTGCTGTGCCTGCGGTTGTGCCTGCGCTTGCGCCTGTGCGGATTCCTGCTGACGCGCATAATCGGTGTATTCGCGGTTGAAGTTGCCGTCGTACTGTGTCTGTTCAAAGTCGAACGGCTTTTCTTCCGCCTGCTCTTCGGCGGCGGGTGCCTCTTCGGGCGGCTGGTCGCGGATGATGCTCTCGTATTCGCCCGCGTCTTCCGCCGCGGCGTTCAGGTCGTCAAAGGAGATCTGCGCCGCGTCCTCGAAGGCTTTGTTCGCCGCGGGCGCTTCCTCGGCGGGAGCAGGTTCGGCGGGCGCTTCGGGTGCGGCTTCGGTAAATTCCATCTGTCCGTTTTCGCCGACGGTCGCAAAGGGATAGGGCTGTGCCGCGGCTTCTGCGGCGGCTTGCGCTTCGGCAGCTTGCCTGCGCGCGCGTTTGTGCTTACACAGCAGGGCAAAGACGACGATCGCGGCGATCAGTTGCAGCAGGGAAAGCCCGGCTGCGGACAGCGTTCCGAGATAATCGACGGAGAGCAGGGCGGAGAAGGAATCGTACAGCCCGAGCACTACGACCGCCGCCGCGCTCAGCAGGAGCATGACGATGGAACGGATGAGGTCGAGCACGCCCGTGCGCGGGATGGCGAGCGCGAGCAGTGCGAGCACCGCGTTGACGACGATCGCCCACGCGAGCACGCGGAACAGGATGCCCGCGATGCTCCCCGCAACGCCGCTGAGGAAGAAGGGGGAGCCGAACAGGAGATCGGACAGGTTGAACAGGTCGACGTAGTACTTGCCCGCAAAGGCGAAGTAGCCGCCCGCAAGCACCAAAAACAGCAGTTTGACAAAGGCGAACGCCTTATACGTCACGAAACTGAGCACGAGCAGCGCCAGCAACCCGAACGCGAGCATGAACACGGTGGAATTGATGGCGACGAACGTCGAGTCCGAAAGCAGGATGTCCGCAACGGGGACGCCGTCGCGGTACAGCATGTACACGAACAGCGCCGTGGCGGCGAGCCCGAGCAGCGTTTTGAGGAAGTTCAGCCCTGCAGCGGCGCCGCGTTTGACGCAGAAGGACACGATCGTGCAGACGAGCAGAAGGGCATAAAACGCGACGTAAAAGCCGAGCGCGGCTTTCAGCCCGACCGAACCGAGAAAATTCCCCTTGAACAGATCGAGCACGAGCGCCCAGAGCGGCTCGTCGTAAAATGCGGCCTTCGGGATGAATAAGAGGGCAACAAAACCCGCAAAAATAAGGACAGAGAGGACGATCTGTGCCGCTTTGCCTTGTTTTTTCGGGATGTTGTCAGCGTTGACAGCGTTTGACATCGGCAATCTCCCTATGATCAAGAATGTTCGGTTCGCCGCAAAAGGGCGTCCGTTGCGCATTTTTTGATTCCATCAATCACGATATGATCATATCAATTTTACTATATAAAGAAAAAAGTGTCAAGCGGAAAACCGAAAATAATCGCTTTTCTTTACCCGGCAGAGACCGCCCGATGGCAGGTTTCGGTGCATTTTTCACACAAAATTTTGCCTTCGCACACTTTGGATCGCGGAAATCCATTGATATTTTGGCTGTTCTGCGCTATAATGATACACAAATACGTCGCGGCGCAAGCCGCCGGGGAGAAAAAGCAATGAATGCTGAACTGCGCAAGGTCATCCGCCAGATCCGCGAAAATACGGGGATCGAACTCTCCTGTTTTTCCGAGGACGGAAAACTTGTGTACGGGGACTGCCGCGCAACGCCGCCCGCGTTCGAAACGTCGGTGCAGGACGCGGCGAGCGGGTACACCTTTTTCCGCACGTCTTATCGCGGCGAACCCTTCGTCTGCGCGCTTTCGGGCGTGGATGCGGTGCAGAAAAATTACGCCTTTCTGCTCGCCGACATGATCGAAAACGCCGCAGGCCGCGTATTGCACCTGCCCAAAAACGAGTTCATGCGCCGCATCCTGCTCGGCGAATGTTCGGCGGCGGATGTCCGTAAATTTGTCACCAAATACGGCGTGCCGGACAAACCCTGCTGCGCGCTCGCCGTCTCTTCGGGCGGGGAGGCGTCGGACGTCGTTTCCCTGCTCGCCCAGTACGCCGAATCGCCTTCGGACTGCGCCGTGTCCGTAGGAAGCGGGGACTGCGCCTTCGTGCGCTTTACCGACGACAGTTCGGAATACCCCAGCGCGACCGATTTCGCTTCCTTCCTCGCCCGTTCGATGGAGGAGGAACTGGGCATCTCCGCGCAGATCGGGGTGGGCTGCATGGCGCGCAATTTCGAGGAGATCACCCGCTCGTATCAGCAGGCGAGCGCGGCACTCCGCATGAGCGCCATCTGCAATTCCAAGGGTTCGGTGCACACCTACCGCGAGTTCATGCTCATCAAAATGCTCGAGGACATCCCCGACGCCAAGCGCGCCGAATACCTCGCGGGGCTTCTGGACAGCGAGGCGCGAGAGATCCTCAAAGACGAGGACATGGTCAACACCGCCGAGGAGTTCCTCGAAAACAACCTCAACGTCAGCGAGACGTCGCGCACGCTATACATGCACCGCAACACGCTGATGTACCGCCTGGACAAACTGGAACGCATCACGGGGCTCAACCTGCGCAAGTTTTCGGACGCGGTCACCTTCCGCGTCATCACCATACTCAACCGCCTCGTCTGAACGGGGAGGGTGCCGCGGTTTTCTGCGGCATTGTCATCATCGGCCGCCCCGAGAGGCGGCAACGGAGGAAAGATCATGGACATTTATCAACGTTCGCTCGCATTGCACGCCGAACTGCGCGGCAAGTGGGAGATGCGCTCGCGCATCCCCGTGGACAGCCGCGAAGCGCTTTCGCTCGCCTATACGCCGGGCGTGGCGCAGGCCTGCAAGGAGATCGCCAAAGACCCGTCCGCGGCGTATGCGTATACGCGCAAATGGAACACCGTCGCCGTCGTTTCGGACGGCAGCGCGGTGCTGGGGCTGGGCAACATCGGCGGGCTGGCGGGGCTGCCCGTCATGGAAGGCAAATCCATCCTGTTCCGCGAATTTGCGGGCATCGATTCCGTCCCCATCGTGCTTTCGGGGCAGGACGAGGACGACATCGTGCGCACGGTGCAGATGATCGCGCCCTCGTTCGGCGGCATCAACCTCGAGGACATCTGCGCGCCCAAGTGTTTTGCGGTGGAGCGGCGGCTCAAAGAGACGTTGGACATCCCCGTCTTCCACGACGACCAGCACGGCACGGCGATCGTCGTCTCGGCGGCGCTGTTCAACGCGCTCAAACTGGCGGATAAACCCATCGAGAGCGCGCGCATCGTCATCTGCGGCGCGGGGAGCGCGGGCATCGCCATCTGCAAACTGCTGCTCGAAGGTGGCGCGCGCGACATCGTGATGGCGGACCGCAACGGGCTGGTCTGCGAGGGCGAGCCCTGGCTGACGGACGCCCAGAGCGAGATCGCAAGGCGCACCAACCGCGGCATGCTGCGCGGCACGCTCGCCGACGCGGTGCGCGGCGCGGACGTGTTCATCGGCGTTTCGGCGCCCCGCCAACTGACCAAAGAGATGGTGGCGGGCATGGCGGAAAAGAGCGTCGTCTTTGCGATGGCGAACCCCGAACCTGAGATCTACCCGCAGGACGCGCTGGACGCGGGCGCGTTCGTCGTCGGCACGGGCAGGAGCGATTTCCCCAACCAGATCAACAACGTGCTCGCCTTCCCGGGCGTCTTCCGCGGCGCGCTGGACGTGCGCGCCAAAGAGATCAGCGAGGGCATGAAGGTGGCGGCGGCGCGCGCGCTCGCCGCGCTCGTGGGGGAGGACTTGTCCCGCGAGTGCATCATTCCTTCCGCCTTCGACAAACGCGTGGCGCCCGCGGTGGCGCAGGCGGTCGCCGAACAGGCGCGCCGCGAGGGATTGGCGCGCGCCTGACGCGCCGAAAGGGGGGAAAGGGATGACGTATGCGGAAATGCTGGCGCTCGCGCGCTCCAAACTCAACCCGCAGGTGTACGACAAATACTTTTCGGCGGGGTTCGTGAGCGCGGTGCTCGAGGGCGCGAACGGAAAATACTATACGGGCGTGAATCTCGATCTTGCCTGCGGGCTGGGCTTTTGCGCCGAACGCAACGCCGCCTCGACCATGCTCACCGACGGCGAACGCACGGTGCGGCGCATCGTGTGCGTGGACGAAAAGGGAGCGCTCATGACGCCCTGCGGCAGTTGCCGCGAGTTTTTGTTTCAACTTTCGCGCGAGAACGTGCGCGCCGAGTTTCTCGTTAGCGAACACCCGCTCCGCGTCCGCACGCTGGGCGAATTTCTGCCCGACCCGTGGCAGACGGGACGCGAGTGAACAGATCGTAACCCATCGGAGAACAAAACATGCAGAACAACCATTCGCAAGACGGATCGGCAGAAGAACAGGCGCGCGCCCGCAACCGCGGCATCAAGATCGCGGCGATCGCATTGATTTCGGTCGCCGGCGCGGTCCTGTTCTTTTTTATCGGTTTTTTCGTCTATTACCTGACCTTGCCCGAAGGGGTGCGTTCTCTGCTCTGGATGAAAGAGCAGGTGGACGACTATTACTATCGGGACGTGAGCGACGAAGCGTTCTGGAATGCCGCGCTGAACGGTGCCTCTTCCGCGCTGGACGATTATTCGCAGTATTATGATGCGGACAGTTACGACGCCGTGATCGACGACCTCAACGGAAAGATGGAGGGGATCGGGGCGTCCTTTTTCGGCGGCACCAACAAACTGTACAAGGTGGCGATCGGTTCCCCCGCCTTTTTTGCGGACATCGTGCAGGGGGATTCGCCCGTCGAGGCGGGCATGTTCCTTACGGGCGCGGGCACGAGCGCGGACGCGCTGACCGATATCCTGTATACGCAGGTGGGGGATATGTACGTGTACGAAACTTCCGTCCAATCGGTGCTGAGCACCTTTGAAACGGGGGACACGGTGTACCTGCGCTTTTCCAAAGAGGCGGGAGACGATACCGAAAACTGCGTCGTCGCCAAAGTCACGCTCGCCGAATACACCGAAAGTTACGTGCTGTACGCGGGCGGCGGCAAGGCATACGCCGTGCTGTACGAGGGGGATACGGGCAAATGGACGGACGTGAGCGAATACGTCTCTGTCGAAAGCCTCGTCCCCGCGGGCACGGGGTATATCCGCATCGTGCAGTTTTCGGGCAACGTCGCCGAAGAGTTCCGTCTGGCGGCGGAACAGTACGCCGCGGACGGGGAGGGCACGCTGGTGCTCGACCTGCGCAACAACGGCGGCGGTTCGGTCGCGGCGATGGCGGACATCGCGGGCAGACTGATGAAGGAAGGCAAGGCGAACAGCGTCGTGCAGACGCACGCCTATAAAAACGGCACGGTGACCGCCGACCGCATCGAACAGTGCACGTATGACCGCTATTTTGCGGACAGCGCGGTCTATGTGGCGACCAACTACAACACCGCGTCCGCATCCGAAGGGCTGATCGGCGCGATGGTTTCGTACGGCACCATCGATTACGATAACATCTTTATCACCGCCACGGGCAAGTCGTCGGCGGCGCGCACTTTCGGCAAAGGGATCATGCAGGCGTACCTTACCAACAGCGCCACGGGCGCATGCGTCAAACTGACCGTCGCCACCGTGTATTGGGCGAACGGCACATGCATCCACGGAACGGGCATCACCACGGCGGACGGCGCGCGTCTCAGCCGCGCGCAGACCTTTGCCGATTACGGTGACCTCGAATTGCAGAACATCTTTGCGTCCGTCTGACGCGGGAAAGAATACAAGCGACAGGGCGGCGCCCCGCAGGACCTCCTGCGGGGCGCCGCCCTGATCTTCGCGCGTTGGGAGCGGCGGCCGCCGCGTTCACGAAAAGTAGCGGTTGAGCGCGGCGACGATCTCCGCGTCCGCAAACGCGATGGGGGCGAGCGGGTTTTCCGCCGCGCCGCCTTTCTGCGGCGCGTTCCCGCCGCGGGGAAACAGGGCGCCGAGGTCGATGCCGCGCAGCAGCCCGAGCAGTTCGGGGGGCACGCCCAGCAGTTTTGCCAGCGCCGCCGCCCCTTCGCCTCCCGCGCCTTCCGCGGCGAGTGAGCGGAAGGCGCCCGTGCGGGCGAGTTCGCCGAACCGCACGGCGGCGTCGGCGAGGTCCGCCCCGTTCACGCCGCCGATGCGCGCGCGGCGGAACCATTCGCTCTTTTGCAGCGTGCGGAAATCTTCTTCCGTCCGCGCAAACAAGAGGGCGAGTACGGCAAGGATCATCTCCATACAAACCTCCCGCGGCAAAGGCAAGGCGCGCGTCTGCCGCATATACATGATTGAACGATCTTTTCGGAGGTGCATCATGCAGGATTTCAGTTCTTTTGTGCAAAGCGGGGAAACGGGGAAAGCGGGCAGGGAGACGGGCGCTCCGCAGGACGCCGAGGCGTTCGTCGGGGCGGTGCAGGACATGGCGCGCGCCTTCGGCGGAAAAAACGAGGGCGAACTGCTGCGCGCCATCTATGCCGAGGCGGAACGCAGCCGCCGCGCGGGCACGCTCAGCGATGCCGAGATCGACAATTTCGCCGCCGCCGTTTCGCCCATGCTGGATGCGTCCAAACGCAAAAAACTGGCGCAGGTGGTGGCGCGGCTCAAAAAGATGTGAACCGCCTGCGGGGCGCGTTCGCGCCCGCCGTGCGATCTCCTGCTTTGTCCGCGGGGCGCGTTCACGCTCTCTGTGCGATCTCTTGCACCGCCTGCAAAAAGCGGTCGCATTCCGCGCGGGTGTTGTGCGCCGAAAGGCTGGCGCGCACCAGCCCCGCGTCCGCGCCCAGCGCGGCGTGCATGCGCGGCGCGCAGTGCAGTCCGCCGCGCACCGCGATGTCGTACCCGTCCGAAAGCGCCTGCGCGAACAGTTCGGATTGCAGGCGGTCGCAGGCAAAGGCGACGATGCCGCAGGGGTTGGGTTCGGAATAAACGCGGATATGCGGCAGAGCGGCGAGCCCCTCGCACAGGATCGCGGTGAGCGCGTACACCTTTTTCGCGTCCTCGCGCATGTGTTCCATGGCATACAGCGTCCCTTCGGCAAGGGAGGCGATCGCGGGACAGGAGAGGGTGCCCGCTTCCAGACGGTCGGGAAAGAAATCGGGCATGGCGGGGTCGGCGCTGACGCTGCCTGTTCCGCCGCAGAGCAGGGGCGCGGGGGAAAAGCGTTCGGAAAGGAGCAGCGCGCCCGCGCCCTGAATGGCGTGCATGCCCTTGTGCCCCGCCACGGCGAGTGCGTCGATGCCCGCCGCTTTCATGTCGACGGGGATGTGTCCGCACGCCTGCGCGCCGTCGCATACGGTCAGTACCTGCGGCGGGAGCAGGGCGCGCACTCTTGCGGGGTCGATGCGCATGCCCGTGACGTTGGAAGCGAGGGTGAACACCGCCGCCGCCGTATGTTCGTCCGCCGCCGCGGCGATGTCCTCGGGCAGGATGCTGCCCCCGCGCAGGGGTACGACGCGCACGCGCGCCCGCCCCGCGCGTTCGAGCGCGAACAGCGGGCGGAGCACGGAATTGTGTTCGGCTTCGGTGGTCACGAAGTTGGGCAGGGCTTCGTCTGCCGAAGACGGAAGCGCGTTCGCCGCGCCGAAGACGGCGGCGTTGAGCGCCTCGGTGCAGTTTTTGGTAAAGATCACCTTTTCCCAGGTTTCCCCGCCGAAAAAGCGGCAGAGCAGTTTGCGGCAGGCAAGCACGTTTTCCGCCGCCGCCACCGAGAGCGCGTGCCCGCTTCGGCCCGGGTTGGCGCAGACGCCCTCGATGCAGGCGAGCACGGCGCGCACCACGCTGTCCGGTTTGTGCCCGCCCGTGGCGGCATTGTCGAAATAGATCATGGCGGCCTCCAGTGCCGCATACGCCAAAACGTGCGGCAATTCATATACTGTACTAATATATGCCGCGCGCGGCGAAAGTTGCAAGCGGCGAAAAACGAAGGTGAATCCTATGCAAAGCATTCTCGCGGTCTTCCGCTCGCGCGCGCAGGCGCTGGATTATGTATCGCGGCTCAAAAGCCGCGGCATTTCCGCCTGCGCCGTCTCCACTCCGCGCGAGGCGAACGTCGGTTGCGGCATCTCTGCGCGCATCGGCACGTTCGATCTTTCCCGCGCCCGTCGCGCGCTCGCGGGCGGGAATTATACGGCGTTCGTCGGGTTTTTCCGCGTCGATACGCAGTTCGGCGGAGTGCGCGTCTACCCCGCGTGAGGCGGGCGGACCGCTTTTTTGAGCCTCGCCTGCGGGCGGGGCTCAAATTGAGTTGTCAATTCGGCGCGTCTGTGGTACAATGGCGGCATGGATCCGACAAAAGCAAACCAAGCGCTGCGCCTGCTCGGGCAGACGTACGCGGGCGCCCGCGCGGCGCTGCATTATACGAGCGCGTACGAACTGCTCGTCGCGGTCATCCTTTCCGCGCAGTGCACGGACGAGCGCGTCAATAAAGTCACCGAACAACTGTTCCGCGAACACAACACGCCCGCGAGCATGCTCACGCTCTCGCAGGAACAACTGGAAGGGTACATCTATTCCTGCGGGCTGTACCGCAGCAAGGCGGCGCACATCCTCTCCGCCTCGCGCGACATCGTCGAAAAGTTTGCGGGACAGGTTCCCGAGGACTTTTTCGCCCTGCGTTCGCTGGCGGGGGTGGGGCAGAAGACGGCGAACGTCGTCTCCGCGGTATGGTTCGAAAAGGACGCGATCGCGGTGGACACGCACGTGTTCCGCGTCTCCAATCGCCTGGGACTGGCGCACGCGAACACGCCGCTCAAAACGGAAGAACAGTTGAAACAGGTCATCCCGCAGAGCGACTGGTCCAAGGCGCACCACTGGCTCATCTGGCACGGGCGCAAGGTCTGCCACGCGCAAAAACCAGACTGCGTTCACTGTCCGCTGGCGGGTGTGTGCGACGAATACGCAAAAAATCACTGAACGTACCGCGCCGAGCGCGGGCGACGAATACGCAAAAAATCACTGAACGCGCCGCGCAGAGCGCGGTGCGCGCCGCGGCGGACGAGCCTGCGGCGGAGGGCAGGACATGGCATCGTTATTTACCGATAAAGTCAAGATCATCATCAAATCGGGGGACGGCGGCGACGGCATGAACTCGTTCAAGAGTTTCAAAGGCTTTGCCAACGGCGGTCCCGACGGCGGCGACGGCGGCAAGGGCGGCGACGTGTACATCGTCGGCGACAAGGACAAGGGCGACCTCATCGATTTCCGTTACGGCGGAAAGTTTGCGGCGGGCAACGGCGAACGCGGCGGCACCAACAACTGCTTCGGCAAGGGCGGCGCGGATGTCGTCATCTCCGTCCCGCTAGGCACGCTCGTGCGCGACGCCGAAACGGGCAGGATCCTGTGCGACGTGTATGCCGACGGCGAAAAGAAACTGCTCGCGCGCGGCGGAA
This sequence comes from uncultured Clostridia bacterium, assembly GCA_944341895.1. Lineage (GTDB taxonomy): Bacteria > Bacillota > Clostridia > Christensenellales > Borkfalkiaceae > Borkfalkia. The sequence continues at coordinate 47,236 of CALVMB010000006.1, forward strand.
ACGGCGGCAAGGGCAACGTGCGCTTTACCACGGCGCGCCGCCACGCCCCGCACTTTGCGCAGAAAGGGCAGAAGACGCAGGCACATACCCTCATCCTCGAACTGAAAATGATCGCCGACGTGGGGCTGATCGGCTTTCCGAACGTGGGCAAGAGCACGCTCTTGTCCAAAATTTCGGCGGCGCGGCCCAAGATCGCGAACTATCATTTCACCACCCTTTCCCCCAATCTGGGCGTGGTGAAGTATTACGACCGTTCCTTCGTGGCGGCGGATATCCCCGGGCTGATCGAGGGCGCGGCGCAGGGCGCGGGACTTGGGCACGATTTTCTGCGCCACATCGAGCGCACGCGCATGCTCGTGCACGTGGTGGACGTTTCGGGCACCGAAGGGCGCGATCCGTACGAGGATTTCAAAAAGATCAACGCCGAACTCAAAGAATACAGCCCCAAACTGGCGGCACTGCCGCAACTGGTCGTGCTCAACAAGTGCGATCTGCCCGACGCGTCGGAGAACGTGAAGGCATTCCGCAAAAAATGCCGCAAATACAAGGCGTTCCCCGTTACGGCGGTGACGGGCGAGGGAACAAAGGAACTCATCGCCGCGATCTTTGCGGTGCTGGAAACTCTCCCGCCCGCCGAGCCCATTCCCGCCGACGAATTTGAATACGAAAGGGCGGACGTCAACGAGTTTTTCATCGACAAGGACGAACAGGAGAACGTTTGGTACGTCACGGGCGGCCTCGTGGATATGCTGGAACGCAACGTCGTGCTGTCCGATCCCGATTCGATGGCATATTTTCAGAAGGTTCTGCGCGACAAGGGCGTCATCCGCGAACTCAAGCGCCGCGGCGTGCAGGAGGACGACACCGTCGTCGTTGCGGACGTGGAATTTGCCTTCAAGGAGTAAAAAGGTTCACACTTTTTCTTTCGTGCTGACGAAAGAAAAAGTCGTGACGGGAGGGGAAACCCGAACGGTTTTCCCCTCGTT
>CALVMB010000007.1 GCA_944341895.1 uncultured Clostridia bacterium
ATTCGAAGTAACATCAACTCAATGCAAATTGATAGCTTCTTTTACTCCGCAAAGCTTTTATTCTCAAATTGTAAAGTTTGAAAAGGTTACCGGCCATATTTTCAGTGAATATAAGTGAGTAAATAAAATACATTACATTACATTACATTACTTATGATATAATACAAGAGTATAAGTAAAAAACACGTTTTTTTGTCATGCGTGTATTATATTACTAAAACTTAATAAAACGGTTGCGAAAACGGCTCCTTACATGGCTACCACTTGTAGGGAGCTGTTTTTTTGCGTAATTAGTTCGTAAATGTAGGATTGAAAAAATCTTTAATTCAGGGGCTACGATTTTGCCATTCTCGTGGCTACTAAGCGAAAGACTTAGTTTGTTGGCTACACCAAAGAGAGCGGGTAGATACGAATTGATAGAAAATTTTTATAGATTGCCCGTTGAAAAACGCCCTCTGCCGTGGCTACTAAGTGATGAAGAGCGTATCCCGCAAGCAGAATATTTGAGAAACTTAAAATCAATACCCCCAAAAAGTCCTATTCTCGTGGCTATTTAGTGAGAGGCTTTATATGGGTAAATGGTCAAGCTGCATAAAATTTTTCTTAAACTACTCAAGTATTCAATGATTTTTCTCTAATAAGCGAAGGGATATGTTGTGCAACTTATACAATCTTTGCCCAAAGGTAGGTGTAGTACAGGCAATTTTTCTCTAATAGGTGAGGGAATTATTTCAAAACGACAGGAAAATTAATGAGAAATATTTTTATGAACACACTGTCAAAAGCATACTCCTCACTCCTTTATAGTGAGGGGAACTTTTATACAAAAGCAATCTACCCATACCTCTTCGGCGTGGGCAAAGATAAAAACAAATCAAACTTGGAGGTAAATTATGAATAGACAAGTAGCAATCAGACCGCCGTAATCGTCCAAACATAGTTATGACAAAGCGACGACTTACAGCAAATCAAAGCCCTTGTTCTGCAAAGAAACGGGAAGCAGAAAATCAATTTTTCGTTCACTTCGTTTCGGGAAGTATAGCGCACTATACTTCGTGCCGAAGTTTAGTGGGCTCTGCGAGGCTTTTATTACAAAATGACGGCGCAAGCAAAACCACGCTTTTGCGCGGCGCAACCCAATTTGCGCATACTTGCGCCTCAGTAGGTGAAGGCGGCACAATTATATAAGCGAGAGCATATTGAAATTGTGCCGCCGAGGGCAACGCCATCAAACCACGGAAAGTTGTGGGCGACACCAGCACACAACTTTCGTGAACTTTACAGGAGGTAAAAATTATAAGCTACTTAGTTTGTCACATGGAAAAGTATCACAAGACGGACATTGCGCCCGTCGAACAGGAGAACGAGCGGGATGAGACCTATCAGGCGAACAATCCGCAGATAGACAAAACGCGCACAAGCGGCAACTACCATATTGTCAAGCGGCAGCGCAGCTACACGCAGTTCATCAACGATAAGATCGAAGCCCTTGACTTGCCGACCAAAGTGCGGAAAGATGCCGTTCTGATGTGTTCCTTTGTTGTGGGCTCGGACGGCGTGTTCTTCAAAAATCTATCGCCGCAAGAGCAAGAGAAGTTCTTTGCCGAGTGTACTTGCTTCTTCGCGGAGCGGTATGGCGAGGGCAACATCATCTCGGCGGTCGTCCACGTGGACGAGACTACGCCGCACCTGCACCTGAATTTGATCCCGATAGCGGGCGGCAGGCTGTGCGCGAAGAAGTTGTTTGACAGGAAGGCGCTTACCGCATTGCAGACCGACCTCTATCGGGAAGTCGGCGCAAAATGGAGCTTGCAGCGCGGCAAGGAAGGCAGTCAGGCAAAACACCTTGATACGGCGGAGTTCAAGGCGAAGAAGATCATTGAGCAGGCGCGCGGAAAAGCGGACACTATCATTGCCGAAGCCGACCATAACGCGGAGCGCAAAGTGAAAATTGCGCAAATCCACGCAGACGGCATTGTAGCAAGTGCGGAACAGACGGCAACAGAAGCCAAGAAACAAGCGCAGGAATATCTAGACGGCATCGTGCAGAGCATCGAGGCGGAGCGCAACAAGCCCACGCCAAAGCGAAAACGGCAAGCCGAGGAAGAACTATCCGCTCTCCGCACGGAGAACGCCGCCCTGCGGCAATCTCTCAATATCAAGAACAGGGACGCCTCTGACCTTTTCGAGCAGTTGCAGAAAGCCGAGCGCCGCGCCAATGGTAAGGAGCAGGCGTTCGGAATGGTGAACGATATGCTCGCCGCCTATCCTGACGAGTTCAACGCTCTCTTAAATAAGTCGCGCGCAAAGTGCTCCGCCACGTCGTTCAAGTCAAACGGCAACGACCGCGGCGGGAAGTAAAACTGAATAACCGAATAAAAGGAGAAAAGCGATCAAGCAAATTACATAACAACGGGGAATGGCGAGAAGGAAACAATTTCAAACTGATTTTGATATTCCCGATTATCAGATAGAATCTCTTGCGAGAGTTCTGTTACCTCAAATCAGGGAGTATCTTCTGTCCGAGCAAGGACAAAAAGATTATGCGGAATGGACGGCTGAACGCGCCCAAAGACAATAAAATAACAAAGAAAAAGAAACATCCCATTGATTATCACGGGATGACCGCTCTGACGGTTTACGGCAGTCCGCACAATTAAACAAGCGGATGCGTATATGATTTTCTATATGATCAGAAAGGTTGCGCCGAAATTCATAAACCTTGAACAACGGCACGAGGGGCACGCGGAATTTCCGCGTGCCCCTCTATTTTTTTCGAAATTTCTCAAATTCCTCAATAAAACAAAATAGCCAGAACATTCTTTTTATGATGAAGTATCTTTTGCCTTGTATCTGTAGATGTAGGATTACAATAGATTGTTATAGTTCAATATCACAATTCTTCAAAGTGCCTTACCAAAAGTTTATCTTTGCCAACATTTAGATATACAAATCTTGGACCTTTTTGACAATAATCAATCGCATCAATTATATTGCAATATACCTTTTCTTCATAACTTTCTATTTCTTTATGATAGTTATATACACAAGCACATCCCGTGCGTGAACAATTTTTTTCTAAACTTCTAACTAAAAAGATTATTCTCTTTTCTTGTTGCCATGCATACTCCGCTGATAAGTTGTTAAACCAATTATGGGCGTGGCGAACTTCATTTCCATTATATATTTTTAGTAGTTCATTATAATCATCATAATGTGTATTATAAACTATATCTGTGGGGTGAGTGAATCCATTATAATCTTGTAAGTCATTTGAATCACCAGTAAATGGAGTAAACGCCATTTCTAAATTAGAGGTTCTCCAATGATGGTAATGTTCAAATATTGAATCATCAAGGCTAAGCACTCCTATTTTCTTCTTAAATAAGCCCTTACTTTTTTTCAAATAACTTTTTAGTTTCTTTTTATCAAATAAATCAATAGTTGTAAAGTAACCGCAAAATCCTTGCATAATTCCGCAGAATATTATCATTGATTCAGAAATAATATCCTCATCATGCCATCCTTTCCCATATGTAGATTTATAAACTTCAATCCATTCATGAATCTCATCTAAATCTTTTGGGGACGGTTTTATTTTTTTTCCCTGGTTAGTATACTTATCATATATGCGCTTAGCAAAATTAATAAATTTTCCTTCCGACCCTTTAAATTGAAAAATAGGATGAGACAATGATATTAATCCATCTTTGGCAAATTCGATTTCCTTTTCATCTACAAGTTTATACAAAAATCCCATGTTTACCTTGCAAATAATTATATCTTATTTTATTATTTATGCCTATGTTAATGACGTTACATTGTTGCTCGCAACTTCATGTGCGCTTTATATCCAATAACCAAAAGCATACGCCATTATTATATCAAAATCTATTTATAAAGTCAATGGGTTGGGTTGCGGCGATAGGGATGTTGTAAGTTGCGAATAAAAATTAATCTATTCAGTTTAGGTTGTGCCGTAGAAGAAACATAAGATTAAAATCGGCCAGGAAGGCAGAGCAAAAATTGCTCTGCCTGCTCTTTTACGTTCGGAATCTTTCAAATTCATCGATATAGCAAAATAGCCCGAACATTCTTTTTACGGTAAAGAAGTTCAAGCTATTAAGACTTGGTGCGGATGACAGGACTTGAACCTGCAAGGTTGCCCACCGGATCCTAAGTCCGGCGCGTCTGCCAGTTTCGCCACATCCGCATATTCGGTATTGTACACCATTTGCGTGCGAAATGCAACCGCTTCGCCGCCGCGGAGCAAACAAATTCGGGCAGGCGGCACGGCCGTTGCGGCAAAGGTGTCGCAGCGGCGTTTGCAAATTTTTGCGGCGGCGTATGTTTTGCCGTTCGTCGGGCAAACTACGGACAGGAGGTGTTTTGCAGTATGGTTATAGCGAATCTGATTTCCTATATTCTTGTCCTGCTCGGCGCCGTGAACTGGGGATTGTACGGGATCTTTAATTTCAATCTCGTCTCCGCGATCTTCATGGGCGACCGTTCCGTGGGCGCGATCATCACGTACGTTATCATCGCGCTGGCGGCGATCTGGCTGATCATCTATACTGTGTTTGCGGGCGGCATCCTGCGTTTTGTCAACCGCGAACATCACGAACGCGCGTAACGCAACGGAATAAGGCGGGGAGAGGGAAACCTCTTCCCGCTTTTCGTTTCAAGCAACGCCCTGCGCGGCATCTTGTCTGTGCGGCATCCTCGCATTTTGCGGGCGCGACTGCTTCGGCTCGTCCTGTCTGTGCGCGCGGTGCGCTCTGCCGCCGTTTCGCCTTGCCCGCGCGGCGCGTTTTTCTGCGGAGGCGTTAGGCCGCCGCGCCGCGCTTTGCGTTGCGGCAATTTTCGCACGTTTTTCATATGCTTTTTACGGGGCGATCGTTGACAAATCCGCACAATGGGAATATAATAGAAACGTAAAATACTTTTTAGTAAAAATTATTTTTATCATTGTAATATTTTTGTGTGACCAAAGTCAAAAAAGCATGACCACGGTGACAAAAAGGGAGGTGCATCATGAGTTTTGTCGAGTTCAGGGACGTATGCAAATTCTATACGATGGGCGAAAACGTCATCAAAGCGGCGAACATGGTCAACTTTACCATCGAAGAGGGCGAGTTCTGCGTCATCGTGGGGCCGAGCGGTGCGGGCAAGACCACCGTTTTGAACATGCTGGGCGGCATGGACACGGTGACGGAGGGCAAGATCTTTGTAGACGGGATCGAGGTGAGCGCCTTCAACGAGCGGAAACTGACCGACTACCGCCGTTACGACGTGGGATTCGTCTTTCAGTTTTACAACCTCATCCAGAACCTCACGGCGGTGGAAAACGTCGAGATCGCGTCCGAGATCTGCAAAAATCCGCTGGACGCGGAAAAGACGCTGGAAAACGTCGGCCTGGGCGGGCGCAAAGCCAATTTCCCCGCTCAACTTTCGGGCGGAGAACAGCAGCGCGTCTCCATTGCGCGCGCCATCGCAAAAAACCCGAAGTTGCTCCTCTGCGACGAGCCGACGGGCGCGCTCGACTACGAGACGGGCAAAGCCATCTTAAAACTTCTGCACGATGTCTGCCGCAACGAAAAGAAGACGGTCATCGTCATCACGCACAACTCCGCGATCACGCAGATGGCGGACCGCGTCATCCAGATCAAGAACGGCAAGGCGGTTTCGGAGACGGTGAACGAACATCCTGCGGACGTGTCCGCCATCGAATGGTGACGAAACGCGTCCCTTTGTGCGGGAGGGAACTGCATGAAAAAATTTGACAAGATCATCATTAAAGAATTCAAGAGCGGGTTCGGCAGATTTTTTGCGATCATGGCGATCATCGCGCTCGGCGTCGGGTTTCTCATCGGCATCATGCAGGCGACGCCGGACATGAAGCGCACCATGGACGATTATCTGCAGACCGAAAATGCCTTTGACATCGACTTGAAAGGTTCCTTCGGCTTGTCCTCCTCCGATCTCGACGCGCTCGCCGCGCTGGACGGGGTGGAATCGGTCATGCCCGTCATTTCGACGGACGCGGTCGTGCACACGGGCGAAAAATACGTCGTCGGGCGCATCGTCGGCATGGAAGATGTCTCTTCGCGCACCAACATCAGCCGCCTGACATTGCTGGAAGGGGAATGGCCGGGCGAGGCGGAGGAAGGCGTTGCCGAAGTGGTCGCCCTGCGCTCAACGAACAAACTCGAAGCTCTTTCCGTCGGCGAGGAGATCACCCTCCCCGCGGACATGTCCACGTCCAACACGTCCTATGGGGATGTCTACCGCGTGCACACGTTGCGCGTCACGGGAATCGTGTCCTCGCCCGATTATTTCTACGACGACGCCACCGAAATTTCCACGCTGGGCACGGGCGCGGTCGGCTGCATCCTGTACGGAAACTCTGCCGAGGTGTACGAAGATCTCTCCGCCGTTCCCGCTTTCACCGAACTCACTTCGGCGAACATTTTCGGGTTGCTCAACTTTTTTATGGACGGCGAAGACGCCGACCATATCGCCTGCACGGACGCGTATATCCGCATCGAAGGCGCGGACGGTTACGAGCGGTTCAACGACGGGTATAAAACCTATGTCCTGAGCCGCGAATCCGCCATTCTCGAACTGGGCGCGCGCAGCAGCGAACGCATCAATGCGGCGCTGGAAAAACTGTTTGCGACGCAGGACTCGTCGGACAGCCGCCGGACGGAGGCATCCTGGATCCTGCTCGACCGCGCGAGCACCAACGTCAGTTACCTCAGTTACGAACTCAACGTGGAAAAGGTCGAGGACATCGCGGGCATCTTCCCCGTATTCTTCATCTTCGTGGCCGCGCTGGTCGCTCTCACGTCCATGACGCGCATGGTCGAAGAGGACCGCATGCAGATCGGCACCCTCAAAGCGCTGGGGTACAGCAACGCGCGCATCCGCTCCAAATACCTGTTCTATTGCTGTCTCGCCAGCCTGATCGGCTGTGTGGCGGGCATCCTGCTCGGGTTCAGCATCCTGCCTTCCATCTTCTGGGAAGCGTACAAAACGCTGTACTATCTGCCTTCGCTCTCGCTCGCGTTCAGTCCCTGGTTTGCGCTGGCGGTCATCGGCATCGCGCTCGCGGGCACCGTGCTCGTGACGTGGGGCGCCTGCCGTGCCTCGCTCAAAGAGCGCCCTTCGCGGCTGATGCAGCCCAAGGCGCCCAAAGCGGGCAAGCGCGTGCTGCTCGAACGCATCGGCTTCCTCTGGAAGCCTCTCAAATTCAAATGGAAAGCGACGGTGCGCAACATCTTCCGCTATAAGAAGAACATGATCCTCACCATCGTCTCCGTCATGGGCTGCACCGCGCTCATCCTGGTCGGCTTCGGGTTGAACGATTCCATTCTCGCCGCGTCCGACATCCAGTACGGCACTATCATTCATTACGATTCGGTCATCGACTATGCGGGCGATCTGGGCGAGATCCGTGCCGTCGAAGGCGGAAGCCTGGATCCGTTCCTCACCGAAGCGGACAACTGGATCCCCGTTTACAGCGAAAGCGGGCAGATCGAACTGCGCACGGGCACCGACAAGGAAGGCACGGAAAGCGTCGATCTGTACCTGATCGAGGACAACGCGCTCTTTTCGGAGTTCGTTTCCCTGCACGAGCGCAGGAGCGGGGAGCCGATCGATGTGACCCAAGCCGAGGGCATCGCCGTCGTTCTTCCCGAAAACCTTGCCACCGTGTACGGCGTCAAGGCGGGCGATTCGCTTATCTATACGACGGCGGGAGGGGTGCGCTTTGTGGCGCGCGTGTACGCGATCTGCGAAAACTATACGGGCAGATATCTGTACATGAGCCGCACGGCCTACGCCTCGGTCTGCGGCGAACCCGAGAACAATACGCTCCTCGTCCGTTCGGGGCTGAGCCAGGAACAGTCCGAAGAAGCGAGCGAGGCATTGCTTGCCGATAAGAGCGGGCGCATCACTTCGGTGGAGTTCATCTATTCCACCATGGAAATGTTCGACGGGCTGGAATCGACGATGGGGCTGGTCATCGCCGTGCTGGTCGTCTGTGCCGGCGCGCTCGCCGCCATCGTGCTGTATAACCTGACCAACATCAACATCGACGAGCGCCGCCGCGAGATCGCAACGCTGCGCGTGCTCGGTTACCGCAAGGGCGAAGTGGCGGGGTACATTTACCGCGAAAGCGCCATCCTCACGCTGGCGGGTACGCTGTTCGGGCTCCTTCTCGGCTGGCTGCTGCACATGTTTATCATCGGGCGCGTCAACAGTGTCTCCATGATGCTCGGCACCACGATCGGCGCGCTCAGTTATCTGTGGGCGTTCCTGCTCACCATCGCGTTTGCGGTCATCGTGTACCTGTTCATGCTCATCAAGTTGAACAGGATCAGCATGACCGATTCGCTCAAATCCAACGAATGACGGGGGGGTACGGTATGGAACTGGAAAAACTCAGGACCGAACTGTTGTACAATGTCTGGAAACTGAACAAGACGAACATGCTTTCCGTGTTGCGCGAATTCATCGAAGGGGAATCGGCGGCGCTTTGGTTCATTTCCGCCGCAGGCGCGTCCATCACCCCTTCGCAGATCAGCGAGGGGATCCGCGTCAGCCGTGCCCGCGCCGCCAACATCCTGCGCTCTCTGCGCAGCAAGGGTTACGTGGAAATGGAGATCTCGGCGGAAGACAGGAGGAAGATCGACGTGGTGCTCACCGAGCGCGGCAGGCGCGTGCTCGAAGAAAAACGCGCCTACTTTTTGGGGAGTTTCGACCGCTACATCGAGGTGATGGGGGAAGAAAACATCGTCGAACTCAACCGCATCCTGCGCCTGACGGCGGAAAATCAGGACCGGCTGCAATTCCGCAAATTCGAAAAGGGGGAAGAACATCAATGATCGAAAACGAATCGGGCGAAGATTATCTCGAGGCGGTGCTGCGGCTCACGGCCGGCGGCAAGCCCGTGCACGCCGTCGACGTATCGCGCGAACTGGGCGTTTCCAAACCTGCGGTCACCAAGGCGATGCGTCTTCTGACGGGCAAGGGCTATGTGAACATTATCGACAATCATATTTATCTGACCGAGCGCGGCGACGCTTACGCCCGCACGGTGTATGCAAAGCACAGGCTTTTGACCGATTTTCTCATGAAACTGGGCGTCTCCGCCGCGGCGGCGGAGACGGACGCCTGCCGCATGGAGCATTTGCTCAGTGAAGAATCGTACGAGGCGATCCGCCGCTTTACCGAACAGCGCGGCTGATCGGCGGATCTCGGCGCCGCACCTTTCCGTCGGAAAGGTGCGGCGCTTTTCGTGTCCGCCCGCCGCGCGGGGCTTTGTCCGTGCGCTTTTGCGGCGCTTTTTTTGCGCGCCGCGCATGGTACAAGCCGCGCCGTTCATACATTAGAGTTGACTATCAAAAAGGCGGTGCGCGATGTTTCTGGATTTCTTGTGTGCGATCTTCGGCAAGCTGTTGTTTTTTACTTCGGCGGTGGGCGGAAAGAGTTCCTTTCCCAAACCGCTGCCCCCCGAAGAGGAGGCGCGGTGCCTGCGCCTGGCACAGGAGGGCGACAAGGAGGCAAAGGATAAACTGGTGCGCCACAACATGCGGCTGGTCGCGCACATCGTCAAAAAATACAGCGGCGCGGCGGAAACGGACGACCTGATCTCGGTGGGGAGCATCGGGCTGATCAAGGCGATCAACACCTACCGCCCCGGGCACGGGACGCAACTTGCCACATATACGGCGCGGTGCATCGAAAACGAGATCCTCATGCTCATCCGCAGCAACAAAAAACACCGCGGCACCATGTACCTTTCCGATCCCGTCGGCGTGGATAAGGAGGGGAACGAACTCACGCTGATGGACCTTTTGTTCGAAAAGGAAGAGGGCGTGTTCAAGGCGGTGGAATCGCGCATGGTCAAGGAACGGTTCATGCGCGTGCTCGAAGAGGTGCTCAACGAGCGCGAATACACCGTGCTCTGCCTGCGTTACGGGCTCAAAGGCGGCGCGCCCATGCCCCAGCGCGAGGTGGCGGCGTTTCTGAAAATTTCCCGCTCTTATATTTCGCGCATCGAAAAACGCGCCGTGGAAAAGGTGCGCGCGCATACCGACCGCAGCGATTATACGTGAATATTCCCGCCCGCGGGCGCGTTCGTTTTGCCGCGGTTGCGCCGCGGTGTCCGCAAGTCGTTTTGCGGCACGTTTGCCCGCGCGGCGGTCTGTCCGCACGGCGCCTGCGCCGCGGGCGGCGGAGCAAACCCGCGCCGCAGGCGCCATTTTTCGCAAAAACTGTTTACAAGGCGGCGCGCGCGTGGTATAATGTAGAAAAACATCGAGGGGAAGCCGGCAGAGTGTCAACAAATTTTTGCGCCTCTGCCGTGCGGCAGGGGCGCTCTGTGCGCCCGCCGTGCGCGGACATGCCCCCGTCCGGGCGAAGAGGAAGCGTTCCATGCTCTGTTCCAACTGCCATACAAATCCAGCGACGCATACCGTTCTGCGCGGCGACGGCGATTCCGTGCACCTTTGCGATGCCTGTTTCGAGCGTTTCGGCGCCGCCGCCGATTTCTTCGGCAGCGACCCCGATTTTTTTGCATCCTTTTTGCAGTCGCGCAAGGATGCGGGCGCGGCGTGCCCCGTCTGCGGCACCACGCTCGCCGACTACGCGCGCACGGGGCTGTTGGGCTGTGCGGCGTGTTACGAGACCTTCCGCGAGGACCTGCGCCCGGATATCCGCCGCATCCACGGCAAGACCATGCACACGGGCAAACACCCGCTCGGCGACGGAAAATTGTACGAACTGCTGGACGAGCGCGAGCGCCTGCGCGGCGAACTGGAACGCGCCGTGCGCGAAAAGCGCATGAAGGACGCAAAGCGTCTCAACCGCGATATCCGCGACATCAGCCGCATGATCTACGACGACGATTTTGACGGAGAGGAGAAGTAAGGGGCATGGTCAACAACATCGAAAGCACCGTCGTCTCCACCCGCATCCGTCTGGCGCGCAATCTGGCCGACTATCCCTTTCCCGCCCGCCTCAAGGACGCGGCGCAGGCAAAGGAGATCGTTGCCGCCGTCAACACCGCGGCGAGCCGCCTGGGCAGTTTCAAACTGTACTGGATGGGCGAGATCTCGGAAGGGGTCGCGCAGGCGATCTGCGACGATCATCTCATCAGCGCCGAACTGGTCGCCAACCGCGCGTACGGCGCCGCGCTCATCGACGAACACCAGGAAGAGGACGGCCCGCGCGGCAAGTTCTCCATCATGATCAACGAAGAGGATCACCTGCGCGAACAATACATCCTGCGCGGGCTCAATCTCCCGCTCGCGTACCGCAAGATCTCCGCGGTGGACGACGAACTTTCGCGCACTCTCCGCTTTGCCTACGACGCGCAGTGGGGATATCTCACCGCCTGTCCCACCAACCTCGGCACGGGCATGCGCGCCTCCGTCATGCTCTTTCTTCCCGGTCTGACCCGTCTCAACAAGATGGAGCGGCTCATCCGCGAGATCTCCCGCTACGGCCACACCGTGCGCGGCGTGTACGGCGAGGGGAGCGATGCGGAAGGATACATGTACCAGGTCAGCAACGAGGTCACGCTGGGCGTGGACGAAGATTACATCCTCACCGAAGTGCGCCGCGCCGTTTTGGAGATCGTCAACCTCGAAGCCCAGGCGCGCAAAGCCTTCCTCGAAGACGCGGACATGCGCGATACTTGCTGCCGCGCGTACGGCGTCCTCGCGTCCTGTTACAAGATCCCGTACGCCGAATTCATCCAGTACGTTTCGGACGTCAAACTGGGCGTCGCGCTCGGCTTTCTGCAAATGGATTGCTTTTCCGCGCTGGACGACCTGATCGAGTCCGTCCGCCCCGCCAATATCGGACTGCGCTTCGACGGCGTTTCGGACGCCGCGCGGCGCGACGTCCTGCGGGCGGCGGAATGCCGCGCCGCCATGGCGGCGGTGCACATCGCCGAAAGCCGCTGAGCGGCATAACTTTCACGGAGTGACCATGAGCGATTTCAACCGTTTTTCCATCAACCTGCAAAAGGCGATCAAGATCTCGCTGGACGCCGCCAAAATGTTCGGCAGCGACTATGTGGGCAGCGAACACATCCTGTTCGGCATCCTGAACGTTCCCGAATGCCGCGCGGGCAAACTTCTTCTGTCGTCGGGCATCCGCGAGCGCGACTACCGCGCCGCCTTCGTGCGCACGCTGGATAAGCGCGTCAAGATCAGCGGGTTCACCCCGCGCACCAAATACATGTTCGAAAAGGCGCTCGAATGCGCCGTCGAGCACGACGGCCCGGGCGCAAGCGTGGGCAGCGAATACATGCTCCTCGCCATCCTCATGGACGACGAGTCCGTCGCCGTGCGCCTTTTGCGCATGCTCGGCGCCGACGTCGACGGGCTGTTGAACGAACTGGGCAGGCTGATCGGGGACGACGTTGCCGAGGAAGTGATCGAAGAGCCGGACTTTGAAAGCATATTCCGCCCCGCGGCTTCCGAAACCAAGGCAAAGAGCCAGGGCGGCGTATCCATGCCGTTCGGCACCGACCTGACGCAGAAGGCGCGCGAGGGCAAGGTGGACCCCGTCATCGGCAGAAAAAAGGAGATCGACAAGATCATCCAGGTGCTTTCCCGCCGCACCAAAAACAACCCCGTGCTCATCGGCGAGCCGGGCGTCGGCAAGAGCGCCGTCGTCGAAGGGCTTGCGCAGGCGATCGTGGCGGGCGAAGTTCCCGACCTGTTGCTGGGCAAAACGGTGTTTGCGCTCGACCTTCCGGGCATGCTCGCGGGCGCGCGCTATCGCGGCGATTTCGAAGAGCGCCTGAAAGAGACGGTGGACGCCGTGCGCAAAAACGGGAACATCATCCTCTTCATCGATGAGATCCACAACATCGTCGGCACGGGTGCGGGCACCGAATCGGGCATGGACGCGGCAAACATCTTAAAGCCCATGCTTGCCCGCGGCGAATTGCAGACCATCGGCGCCACAACCATCGACGAATACCGCAAATACATCGAAAAGGATTCCGCGCTCGAGCGCCGCTTTACTCCCGTCAACGTCGAACAGCCCAGCGTGGAGGAGACCATCGGCATCCTGCGCGGCCTGCGCGACAAGTACGAGGCGCACCATAAAGTCACCATCACCGATGAGGCGATCGTCGCCGCCGCGAGCCTTTCCGACCGCTATATCACCGACCGTTTTCTGCCCGACAAGGCGATCGACCTCATCGACGAAGCGGCGAGCCGCGCCCGTCTGGACAGTTACAACGGCCCCGCTGGCATCAAGGAACTGGAAGCGGAGATCGAGCGGCTCAACGCCGAAAAGAACAAGGCGGTCCGCCGCGACGATTTCCCCGCCGCGCAGGCCATCCTCGAAAAGATCAAGGCGGCGGAAGGGGAGATCGAGCGCATCCGCGCCGAATGGTCGCAAAAGCGGGGCGAAAACCGTCCGCGCATCGGTTCGGACGACGTCGCCGCCATCGTGGCGGGCTGGACGGGCATCCCCGTCGTCAAGATCACCGAGGAAGAGAGCCGCAAACTCATGCGGCTGGAAGAGGAACTGCACGCCCGCGTCATCGGGCAGGACGAGGCGGTATCCGCCGTTTCCAAAGCCATCCGCCGCGCGCGCGCGGGGCTCAAAGACGCCGACCGCCCCGTGGGGTCCTTCATCTTCGTCGGGCCGACGGGCGTCGGAAAGACCGAACTTTCCAAGGCGCTCGCCGCCGCGCTGTTCGGCGACGAACGGCTCATGATCCGCCTGGATATGAGCGAATTCATGGAAAAACAGGCGGTCAGCAAGATCATCGGCGCCCCTCCCGGCTACGTCGGATTCGACGAGCAGGGCGGGCAACTCACCGAAAAGATCCGCCGCAAGCCCTATTCGGTGGTGCTGTTTGACGAGATCGAAAAGGCGCATCCCGACGTGTTCAACGTCCTGTTGCAGATCCTCGACGACGGCCGTCTGACGGACAGCAAGGGGCGCGTGGTCAGTTTCAAAAACACCGTCATTATCATGACGAGCAACGTCGGCGCGGGCGAGGTCAGGCAGGCGCGCGCGCTCGGGTTCGGCGAAGCGTCCGAAAGCGGCGAATATGCCGCCATGAAGGAGCGCATCACCGAGGCGCTCAAAGCGCAGTTCAAGCCCGAATTTCTGAACCGTATTGACGAGATCATCATCTTCCACAAACTTTCGCGCGAGGATGCGGCAAAGGTGTGCGATCTGTTTTTGTCTTCGTTGCAAAAGCGCCTGCAAAAGCGCGAGATCGGGCTGCGCGTCACTGACGCCGCGCGCGACGCCATCCTGCGCGAAGGGTACGACGAGGTGTACGGCGCCCGCCCGCTCAAGCGGGTCATCCAGCGCCGCCTCGAGGACGCGCTCAGCGAGGAGATCCTGCTCGGCAAGATCCGTCCCGGGCAGAAGGTGCTCGCGGATGCAGAAGGGGACCGCTTCTCTTTCCGCGTCGAAAAATGACGGCGCGCGTTCCCGTTTTCGGGGTGCGCGGCGAACACGGCTGCAAGGCGGGCTCTGCCCGCATCGATCGAAATTTATAGGGAGGAAAACTGTATGCGTATCGAAATCAGCGAAAAGAATTGCAAGGCCAGCGAAAAACTCGTCGGCGTGGTGAACAAAAAGGTCTCCCGCCTCGACAAATATTTCGACGAGGACGCGGTCTGCACCGTGTATCTCAAACAGGACAGCAAATTCGTCAAGACGGAGATCACCGTCTACTATAAAGGGAACATGGTCCGCGCCGAGGTGACGGGGGACAATTTCTACGATGCGATCGACGCCGTCCTGCCCAAGATCGAAAAGCAGATCTACAAGCACAAGACCAAGATCGAGGGCAAACTCAAAAAGGACGCGTTCGCGCAGGGGCAGCTGTTCTTCGGCGAAGAAGTCTTTTTCCGCCCCGAACCCGTCAAGACCAAGACGTTCGAGCTTGTGCCCATGACCACCGAAGAGGCGGCGGAACAACTCGACCTGCTCGGGCATTCCTTCTATATTTTCCAGGATGCGGAAACGGGCGAAGTGCGCGTCGTCTACCTGCGCGCGAGCGGCGATATCGGGCTCATCATTCCCAAAAAAGTGAAAAAAGACTGACGCCTTGTTGTCGGTGCACCCCCGCGGGATCCCGCGGGGGTGTTTCGTTTGCCCGCCCTGCGCGTTTGCGCCAGCCTGTGTCCCGCCGCGTTCGCCTTGTCTGTGCGCTGTCTGCGCAGCGTATTTTCCGCTCTTTGCGCCTGTCCGCCTGCGCCTGTCCGCCTGCGCGTTTGTGCCTGCGGGTGCGGACGGCAAAGGGGCGCGTAAATGTTTGGCGGGCAAACTGCATACAATATGCGTATGAACGGGGCAAAAGCGCATCTTCGGGACGCGTTCGGCAAAGTGCGCGGCGCGTTTTCCTATCTATCATCCAAAAAATACACGACGCTCGCGGGCACGATGGCGTTCTTTCTCATCATGTCTGTGGTGCCGTTTTTATTCTGGCTCACCCTGTTGTTCGGCCGTCTGGACATCGACTTTTCCGAGTTGTTCGAACTGGAGATCTTCAGCGGCGTCAAGGATATTTTCGGCTACCTGCAGGAATCGGCGCGCGCCGCCACCGCGAGCGCCTCCGTCATCTTGCTGGCGACCACGCTGTATTCGTCCACGACGCTGTTTTATCACATGCGGCGCAGCGGCGAGATCATCTACGAATCCCGCCGCCGCAAGGGCGGGCTCATTGTCCGCTTTTCGGCGCTCGTGCTCATGTTTCTGGTCATGCTCCTGCTCGTGGGCGGCATGGTCCTCTTCCTCGTCGGGCACCGCCTGCTCACGTATGCCTTTCCGTCCTTTGTGGCGCAGGTGTCCGTCTATCTCCTGTTCGGCGTGTTCATGTTTGCGCTCATCCTGTTGCTCAATCTCTACGTCTGTCCGTACCGCACGGGGGTGCGCGGCGCGCTCTGGGGGAGCCTGCTCACCGTCCTGCTGGGCGGCATGGCGTCGTTCGGCTTTTCTATCTACACCAAATTTTCATCCATGGAAAAACTGTACGGCGCGGCGGTCTTTCTCATCCTGTTTCTGCTCTGGCTGTACGTGCTGATGATCTGTTTCGTCATCGGCGTCGTTTTCAACTGCTATCTGTTCGAGCAGGACGGGCAGCGCCGCCCCGTGCACAAAAAATTTTAAACTTTTTGTTGCCAATTCGCCGCAGATATAGTATAATGGATGAAAGCGGGGGGCAATATGCCCGATATCCTACCAGGGGAGAGAATTTTTATGTATCAGTTATTCTGCGATTCCAACTGCGAACTGTGGCATACAGACGTAAAGGAATTCGGATTGGAATTCATCCGCATGCCGTACGTGCTCGACGGAGTGGAGTATTACTACGATCTCGGCGAGCAGACTGACTTCAAACACTTTTTCGACCGCATGCGCGCAGGCGCCGTCCCTACGACGTCCGCCATCAACGAACAGAATTACATCGATTATTTCGAGCCGGTCCTTGCGGCAGGGAAAGATATCTACTACATCACTTTTTCGCACAAGATGTCGGCGACCTTTCAGAGCATGGACCGCGCGATCGCTTCGCTCAAAGAAAAGTATCCCGACCGCGTCATCCGCACCTTCGATACCCGTTCCATCAGCCTCGGCGCGGGCTTTCAGGTCCGCTATGCGGCGGAAAAATGGAAACAGGGCGCCACGATGGACGAGTTGGAAGCGTTTCTGACCGATCTGCGCGCGCACACCGTCGTGTACTTCGTGGTGGACGACCTCGTGTACCTCAAACGCGGCGGCAGGATCTCCGCCGTGACGGCGGCATTCGGCAAATTACTCGGCATCAAGCCGCTCATCGCCTTCATGGAGGACGGTTCCCTGCAGAGCGTGGGCAAGATCAAGGGCGGCAAAAAGGTCATTTCCGAATTCGTGCGCCTCATGCACGAACACAACGCCGATACCAAAAACCACCGCATCGAGATCATGCAGGCGGACTGCCCCGAAACGGGCGAGGCGCTCGCATCCGCCCTGCGCGAAGAGTTCGGCGCGGACATCCCCGTGCATACGCAGATGATCGGGCCGGTCATCGGCACGCACTGCGGCCCCGGCACGCTCGGATTGATTTTTTACGGAGACAAGTAACCTTTGCGGAATCTGTTTCATACGGCGGCGGCGTTCTTTCTGTGCGCCGCCTGTATCCTGCCCCTTTGCGCCTGCGGCGCAAAGGGGGATTCTTTCGTCGAATTTTCCCTTTCCGAAGCGTTCTTTGTTGACGGCTCGGCGATCTCTGCCGCCGAACACCGCGCGCTCGAAAAGGATATCGCCGCATTGCTTGCGGAGATCGAGGAGCAGATCTCGCCCGAGCGGGAGGGGAGCGATGTGGCGCGTATCAACGCCGCCGCCGCGGGGGAGCCGATCGGGGTCGGCGAACATACCGCCGCGCTCCTTACGCTCGGGCTCTCGCTCGCCGAAGGCACGGGAGGCGCGTTTTCGCCCGCGCTGTACGCGCTGACCGATCTTTGGGGCTTTTCGCCCCGCTTTGAAGGCAGTTACGGCGTGTCCCGCCCTTCCCCTTCGGACGAGGCGGTCGCGGCGGCGCTTGCCGATTCCGAGTATGCGTCGCTGTCCTGGGACGGGGAGACGCTCGTCAAGGCACGCGGCGGCACAAAGGTGGATTTCGGCGGCATCGCCAAGGGGTACATGACGGACGCGGCGGTGCGCCTGATCGGCGAGCGGTATGCGGGGAAGTCGGTGCAGTGCACCCTCACCGTCATGTCCGATTCGGTGTTGCTGGGGGAAAAGAGCGGTTCGGCGCTCGGCTATACGGCGGGCATCGAAAACCCGCGCGCGGCGGTCACCGAGGGCGCGGGCGCGTCGCAGGCGCTGTTCGCGGCGGGACTTTCGGATGTCTCCGTCTCCACCAGCGCGGATAATTACCGCTTTTACGTCTATGACGGGACTATCTATAAACACATCCTCAACCCGTCTGCGGGCGCGCCCTCGCAAAACGGCGTCATTTCCGTCACGGTGTTCGTGCCGAACGCGGTGCCGAATGCGGGCGCGGCGGCGGATGCGCTTTCCACGGCGGGGTTCTGCATGCCGCTGACCGAGGCGCTCGCGTTCTATGCGGCGCAGGCAGAGGCGCTGGGCGTCGGCGCCGTCGTCATCGCGGCGGACTGGCGGTACTACGTCGTCGGCGAGTATACCGTCGTCGGTCGGACGGAGTACGACGGCATGGCGGGCAGCGAGGGATATTTTTCGGAAGAAGTCTTTACGCGCGCAGATCCTGCGGATGCGCGGGATGCGGTGGAACCCGCGGATCGCGAGCGGGAGTACATCGCGCGGATGGAGGAAGGGCAGGCATGCGCATGACGCGGGAACAAAAGGTCGAAGCCGCCCGCCGCGGCCGCTTTTTTGCGCGCGGCGACATCGCCGTGTATGCGGCGGTGCTCTGTCTGCTCGCCCTTTTTACCGCGTTTGCCTTTCTGTTCCGCGCCCCCGCGGGCGATCGCTTTTCGGTGCTCTGGCAGGGGGAAAAAGTGTTTTCCGCGTCCCTGGAAGAGGATGCCGACTATGTCTTTTTCCTGCGAGAGGGCAAAGGCGTCGTGGAGGAATACGCCGAGGGCGCAGAATACATTGATTATAACGTCATCGAAGTGCGCGGCGGCACCGTGCGCGTGCGCGAATCGGACTGCCCGGACGGTACGTGCAGGGGATTCGGCGCGCTGGCGAGCGGGGACATCCTGTGCATCCCGCACGGCATGCGCATCGAAATCGAAGGCAAGGGGGTGCAGACGGACGTATGAAATCTGCCGCAAAGCGCGCCGCGGTGCTGGGCATGCTGCTCGCCGCGGCCAGCGTAGTCTTTCTCATCGAGTCGCTCGTTCCGCCCCTTCTCCCGTTCGCGCCCTATGTGCGCATCGGGCTGGCGAACGTGTTCGTGATGTTTGTCATTTACTGTTTCGGCGTGCGCGATGCGTTCGTGTTCGTGCTGGGCAAGAATCTGCTCACCGCCGTCTGTACGGGGGCGGGGTTCACCGTTTTGTTCAATCTGGCGGGGAGCCTGAGCGCGTACCTCGTCATGGCGGCGCTGTATGCGTTCGCGTTCCCGCGCGTGAGCACGGTCGCCGTCAGCATCGCGGGTGCGCTTGTGGGGAATATCGCGCGCACCGCGGTCGCGGTCCTGACCACCGAAACGCCGTCGCTGTTTATCCAACTGCCGTTTGTGGGCGCGTTCAGCGTCGC
Organism: uncultured Clostridia bacterium; assembly: GCA_944341895.1. Classification (GTDB taxonomy): domain Bacteria; phylum Bacillota; class Clostridia; order Christensenellales; family Borkfalkiaceae; genus Borkfalkia. The sequence goes on from CALVMB010000007.1 coordinate 19,222, forward strand.
CGCGGGCGTTCTCGTCGGGATTCTCGTCACTTTCTCTCTAAAATGTCTGCCCGAAAGATTGACAAAATTCAAATAAACAGGTATAATACCAAAATGTAGCGCGCAGTATGCGCCATGCAGAGATGGCGGAGCGGTCGAACGCGCACGACTCGAAATCGTGTTTACCCCCATAAGGGTAACAAGGGTTCAAATCCCTTTCTCTGCGCCAAAAGCCCGTCGCCTAGTGTGACGGGCTTTTGCTTTCTGAGAGCATAGCATTTCGCGCATGCCGCAAAAACATGAAAAATAAAAACAAACATCGGTACGGGGGCAAGATGAAATCGTTTTATTGGGATGAAAAAAATTGCGGGTCCAGTCTGAAAAAATACTTTGATAAAATTTCAAATGTTGAAAGTGTTTTTATTGCGACGGCGTTTATATCGGATGACGGGGTAGATATCCTTCAAGAATTGGTCGGAAAATTCAACCTGGAAAGAGAAAACATCAAGGTGGTTTTATCCTCCGATTTTTCCGAAACAAAGCCTGCGAATATTTTGACGCGGCTTATAAAAATTGCGAAAGTCCGGATCGCAAAAGAAGACCGCATGTTTCATCCAAAGGTTTACTACATGCAGAGCCGGACCGAAAAACTGCTTGTTTTCGGTTCGTCAAATTTGACGGGCGGCGGTTTTGGACGGAATATTGAATTTGATGCAGTTTGCTTTCCGGATGAGGACGAAAGAGTGCAAATCGATAGGTTTGTTTCATATTGTACCTCACAGAGCGAAGAGGTCACGGATGCGCGTATCCGTTATTATGAAAGTATCGAAGAAGATCTTTTGAAACTGGCAGAAACCAAAACAAAGATCAAAAAGAAATGCAGAGGATTTTATAAACGGTCAGACCCGTTTACGGAGGATTCGTACGATTTAACGGGTTTCTATTTTCAGTTTGAGGATTATGAAACATTTTTCCCTCGCAATCAGACGTTGATTTCACAGGATTTGGATAAAAGGAGAAAAACAGTTCAACAAAAATTGTTGCAGATCCATGATGCGGTAAAAGACAGGGTAAAAAAGTTAAACGTTTATCCGCATTGGGATAAAAACAATATTTGTTCATTGACGTATCCGTGTCTGTATAATAAAAACTGTGTGGATTGGATGGGAATACGATACGGAAAACGCAGAGAAGAGGTCGTTTTCGGCGGCGGGCAAAAATCAAGTTATGAAAGTTTTACAAAACACGCCTGTTTGCAATACACTGTATACGCAGACGGTTTTTTTGTCGTATTGTTCTTTGCCGTTGAAAATGAAGCGGTGGATCGACAATATTTGAAGTCGAATTTGAATCAACTTGCAGATCGGATCAATGAGCAAGCGGCAAAATTGAAAGGATACGGCCTGAAATGGAAGATCAGCGGTTGTCCGGACTTTTGTTTTGATACGCAAAGCGATTTGGCGAATTATCTGAAGGAGTATGATCGCGACGGCCGTTTTTCTTCTTTGCAAATGTATTTTGCTCCAAATGATTCGCGGATCAAAACCTTCGAAGGCATTTGCAATGAGATCGTAAAGGGATTTGAACTTCTCAAACCGTTATACGATGAACTCGTATGGCGGGCAAAAAAACTATAGACTTTTTTTAGTGATACTGTTCTATTGAAAATCTTTTCCTTAAGTTAAGGGTAATGACATTATGACTGCATGTTTGATTGGCGATGTTTGGTTCGGAACATTCGCTTGCCTTCGGCTCTCTTGACTGATGGCATCGTCAGTCCTCGCGATATACTTTCGGCTTATATAAAGCCAAGCATGCCTTACTGCCATTTGGGAGAACGACTCAAATAGTTGCATTTGTGTTTTCTTCTCTGTTTTTGTACGCTTATAGCATACCATATACACAATTGAATTACCACCCATAAAAGCATGTTGCCGCTTGTATATATGTTTACAACGAAATAAACATGCTTTTTTATTTCATGTTTTTCAAATTTTATTGGTCTTTTGCGGAGAATGGGTATTTTTTGTACACTTGAATATGGTACAATATAAATAGGAGGAGTTATGAAAACATTTTCTAAAAAAAATATTTTGATTCATATCCTAAGGATATTATATAATTTCACTTCGATTGACCATCCCGTTACGCAAACACATATTGCCAACTATCTCAACGATATCGATTTGCCCTGCACGAGAAAAACTGTTTCCCGCAATTTGAAATATTTAATGGATTGTGGCGTCCCGATCAAACGAAAATCGTGCAAAAAGGGCGGATATTATTACGATTTTGAAAACGATACTTTTTTTGTAAGAAAACACATATAAAAAGGAAAGAGAAACATGAAAGGAGCAAAAACATTAACGCACATTCTTTTCCCTTTGCTGGTCGGATTGATCATTGGAGGGGCGATCGCAGGAAACATTTCAATGTTGATTTGGGGGATCGTTTTACTTGTTTTGGATATCGCGATCGGTATCGTCTTACAGCGTTTCATCGATAAAGCATCTTATAGAGAAGATTGGGAAAATCTGACTTTTGAAGAAAAAATGGAAACGGCTCACGCCTTGCTTAAACAAACCAAGCAAGACATGAAGAAAAAAGGAATTGACATCGATGCAGAATTAGAAGCCTTTTGTGATGAATTTAATTGCAAGCACGGCTTAGGTAAATATTCAACAAATAAAAGCGATGACGAAGATCGGTCGGAAGAGCACGCGCTGTGCGACCGATTAGACGATATTTACGCGCGATTAACTGAAAAAGGCGGAGCACGATTTATTCAGGGTATCAGAAACGATGAAGCAGGAGTGTTGTTGCTGGACGTTTGCAACCAAATACCCCATGCACCGCCAACTTACACGCTTGCCGGTTTGTTTTTGGTATCCGTTGAAAATTTGGACGGGAGACCGTCTATTGTTTTCTCCTTTCAGTATGCTCTTAATTCAATATGCCAAAACGTTTTTATCTTTTTGGTGCATGACGGTAACGAAAAAATCAGGTTGTTTGCGGTAGAAACAGATTTTTCAGCTTATGTATTGTGTGAGTATTCGGGGAATAGTCATCTGAATTATGGAAAGTTGGAACTCGAAAGCGTTCCTGCCCGAATCAAAGAAATACTAAAAGACAATAGCTAAAAATATGAGTATTTTTACATATGGATTTCGAATCAATAAAATATTCAAAAATCAAAATGCGACAGCATACTTTACGCCAAGCGAAATTGTAAGAGCAATCGTTAATTTATTGGATGCTAAAAAATCTCTGTCTTCCTATGAATTCTTTTTTGTATCTGCAGTGTTTGATACATATAGACGGATCAAGAGAAAATCGCTTTTATCGAAAAAAGGTTTTGTGGAACTGTCTAAGGAGATCATCGCTCATTTTGATCTGATTGCTCCGTATTATAAGTTTTGCGGAGATAAAAACATGAGATTCATGATGCTCGAAGAAGACGACAAACACATATTCAGGCAACGAGCCAGGGAAATATTAAATAAAAATGCGATATTTGGGAATGAATGGATGATGTTGCACACGGATTTTTTGCAGATATTTTATATGCAGTCTTAATAATACCGAGCGTCGGAAAATATGTTTGCAAAATTCTATTTGTATAGAATGACATGATCGCCGAGTAAGAAAAATTTCCTTACCCGGCTCTCTAACTCTTTCTATGGGTGTTTTAGGCGACGATTTTGCGGCCGCCCCCCTTCCGCGAGAAATTATGCTAACCTGCGCCCGCCGAAAAAGCAAATTCGGAGGAGTTATTGCAATCGGACAATGATTCCGAAGAAATTGCGGGCAAAAAATAATACGAACTCCGTTTCGGGGTTCGTATTATTCACGTTTGGCGCAGAAGGCGGGATTTGTAAGGAGCGGCATACGCCGCGACGGAACAGCGATCGCTGCCGGCGGCCGATCGCGTCACGTTATTTCGGCAAAGCCGCGTTCGAAGTGAGTTACGCCTTGGCGCGCAAGCGTACGGGAGGGAATTTGTAACAAACAAAATTCCCGCCCGATCGCATATACGCGACAAGGCGGGAACGTGGCGCAGAAGGCGGGATTTGAACCCGCGCTACGGTTTCCCGTACTACTCCCTTAGCAGGGGAGCCCCTTGAGCCACTTGGGTACTTCTGCGTGGCAAGGCTGTGCACGGCTCACAGCCGTCAGCACTTTTGTATCATACCACATTTTGCGTGCGTTGTCAAAGTTTCTTGCGAACTTTCGGCAAAAACTTTTGGCTTTTTTTGTCTGCGCGGATGGCAAGCGTGTTCCGCACGGGGCATGCGGGGAAATTTTCGATAGTTTTTTGAGCAGAAGTATTGCAAGCCCGCTTTTTCTGTGGTAAAATGGACAGGAAAAAGCGCATATTTGCGACCCGAGGGAGGGAAAATCGGTGAATATCTGGCACGACATCGCGGAAAGCCGCATACAGGAAAAAGATTTTATGTGCTACATCGAGATCCAGAAGGGCTCGAAGAGCAAATACGAACTGGACAAGGAGACGGGGGTGCTCAAACTGGATCGCGTTCTGTATACCTCAACGGTCTATCCCGCCAGTTACGGGTTTATCCCGCGCACCTTTGCCGACGACGGCGACCCGCTGGACGTGCTTGTTCTGTGCAGTGAGCCCATCCTTCCCGCGACCCTCGTGCAGTGCTATCCCATCGGCGTCATCAATATGCTGGACGACGGAAAGATGGACGAAAAGATCATCGCCATCCCGTTCAAGGAACCGACCTATAACATCTATCACGACATTTCCGAATTGCCGCGCCATATCTTTGATGAAATGATGCACTTTTTCGAAGTGTACAAAGTCCTGGAACACAAGACCACTTCGGTCAAAGAGATCATGGGCAGCGAATATGCCGTGAGCGTCGTTCGTAAATGCATCGACAATTATAAAAATCTCATCGAGAAGAGGTAAGGGACATGAAGATCGTATTTTGCGGCGATTCCATCACCGATTCGGGGCGGGACAGGAACGATCCCGCTTCCCTCGGCAACGGATATGTCGCCATCCTGCATGAAAAACTGCGCAATCTCTACGAAGATATCGCGTTCACCTTCGTCAACGCGGGCGTCACGGGCGATCGGATCGCCGACGTCGAAAAGCGCGTGCAGACGGACATCGTCGACCTCAAGCCGGACATCGTGGTGCTCCTTGTCGGTATCAACGACACATGGCGCCGCGAGGACCCGCTCGCACCCTTTGACGGGGAGGCGTTTGCCGCGTCCTATGAAAATGTCGCGGCCGCGATCAAGGCGGGCGGGGCAAAACTCATCATCGTCGAACCGTTCCTGTTCAACGTTCCCGACAAGCGCCGTTTCCGCCGCGTGTTCAACGAGGAAGTGGCGATCATCCGCTCGGTCGCGTCCCGCCATGCCGACGCGTTCGTTCCGCTGGATGAGATGTTCACGGGCGTGAGCCAGAGCGTCGGCATTTCGGCATATTCTGCGGACGGCATCCATCCCACGCACCGTGCTTCCCGCCTGATCGCCGACAACGTCATCAAAAAGATCCGTCCGCTGCTGTGAACGCACATCGTTTGCTCGTCGTCGTGGATATGCAGCGCGACTTTCTGACGGGCGCGCTCCCCGCCGCGGGGGCGCAGGATATCCTTCCGCGCGTCGCCGCGCGCATCCGTGCGGCGCAAGAATGCGGCGAGACCGTCGTCTTCACGCGCGATACGCACGGCGCGGACTATGCGAATACGCAGGAGGGCAGGAACCTGCCCGTCCCGCACTGCATTGCGGGTACGCCCGGCTGGGAGATCGATCCGTCCCTGCCCGTCGGCAAGGCGAGGATCTTCGATAAACCCTGTTTCGGGAGCGTCGGACTGGGCACTTTTGCCGCGGCAAACGGCTTTACGGACATCGAACTGATCGGCGTATGCACGGATATCTGCGTGCTTTCCAATGCCGTCCTGCTCAAAGCCTTCTGCCCCGAAGCGCGCCTGTCGGTGCGTGCGGATTGTTGCGCGGGCGTCACGCCCGAGCGGCACGCGACCGCGTTGGAAGCGATGCGCGCCTGCCAGATCGGGATCGTATAGCGTTGCGGCGCCGTGTTGCTGTCAGATCGTAAAATTTGCAAAGGAAAAGCCGCCCGGACAGGGCGGCTTAATTTTTGTGCGCGGCAACGGGCAGTGCGTGCTCAGGGCTGTTTTCCCTGCGCGATCGCATGCAGCGCCTGCAGAACGCCGCCGTCGTGGTTGGAGCCGATCACCGTGCCGATCAGCCGTTTGAGGGGCGGGAATGCGTTTGCCGTCACGTACGGATGCCCGACGGCGAGCAGCATCTCGTAGTCGTTCATATGGTCGCCGAACGCGGCGCATTCGTCGGGGCGCAGCCCGCACAGTTCGAGGATGAACTGCATCGCGCGCCCCTTGTGCGCGTCCTTGTCCGAGATGTCCAGCCAATTTCCGCCCGACTGGATGACGCGCAGGTCGGGCAGAGCGCGTGGCAGCACTTTCATGGTGCTGTTTTCGGGACCGAGGTCGTCGTAGACGGCGACCTTGAACACTTCTTCGCGTGCGGCGACGGCTTTGAGATCTCCCTTGGTGTTGCGCAGATAGGAAGCCTGCACGCACTGCAAAAAGGGCTGCGCTTCGTCGCGATAGTAGGCGCAGTTTGCCGTACATACGAGCGCATAGGCGCCGTAAAGGGTGCGCACCGCGTCCAGCGCGCGGCTGACCTGCATGCGGTGCAGGGGCCGGGAATACAGGACGGTTTGCCCGTGCGCGACCAGCGCGCCGTTTTCCGCCATGATGAGGATCTTGTCCGCGACGGGTGCGAACATCTGTTGCAGCGCCGCCAGTTGCCGCCCGCTCGCCGCGCAGAACAGGACGCCGTGGTCAAACAGTTCTTCGATGGCGTCGAAAGTGCCCGCGGGGAGATTCCCCGCGGGATCGAGCAGTGTTCCGTCCAGATCGCTTGCAACCAGTCTGATCATAGCAGTGTCGGCTCAGCCGTCCTTTTGTGGATTTTACATCAGCGGCGCGAAGATGCGCAGGATGGCGCGGTAGAGGAGCCTTGGCAGGCTGCTCTTGATCTTGTCGCGCGTCACTTCTTCGGAGAGTGCGCAGGTGTCGAGAAAATCGCGTTCCGCGTCGTTCGAAAATTTCTCGTCAAAAAAGAGCACGTCGCACTCAAAATGCAGGTAAAAACTGCGGAAATCCATGTTCGAAGAGCCGATGATGCATTGCTTTCCGTCGCACACGATGCTCTTGGCATGAATAAAACCGGGCGTATAACGGTAAATGTGCACCCCTTCCTTGACCAGTTGGGTGTAGAACGCCTTGGTCACCGAAAAGACGTATTTCTTGTCGGGGATGTTCGGCACGATGATGCGCACGTCTACGCCCGCGCGCGCCGCCGCGACGAGCGCGCGCTTCATTTCGCCGTCCAGGATCAGATAGGGCGTGGTGATATACACCGACTTTTTTGCGTTGTAGATGAGTTTGAGGTACATGTCCTCGCAGACGTTGCGCACCGTTTCCAGCGGCGAATCGCAGAAGGGCAGGCACAGGCAGTCCCCGGACGGGCTGTCCGTTTTGAATTGTTCGTAGTCCTCGCACGGCGCGTTCGGGCGCATCGCCCACAGTTGCAGGAACATTGCCGTAAAGTTCTTTGCCGCGTTGCCGCGCATCATCACGCCCGTGTCCTTCCAGTGCCCGAACGGATGCGTTTGGTTGACGTATTCGTCGCCGAGGTTGATCCCGCCCGTAAACGCCGTCACGCCGTCGATCACGGCGATCTTGCGGTGGGTGCGGTTGTTCTGCGCCACGTCGAGCACGGGGCGGAAGCGGTTGAAGCACTGGCAGCGGATGCCGCGTTTTTCCAGTTGCGAAGGGTAATTTGTAGGCAGTTTGAGCATGGAACCGATGTCGTCGTAGATGACGCGCACGTCCACGCCCGCGGCGGCGCGTTCTTCCAGCGCGGCAAGGACCGCGCTCCACAGTTTGCCCGGCGCGATGACGAAGTATTCCAGGAAGATGAATTTCTGCGCCTGTTTGAGTTCTTCGATCAGCCGCGCGCAATATTCCTCGCCGGAGGGGAAGTACACCGCCTCGACGCAGTCGGCGGCGGGAAGGTGCCCGTCCGCATAGGCGGCGCGGGCGCATAAGCCCGCCAGTTCGCTGTGCTGTTCGAACCGCCGCAGAACGGCTTCGTCCTGTCGGTAGAACAGATGCTCCATTCCTTCAAAGCGGAAACGGATGCGGTTGCGCATGCGGCGCGGCATCTTGCGGCGGCGCAGGGTCAGGTACAGGAATCCGCCCGCTGGCGGGATGAACAGGATGGGGACCAGCCAGGCGACCTTGTATTCGGCGTTGATCTCGGCGTTGACGATATACAGGATAAGAAAGAAGTCGAACACCATCACTGCGGCGACGAGCGAGATGAACAGCACGCTGTTCGAATTGAACAGGATAAAATAGTAGATCGTCGGCAGCAGCGCGATCTCGATCAGGAGTAAAAAGCAGACGAGCAAAAACTTGCTCGTCAGAAGTTTCAGCAGTTTGCGCATGTTTCCGTTTTGCTCCGCCCGATGCTCACAGCATATCGATCACGCTGCAACGTGCGTAACCGTGTGCCTGCATGTGATCCTTTTCTTCGCGCAGGATCTGTTCGAGGTCGGCGATGCGGTTTTTGCGTTGCAGGAAGGGGGCGAGGTTGACCGCTTTGTTCACGAGCAGGTTGATCGCCGCCTCGTTGTTGGTATAGTCGTTGGTCACCGTCGTCAGCGTCAGGCGTTTGTCCTGCGCGGCTTTCAGCTGCACAGTGCGTTCGGGGAACCCGAATCCCGTATATACGACGGTTCCGCCCGCCGCAGTCGCCATGAAGGGCAGTTCGGGAGCGAGCGGACCGTAACTGTTGAACACGCTGCCCGCCGCCATGCGTCCGCCCGTGATGCGCGCGATGTTCTCGCCCAGCGTCTCGTCCGCTTTGAACGTATAATAGATGCCGCAGCCCGCCGCCGCTTTGAGTTTGTCCTCGTCCTCGTCGATGAGGACAGGCACCGCCTGGTGGTAGATGAGCAGTTGCGAGAGGATGTTGCCGATCTCGCCCGCGCCGAACACCGCCACGTGCATGCCCTTGGATACGTTCAGGCGGTCGATGACTGCCTCGCACATGGACACGATGCCGATGAACAGCGCCTCTTCGTCCGAAACGGAGGGCGGCAGGGGGGAGAGGTTGGATTCGTCCGTCACGATAAAGTCGCGCAGATACCCGTCGCAGTCGGTGCCCGCAACGTGCACGCGCACGCAGTTTTCAGGTTTGCCCGCAATGCACTGTTCGCATTGCCCGCAGGGTGCCATATCGTTGAGATAGACGTGCGTGTTCTTTTCCACGGCGACGCATTCGGTCCCCGCTTCGCTGACGACGCCGACGGCAAAGCGGCCGGGAATGACGGGGTACGCGGGCGCGCTCCCCGCGTACACGCGCAGATCGGCGGGGGAAAGGAGCAGTTTTGTCACCTTGACTTTTGCCTGGGTAGCGGTTTGAATGTTGTCCGGTCGCTCTTCCGCGGCGATGGTGCCGGGTGCAAGGACTTTCCAGATCTTCATGGCCTTCCTCAAAACGGGGGCGGAACGTACCCGCCCGAGAATTCTGTGGTAGCCATTATAATGCAATCGTAAAAAATTTGCAAGCGATTCGCCCACATTGGGGCAAAGCCTTTCCGCCGGCGGGGCGGCGCAAAATTTTTTTGAAAGTGGCGCAATTTAGTTTGACTTGCGCACCGAAATCATATATAATATGTGAGCATCTTGATTTTAAGAGAGTAAGCGCAGGAGAGGTGAAGTTATGAAGACAGACATTCATCCCGACTATCACGAGGTCACCGTGACGTGCGCGTGCGGCGCGACGTTCAAAACGGGTTCCACGAAAAAAGGCGATACCATCAAAGTGGATATTTGCAGCAAGTGCCATCCCTATTTCACAGGCAGGCAGAAACTCGTAGATACAGGCGGCAGGGTCGATAAGTTCAAAAAGAGATACGGCATTTAGTCAGTGTGTGTCAGCTCTAAGTTTTTGCTTAGGGCTGATTTTTCTTTTTTTGGCGGTACAACGATCATATTTTGCTCCGCGTTTTGCGGAGAAACGGTAGTTTTCATGGGCGAAAAACAGCAAATCAAACAAAAAAACAAAAAAAGCAAGCGTACCTACATCGGCGGGCAGGCGGTGCTCGAAGGGGTGATGATGCGCGGCAAAACGGCATATGCCACCGCCGTGCGCGATCCCGAGGGCAACATCCAGGTCGAAAGCCGCCGCCTGCATCCTTCCAAAGGCATGCGGATCTGCTCCAAGATCCCCATCCTGCGCGGCGTCGTCAACTTCGTCGCGTCGCTGGTGGGCGGGTCCAAGATCCTCATGCGCAGCGCGGAGGTGTACGGCGACGAGGGCGAACCTTCCCGCTTCGAAAAATGGTGCGAAAAGAAACTGCACGTCAATCTGATGTCCGTCATTTCGGTGTTTGCCACCGTGCTGGGCATCGTGCTGGCGGTCGGGCTGTTCGTTGCGCTTCCGCTGTGGCTGTCCAAACTGCTCTTTCCCGAGCGGCTCTGGTTCACTATCGGGTATAACTTCGCACAGGGCGGCATCCGCCTCGTCATCTTTATCCTGTATATCGTCGTCATCACGCTGATGCGGGATATCCGCCGCGTGTTCATGTACCACGGCGCCGAGCATAAGACCATCACCTGTTTCGAAAAGGGGCTGGAACTCACCCCCGAAAACGCCAGGCAGTGCTCGCGCATCCATGACCGCTGCGGCACCACCTTCCTGTTCCTCGTCATGGCGGTCAGCATCATCGTCTATTCGGTGGTCAACTGGCTGTTCCGCGATTCCTTCGACGGCATCGCCAACGAAGTGCTCAAATATATGGCAGAGTTCGGCGTCAAACTTCTGTTCCTGCCGCTGGTGGCGGGGCTTTCGTACGAAGTGCTCAAACTTCTCGCAAAGACGCAGAGCAAGATCTTTTTGCCCATCAAGGCGCCGGGGTTTGCCTTGCAGAAACTGACCACGCGCGAACCCACGCCCGACATGCTCGAAGTCGCCATTGCGGCGTTTAAGCAGGTGGAGGCGATGGACGCCGACCCTTCCGTGCCCGAGACCGATTTCGTCGTCTCGCGGAGCGTGCGCAAGTACACCGAGGAACTCAAAGCGGCGTTTGCCGAGCAAGGCATCGACGAGAGCGACGCGGAGTGGCTCGTCTCGTTGCAGACGGGCGTCGCGCGGAGCGATCTGTCCGCCTGCGACACCATGCTCGCGCCTTCCAAGGTGCGCACGATGGACGCCATCGCCGCCGAGCGCCTGCGCGGCAGGCCGCTGTGGTATATTTTGGGCGACACCGAATTTTACGGCTGCAAGATCAAAGTGGACGAACGGGTGCTCATCCCGCGCCCCGAGACCGAACTGCTCGCCGAAATGGCGGTCAAGGCGGCGGAAGAAGGGGATAAGATCCTCGATCTTTGCACGGGCAGCGGCTGCATCGCCGTCGCCGTCGCGGCGAACGCGCGCGACAAAAAGGTGACGGTCACCGCGTCGGACATCAGCGCCGCCGCGCTGGAAGTCGCCGCCGAAAACGCAAATACGAACGGCGTCGCGGTCAGATTTATCGAGAGCGACCTCTTTTCCGCGGTCAGGGGCAAGTTCAACATCATCGTGTGCAATCCTCCTTACATCGCCTCGGACGACATCGAGCGTCTGCAGCGCGAGATCCGCGAATACGAGCCGCATACGGCATTGGACGGCGGTCCCGACGGGCTGGATTTTTACCGCAGGCTCGCCAAAGAAGCGCCCAAGCACCTCGTGCGCGGCGGCACGCTGCTCATGGAGTGCGGCGAAGGACAGGCGCAGGCGATCGTCAGACTGTTCGGAAAATTCGATTACACCATGATCTCGCGCGACTATGGCGGCGTCGAACGCTACGTGCGCGCGGTGCTGTAAGGGCGGGCGGCTATGATCAAGAAACTGGAAGACGTCCTCGCGCGCTACCGCAAACTGTCCGAAGAGATGTCCGATCCCGCCGTCATCGCCAAGCCCGAGCGCTGGACGCAGTGCGCCAAGGAGCACGCGGACATCGCCGAAACGGCGGAAAAATATCTCGAATACAAGCGCATCGAGCGCGAGATGAACGAGGCGTTCGCGGCGGCGGCATCGGAGACGGACAAGGAACTCAAAGACCTGCTCACCGAGGAAGGGTATGCCTGCAAGGAACAACTCGCGCAGGCGGAAAACGAATTGCGCATCCTGCTCCTTCCCAAGGATAAGAACGACGACCGAAACGTCGTCGTGGAGATCCGCGGCGGCGCAGGCGGGGAGGAGGCGAGCCTGTTCGCCGCCGACCTGTACCGCATGTACTGCCGCTATGCCGAGTCCGTGCACTGGAAGACCGAACTCATCGACGTGAACGAGACCGAACTGGGCGGCATGAAAGAGGTCGTGTTCACCGTTTCGGGCAAGGGCGTGTACAGCAAACTCAAATTCGAAAGCGGCGTGCACCGCGTCCAGCGCGTTCCCGAAACGGAATCGCAGGGCAGGGTGCATACTTCCACCGTCACCGTCGCCGTGCTTCCCGAGGCGGAGGACGTCGAGGTGGAGATCAACGAGAAGGACTTAAAGATCGATACCTACCGTTCGGGCGGCGCGGGCGGCCAGCACATCAACAAGACGGAAAGCTGCATCCGCATCACCCACCTGCCCACGGGCATCGTGGTCACCTGTCAGGACGAACGTTCGCAGATCAAGAACCGCGAAAAGGCGATGAAGGTGCTCAAAAGCCGCTTATACGACCATTTCAACTCCAAGTATCAGAGCGATTACGCGGAAAACCGCAAGAGCCAGATCGGCACGGGCGACCGCAGCGAACGCATCCGAACGTACAATTTCCCGCAAAACCGCGTCACCGATCACCGCATCGGGCTGACGCTGTACTCCCTCGACCTGTTCATGCTGGGCGATATCGGCGCCATGCTCGACGCGCTCGCCATCGCGGACAGGGAGGCGCGCCTCTCTTCCGAGCAGGATTGAACGCATTTCACGTGCGGCGCCGCCCGTGCGGCTGCCTGCGCGCAGGCTGGGAACGGGCGCATGATCACCATCCGAAACAAAAAATTTTTGTTGTATACCGAGGTATAAACGAACATGAATACGACCAAGAGGATCTCTTCCATCTCTCCTTCTCTGACCCTTGCCATCACCGCCAAAGCCAAGGCGATGAAGGCGGAAGGCAAATCCGTCATCGGTTTCGGGGCGGGAGAACCGGATTTCAACACGCCGCAGCACATCATTGACGCCGCCAAGGACGCGTTGGACAAGGGGTATACAAAATACACGCCTTCGTCCGGGCTTCCCGCGCTGCGCAAAAAGATCGCGGAAAAATTCGAGCAGGAGCAGGGCCTCGTGTATGCGCCCTCGCAGATCATCGTCTCTTCGGGCGCCAAGCATTCCATCTTCAATGCCATGTTCGCGCTCGTCGAAGAGGGGGACGAGGTCATCATCCCCGCGCCGTACTGGCTCACCTATCCCGAAGTGGTCAAAGTCTGCGGAGGTGTGAGCGTGTTCGTCGAGGGGCATAAGGACAACCATTTCAAGATCACGCCCGAGGACCTCAAAAAGGCCATCACGCCGAAAACGAAGATGCTCATTTTCAATTCTCCCTCCAACCCGACGGGCACGGTATACACCGAAGAGGAGATCCGCGCCATCGGCAAAGTGGTGGAAGAGGCGGGCATCTGGGTGCTTTCGGACGAGATCTATTCCAAACTCATCTACGACGGCGTCAGGCACTTCTCCATTGCGCAGGCGAGCGAGGCGCTCAAAGAAAAGACGGTCATCGTCAACGGCGTTTCCAAGACGTATGCAATGACGGGCTGGCGCATCGGCTGGCTCGCCGCGCCCGCAGACGTCGCCAAAGCGATCGATTCTTTCCAGAGCCACGCCACTTCCAATCCGACCAGCATTTCGCAGTATGCGACGCTGGCGGCGCTCGAGGGAAGCGAGGACGAACTGGTCGCCATGCGCGAGGTGTTCAACGACCGCCGCAAATTCATGATCGAGCGCATCCGTTCCATCCCGGGGCTGGACTGCATCGAACCGGACGGCGCCTTCTATATCATGCTCGTCGTCAAGGGCCTGTACGGCAAGCGCTATGCCGGCCGCAAGATCGGCGGCTCGCTGGACGTGGCGGATATGCTCCTCGAAAAGGGCGTCGCCGTCATTCCCGGCATCGCGTTCGGCGACGACGAATGCGTGCGCCTGTCCTACGCGATCTCCAAAGAAGACATCGCCGAAGGGCTGAACCGCATCGAGTCGTTTGTCAAGGAGGTCTTTTAAGTGATCTATTTCGACAAAGGCAAAAATCTTCTCGAAGAAGATAAATACCATTACGAATTGCAGGACGTCGCCGAACCTGAACTGTTCCGCGACATCTATCCGTACGACGAGATCCCCAAAACGGTGTTCAACTACCGCCATGTTCCCATGAACATGCCCGCGGAGATCTGGATCACGGACACGACTTTCCGCGACGGGCAGCAGTCCACCTCGCCGTTCACCGTCAAACAGATCGTGGACATCTTCAAGCTGATGGCGCGCCTGGGCGGGCCGAAAGGCATCGTCCGCCAGAGCGAGTTCTTCCTGTACAGCGAAAAGGACAGCCGCGCGCTCAAAGAATGCCAGGACCTGGGGCTTCGTTTCCCCGAGATCACGACGTGGATCCGCGCCAACGAAAAGGACTTCGAACTGGTTAAAGAGGCGGGCGTGGAGGAGACGGGCATCCTCGTCAGTTGTTCGGATTACCACATCTTCAAAAAGATGAACCTCACCCGCGCGCAGGCGATGGACAAATACCTCGGCATCGTCAAGAGCGCGCTCTCGCACGGCATCAAGCCGCGCTGCCACTTTGAGGACATCACCCGCGCCGATTTCTACGGCTTCGTCGTTCCCTTTGCCAACGCGCTGATGAAACTTTCCAAGGAGAGCGGCATCCCCGTCAAGATCCGCATGTGCGACACGATGGGCTTCGGCGTCAACTATCCGGGCACCAGCGTCCCGCGCAGCGTGCAGGGCATCGTGTACGGCCTGCACCACCATGCGGAAGTGCCCAGCGCGCTGCTCGAATGGCACGGACACAACGATTTTTATAAGGTGGTCACCAACGCGACCACGGCATGGCTGTACGGCGCAAGTTCGGTCAACTGCTCGCTGCTGGGCATCGGCGAACGCACGGGCAACTGCCCGCTCGAAGCGATGGCGATCGAATACGCTTCGCTGCGCGGCACCGATGACGGAATGGACTTTACCGCCATCACCGACATCGCCCGCTATTTCGAGGAAGAACTCGGCTACATCATCCCGCCCACGACGCCTTTCGTCGGGCGCGCGTTCAACGCGACCCGCGCGGGCATCCATGCGGACGGCATGCTCAAAGACCCCGAGATCTACAACATCTTCGATACGGCAAAGATCCTGGGCAGGCCGGCGCGCGTCTCCATCAACAACGCCAGCGGTCTGGCGGGCATCGCCTACTGGATCAACGACTACTATTTCCTGCCCGACGATCACAAGATCGACAAGCGCGACGAACTGGTCGTGAAGATGAAGGAGATCATCGACAGCGAGTACGCCGCGGGCCGCAACAGCATCTGGGGCGACGACGAACTGGACAACATGATCCGCCAGATCGACCGCGACAAGCACCGCGAATTCGTCGCGTTCGGCAGGCTGAAAAAAGGCTGAACTTTTCATAATTTTTTTGAAAAAATTTCGGC
This sequence comes from uncultured Clostridia bacterium, assembly GCA_944341895.1. GTDB lineage: Bacteria > Bacillota > Clostridia > Christensenellales > Borkfalkiaceae > Borkfalkia. The sequence goes on from CALVMB010000007.1 coordinate 34,986, forward strand.
AAATGTATTGAAAGTAGCGCAAAAATACGCTAAAATAGAAGCATAGAAGTCTATCAAACGGAGGTTTCCATGATCAAAATTATCTACGGGCCCAAAGGCACCGGCAAGACGAAGATCTTAATCGATGAGGCAAACAACAAAGTCGCAACCGCCAAAGGGCACCTGATATTCATCACCAATACCAAACGGTACATGTATGATCTGCACAGGGATGTCCGTTTCATCGATACGCAGGATTTCCAGGTCGCGGGCGAAGAAGCGCTGATCGGCTTCATCAAGGGCGTCGTCGCCGCCAATCACGACAACGAATACCTGTTCATCGACGGCGCGGCGCGCATCGCGGGCAAAGAGATCAAGGACATGGCGGCGTTCTACTACATGCTCGACAAGATCTCGGCGGACAACAACCTCACGGTCTACGTGACGTGCAGTTGCGCGAAAGATGAACTGCCCGACTTCGTCGCCAAATATCTGTAAAGAGCGGCCGCCCTTCCCGCCAAAGCGGGAAGGGCAACCTTTTTGTAAAGCGTGCGGCGCGCTGCCGCGCGCCGTTTTTCAAAGTGGCGCGGCCTCGGCCGCCGCAGGAGGAATTATGAAGTTTATCAGCACACGCGGCGGCGAGTGCGTCACGGGCGCACAGGCGATCGCGCAGGGCATCGCATGCGACGGCGGTCTGTTCGTTCCCGAGACCTTCCCGCCCGTTTCCAAAGAAGAACTGGAAGCCATGCTGCCCATGAGTTATGCCGAGCGCGCGGCGGCCGTCCTGTACAAATATCTCGACGATTACGACCTCGAAGAACTCAAAGCCGCCTGCGAAAAGGCATACGGCAAATTTGAGGAAGGGGACGCGGCGCCGCTGGTCAAGATCGATACGTCGCTGTACATGCTCGAACTGTTCCACGGCCCCACATGCGCGTTCAAGGACCTCGCGCTCACGCTCTTGCCCTATCTTTTGCGCAAGGGCTGCGACTTGAGCGGCATCAAAGAGCAGATCCTTATCCTCGTTGCCACCAGCGGCGACACGGGCAAAGCGGCGCTCGAAGGGTTCAAGGACGCGGAAGGCGTCAAGATCATGGTGTTCTATCCGCATGACGGCGTCTCCAAAATGCAGAAGTTGCAGATGGCGACGCAGGAGGGGAAGAACGTGAACGTGCTGGGCGTGCGCGGCAATTTCGATGAATGCCAGTCCGCCGTCAAGCGCATTTTCACGGACGAGGACTGCCGCGAGGACCTCAAAAAACGCGGCTATATCCTCTCTTCGGCGAACTCCATCAACTTCGGCAGGCTCGCCCCGCAGATCGCCTACTATTTTTCGGCATATCTCGATCTCGTCTCTTCGGGGCAGATCGAACTGGGCGACAAGGTGAATTTCGCCGTCCCGACGGGCAATTTCGGCAACATTCTCGCCGCCTACTACGCCAAGCGCATGGGGCTCCCCGTCGGAAAACTCATCTGCGCATCCAACAAAAACAATATCCTGACCGACTTTTTCCGCACGGGCGTGTATGACAAGCGGCGCGAATTTTATAAGACGATGTCGCCGTCCATGGACATCCTCATTTCCAGCAACCTCGAGCGCCTGCTGTTCGAGTTTGCCGAACGCAGTCCCGTGCGCGTCTCCATGCGCATGCAGAAACTTGCCGAAGAGGGGATGTACCGCCTGTACGAGGATGAACTCGAAGCCATGCAGCAGGAGTTCTGGGCGGATTTCTGCGACGAGGAGCAGACGGTGGAGACCATCTACGATTTCTTTGAAGAGTACCAGTACCCCATGGACACGCACACCGCGTGCGCGATGTACGCCGCCTCCGTGTACATGGCGGAAAACAAAAAGGACGGCGCCCCCATGGTCGTCGTCTCCACGGCAAGCCCGTACAAGTTCCCGCAGGACGTCATGTACGCCATCACGGGCAACGACATCAAGGATTCGTTCAAGGCGATCAAGCACCTCAACATTGCCACGGCGATGAAGGTGCCCGCAAGTCTCGCGGGCCTGCGCGACAAGCCCGTGCGCTTTACCGCCGTCGCGGACAGGGAAGACCTGTACGCCAACGTCCTTTCCTTTGTGGAAAAGGGCTGAACCCGCCTCCCGCCTTCGGGCGCCGCTTTGCGGCCGTTTGCGCGGGCTGCTTGAAACGACTGAATCGATTTCACACAAAGAGCCGCCGCCCGCGGCTCTTTTTCTGTTCTGCACCGCCGCATAAAATGCCGCACGATGGGCAACACTAAGGGCATGAAACAGCGAGTGCGCGTATACGGCGACGGCGTCCGCGGCCGCGACGAGCGCGAAAGTTTATGCGGCGCCTTTTTCCCGCGCGCCGTGCGGGACGGTGATTCGAATGCAGACGCAACCTGAAAGCAATGCCAACTCTTCGACCGTGCAAGGCGGCGGACAAGGGGCGGGTGAGCCGCAGAACAGTGCGGCAAAGGGCGATTCCGCGCTCCTGCGCAACACGGTAAACGAAAACTACCTTGCCTATGTGCGCTCTTTTGCGCCGCCGACCAAGCATTTCCACAACTGCCTGCGCGCCTTTCTGGTCGGCGGGCTCATCTGCTGTGTGGGGCAGTTCCTGCGCATCGAGTTTTCCTACCTGTTGCATCTGCAGGGCGACGAACTCGCGGGCGCCGTGTCCATGGCGCTCATCTTTCTCGGCTGTCTTCTGACGGGTCTGGGCGTATACGACCGCATCGGCAAGGCGGCGGGCGCAGGTTCCATCGTTCCCATCACGGGATTTGCCAACAGCGTGTGTTCCCCCGCGCTCGAATTCAAGGCGGAGGGTATGATCACGGGCTTGGCGGCAAAAATGTTTGTCGTCGCGGGACCCATCATCGTCTACGGCGTTCTGTCGGGCACGGCGGTCGGCATCATCTATTATTTATTAAGCCTGTAATTTTCTGCAAATATTTCGATCTGCAAAACCGTGACCCATGCTCACGGTTTTTTGTTTTAAGCGAACGATAACTTTCCGAAAGGCTATTGACTTTCCCGTCCGCGTATTTTATAATAGAGTCAGGCTGAAAAAGTTGTTTTTATGTATAAAAACAGGTTGCAAACTTCGTTTGCAACCAAACGCGTTTTATCAGCCGCCAAATCGAGCGCCTATGGGCGCCCAAATTGTAAGGAGGGGTCTATGAAGCGAAAATGGAGCCTGCTCACGCTCTGCCTCACGCTGTTGATGGGTCTTTCGCTCTGCCTGTTTGCCGCCTGCGGCGACGGCGAGAAAAACGTCATCACGGCTGCGCTGAGCAAAACGCAGGTCGAAGTCGGCGAAACGGTCACCGTGACCTATTCGGCGACGGAAGGGGAAGTTTCCGTCACTTATAAAAAGGACGGCGGCGAGGCGGTCACCTTTACGGGTACGACGTTCACGCCCAGTGCGGCGGGCACCTATGTGTTCACGTTCACGGCGGAGGGCGCGGAAGACGTCAGCAAGACGCTGAACGTCACCGAAAAGACGGTCACGCCCGCGACGCCCGTCATCACGGCGAGCGCGGACAAGTCCGAGATCTTTGTCGGCGAATCGGTCACGTTCACCTATTCGGCGACCGAAAATGCGGCAGTCACCGTCACATACACCAAAAACGACGCGGCGGCGAGCGGTCTGACCGTCACGAGCGGCACGCCCGTCACCATTTCCGAGGCGGGCGCCTATGTGTTCACGTTTGCCGCGGAAGGCGCCGAAAGCAAGACGGTTTCCGTCACCGTCAAAACGCGCCCCGTCATCAGCCTGACGGTGGACGACGCTTCTATGACGAGCGGTACTACCGTTCCCGTCTGCGTCGGAACGACAGTCGATTATGAGGCGAGCGTTACCGAAGGCGCGGTGCTCAGCGCATCGTATAAGATCGGGGACGCGGAACCTGACGCGCTGACGTCGCTTTCCGATGAATTCACGTTCGCTACCGTCGGCACCTATGTGTTTACGTTGACGGCGGACGGCGCGGACACCTTCACGCTGACGGTCACCGTCGCGGCGCATACGTACGGCAATATTACGTACACCGAAGCGGAATATAAAACGGCGGGCAGCACGGATACGATCGGCTGTTCGAATCATTACGGCTGCGGAACGAGCATCACCGTCACGCTTCCCGAATTGACGGCTTCGGATACATGGACGGAATCGAATGTTGTTCCCGCCACTTGCACGGCGGCAGGCTCCAAGACGATGACCTGCACGGTCACGGCGAGCGGCGGCGCGACGCAGGTCACCATCACCGTCACGGGCGTGGAGATCCCTAAGATCGATCATACCTTGGTCAAGACGGAGGCAAAAACGGTAACCTGCACGGAAGCGGGCTGGAACGAGTACTGGACCTGTTCTGCCTGCGACGAGATCTTCAAGGTGAACAGCCAGGATGCAGGAACGGGCAAAACGGATGTGACGCAGGTCGACAGCATTTATATTTCCGCACCCGGCCACGATTACGACGAAGCACAAATCGATGCTGCAAGCGGAGATATTTATAAACAATGCAAAACAAGCGGTTGTGGACATAAAGAAACACTTGCTGAATTGCAGTCGCTCAATGTAATTCTTGCTAATGAAAACAAAGTGTTTATTGTCGGAGCCGATGCAATCAACGCTAATGATTTTGAAATTTCATATACCTATTCCGTAGATGTTTCGGAATATGAAGCGTTGGTTAACGCTGCAATTACGAACAATATTTCGGAATTGACAACGACGAATGTAGGCGTTGTGACAGTGACATTTTATTTGTGCGATTTGAGTTCGTCTGTCGATGTCATGTTGTATGCAAGCGAACTCGGCGGCGTAGGTGTTTTAAGTTCCAAAGACGGCGCGGTGACTTCTGCACTTTCTGTCGGATATGAAACAGGAAAATTTGCCGAAGCAACGAAGAAAGGCATAGCCGTTTCGTTCTGGCTGGCAGAAGCGGATAAATCAAGCAATGAGTGGACGGCTATCATGTTGCAAGGGCTTTCTGCAACTGATGAAAACAACCTGAAACTTACAATGTGCGCTATCGATCCGTGGTCCTATCAAGGTGCCGATGATACAAGCAATTGGGGAGCAAATTTGGTTCCTGCAAAAGGTTCGGTAGGCCTTCAAAACGGAGCAGGTTGGAATGCGTTTTTGATTGCAAATCCTGTGTTCGTGACTGTTTCGATTGCGACGGATGGGACGATTTGCTTCTATCGAAACGGTGTTTTGGTCGTTAAGTATGTTGCGGCAGATCAGATCGGAACACATACAGTACAAAACTTTGTCGATATCATGCTCAGCACGGCATCTGAAAGCGGTTTGCTCTTTGCTTATGGGTTGAGGACCGAAGACTTGTACATGACTAACGCGGTGACTGCTGAACAGGCTGTCGCGATTTTGGAAGCATATAAAGATTCGGATGCATATGTTTATAAAAATAAAACGCTTGATACGTCGGCGCTTTTGGCGGGGCTGGACGCTGTGAGTGTTTATGATGCAGTCGATGCGACGTTTGACGGTGCAAATGCGTATGTTGCGGATGCATATTCGGGTGTAAGCGAGACCGGTATGTCTGTTTCCTTTAATCTTACCTCGACGGTATCGGATCATTGGGCGGCCGTTGCAATCGGTACAATTTGGGAAATTGATGTCACCTTAGCTTGTTTGGATGCTTATGCGAACACTTCAGGTTCGATTCCGAGTTCCAATGCGACGCCTTCGCCGGTTGAGCTGGCTGAATATTTCAAGGGAAATTCCGGTTGGGTGACGGTTACGCTTACAACAAGCGGTGACATTATTTTCTATTGCAACGGCACTCAGGCAGCTATTATTCAAGGAACCACTCCTGTGTGGGATTTCACGCTTGCAGACGGAGCAGGGGCATCATCCCCGAACTGCACGGTTGCGCATGTTGTTGAGGAGATCTTGAATTGCGTTAAGACATTTGGTTGCGACTTGTTGGAAGGTGTATCCGGTGAAACCTTGCTTGTGACGAGTGCACTCGATGCAGCGGCTGTTTCGACTCTGTATACGAATTACAGCAGTATGCAGGCATAAGTCAGAATAAACGCAGTACAAAAATAAAGCGCGGGCGTTTGCCCGCGCTTTTACTTTCAAAAAACGCCTTGATAAAAACCATGCGCCCGCACCGAAACGGTGCGGGCGCAAATGTTGCGTCGGTTTGTCGATTCCGCGCGGAACGCGCGGCGGCGTTGCGGCTTGTCAGGTGTATCGCGTTGCGGGCGTGCGGCGGCGTTGCGGCGTTATTCCCCGTCCTTTTCGTCGCGCGGCGGATAATAGGGGATGAGGATGTCCGAGCGCACGGCGACGGAGCGCGTCTTTCCGCCCGCAAATTCCACCGTGTACGCGCCGTTTTCCACCGCCAGCACCGTCCCAGCGCCCAGCAGGGGGTGCCGCACCCGATCGCCCGCCGCAAAGGTCTGTGTGCGTTCCTCTTCGAGGGTGCAACAGCCCATCGCGCATTCCGTCTCGCGGATGTAGCGGCGCGACTTCTGCTCAAATTCCTTGGAACGGTACCCCTGCGCGTCCAAAAGTCCGCTGTCAATGTTGAACAGAAAGCGCGAGGAATACAGTTCGCCGCGCGCCTGCGCGTCGAACCCTTCCGCGTCCGAGAGAAACAACTCGTTTTCGGCGCGCGTCAGCGCGACGTATGCCACGCGCCGCTCTTCCTCCATGTCCTCTTTGGAACGGATCTTGCGGGAGGGGAACATGCCCTCGTTCAGACAGCACACGAACACGCACGGAAATTCCAGCCCCTTGGCGGTGTGCACGGTCATCAGTTTCACGAGGTCGTCCGCGTCCTGCTCGTCGGCGGCGGAAAGCAGGGAAATGCCGTTGAGATAGGTCTCCGCGTCCGTTTCTTCCCCCGCCGAATCCACGTACTCGCGCACCGAGCCTTTGAGTTCGTTCAGGTTGTCCAGCCGTTCCTGGTTTCCGCACAGCATCAGGTAGGGGGTGTAGCCGCTCGTCTGCAAGATGTGGTCGAGGGTGTCCGCAATGTCGTGTTCGGCGGCGTAGCGCTTCGCTTCGTCCAGCACCTCTAAAAATGCCGCCGCTTTGGAGGAGGAGAACAGCGCGTCGCCCGCATTGGCGCGCAGGGCGTCCAACAGCGTGCCGCCGTGCAGGGCGGCATAGCCGCGCAGGCGTTCCAGCCGCGTCTTGCCGATGCCGCGCGCGGGCACGTTCACCACCCGCAAAAAGGAGAGGTCGTCCGCGAACACCAAAAGGCGCAGGTAGGCGAGCGCGTCCTTGATCTCCTTGCGCCGATAGAACGCCGTCGCGCCGTACACGGTGTAGGGCAGGTTCTGCCGCACGAGCGCCTCTTCGATGGGGCGGGACATGTAATTGCCGCGGTACAGCACGGCGATATCCGCCAGCGGCGTGCCGTTCTCGTGCATGCCGCGGATGGCGGCGGCGATCCACTCGCTCTCTTCCTTGCGCGAACGCGCGTGAAAGTAGCACGGCTTGTTCCCGCTCGGCCGCACCGCGCGCAGGCGCTTGGGGAGCCTCTGCACGTTGTGCGCGATCAGGCTGTTGCTCGCGCCCAAAATTTCGGGCGTGGAACGGTAATTGGTATCGAGAACGACGGTCTGCGTGTTCGGAAAATTCTTGTCAAAATTCAAAAAAAACCGCACGTCCGCGCCCCGCCACGAGTAGATAGTCTGATCGGGATCGCCGACGATGAACAGGTTTTTGTGCTTTTCCGAAAGCACTTTCGCCAGTTTGTACTCGTCGCCCGCCACGTCCTGGAACTCGTCGATCTGGATGTATTCAAAGTGGTTCTGCCACTTTTCGCGCAGGGCGGCGTCGTTGTCCAAAAGATACAGCACGAACTGGATAAGGTCGTTGAAATCGAGGTAAAAGTTCTTTCGCTGGCGGAGCAGATACTCGCGCATGATAAAATCCATGCTCCCGTGTTCATCGGCGCGGGGCAGGCAGGGCGCCTGCACGGCACGGTGCGGGTCGGTCAGAAAGGGCACGTACGGCGCGCGCGCCTTGTACACTTCGAGGGCGTCCAGCACCTTTTTGAAGGAGAAATCGCGCAGCGTCAGCCCGTGCTCGTCGTAGATCGACTGCAGGATGCTCTTCTGGTCCTCCTCGTCCAGCACCATGAAGTTGGCAGGGTAGGAAAGTTTTCCGATGTCCTGTTTGAGGATCTTATGGCAGGCGCTGTGAAAGGTCAGGATCCAGCCGCCGTCCTCGTCCGGCATATAGGTGCGGATGCGCTTGCGCATCTCCCACGCCGCCTTGTTCGTAAAGGTCACGGAAAGGATATGCTCGGGCGGCACGCCCAGCATTTTGGCGATGTATACGTAGCGGAGCGTCAGCACGCGCGTCTTTCCGCTGCCCGCGCCTGCCGCCACGCGCACATATCCTTCGGTCGATCGCACCGCTTCCCGCTGGCGTTCGTTCAGCCCGTCGAGCAGGCGTTCCGCACTTTCCATGGCGTCCTCCTTTTTGAACATTTGTTCGGAAACATATTCCTATTATACACGCCCGCGCGCCGAATTGCAAGGGGTTGCGCAGAAATTTTGCCTCCCGCAAACAAAAAAACGGATATGCCCGAAAGCATATCCGTTTTTTGCCGTTTACATTGCCCGCATTATTCTTTGTTTGCGAGTTTCTTGTACCCTTCGTAGCGAGCCATGCTCTCTTCTTCGTTTTCCTTGAAGAGTTTTTCCGCCGCTTCGGGCTGGGTCTTTTTGAGCGAGGAGTAACGGGTCTCGCCGAGGATGAATTCCTGGTAGCCGCCCGCGGGCTCCTTGCTGTCCAGCGTGAAGGGATTCTTGCCCTCGTCCTTGAGGTCGGGGTTGTAGCGGTACAACTGCCAGTAGCCGCAATCCACCGCGCGTTTCTCTTCGTCCTGGCTCTTGCTCATGTTGATGCCGTGGTTGATGCAGGGCGCGTACGCGATGATCAGCGAAGGCCCGTGGTATTTTTCCGCCTCGATGATCGCGTTGAGGAACTGCTGTTTGTTGGAGCCCATCGCCACCTGTGCGACGTACACATAGCCGTAGCTCATCGCCATCATGCCGAGGTCCTTCTTCTTGACGCGTTTGCCCGAAGAAGCGAACTTCGCCACCGAACCGGTCGGGGTGGACTTGGAAGCCTGGCCGCCCGTGTTGGAATACACCTCGGTGTCGAGCACGAGCACGTTCACGTCCTCGCCCGAAGCGAGCACGTGGTCCAGCCCGCCGTAGCCGATGTCGTACGCCCAGCCGTCGCCGCCGAAGATCCATACGGATTTCTTGACGAGGCAATCCTTGGCTTTGAGGATCTCTTTGCAAAGCGCGTCGCAGTCGCAGCCGCAGTCTTTGCAGCCTTCGCAAGCCTTGACGAGCGCTTCCGCGGCGGCTTTGCTCGCTTCCGCATCGTCCTTGCCGGCGAGCCATGCTTCGCAGGCGGCTTTACCTTCGGCAAAGTCTGCCCACTTTTCAGCGAGCGCGGCAACTTCGGACGCCAGTTTGTTGCGGCGTGCGGAGTACGCGAGGTTGATGCCGTAGCCGAATTCGGCGTTGTCCTCGAACAGGCTGTTCGCCCATGCGGGGCCGTGGCCGTCTTTGTTCACGGTGTAGGGGCAGGTCGGGGAAGAACCGCCGTAAATGGAGGAGCAGCCCGTCGCGTTGGCGATGACCATGCGGTCACCGAACATCTGCGTGACGACCTTGACATACGGCGTCTCGCCGCAGCCCGCGCACGCGCCCGAGAACTCGAACAGCGGCTGGTTGAATTGGCTGCCTTTGACCGAGGAACGTTTGATGGAGGAGGTGTCCGCCTGTTTGACTTCCTGCGAGAACTCCCAGTTCTTGCTGTCGGCGTCGGCTACTTCTTCCAGCGGGACCATGACCAGCGCCTTGTTGCCCTTCATGCCCGGGCAGACGTTTGCGCAGACGCCGCAGCCCATGCAGTCCAAAGGAGAAACCTGCATGCGGAACTGCGTGCCTTTGAGGCCGGTCGTGGGCTTCGTAACGAAGGTTTCGGGTTTTTCGGTCGCATCGTCGATGACGACGGGGCGGATGCACGCGTGCGGGCAGACGAAGGAGCACTGGTTGCACTGGATGCAGTTTTCGCTGACCCACTTCGGCACCTTGACCGCGACGCCGCGTTTTTCGAATTTGGTCGTACCCACGGGCACGGAACCGTCTGCATTGAACGCGGAGGAGGGGAGTTTGTCGCCTTCGAGCACGAGGATGGGATGCACGACTTCCTTGAAGTATTTGTCATCCGCAACGGCCGCCATCGGCGCGCCTTCCGTCGCGTTCGCCCACGAGGCGGGCACCGCAACTTCGACCAGCCCGCTCTTGGCGGAATCGATCGCCGCATAGTTCATGTTGACGACCGCCTCGCCCTTGCGCGAGAACTTCTTGTACACCGCTTTCTTCATGAAGTCGGCGGCCTGCTCGTACGGCATGATGGAGTCGTTGATGTAGAAGAACGCAGACTGCATGATGGTGCTCGTCTTGCCGTTCAGCCCGATCTCCTGCGCGATCTTGATCGCGTCGATGTTGTAGAATTTGAGATGCTTTTTGGCGATCTGCTGTTTGACCTTCGCGGGCAGGTTCTTTTCCAGCTCCTCGATGGTGTTCCAGGGGGAGTTCAGCAGGAACTTGCCGCCGTCCTTGGCATCCGCGAGCATGTCATAGCGGGTGATGTAGGACGGGTTATGGCATGCGACGAAGTCCGCGCTGTCGATGAGATAGGAGGACTGGATGGGCGTCTTGCCGAAGCGGAGGTGCGAAACGGTGATGCCGCCCGATTTCTTGGAATCGTAAAAGAAGTACGCCTGCGCATACATGTCGGTGTGGTCACCGATGATCTTGATGGAATCCTTGTTCGCGCCGACGGTGCCGTCCGAGCCGAGCCCGTAGAATTTGCACGAGATCGCGCCTTCGGGAGCCGCATCGTATTTTTCGGAGAAGTCGAGGGAGGTGTTGGTCAGATCGTCGTAGATACCGACGGTGAAGTGGTTCTTCGGCTCTTTCTGCTCGAGGTTCTTGTACACCGCGTAGCACATGGAGGGGTTGAACTCCTTGGAACCGAGGCCGTAACGGCCGCCGACCACTTTGATCTTGGAAACGCCTTTTTCGAAGAGCGCGGAGCACACGTCGAGGTACAGAGGTTCACCCAGCGAGCCGGGTTCCTTGGTACGGTCGAGCACCGCGATCTTTTTGCAGGTCTTGGGCAGAGCCGCAACGAACGCGTCCGCGACGAACGGGCGGTACAGGCGGACTTTGACGAGGCCGACCTTGTGCCCTTCTTTGTTCATGCGGTTGATGGTCTCTTCCATCGCATCCGCGCCGCTGCCCATGATCACGACGACGTTTTCCGCGTCGGGCGCGCCGCAGTAATCGAAGAGGTGATAGTTCCTGCCCGTGAGCGCGGACACCTTGTCCATCATCTCCTGCACGATGGCGGGGGTGGCGAGGTAGTACTTGTTCGCCGTCTCGCGGTTCTGGAAGTAGGTGTCGCCGTTCTGGGCGGTGCCTTTCTGGATGGGGTGTTCGGGGTTCAGTGCGCGGCTCTTGAAGTCGTCGATGTCTTTCATGTCGACGAGCGCTTTCATCTCGTCGTAGTCGATGACGTCGATCTTGGAAACTTCGTGCGAGGTGCGGAAGCCGTCAAAGAAGTGCAGGAAAGGTACTTTGGCTTTGAGGGTGGACAGGTGCGCGACGAGCGCGAGGTCCATGACCTCCTGCACCGAACCGGAAGCGAGCAT
>CALVMB010000008.1 GCA_944341895.1 uncultured Clostridia bacterium
AATTTCGTGAACCTGATTTCGGCGCGCGTGGTGGCGGTGTGCCCTTACACCGCGCGCCGCAGAGGGAAAAACCGTTCGGGTTTCCCCTCCAATCACGGCAAAAAGTTTTGTCAGATCAAAACTTTTTGCGTGAATCCTTTACAGCACATATTTCTTCAGATCCCTGTTCTTGATGATCTTTTCGAGGTGCTCGTCGACGTATTTTTTATCGATGTTCACCGTGACGGTGGGATAATCCCCGCCCGCGTTGAAGGAAATATCTTCGAGCAGGTATTCCATGACGGTATGCAGGCGGCGCGCGCCGATATCCTCACTGGTCGCGTTCATGTCCGCCGAAATGCCCGCGATCTCCTCGATCGCGTCCTCGGTGAATTTGAGATCGATGTTGTCCACGCCCAGCAGTTTACCGTACTGCGTGGTGATCGCGTTCTGCGGCTGGGTGAGGATCTTGACGAAATCGTCCTTGCTCAGGCTCTGCAACTCCACGTTGATGGGGAAACGCCCCTGCAATTCGGGGATGAGGTCCTCAACTTTGGAGATGTGGAAAGCGCCCGCCGCGATGAACAGGATAAAATCCGTTTTGACGGGGCCGTACTTGGTCATGACCGTGCAGCCCTCGACGATGGGCAGGATATCGCGCTGCACGCCCTCGCGCGAGACGTCCGCCCCACCCTGGTTCGCCTTGCCCGCGATCTTGTCGATCTCGTCGATGAAGATGATGCCCTGCTCCTCGGCGCGCGAGAGCGCCTCGGTATGCACCGCCTCGTCGTCGATGAGTTTATCCGATTCCTCAGCGATGATCTGCTGCATCGCCTGTTTCACCGTCATTTTGCGGCGCTTTTTCTTTTTGGGGAGCATGTCGCCGAAAATGGAACCGATGTTGATCTCGGCGCCGCCCGGAACGATCTCCATGGGCTTGGGCGCATCCACCACTTCCAGTTCGATCTGGAAATCGTTGTACTTGCCCGCGTGCAGGTCTTCGGCAAGTTTCGCCTCGAACACCTCTTTGGCGAGTTCGCCGCGCTCGGCTTTCTTCGCGTCCGACAAAATGGCGAGGATCTTCTTTTCCGCCGTGCCCTCGGCGCGGACGGCGACTTCCTTCATCTTCTCTTCGCGCACGAGGCGGATGGAACATTCCACGAGATCGCGGATCATGCTCTCCACATCCCTGCCGACGTAGCCGACTTCTGTGTATTTGGTGGCTTCCACCTTGATGAAGGGCGCCTTGACGAGTTTGGCAAGCCGCCTTGCGATCTCCGTTTTGCCGACGCCCGTGGGGCCTTTCATGATGATGTTTTTGGGCGTGATCTCCTCGCGGTCGGCCTCGGAGAGCCGGCTGCGGCGGTAGCGGTTGCGCAGTGCGATGGCGACGGCGCGCTTGGCTTCGTCCTGCCCGATGATGTATTTGTCCAGTTCGTTGACGATCTGTCTGGGTGAAAGATGATTCATGAGTCTCCTCCCTGCCCGCAGCCTTGGCGGGCGCATCCTGCCGTCGTCTCCCGCGCGGCACGTTCGCCCGCGCAAGAAAAAGGGGCGGATCTTTATACGACTTCGACCGTGATATGGTCGTTGGTATAGACGCAGATCTCGCTGGCGATCCTGAGCGCCTTGTACGCGATCTCTTCGGCGGATTCGTCCGTCTCCTGCAACAGCGCGCGGCCCGCCGCGAGCGCATAGTTGCCGCCGCTGCCGATGGCGCACACGCCGCCGTCCGGTTCGATGACCTCGCCGTTGCCGCTGATCAGAAGCAGCATATCCTTATCCGCGACGATCATCATCGCTTCGAGTTTGCGCACCATCTTGTCGTTGCGCCACAGTTCGGCAAGTTCCACCGCCGAACGCATCAGGTTGCCCGAAAACTTGTTGAGCATCCCCTCGAACCGCTCGGACAGCGAAAACGCATCCGACACCGAACCCGCAAAGCCCAGCACGACTTTGCCGCCGTAAATGCGGCGCACCTTGACCGCGCTGCTCTTGAATACCACCGATTCGCCCATGGTGACCTGTCCGTCGCCCGCGATCGCCGTTTTTCCGTCCTTTTTGACGGCACAAATGGTCGTCCCTCTGAATTCCGGCATAACTTCTCCTTTGGCGCGCCGCGCGCGCCGACCCGCAAAAGCGGGCTCGTCCGGTGCGCCGCCCGCGGCGATCAGCCGCGCGGACCCGCGCACAATGTGCTTTCGATCTCCTGCCGCAGTGCCCGCACCTTCGCGAGCGCACGCTCGGCATACAGCCGTTTTTTGAGCGCCTTGTCGCGCACCGCCGTATCGAGCGGGCGCAGGATCCCGTAATTGGCGTTCATGGGCTGGAAATTTTCGTTCGGCGTGCAGACGTAGCGCGCGAGCGCGCCCGTGACCGTGGTATCGTCCCACGCGACGGGCGGCGCGCCGCACAGGCGCAGCGCCAGGTTGATCGCCGCGACCAGCCCGCTGTCCGCGCTCTCGACGTACCCTTCCACGCCCGTCATCTGCCCCGCGAAATACACCCCGCTCCCGCGCAGGGAATGGTCCTCCGCGAGCACGCGCGGCGAATCCAGAAAGGTGTTGCGGTGCATGACGCCGTAGCGCAGGAATTCCGCATCGTGCAGGGCGGGGATCATGGAGAACACCCGCTTCTGCTCGCCGAATTTGAGATTGGTCTGAAACCCCACGAGGTTGTACGCCGTGCCCGCGCAATTTTCCTTGCGCAACTGCACCACCGCGTACGGGCGCTTCCCGTTTTCGTCGTACAGCCCGACGGGCTTCATCATGCCGAAGCGCAGCGTATCCCTGCCGCGCGCCGCCATGATCTCGACGGGCATGCATCCTTCGAACACGTCCCGCCTTTCGAACTCGCGCACCAGCGCGCGTTCGGCGCCCGAAAGCGCGTCGACGAACGCCTCGTACTCCTCTTTGTTCATCGGGCAGTTGATGTAATCCCCGTCCCCCTTTCCGTAGCGGTCGGCGGTAAAGGTCCTGGAACGGTCGATGCTCTGCGCCGAGACGATGGGCGCGGCGGCGTCGTAAAAATACAGCGCCCCGCCCGTATGCGCGCGGATGTCCGCGGCGAGCGCGTCCAGCGTCAGCGGGCCCGTCGCCACGATCGCATCTCCCTGCGGAAGGGTCTTCACCTCTTCGGTGACGCATTCGACGTTCGGGTGCGCGCGCAATTTTTGAGTGACATACGCCGAAAACGCGTCCCTGTCCACCGCCAGCGCGCCGCCCGCGGGAACGCGCGTGCGGTCCGCCGCCTCGATGACGAGCGAACCGAGCAGGCGCATCTCCTCTTTGAGCAGTCCGCAGGCGTTGCCGTACACGTCGTTGCTTTTGAGGGAGTTGCTGCACACCAGTTCGGCGTACCCTTCCGCCGTGTGCGCGGGCGAACATGCCGCAGGCTTGCAGTCGACCAGCCGCACGCGGAAGCCGCGGTTTGCCAGATAATACGCCGCGTCGCACCCGGCGAGCCCGCCGCCGACGACGGTGACCTGCTTTCCCTCTGCCATTCCTCTCCTCCGCTTTGGCACTTCCCGTTTGCAAATGTTAGCACTCTTGAATAAAAAGTGCTAAACCTATTATACGCGGCGCGTGCCGCGCTGTCAACAATTTTTCCGCGGCGGGGAAAAATTTTTTGCCGCTTTCGGGCAGACCGTTCCGTGCTCCGCGGCGGCGCGGTACGCGCCCAAAAAAACAAACCGCCGCCCGAAGGGGGCGGCGCGCCGTTTTCCGATCAGACCTCGCCGTCCTCTTTTGCCGCTTCGGCCTCGCGGGTATAGGAACAGGAGGAGCACTTGATCTGCTTTGCCTTGCGGACGAGGTATTTGCCGCACTTGGGGCACTTTTCGCCCGTAGGCATATCCCAACTCATGAACTTGCAGGTCGGGTATTTGGTGCAACTGTAAAAGATCTTGCCCGCCTTGCTCTTCATGCGGCGGGTGGGCGAACCGCACACCGGGCACACGCCCGCGATCTCGGTGATCGGGCGGGAAATAGAGCACTTGGGGCAACTGAGGTATTTGCCGTTCTTGCCCTTGCGGTAGATCATGTACGAGCCGCACTGCGGGCACTTTTCCTTGGAGACCTCGCACTCGTACGGAAGAGTCGCGTCGCAGTCGGGATAGTTGGGGCAGGCGAGGAACTTGCCGAACTTGCCGCTCTTGACCACCATGTTCGCGCCGCACTTGGGGCAGGGCGTGGCGGTGATCTCCGCGCCCTCGCTCTTGATGTTGGAGCAGGCGGGATAGTTGGAGCAGGCGAGGAACTTGCCGTGCCGCCCGTTTTTGCGGATCATGGGATGGCCGCACTTTTCGCACAGGATGTCCGTCATTTCGTCGCCGTCGTTGGAAGCGAACAGCAGTTTCTCGGCAAAGGGCGGGTAAAAATCGGCGATGATCTTGTGCCAGTCGCCCCCCTCCTCGATGCCGTCCAGCAGATCTTCCATGTGCGCGGTAAACCCGACGTCCATGATGTCCGTGAAATACTTCATCAACAGGTCGGTGATCTCGAAGGCGACCTCGGTGGGCACCATGTATTTGCCCTCCTTGGTCACGTACTTGCGGCGGTTGAGCACCGAAATGATGGACGCATAGGTGGACGGGCGGCCGATGCCCTTATCTTCCATCGCCTTGACCAGCGACGCGTCCGTATAGCGCAGCGGCGGTTTGGAGAACTTCTGTTCGGCGCCGAGTTTGCACAGGGACAATTCCTCCCCTTCCGCAAGATCGGGCAGCAGTTTGCCGCTTTCGCCCTCTTCGTCCTCCTTCTTCACTTCCTGGTAGGCGGCGGTGAACCCCGCGAATTTGAGCGTTCTGCCGCTCGCCTTGAAGCCGTAGTCGCCGTTTCTGATCTTGATCTGCACGCTGTTGTACAGCGCTTCGCTCATCTGCGATGCGAGGAAGCGGTCGTAGATGAGTTTATATACATTATAATGTTTTCGGTCCAGCACCCCTTTGAGGCTCTCGGGCGTGCGGGAAACGTCGATGGGGCGGATGCACTCGTGCGCGTCCTGCGCCCCTTTTTTGGATTTATAAAAATTGGGCTTTTCGGGCACATAGTCTTGTCCGAACTTTTCGGCGATGTACGAACGCGCCTTCTGCTGCGCCTCGGCGGAGACGCGCACCGAGTCGGTACGGATGTAGGTGACGAGCGCGACGTGCCCCTCCCCTTCGAGGTCCATACCCTCGTACAGGTGCTGCGCCACGAGCATGACGTCCGGCGAGGTCATGCCGAACTTGTTGGAGGCGTCCTGCTGCAGGGTGGACGTGGTGAACGGCGCGGGCGCATGCGATTTTGCCGTGCCCTTTTTGATGTCGGAAACGATATACTTTCCGCCGTCCAGCGCGGCGAGCGTCGCGTCCGCCTCTTCCTTGTTTCTGGGCACGAACTTTTTGCCCGCGCGCTCGGCAAGCAGCGCCTTGAAGGGAGCATACTGTTTGGGGATATCCTGCAGTTCCGCGGTGATGTCCCAGTGCTCTTCGGGCACGAAGGCGCGGATCTCGCGCTCGCGGTCGACGATGAGGCGGAGCGCCACCGACTGCACGCGCCCTGCCGACAGCCCCGAACGGATGCGCTTGCAAAGCAGCGGCGAAAGTTTGTAGCCGACCAGGCGGTCGAGCACGCGGCGCGCCTGCTGGGCGTCCACGAGGTTATAATCGATCTCGCGCGGATGTTCGAGCGCGCGGGTGACCGCGGCGGGCGAGATCTCGTTGAACTCGATGCGGTG
Source organism: uncultured Clostridia bacterium (assembly GCA_944341895.1). Taxonomy (GTDB): domain Bacteria; phylum Bacillota; class Clostridia; order Christensenellales; family Borkfalkiaceae; genus Borkfalkia. The sequence goes on from CALVMB010000008.1 coordinate 5,698, forward strand.
CGTCTTGCCCTCTTCGAGGTGCAGAACGTCTTTGAGGTGCCAGGAGATCGCCTCCCCTTCGCGGTCCGGGTCGGTGGCGAGGTAGACGTTTTTCGCCTTTGCCGCCTCGTCGCTCAGGCGGGCGATGACCTGCTTTTTATCGGGGCTGACGACGTACGTCGGCTCGAAGTTGTTTTTGACGTCGACGCCCAGCCGCTTTTCGGGCAGATCACGCACGTGCCCGCCCGAAGCGTCCACGCGGTATTTGCCCTTGAGGTATTTGGCGATGGTCTTTGCCTTGGAAGGCGATTCGACGATGATGAGATCCATTTGTTCCTCCTCGCGGCGTTGCGCTCATTTGAGCGCGGCATAGCGGTTCCCGCCGCAGGCGACGATCAGATTTTTCATTTCCAGCATCGTGAGGACGGGGTTGACCTGCAGGGCGTCCAGCCCGCTTTTGGCGCAGATCTCGGTGATGTGCGCCTCCCCTTCCCGCACGGCGGCAAAGACGGCGCGTTCGGCGTCCGTCAGGGAAATTTCTTCCGTTTCGGTCAAGTTTATACCAAAAACGGCGGCGATGTCAACTAAATCGTCCACCAATTTTGCGTATTGTTTGAGCAGCGCGTTGCACCCCGCGCCCGAAGAAACGCCGGGCGCATACGGGAAGGCGAACACGTCCCTGCCGTATTGATAGGCATGTTCGGCAGTGCTGCGCGTGCCGCTTTTCATGCCGCCGCTGACCACGAGCACACCCTCGCCCAGCGCCGCGAGGATGCGGTTGCGGGCGGGGAACCGAAACCCGCGCGGCTCTTCGTGCGGGAGGTATTCGGTGACGGCGAGCCCGCGCTCCTCCACCTTCCGCAGGAGCGCCGCGTTGCATTCGGGGTAGACGAAGTCGAACCCGTAGGCGAGCACGGCGATCGCGCCGCCCCGCTCCAGCGCGCCCGAAAGCGCGGCGGCGTCTCCGCCGTCGGCAATGCCCGAAACGATGACAAAGGCTTTGGAAAGTTCCCGCGCGTACCGTTCAGTCAGGCGCAGAATGTGCGGCGAAGTATGCCGCGACCCGACGATGGAAAACTTCCGCCTGCCCAGCAGGGACACGTCGCCGCGGCAGTACAGCACCAGCGGCGGATCGGGAATGTCCCGCAGCGCTTCGGGATACCCTTCGGAAAAATAGGTGACGCAGGCGATGCCCTTTTCGGCATACGAGCGCTCGAGCGCGCCGTAATACTGCGCCGAACGCAGGGAGGCTTCCATGGCGGCGCACCGCTCCTCTCCCACCGCGGCGCAGATCTCGCCGCGCAGCGAAAGAAACTGTGAAGCGAGCGCATACGGCGTGTGCGACGCGAGCAGTTTTGCCTTGCGCGCATAGTCGATGCCGAAACTGTCCAGCCAGATGGCGGAACGCTCTTCTTTGGTGTAAGGCATGTTTCCCTCTCTCATGCGTCGCCGTCGCTCTGGCGGTACGAGACCGCCTCGAGGACGTGTTCGGGGCGGATGTCACGGCTTTCCGCAAGGTCGGCGATCGTGCGCGCCACTTTGAGGATGCGCGCGCGGGCGCGGGCGGAAAGCCTGAGCCGCTCGAAGGATAGGCGCAGGATGCCGTCGCCTTCGGGCGAAAGGGCGCAGTGCTGCCGCAGTTCGCGCTCGCCCATGTCCGCATTGACGCGCAGTCCCGTCCCCGCGAACCGCTCGCGCTGGACGGCGCGGGCGCGCTCCACGCGCGCCTTGACCGCCGCCGAACTTTCCTCCCGCGCCGCGCTCGTCAGATCGTCGTAGCGGACGGAATCCACTTCCACGCGGATATCGATGCGGTCGAGCAGCGGGCCGCTGATGCGGTCCCGATACTTGCGGATGGCCGCAGGTGTGCACGTGCACACGCGGTCCGCGCTGCCGTAATTGCCGCAGGGGCACGGGTTCATGCTCGCGCACAGCATGAAATTGGCGGGAAAGGTGACGGCGCCGCCCGATCGCGTGACGGTGATGCACCCGTCTTCCAGCGGCTGGCGCAGCGCCTCGAGCGTGGCGCGATGGTATTCGGGCATTTCGTCCAGAAAGAGCACGCCGTTGTGCGCGAGGCTGATCTCGCCCGGGCGCACGCCGTGCGAACCGCCGCCGCACATCGACACCGTGGTCGCCGTGTGGTGCGGGGTGCGGAACGGACGTTCGGCGACGATCCCCTCGCCGCCGAGCACGCCCGCGACCGAATGGATCTTGGTCACTTCCAGCGCCTCGTCGAAGGTCATGTCCGGCATGATGGTGGGCAGACAGCGCGCGAGCATGGTCTTGCCCGTGCCGGGCGGCCCGACGAGCAAGAGATTGTGCCCGCCCGAAACGGCGACCTCGGCGGCGCGCTTGGCGACAGGCTGTCCCCTGACGAAGGACAGGTCGGCGCGGTACTGCGCCTGCGCCGCGCGATAGGACGACGCCGCGACGGGCGCGAGCGGCACAATGCCCGTGAGGTGATCGAGCACGGCGCCCAGCGAAGGCGCGGCATAGGTGGTGACGCCCTCGATGTAGGACGCCTCGCGCGCGTTGGCGGCGGGAATGACAAAGGTGGTAAAGCCCCGCGCCTTGGCGGCGATCAGAAGGGGCAGGATGCCCGCGACGGGGCGGAGCGCGCCGCCCAGCGAGAGTTCGCCCAGAAAGACGATGCCGCCGCAGTCGGCGCCCGCGAGTTGTTCGCTCGCTTTGAGGATGCCGATCGCGATGGCGAGATCGAAATAGGCGCCCTCCTTGCGCAGGTCGGCGGGCGCGAGATTGACGGTGATCTTCTGCACGGGGAATTTTCTGCCCGTGTTCTTGATGGCGGAACGCACGCGCTCGCGGCTCTCTTTGACCGCCGCATCGGGCAGGCCGACCAGTTCGTAGGACGGCAGTCCGCTGTTGATGTCCGTCTCCGCCTCCACGGGCACGCCGTCCAGCCCGCAGAGCGCAAAACTCATGATTTTTGAGATCATATCTCCCCTCTCGTTCGATTTGCGTGGCGCGCCCGCGGGCGCGCACCAAAAAAGCCGCGCGCGGAGACCGCGCACAGAAAGAAAAGCCCCGCGCGCGGAGACCGCGCGCGGGAATCATTCAGCGATACCAGCCGTTGTTTTGCAGGCTCATCCAGCCGTAACATGCCGCGCTCGCCGCCGCAGGGAACGGGAAGGCGAACACCGCGGGCAAGGTCAGGATAAAGGTCGCGGCATACAGGACGATGCACACCGTCAGAGCGATGGCGGTCGCGTTCATGCCGAATCTGCCGAACAGGCGGCGTTTGGCGCTTCCGTCGTGCACATACGCCGTGTAGAACGCGAGCGGGATATAGGCGAGCCACAGCGCCGAGAACGGCAGGCTCGCCACTGCGCTCGCGCTCACGAACGCATAGGGCAGCAGCGCGGAAAGCAGCCCCGCCGTCAGCACCGCATAGGCGCGCAGGATGTGCGCCGTGTACGGCGTGTTGTACGCGCTGCGGCTCCTGCCCGTTGCCAGATACAGCGCGGCATACACCGTGAGGAAGAGAAAGGCGAGCAGTGCCGTGAACGCCATGAACACGTTGCTGTTTGCGTTCAGCCGCACATACGGGGACTCGGACGCGAACAGCGTGGCGCCCTTGAGGGCGATCAGCCAGCCGAACGCGGAAGAAGCGTTCCCCGCCGAATACGCGGTGACGTTCCCGACCGCGAAACTGTCCTTGAACGCCTTGCCGAGCAGGGTGAAGATGCTCATCGTGCCCGCGACGGGGTCGGGATCGTACAGCCGCGCGTACGTCGAATACAGCGGCAGAGCGGTCAGCGCGAACAACAGCACCGTCCCCACGACAAAGGAAACGAAAAACAGAAGATAGATGAGTTTGTTCTGATAGACTGCCTCGGAACGGAGCGCCCGTTCTTTGCCTTCCGCCTCTTCGATGTTGCGGTACAGCACCTCTTCAGAGCGCTCGGAAGCGTTCTTTTCGTCCAGTTCGGCGCGGATCTGTGCCGCCGCGGCGGCATTCCTGCGCGCATGGCGCACGGCGCCCGCGATAAACAGCCCGACGATGCCGACCGCCGCGAGCAGCATTTTGGGATCGACGCAGAACGCGAGCGCGAACAGGATGCCCGACGTCAGCACGTTGCACGCCGAACGCGCGGGCCGTTCGCGGTCGATGCCGTACGCAAAGAAGCGGAACATGCTCCACAGCGAACCGACGAGCAGGCAGGCGAGCAGAGAATAACTCAATCCCAGTCGCCCCACCGAAAGGAGCAGGCCGCCGCCCGCAAACAGCGCGGCGCCGAGCAGCGCCCAGCCGTTGTGCTTTTGCTCCCCGCGGCGGAAGACGTCGCGCAGGAACAAATAGACGAGCAGCACCGCCCCCGCCGCAAACAGCGCGGAGAAAAAGCGCAGCCCGAAGGGGCTCTTGCCGAAGATGAGCACGCCCAACAGGGGGAACAGCGCCGCGAGCGGGCCGTTGTCCGTATCCGCGACAAACGTCCCCTCCACCGCGCGGTTGCCCAGCAGGATGTTGTCGATCTGCATGAGCGTGAGCATTTCGTCCTGCGTGTAATTCGTATACGGCGTGGAGCCCGCAAAATAGCCGTCGCCGTCGACGAGGCGTTCCTCGCCGTTGGTCTGGCGCGCAAAGCAGTCGCGGTATCCTTCGTCCCATTTGCCGATGTTCCCCGCCGCATCGTACAGCGCGCGCACGTCCGATTGCCCCACATACGCGGGGATCACGTTGTCGTTGGAATCGACGAACACGATCTCGTTGACGAACATCTCCCCCGAAAAGGAGACCTGTACGAGGCGGCGGGAGGTGGAAACGGTGGAAGTGTTGTCGCTGCGGTCGACCGCGAGCACCCAGTTATAGTTGGAGCCGACCGCCTCCGCGGTGTCCTCCCCTTCGGCGGGCGCCTGCCAAAGATTGGAAAGCGTGACGGTGCCCAGTCCGTACGAAGTAGACCACGACGGCGAAAGTTTGCCGTTGGAAGAAGTCAGCGTGCCGTTGTACAGCGCGCTCTTGAACGTGAGCGTATACGTACTGCCCGCGGGTACATACGCGGTGCCGACGTTGACATAGATCTTTTCGAGAGTGGCGTTGTCCTGATAATCGAGATAGAACACGACGGGCGTATCTTCCGTCGCATAAAAGGCTTTGCCGACCGATTTGGTGCTCCCCGCCGTGCACAGCGCGACGACGAGCACGGCGAGCGCGATGAGGAACGCCGCCTTGGAAAACGCCGAAAAGCGAGCCAGAAATGCCCGTACCTGCAAGCGCCTGTGCGGGCGCTCGACGATCTTTGCCATGATGAACCTGCCTTGCGTATGACTTGTCCCCGACCGCGCCGAGGGCGCGGCGGTACTCTGCCTTGTATTATACCGTAAAACGTGCGATATGTAAACAAATTTTGCAAGTTTCGCACCGAAAAAACAAAAAGCACGGCAAAATGCCGTGCTAAAGTGCGGCGCTTTACCGCCGGAAAGCGTGCAAAAAAGCCCTCCGTGCGGAGGGCTTTTGCGTGAACTTATTTCACTTCCTTGATCTTTGCCGCTTTGCCGGTACGGCCGCGCAGGTAGTACAGTTTCGCCCTGCGCACTTTGCCCTTGCGGATCACGGTAATGCCCGCAATTTTGGGGCTATGCACGGGGAACGTACGCTCGACGCCTACGCCGTAGGACAGCCTGCGGACGGTGAACGTCTCGCGGATGCCGCCGTTCTTTTTCGCGATCACGACGCCTTCGAACGCCTGCAATCTCTCGCGCGTGCCTTCAATGACTTTGACGCTCACCTTGACGGTGTCGCCGACGTTGAATGCGGGCACGGTGTCTTTGAGATTTTCTTTCTCGATCGCTTCGATCAACCCTTTCATCGACTTTTACCTCCTTGTTACAAAGCGTTCGTTGCGCCCTTGCGCAAGAGGACCGCCCGAAGTCTTTTGCTATTTTACCATATTTTTGCGGGGCATGCAACAATTTTTCCGCCGCAAAACGCATTTTTTTCGCAAAACCGCGCCTTTTTTGCCGCGGCGGTTCATGCGCCGAACGCATTGCGGATGTGCACGATGCGTTCGCCGTAAACTTCCAGCACGTCGAAGCGGATGTTGATCTCTTTGCCCGCGCGCATCTGCAGCCAGCGCGCCATCTGCACGTAGCGGCGGCGCTTGTCCGCGCCCACCGCCTCGGCTGGGGTGCCGAACGCCTCGCTCTCCCGCGTCTTTACCTCGCAGAGCACGTACGTGTCTCCCTCCCGCGCGACGATGTCCGCTTCCCCGAACGGGGTGCGGTAATTGGTCCCGACGACGGTATACCCCGCCGCCTTGAGGAACTTCACCGCGCGTTTTTCGCCGCTCTTGCCAAGACTTTTTTTGTGAATGTCCTGCGATGGATCTCGCATAGTCCGTACTCCCCGATCGCGTCCGTGTGCATTTTTGTGCCGTATCCCTTGTGTTTTGCGAACCCGTACTGCGGGTACAGCGCGTCGTATTCGTCCATGAGCGCGTCGCGGTACACCTTGGCGAGGATGCTCGCCGCGCCGATGCTGTACGAGAGCGCGTCGCCTCCGATCACGCTTTTGCAGGGAACACTCGCTTCGGGCGTGAAATTCCCGTCCACCAGCACGAGGTCGGGGCGGACGGACAGCGCTTCGATGCAGTCCCGCATGCAGAGCCGCGTGGCTTCGAGGATGTTGAGGCGATCGATCTCGGCATGGTCGCGCAGGCAGATCGCGTACGCCGCCGCCCGCTCGCGGATGAGCGCGGACAGCCGCTCGCGCTCCTTTGCCGAGAGCGCCTTGCTGTCGTTCACGCCCGCGACGATCTCCTCTTCGCCCAGCGGCAGGATGACCGCCGCGCAGACCACAGGACCCGCGAGCGGGCCCCTGCCCACTTCGTCCACGCCCGCGACGAGGCGCACGCTTTCACTCAAAAACCCGCGGTCGAACGCGGCGCGTTCCGCCGCGGTGCGCAGGCGTTTTTCCTTTGCTTCGCTCATGGTTTCTCCCCTTGCGTGCCCCGCACGGCGCGCAATCGGTCCGTTCGGCGCGTTCAGCCGAAAAAGCCGCGGTAATCCTCGGCGTTTTCCAGCGTGATCCTGCCCGTTCTGCCCTTGCGGAAATCGTCCACGATGGCGGCGGCACCGCGCTCGTAGTCGTATTCGCCGCCCCTGCGCACGAAGCCGCGGCGGCGGCAGACCTGCTCGTACATGGCAAGCGGCGAGGAAAAATCCTCGATGCCGTACCGCTCGGCGAGGTTTTGCGGATACGCGGCCGCCAGTTCGCCCAACAGTTCGAGGGCGACGTCGTCCATATCCAGAATGTCGTCGTTGATGCTGCCGAGATAGGCGAGGTGCTTTGCCAGCGTCTGGTTTTCGAAGGCGGGCGGCATGGTGCCGGGGGTATCGAGCAGTTCGAACCCCGCACAGCGGATCCACTGCTTGCCGCGCGTGACCCCCGCCTTGTCCCCCGTGACCGCCCGCTTTTCGCAGGCGAGCGCGTTGATGACCGTGCTTTTGCCCGTGTTCGGGATGCCCGCCACCATGAGTTTGGGCGGGCGAACGATGCCGCGGCTCTCGTCGCGCGCGATCTTATCCCGCAGAACGAACAGGACCTTTTCGGAGATCTGCTTCGCCGCGCCCGCCGAAGCGGCGATACAGCGCGCCGCGGGCAGGCCCGCCCGCGCAAATTCGGACAAAAAGGCGTCCGTCTTGCGCTCGTCGGCGAGGTCGGCTTTGTTCAGAAGGCAGAGCACGGGCTTGCCGCCGAACAGTTTTTTGAGGTTTTTGTTGAAGGTCGCCGCCGGTGCGCGCGCGTCCAGCACGACGAGGACGCCGTCCACCAGTTTGACGCTGTCCTCCATCATGCGCATCGCTTTGGTCATGTGACCGGGGAACCATTGGATGTGTTTCATAAAAAATACCTCATGCAAATCTCGCCGAACGAGACGGCTGCGATTTGCCATGATCTCAGGGGACAACACTGCTCGGGCAAGCCCTCGACGCGTTTTCCCCTTCTTTGGCGCATTCTCAGGGCTTCTCCTTTTGATCAATGCGCCAAATTCATCCTCTTTCGACACGCCGCAAGCGGCGCAAGGTGAAAAAGCAAAAAGTGCGATTTTTGCTTTTTCAGAAAGATCGGGTTCACACTTTTTCTGAGGTCGCAAGTGTGCGGCAACTTGGGTGCGCTCCGCGAAAAGTGTGATTTTCGCTCGCGCATGTTTTTTAATTCATCCTCTTTCGTCACGCCGCAAGCGGCGCAAGGTGAAAAAGCAAAAAGTGCGATTTTTGCTTTTTCAGAAAGTATTACTCACGGTTTCTATCCACGCCGCCATAACGCGCGCCGCATTCACCCTTGCAAATCCCGAAATTTCAGAATTTGCGCGCCATACGCATGCACACATGCGCACGCGGAGCGGGCGTTCAGCCGCCGCGCGAAAAGCGCTCGGGCAGGCTTTCGGCAAACTGTTCCGCCCGCCGCAGATCGCGCGCGTTCGGGCGCCCTTTGGCGATGCCGCCGAACAGTTTCAGCGCGCCGAACGTATCGTAACCGCGGCAATAGAACACGCCCAAAAAGCGACATCCCTGCCCGCGGAGCGCCTTGCGCAGCCGCGCGGAAAATTCCCTGTGCCGAAGCCCGCAGGTGTAGACGAAAAACACCGCCTTGCCGTGCAGAACATCCGTTTCGCGCGCCCACGCTTCCAGCGTGCGGTGAAAGCGCGAAAAGTAGATGCCCGACGCCAGCCCCACGCAGTCGTACCCCGCAAGATCGGCTTCCCGCGCTTCCTCCACGGTATACAGGTCGATGTCCCTGCCCTGCGCCATGGCGCGCACCACCGCCTCGGTGTTTTTATGGTGCACCGAACAGTACACGATCGCCGTCTTCATTGCCCGTCTTTGCCCAGCAGGTCGGGACGCTTGGCGCGGGTGATCTTTTCGGACTGCTCGCGCCGCCACTTGTCGATCTCGGCATGGTTGCCGCTGCGCAACACTTCGGGCACCGTCAGCCCGCGGTATTCGACGGGGCGGGTGTACTGCGGGTATTCGAGCGCGTTTTCCGAAAAACTTTCCTGCACCAGCGAAGAGGTGTTGATGACGCCGTCCACATACCGCGCCACGCAGTCGGTGACCACCATGGCGGGCAGTTCGCCGCCCGTCAGGACATAGTCGCCGATGCTGATCTCCTCGTCGATGAACAGATCGACGGCGCGCTGGTCCACCCCCTCGTAATGCCCGCACAACAGGATGATGTGCTCGTATTGCAGAAGTTCGAACACTTTGTGCTGGCGGAAAGTCTCCCCTTTGGGCGAGAGATAGATGCGCCGCGCGCGGTGCTCGGGATCGAGCGCCTCGATGGCGGAGCCGATGGGCTGGGCGGTCATCACCATGCCCGCGCCGCCGCCGAAGGGATAGTCGTCGCATTTGAGGTGCTTGTCCTCGGTGTAGTCGCGGATGTTCACGACGTTGATCTGCAATTTGTTTTCTTTCTGCGCCCTGCCTAAGATGCTCGTCTGCATGGGAACGAACATTTCGGGGAACAGCGTCAAAATATCGATCTTCATGCCTTTACTGCTCCACGGCGACCTGCAAAAAGCGCGCCTCGTTGACGGTGATGATTTTGTTTTCCACGTCCACCGCCTCGATGACGCCCTCCGCCGCGGGGAACAGCACCTCCCGCTCCCCGTCGCGCAAAACGTACACGTCGGTGTGCGCGCTCATCACGTCGGCGATCGTGCCCAGACGTTTTCCCGCCGCGGTGACGACGGCACAACCGACGATGTCCACGATGTAATACCTGCCCTCTTCCAGCGCGGGCGCATCGGCGCGGGAGGCTTCCACCTCCTTGCCGCGCAGGCGCTCCGCCGCGTCGCGGTCGGCAATGCCTGAAAGCATGAGATATGCCGCGGACGCGTCCACGCGCGCGGACATTACCTTGTATTCCGCCCCGCCGATCCATACGGTGCGGAAACAACGGATATCCTCCGCGTCGTCCAGAAGGGGTTTGATCTTGAGTTCGCCGCGGATGCCCTGCGGTTTGAGCACTTCGCCGATCACGAGTTTTTCGCGCATACTCTTCTCCATAGAAAAAAGAGGGAAAAATTGCATTTTCCCTCCGGCAAGGGATGTTATTCCGCTTGCGTCTTTTCTTTGATCTCGATATTGTATTTTTTGTGTTCCTTGGCGGACGCACAGCGCACGAGCGTGCGCAGGGCCTTGGCGATCTTGCCCTGTTTGCCGATCACCTTGCCCATGTCCGCATCGTCGAGCAGAACGAGGATCTCGATGACGTTCCCCTTGTCCTCGACGCGGTACTCGATCGCGTCTTTATGCTCGGCGAACTGTTCTACGACAAATTTCACCAGTTCCAGCATCGTCCGCTACCTCTGCCGCTTACTTCTTTTTGCGCGTCTTGGTGCGCGGTGCGGACAGTTTGGTCGGCTTTTCGAGGATGCCTTCGCGGATGAGAAGGGTCTTGACCGTGTCCGTCGGCTGCACGCCCTTGGAAAGCCAGTCCTTCGCCTTGTCGGCGTCGATGACGATCTGCTCGGGCTGCGAGGTCGGGTTGTAGTGCCCGATCTTTTCGATGTACTCCCCGTCGCGCGCCTTGCGGCTGTCCACGACGACGATGCGGTAGAAGGGAGACTTTTTGTCGCCCAGTCTCGTAAGTCTCATTTTGACTGCCATTGTCGTATTGCTCCTTGTCGGATGATTTTTTCTTTGCGGCATTTTGCCGATTTCCGCCCTATTATACCGCGCAAAAAAATGCCTGTCAAGCATTTTTGCTTGACAGGCTCCACTTTTTTCTCAGCGCATGAACGGAAGTTTTTTGCCGCTTCTGATCTGCTTCATCATGATCTTGGTCTGCTCGAACTGTTTGAGAAGTTGGTTGATCTCCTGCACCGTGGTGCCCGAACCCGCCGCGATGCGCTTTTTGCGCGAGGAGTTGATGATCTCGGGCTTGTCGCGCTCCTTGCGGGTCATGGAAAGGATCATCGCCTTCATGCGCTCCATCTTGCGCTCGTCGAAGTCGCTCTCCTTGATCTTGAGTTTGCTCATGCCCGGCATCATGCCCATGACGGCGGCGGCGCCGCCCATCTTTTTGAGCGATTCGAACTGATCGAGATAGTCTTCCAGCGTGAACGACGCGTCGCGCAGTTTCTTTTCCAGTTTTTTCGCCTGTTCCTCGGTGACCGCCTCCTGCGCCTTTTCGATGAGCGAAAGCACGTCGCCCATGCCCAGAATGCGGCTCGCCATGCGGTCGGGATAGAACGCTTCCAGATCGGTGAGTTTTTCGCCCACGCCGATGAACTTGATGGGTTTGCCCGTGACCGCCTTGATGGACAGGCAGGCGCCGCCGCGGGTGTCGCCGTCCAGTTTGGTGAGGATGACGCCCGTCACGTCCAGCCGCTTGTTGAAGGTATCGGCGACGTTGACGGCGTCCTGGCCCGTCATCGCGTCGACGGTGAGCAGGATCTCGGCGGGCGAAACTTCCTTGCGGATGTTTTCCAGTTCCTGCATGAGCGCGTCGTCGATGTGCAGGCGGCCCGCCGTATCGATGATGAGGGTATCGTACCCCATCGAACGGGCGTGTTCCACCGCCTGTTTCGCCGTCTTGACGGGGTTCTGCGTCCCCTTTTCGAACACCTCGACGCCCGCCTTGCCGCCCACGACCTGCAACTGGTTGATGGCGGCGGGACGGTAGATGTCGCACGCGGCGAGCAACGGCTTTTTGCCCTGCTTTTTCAGGTACACGGCAAGTTTGCCGCACAGCGTGGTCTTGCCCGCGCCCTGCAGTCCGCACATCATGATGACGGTGGGCGGGCGGTCGGCGACCTCGAGTTTGGCGTTGGAAGAGCCCATCAGCGCGATGAGTTCCTCGTTGACGATCTTGATGACCTGCTGGGCGGGGTTCAGGCTTTTGAGGATCTCCTGCCCCACCGCCTTTTCGGAGACGTCGGCGATGAACTTTTTGGCGACGAAGATGTTGACGTCTGCCTCGAGCAGGGCGATGCGCACCTCGCGCATGGCGCCCTTGATCTCCAGTTCGGTCAGCCTGCCGTGCTTGGTCAGTTTGGAAAATATGTGGTTGAGTCTCTCGGAGAGAGAAGAAAACAGTGCCATACTATCCCCTTTCTTGCTGGTTTTCCTCCGCCTCGGACGGGGCGGAGGACATCGCGTCCGCCTCTGCTTCGGACAGGGCGGAGAGCATCGCGTCCGTCTCCGCGCGGTACTGCGGGTGCGCATCCGCAAAGGCGGCGACGAGCGCCGCCGTGCGGGCGCGCCTGTTTTCGGCTTCCGCCGCGCGCCCGACGAATTGCAGTTTTTGTTCGTATTCGTCCAACAGAGCGCGGCTCTTGGCGAGCGTGTCCGACACGCTCTGTTTGGAAACGCCCTTTTGTTCGGCGATCTCGGTCAGCGAGAGGTCACAGCGGTAGTACAGTTCGCAGATCTCGCGTTGGTGCGCGGTGAGAAGCGGACCGTACGCCTCCCACAGCCGTTCGAATTTCAGATCGATCACGGTGCCCCCTTCGCGCGGCGGCAGAGCGCGCCGCACGGCTTTACCCGCCGCCGCACGCGGCACGCGGGCAGGTCACGGGCGTTTTTGCCCGTTCAGAGAATGCCTTCGGTAAATTCCTCGGCGTCGAACAGTTCGAGGTCCTCCATCTTTTCGCCCGTGCCCACGAACAGGACGGGGATCTTGAGTTCGCCGCACAGCGAAATGACGAAGCCGCCCTTTGCCGTGCCGTCCAGTTTGGTCAGCACGATGCCGTCCAGATCCACCGCCTCGTCGAACAGGCGCGCCTGCGAGAGGGCGTTCTGCCCCGTCGTCGCGTCCAGAACGAGCAGTTTGTAAAAATGCGCTTCGGGATAATCGCGCCCGACCACGCGGTCCATCTTTTTGAGTTCTTCCATCAGGTTCGCCTTGACGTGCAGGCGCCCCGCCGTATCCACGATGACCACGTCGGTGCCCTTGGCCTTGGCGGAGGAAACGGCGTCGTACACCACCGCGGACGGGTCGCTCCCCTCCTCGTGCTTGACGATGCGCACTTTGGCGCGTTCCGCCCACACGGTCAGTTGATCCGCCGCCGCCGCGCGGAAGGTATCCGCCGCCGCGACGGTGACGCTCTTTTTCTGCCGCACGAAGTAGTTGGCGAGTTTGCCGATGGTCGTCGTCTTGCCCACGCCGTTCACGCCCACGAGCATGATGACGGCGGGATATTCGATCTCGGGCACCTCCGCCTCGCAGAGGGTATCCTCGATGACGTCTTTCAGAAGATCGACGACATATTCCTTGTCCTTGAGTTTTTCGCGCTTCGCCTCTTCGCGGATCTGCTCGACGATGTCCTCCGCCGTGGTGACGGAGATGTCGGCGGAGATGAGGATCTCCTCCAACTCGTCGTAAAAATCGTCGCCGATGCCGCGCGCGAACAGCGCGGAGAGTTTGGATGCGATGCCGTCACGCGTCTTTTTGAGCGCGCCGACGATCTTGCCGAACAGTCCCATAATTGCCCCTTGCCGCGCATAGCGCGGAAAACCGAACTTTTCTGCCGCCGCGCGGAATAGCGTGCGGCGGCAATTTCAAACTTTTCTCGCCCCCGCGGAATGCCGCGCGGCCGCGGAAAGCAAACTTTTTAATTCACCGTATCCCCGCCCAGGCGGCTCTCCACTTCGGAAAGTTTGACGGAGACGATCTTGGAAACGCCCTTTTCCTCCATGGTGACGCCGAACAGGCTGTCCGCCTTTTCCATGGTCGGCTTGCGGTGGGTGATGACGATGAACTGCGTTTCCTTTGCGAATTTCTTCAAGAACTGCGCGAATTTATCCACGTTCGCCTCGTCCAGCGCCGCCTCGATCTCGTCCAGCACGCAGAAGGGCATGGGACGCAGCATGAGGATGGCGAACAGGATGGCGATCGCGGTGAGCGCGCGTTCGCCGCCCGAGAGCAGCGAGATCTTGGTCAGTTTTTTGCCGGGCGGGCAAGCCACGATCTCCACGCCCGCACTGAGCGCGTCGTCGCATTCGGAATAATCCATCTGCAACTCCGCCCTGCCGCCGCCGAACAGTTCCTTGAACAGTTTTTTGAAGTTTTCGTTGATGCGGTTGAAGCCCTCGTCGAACTGCTTTTGCATTTCGCCCTTGAGTTCTTCGAGCGCGGCGGTGGTATCGTCGATGCCCTTCTGCACGTCGTCGCGCTGGGCGGTCATCTCCTCGTACTGCGCGTTGAGCGTCTCGTACTCTTCGAGCGCGTTGTGGTTGATGGCGCCGAGCGCCGCGATCTCGCGTTTAAGGCGGTTGACCGCCGTCTGCCCCGCCTTGGGGTCGAACGCCTCGTCCTTGTACGCGAGACAGGTCTCGTAGGTCTCTTCGTACTCCTCGCGGATGCGCTCTTCGAGGTTGTCCAGTTCGGAATCGATCTTGGTCAGTTCGATCTCCTGCGCGTGGCGGCGTTCGGAAAGCGCCTCGATGCGGTCGTTGACCGCCTTGGTCTCGCTGAGCGCGTTTTCCATGGCGGCGTTGAGTTTTTCCTTCTCGCGCAGGCGCTCGTCGCGCTCGGCGCGAAGCGCGGCGAGTTCGCGCTGACGCTCGGGCGTGAGCGCCGCTTTTTCCGCCATATCTTCGAGGTCGGCCACAGTGGCGACGATGTTTTCGATGTTCTGCTTTGCGTCCGCGATGCGGCGGATGAGTTCCTCGCGCTCGCGCGTGAGGCGCTCCGCCTCGGCGTGCGCCGCCTCGGCGGCGGCGCGGTACTGCGCCGCATACACCTGCAACGAATTCTGGCGCAGGTTGTGTTCGGTGAGCGAAGAGCGCAGTTTTTCGTATTCCTCGCGGCGGCGCTCCGTCTCTCCTTCCACGCCCGTGGTGAAGCGGGAGATCTGCTGTTCGCCCTCGGAAGAGGTGGAAAACTCGGTATCGATGCCGCGCATGCGCTCGTGCAGTACGGCAAGCGTGTCTTCCTGCACTTTGAGTTCCCTGGAATCGGCGGCGATCTTCTCTTCCAGCGCCGCCTTTTTCTCGGCGAGCGCGGCAAGTTTGCTGCGCGCTTCCTGGAAACTTTCGCGCAGCGTTTCCAGTTCGGAAGCCGCCTTTTTGCGCTTTTCCTCGGCGGCAAGGCGCGCCGCGGCGATCTTTTCGCGCTCTTTTTTGGCGGCGTCCACGCCCGCCTGCGCTTCCTCGACCTTGCGCTCGTTGGCGAGCAGGTTGCCCTTGTTCTCGTTGCGCGAGCCGCCCGTCATGGAGCCGCCCGTCGAGATAACGTCGCCGTCCAGCGTGACGATGCGGAAGGCGTGCGGGTATTTTTTGGCGATCGCCGTCGCATTGGCGATGTTGTCGCAGATGAGGGTGTTGCCGATGAGGTTGAAAATGACGTTGTCGTAATACTTGTCGTAACGGATGAGTTCGTTCGCCAGCCCGACGGCGCCCGCCTCTTTGAGGGCGCGGCGGGTGTACTCCGTCTCGTAATGCGGTTTGAGCGACGCCACGGGCAGGAAAGTGACCTGTCCGCCGCGGCTGCGCTTCAGGTATTCGATGAGCGCGCGCGCGTCGTCCGACGTGGCGGTGACGATGTTCTGCATGGCGCCGCCGAACGCCGTTTCGATGGCGACCTCGTACTTTTCGTCGCACTTGACGATGTCGGCGATGACGCCCTTGATGCGTCCCGCGAGGGCGGGATCGCGGCGGGCGTCGCCCATGAGTTTTTTGACGGAGAATTTATAGCCCTCGAATTCGTCCTTGACCGAACGGTAAAACCTGGCGCGGTCCTCGAGCGCCGAAATGCGCGCGTTGCAGTGGAACAGCGCCTCGCCCAGTTCCTCCGCCTTCTGCGCGAGCGCGTCCACGTCCGCCTGTTTGGCGGCGCGCAGTTCCTGCTCGCGGGAGACGTATTCTTCCAGTTCCTGTTTCCAGTCTTCGCATTCGGCGAGGGACTTCCGGTTCGCCTCGCACTCGCCGCGCAGGCGCTCGGCGACGGCGAAGATCTCGGCGATGCGCTCCTCCACCGCTTCCTTTTTGGCGGACAGCGTGCCGATGTTCTGGCGGATCTCGGACAGGTTTTCCAGCCTGCCGATCACGTCTTTGCGCGATTCGTCCGTCCACGCCTCGTGCGCGGAGAGTTTTTCGCCAAGCGCCGCGATCTCGGCGGCGATCTCCTCGCTCTCGCGGCGGGTCTGTTCGATGCGCGCCTCGCGTTCGGCGGCAACCGCTTCGGACGCCGCGATCTCCTTTGCGAGCGTTTCCAGGCGCTCTTCGCCCTCGGAAACGGTCGCCTCGTCGCTCTTTTGCTGTTCTTTGAAAAAGGAGATGCGCTCGCGGATGACGTTGGCGTCCCCTTCCTTTTTCTGCATTTCGACGGTGAACTGCAGGATGCCGTCGTTGAGCTCCTGCAATTTGGAATCGCTCTCGGCGAGCCGCCTGCCCGCTTCGCCGTAACGGCGTTCGAGCGCTTCCGCCTCGGCGCGCGCCGCGTCGATGCCTCCCTGGATCTCTTCGAGCAGGGTGCGGAAATGCGCGCGGGCGCTCGCCGCGTTGTCGTGCTTGTAAATATAGAGATTGATCTCGGCGTTTTTGAGTTCGTCGTAGAACGCGCGGTATTTTTTGGTCTTTTCCGCCTGGCGCGCGAGCGGCGCGAGCATGTGCTCGACCTCGCCCATGCGCTGTAAAAAGATGTTGAGGTTGTTGTAGGAATTGGCGAGCCTGCGCTCGATGTCCTGGCGGCGGGACTTGAACATCAGAATGCCCGTCGCTTCCTCAAAAATGGCACGGCGATCCTCGGGCTTGGCATTCATGATCTGTTCGATCTTGCCCTGCCCGATGATGGAATAGCCTTCCTTGCCCAGCCCGACGGCGTGCAGACGATCGACGATGTCCTTCATGCGGCAGGGCTGTTTGTTGATGAGATATTCGCTGTCGCCGCTGCGGTACAGGCGGCGGGTCATGGCGACCTCGTCGTAATCGAGATCGGCGAACATATGCGTCGAGTTGTCGAAGGTGAGCGTCACCTCGCAGAACGACTGGCTCTTGCGCGTCTGCGTGCCGCCGAAAATGACGTCCTGCATGCTCGAACCGCGCATGGTCTTGGCAGACTGTTCGCCGAACACCCAGCGGATGGAATCGGCGACGTTGCTCTTGCCGCAGCCGTTCGGGCCGACGATGCAGGTGACGCCGTTATCGAATTTGATCTCGGTCCTGTCCGCAAAGGACTTGAACCCGTTGAGTTCGACTTTCTTAAAATTCAATGTGCTCCTCCCCTTTGGCGCGCAGCGCGCAGAGCAGCCGTTTTGCCGCCCGTTTTTCCGCTTCGCGCACGCTCTCGCCCTCGCCTTCGGCGGACATGCCTCCACCCGAGGCGCGCACCGTAAAATGCGGCGCATGCGCGGCGCCCGTGCGGGCGACGACGGAGTATTCCGCGAGCGGCAGATGCACGCCCTGCAAAAACTCCTGCAATTCCCCTTTATAGTTGCGCTCCGCGCCCCTGCCGGGCGAGAGATGTTTTTCCGCGAATGCGCGGGCACAGTCCATGCCGCCGTCCAGATAGATGCCGGCGACCAACGCTTCGAACAAGCTGGAGATCGCTTTTTTGCCCGTGATCCCGTCCGCCGTGCGCAGGTAGCGTTCCAGCCCCGCCGCGCGGACAGCCGCTTCCAGCGGGCGCGCGGAGACGAGGCGGATGCGGCGGGAGGTCATTTCGCCCTCGCTCGCGCCGCCTTCGCCGTACAGGCGTTCGGCGACGAGAAACCCGAGCAGAGCGTCGCCCAGAAATTCCAGCCGCTCGTTGCTCTCCGTGCCGTACAGCCCCGCATAAGAAGCGTGCGTGAAGCAGGTTTCGAGCAGGCGCTCGTCGCGGAAGCGGTAGCCCAGCCGCGCCTCGATATCGGCGCGCTCAGCCTTCTCCACCGAGCGCCTCCGCATCCAGCCCCGCGAGCATTTCCTTGATGCTGTCCGTCAGTTTGCGCGCCGCCGCGTCCTTGGCCTGCAGGATGGACGCGCAGATGGAATCTTCCTTGCTCGAACCGTGCGATTTGACCACGACTTTGTCGATGCCCAAAAGCACCGCGCCGCCGTATTTGCTGTAATCCATGACGTTTTTGATCTTTTTGAACGCCTTTTTCATGAACAGGGCGTAGCCGATCTTCGCCATGAACGACGCCTTGATGTTGGTTTTGATGATGTTCATGAGCGCGAGCGCCGTGCCCTCGGTGGTCTTGAGCGCGATGTTGCCCGAAAACCCGTCGCAGACGGCGACGTCGATGTCCCCGCTCATGATGTCGCGCCCTTCCACGTTGCCTACGAAGCGGATGCCGGGCAATGTTTTGAGCAGGGCGTGCGCCTCCTGGTGGAGCGGATCGCCCTTGTGCTCCTCGGTGCCGTTGGTGACCAGCCCCACGCGCGGTTCCGCGATGCCCATGGTACGGGCATATGCCGTGCCCATGATCGCAAAATGGCAGAGGTTGGCGGGCTTGCATTCGGCGTTCGCGCCCGCGTCGATGAGCAGGACTTTGCCGCCCTTGCCCGTAGGCAGAACGGGGCAGACCGCGGGGCGGGAAACGCCGCGGATGCGCCCGACGCGCAGGAGCGCGCCCGTGAGCACCGCGCCCGTGGACCCGGCGCAGACGAGGCCCTGCGCCTCGTCGTCCTCTTTGAGCATTTTCAGCGCCACGACCAGCGACGAATCGCGCTTCTGGCGGATCGCCGCCGTGGGCGAATCGTCCATGGTGATGACCTCGGTGCAGTGCACGATCTCCAGCCGCGCCGCGTCATACGGGAGCGCGCGCAGGCAGTCGCGGATCTTCGCTTCGTCCCCCGTCAGAACGACCTTGAGGTCCTTGTCCTTGGCGAGCGCGGCGACGGCGCCCTTGACGATCTCCGCGGGAGCGTGATCGCCGCCCATAGCGTCAACGATGATTTTGATCATGATCCATCTTCCTTATTTCATTTTACGGACCGACGAAACGGTCCGAAGAACAACAAAACGATCCCGCCGCCAAAACGGCGATGCCCCTGCCGCGACGTCGGTGTCTCCCTCAAAATCACGGCAAAAAGTTTTGTCAGCTCAAAACTTTTTGCGTGAATACAATTCTCTGCACGAGCGAAAACCGCGCTTTTCGCGGAGCGCACCCCATTTGCGCGTCAGCGCTCACGGAAAGGGTGAATGCGGCACGCGTGGTGGCGGTGTGCCCTTACACCGCGCGCCGCAGAGGGGAAAACCGTTCGGGGTTCCCCTCAAAATCACGGCAAAAAGTTTTGTCAGCTCAAAACTTTTTGCGTGAATCCTTTCGTGAATAAACCCTTCTGAAAAAGCCAAAACCACGCTTTTGGCTTTTTCCCCTTGCGCCGCTCGGGCGGCGTAAAGGAAGAGGGTGAAGCCGCGCGATCCAATGGAGGCGTGCCCCGAAAACATCGCGCGGCGAGGGAGAAAACGTCGGAGCGCTTGCCGCGACGGCGGTGTCTCCTTCCACTCACGGCAAAAAGTTTTGTCAGCTCAAAACTTTTTGCGTGAATCCTTTTCTCAATACTCCAAATTCCCCACCGTGCGCGGGTACGGCAACACGTCGCGGATGTTGGAAATGCCGGTAAGGTACATGATCATGCGCTCGAAGCCCAGCCCGAAGCCCGCATGCACCGTGCCGCCGTATTTGCGCAGGTTCAGATAAAACCCGTAATCGGCGGGGTCCAGCCCCATCTCCTTCATGCGGGCGAGCAAAACGTCCTCGCGCTCCTCCCTCTGCGAGCCGCCGATCAGTTCGCCGATGCCCGGAACGAGCAGGTCCGCCGCGGCGACCGTCTTGCCGTCGTCGTTGAGGCGCATGTAGAACGCCTTGATCTCCTTGGGATAATCGGTGAGGAACACCGGCTTTTTGTACACCTGCTCGGTCAGATACCGCTCGTGCTCGCTCTGCAGGTCGCATCCCCAGTACACGGGAAACTCGAATTTGTCCTTGACCTTTTCGAGGATGGAGACGGCCTCCGTATACGTGAGGCGCACGAACTCGCTCTGCGCGACGTTTTGCAGGCGCTCGATCAGCCCCTTATCCACAAAGTTGTTCAAAAATTCGATCTCTTCCTTGCAGGAATCCATGACGTACCCGATGACGTATTTGACCATCGCCTCGGCAACATCCATATCCCCCGCGAGGTCGCAGAAGGACATTTCCGGCTCGATCATCCAGAATTCCGCCGCGTGGCGGGTGGTGTTGGAACGCTCGGCGCGGAAGGTCGGGCCGAAGGTGTAGACGTTGGAAAACGCCATGGCAAAGGGTTCGACGTTGAGTTGCCCCGAAACGGTGAGGCTGGCCTTTTTGCCGAAAAAGTCCTTTTTGTAGTCCACTTCCCCCTTGATCTTGTCCAGATCGAGGGTGGTCACCTGGAACATCGCGCCCGCGCCCTCGCAGTCGCTGCCCGTGAGGATGGGCGTGTGTACGTACACGAACCCGCGTTCGTTGAAAAATTTATGGATGGCGAACGCCGCCTCGCTGCGGATCTTGAACACCGCGCCGAAGGTGTTGGTGCGCGGGCGCAGATAAGCGATCTCGCGCAGAAATTCCATGGAATGGCGCTTTTTCTGCAGCGGATAATCGGGCGCGGAGGTACCCATGACCTCGACTGCCTTCGCCTTGATCTCGAACGGCTGACGGTTTTCGGGCGTGAGGACGACGGTGCCGCGCACCACGAGGCTCGCGCCCACATTCTGGTGCGCGATCTCATCGTAATTGGAAAGGGTTTCGCGCTCGATCACGACCTGGCAGTTTTTGAAAAAACTGCCGTCGTTGAGTTCGATGAACCCGAACGCCTTGGAATCGCGCACGGTGCGCGCCCAGCCCATGACCGTAACCTCTTTGCCGCCGTAAGTTTCCGACGAAGTATACAACTGACGGATGGTCGTCCTCTGCATAATGCTCCTCTCCCGACCGAATGGTGTTTTTCTTTTCATTGTACCAAAATTTCACGCAAAGCGCAAGTGTATTGCACGAAAAACGCGCAAAATCGGAAAAAGCACCTTTTCGCCGTGAAACATTCCCGTTCGACAAAAAATGCCCGCTCCCTTCGGGGAACGGGCAACAGCCGCGGAGCGGCTCATTCGATGGGTTTTGTATAGGTGCTGCGGCGCTTGACGATCTCGCGCTCGAAACTCGTCCACTGCGTCTGCACGGCGAGGTTGGTGACCAGTTCGGGGTTGGATTCGACGTGTTCGATCTTATCCTCGATGATGTTTTCGGCGATGCGCGCCATCATGAGCGAGTTGACGCCCTTTTTCTGGTAATCCGCGCGCACGGCGACCAGCGCCATTTCCAGTTCCTTGGGGCTTTTGATGGCTTTGAGCAGGCGGAAGATGGTGGGAATGGTCATCCTGCCGCGGCCGCGGATGAGCGCGTCGGCGATGGACGGGATGAGCACGCCCATGCCCACGACCTCGTTGTTCCTGTCCACGAGCAGCGAAAAGTAGCGCGGGTTGATGATGGTGGCGAACTGATCGAGCACGTTGTCCATCTCTTTGCCCTCGACGGGGACGTAGCAGTCCAGCACCGCATAGGCATCGTTGACCATGGACAGCGCTTTATAGCCGTATTCCTTGATCAGTTGTTTCATGGGCTTGGATTCGGCGACTTCGGTCAGTTCCAGTTTTTTCTGCACGTAGCGGGAAATGGTCGTGATGCGCTCGTCCAGTTTTTCGGGGATCTTGAAATCGTATTCCACCCATTCGCTTTCGGCGGAAAACCCCATCCCCTCGATGAGTTTCTGATAATAGGGATAATTGTAGTTGGTGGCGTAGGTCGCGCGGCGGTCGAACCCTTCGATGAGCAGCCCCTCGCGGTCCTGATCGTTGAACCCCCACGGCCCGTGCACGGTATCCATGCCGCGCTCTTTGCCGAAGGCGACGACCGCGTCCATGAGTTTTTGCGCGACTTCCGCGTCGTCGATGCAGTCGAACCGCGAAAAGCGGATGCACTTTCTGTCCGCGATCGCGTTGTACTTTTTCTGGATGATGCCCGCGATCCTGCCCGCGACCTTTCCGTCCTGATAGGCAAGGAAGCACTTCACCTCGCAGTGCGGAAGCGAAAAATTCTTTTTCGGATCCATGATCTTCAATTCATCCGAATAAAAAGACGGGACGTAATACGGGCAATTTTTGTACAGTTGTACGGGATAACGCGCAAATTTGCGCAGATCGCGCTTGCTTTTGACCTCTTTGACGATGACCATTGTTCTTTTGTCCTCTGCACGGGCGGCTGCTCGCCGACCTTTATTTTCACCATTCTATCATACGATTTCGGAATTTGCAAGATTTTGCGGAACTTTTTTCGGGGCGGGCACACAGTAGATGCCGCGCACGGGCGCATAGCGGTCGCGGCGCAGCAGGATGCGCACGTCCGGCTTTCCGGCTTCCCGCCGCACCAGATACCCCACGCTCTCCACCCCGTCGCGCGCGGCGCGCAGTTCCGCTTCCTCCTCTCCTTCGCGGATCTCCGCCTCGGGGGGCGGGATGGTGCCCGTGACCACGCTCTCGCGCACATAGGTCGCGGCGCCGCGCTCCCCGTACAGGCGCACGGTCAGCCTGCCTCCGCACACGCGGCAGAGGATATACACTTCCCCGCCCGTATCGTTGCGGAATTTGAGATCGCACGCCGAACCGCTGACCATCGCATCGAACGAGGGTTCCACATACCCCACCGCCAGGCTGTGCGGATGGTATTCGGTGACGGTCAGCCCCGCAAGCAATGCCGCGTTGTAGACGGTGGTGCTGACCTGGCAGACGCCGCCGCCCGTGCCCGCGACGAATTCCCCCTCGAAGATGATGGGCGCGTCGCGGTAGCCGTTTTTCTTGGTGCGCGGCCCCGCCGCCGCGTTGAAGGAAAAGGTCTCCCCCTTCCCCAGCACCGTGCCGTTGATCTTTTTCGCCGCCAGCGCGATGTTGTGCGCGCGGCCTTCCGCGGCGGCGTTGAAGGAAGTGGAAAAGGCAGAGAGGGGGCAGATCCCCTCCCGCACGCGCGCCTCCGTCAAGGCGGGGCGGACGGTCTGCGGCGAGAGAGCGACCCCGCTTTCCCCCGCGTCCAGCGCGGCGCGCACGGCGTTCCGCAGGGCGGCGCCGTCCAGGACCTGCCCCTCGCGCTCCGCCACGACGGTGAAGGGCTGTTCGGCGTCGGCATCGAACAGCACGCGCGCGGGGGCCGAGGTGCGGTAGGCATCCGCGCAGATGCGGCGCAGGACGCCCTCTTCGTCGGCAAGGCGCAGGGCGCGGCGCAAGGGA
Source organism: uncultured Clostridia bacterium (assembly GCA_944341895.1). Taxonomy (GTDB): domain Bacteria; phylum Bacillota; class Clostridia; order Christensenellales; family Borkfalkiaceae; genus Borkfalkia. The sequence goes on from CALVMB010000008.1 coordinate 28,871, forward strand.
TGCGCCCCGCCCTCGCGCACCCGTTGCAGCACGGCGCAGAGGTCGGTCTCCCAGCGCAGTTCGGGCGGGCGGAACACATATTCCGCCTCCCCCGCGCGGATGGTGAAGGTGCGCCCGCACAGCTCCCGTTCGAGCGCGCACTTCACCTTTGCCGCCGCCGCGGGGCGGGTGAGGCGGGAGACATCCACCCCGCCCACGAAACAGCCGCGCGGCAACGTTTCCGCCGCGCCGCAGGCGGCAAGCAAAAAGCCCGCGGCAAACGCCGCGGGCAGAACGGTCTGTATACATTTGCGAAAAAACCTGCGCATGATCCTGCCCTCTCGGCACAAGTATGCGCATCCGCTGTGAAAACATACGGCTCACGCCCTGCCGCGGCGGATCTTTCCCTCCGCGATGCGGATCTTGTTCACCGACTTGCCGAACAGCACCTTTTCGGTGTGCGTGCAGGTGAGAATGGTCTGCACCCCGTCCAGGCGGGCAAGCAGTTTGCGCCGCCGCGCCAGGTCGAGTTCGCTCATCACGTCGTCGAGGATGAGCACGGGCGCCTCCCCCGACAGGCGGCGGAAGATCTCCACCTCGGCAAGTTTGAGCGCGAGCGCCGCCGTGCGCGCCTGGCCCTGCGAACCGTACACGCGCGCCTCGGTGCCGTCGATGAAAATTTTCAGATCGTCGCGGTGCGGGCCCACCGACGTGTAGCCCAGCCGCACGTCCCGCTCGTAACAGGCGGAAAGATCGTGCAGGAGCGTCTGTTCCGCCTCCTCGCGCGTCTGCCCGTAGTTGCGCTCGGCGCGCACGTCCAGCCGTTCCGCCCCGTCGGTGAGGTAGGCGTGCTGCTCGGCGGCGAGCGGTGCGAGCATGGCGATGTAATCGTTGCGGCGGCAGATGAGTTCGGCGGCGTAGCGGCACAGTTGCACGTCCCACACCGAGAGCGTTTCGAACACCAGCGAGCAGTCGCGCTCTTTGAGCAACGCGTTGCGCTGTTCGAGGATCTTGTTGTAACGCACGAGCGCCGTATAATAGGAACGCGAGGTCTGCGAGAGGGAGACGTTGAGAAAGCGCCGCCGCTCGTCCGGCCCGTCCTGGATGAGCCGCAGTTCCTCGGGGCTGAAAAACACGCCGTTCACGTTGCCCAGAAGGTCGGCGTTGCGCGCGATCTTTGCGCCGTTGATGCGCACCTCGCGGCGGTTTTCGAAGATGTCCGCCTCGATGGTCACCGAACCGAACCGGCTCTCCGCCTCGGCAAAGACGTGCGCGCTGTCCGCGCCCGCGCGGATGAGATGTTTGTCCTTTTTGTCCCGCGGCGACGTGCCCGTGCACAGGTAGAACACCGCCTCGGCGCAGTTGGTCTTGCCCTGGGCGTTCCTGCCGTACAGCACGTTGATGCCGGGGTCGAAGGAAAACTCCTCTTCGGCGTAATTTCTGAAATTTTTCAGTCGAAGATTTTTTATTCTCATCTCGCTCCGTTTGGATTGCTTTTCCCGAAAAAATATACTATAATGTTGGAACAGGCGCGCACCGGAAACGGCCGCCGCCCGTCCTTTCTTTATTATAACAGATTGTTGCAGAAAACACAAAGCAATCGCGCATTTTTTTACAAAAAAGAAGAGTGTGGAGGTCGGTATGTCCGATAGCAACCAGTACGAATTCCTGTGGAAACGCATCCTCGAAGTTTTGCAGACCTCGATGTCTACGGTCACGTACAGCACCTATATCGCCAAACTCGTCCCCGTGGACGTGGACGGCACCAAGATCGTGCTCAAGACGGACACGGAATTTTTCGCCAACTACATCGGCAAGAGCCTGACGCAGAAGATGAAGGAAGCCTTCAAAAAGGCGGATACGGGCATCACCGATTTCGAACTGGTCGTGGAAGGAAACGACGAGGTGTTCTTTACGAGCGCCGAAGAGGACGAGGACGACTATTCGCCCGTCGCCGTCGACCCGCGGTTCACCTTCGAATCGTTTGTGGCGGGAAAGAGCAACGAGTTCGTGTTCGCCGCCGCCAAATCGGTGGCAAAGAACCCGGGCGCGAACTTCAACCCCCTGTACATTTACGGCGGGTCGGGGTTGGGCAAGACGCACCTTCTGCAATCCATCGCCAACTACATCGCCCTGCACAAGCCCTCGCTGCGCGTGCTGTACACTACCTGCGAAAAGTTTATCAACGAACTTATCGACTCCATCTACCTCGGCAAGGGCAACAACCGCGACATGCAGGCGCGCTTCCGCAACCGCTACCGCGGCGTGGACGTTCTGCTCATCGACGACGTGCAGTTCCTCGCCAAAAAGCAGGCGGTGCAGGAAGAACTCTTCCACACCTTCAACGTGCTGCAGGCGGAGAACAAGCAGATCGTGCTCACCTCGGACGTGCCGCCCAAGGAGATCGCTACCCTCGAAGAACGCCTGCGCACCCGCTTCGAAGGCGGGCTGATCGCAGACATCCAGCCGCCCGATACCGAGACGCGCATCGCCATCCTCAAACAGAAGGCGTTCGAGCGCAAGGCCATCCTCCCCGCCGACGTGCTGGAATTTCTGGCGCGCGATTCGGGCACGGACGTGCGCACCCTCGAAGGGAAACTGACCAAGGTCATCTTTGCGAGCAAACTGCACGAAAAGCCCATCACCCTCGAACTTGCCGCCGACGCGCTCAACGAGGCGGTGAGCGAAGAGCACGAGGCGGTGACCGCCGAAAACGTGATGGCGGGCGTATGCTCCTTCTATAAGATCACCAAGGAAAAACTGCTGAGCAAGAGCAAGAAAAAGGAACTTGTCCAGCCCCGCCAGATCTGCGCATACCTGATGTGCGAGATCCTGAACATCCCGCTCGTTTCCATCGGCGAAGTGATGGGCGGGCGCGACCACACCACCGTCATCCACTCCCGCGACAAGATCGCCAACCTCATCAAGATCAACGACCGCGTCGCCAAAGAGGTGGAAGACATCCGCAACATCATCCTCAAACAATGACCTTTTGCGGCGAACGCCGCAAGGGATGCAAAGAAATTTTCGGGGCGCGCGCCGCGGCTTGTAAGCGACGGCGCGCGCCCCTTTTGCAGGAATCGCCTATGCAAGTGACCAACGAATTTTATACCGACGACTACGACGCGGTGGTCGTGGGCGCGGGGCACGCGGGCTGCGAAGCGGCGCTCGCGCTCGCGCGCACGGGCATCCGCACCGTGATGCTGACGCTCAACCTCGACAGCATCGCGTTCATGGCGTGCAACCCGTCCGTCGGCGGGACGGCAAAGGGACAACTGGTGCGCGAGATCGACGCGCTGGGCGGCGAAATGGGCATCAACGCCGACAAGACCGCCCTGCAGATGCGCATGCTCAACACGGGCAAGGGCGCGGCGGTGCAGAGCCTGCGTTCGCAGGCGGACAAGCACGCCTATCACATGCAGATGAAGCGCACCCTCGAAAACACCGAAAACCTCTCCGTTCTGCAGGGCGAGGCGGCAGAGATCCTCGTCGAGAACGGAAAGGTGAAGGGCGTAAAGACGGCGGTGGGCGAAGTGATCGCCGCGCGCGCCGTCGTGCTCGCCACGGGGGTGTACCTGTGCGGCGCGATCGTGGCGGGCGAATACCGCCAAAGTTCGGGCCCCAACGGGTTTGCGCCCGCCAACCTGCTCACCGAAAACCTGATCTCGCTCGGCTTTTCGGTACGGCGGTTCAAGACGGGCACCCCCGCGCGCGTGGACGGGCGCACGATCGACTATTCCAAGTGCGAGCGCCAGGACGGCGACCCGACCGTTTCCCCCTTTTCCTACCTGGACATGGACGCGGGCGCGCCGCAGGAACAGGCGCCCTGCTGGCTGACCTATACCAACGAAAAAACGCACGCCATCATCCGCGCCAACCTGCACCGTTCCCCGCTGTACAGCGGCGTGATCAAGGGCACGGGGCCGCGGTACTGCCCTTCCATCGAGGACAAAGTAGTGCGCTTTGCGGACAAGGAACGGCACCAGATCTTTTTAGAGCCCGAAAGCGCCGACTCCAACGAAGTGTACGTACAGGGCATGTCCTCCTCCCTGCCCCACGACGTGCAGCGCGCGATGTACCGCACGGTGCCGGGGCTGGAACACGTGAAGATCATGCGCTACGCCTATGCCATCGAATACGACTGCATCGACACGCTGGACGTGTACCCCACACTCGAATTCAAAAAGGTGAAAGGGCTGTACACGGCGGGACAGATCAACGGCACGAGCGGGTACGAAGAGGCGGCGGCGCAGGGGCTGATCGCGGGGCTGAACGCCTCGCTCCAACTGCGCGGCAAAGAGCCGCTCATCCTGCGGCGGGACGAAGCGTACATCGGCGTACTCATCGACGACCTCGTGACCAAGGGCACCAACGAGCCCTACCGCATGATGACCTCGCGCGCCGAACACCGCATCCACCTGCGGCAGGACAACGCCGACCTGCGCCTGACCGAAAAGGGATACGCGGCGGGGCTGGTCACAAAGGCGCGGTACGAACGGTTCCTGCGCCGCAAAGAGGCGGTGGCGCGCATCGCGCAGGCGCTGAACGGGCGCGTCTCCCCCGCGCGCGCGGGCGCGTTTTTGCAGGAACGGGGATTCCCCTATCCCGCGGGCGGCGTGACGTATGCGGACATGCTCCGCCGCGGCATCGAACCCGCCGACATCGGCGCGGAATTCGGCGTGTTCGCGGGCGAACGGCAGGAAGACGCGGAGACCGCCGTCATCGACGTCAAATATGAGGGGTACCTCAAACGCGGGCTGGAACAGATCGAAAAGGCGAAAAAACTGGAGGACAGGAAACTGCCCGACGACCTCGATTACGAACAGATCGCGGGCTTGCGGCTGGAAGCGCGGCAGAAACTCAACAAGATCCGCCCCGAAAATCTCGGGCAGGCGGGGCGCATTTCGGGCGTTTCCCCCGCCGACATCGCCGTGCTGATGGTGTACCTCGGCACGCGCCGATAAAGAACAAAACGGCAAAAAAAGAACGGCACTGCGCCGTTCTTTTTTGTTTTCCCGTCATTTTCGCCGCCCGCGGCGGCGAAACAAGGACGGAAACTTTGCGCCGAAGGCGGGACTGCCGACCCGAAGAAATGATTTTTTCGGGCAGGCGATGCGCGCTTTTTTGCCTCTTTTCGGCAAAAGGCGCCGTATTTTTTGCGCGCGGCTGTGATAGGATAAACAAAAAAATGGCGGCGGTTGCCGCGCGGTGCGATATGGCGGACAGATTTCGGTTTCGGTACAACTACGGGGCGGTGCTCTTTTACTTCGCCCTATTTTTAGGCATGCTCCTGATGAACTTCACCATGGACGCGTTCGAGCCATTTTCGCTGGCGCTGTACGCGGCGGCGATGGCGTGCGGCCTGCACCCGCTCGTGATGACGGCGCTGTACCTTTTAGCGGGCGGGCTCTCGCTGGCGGCGGTGCCGATCGCCATGGCGATCTTTGCCCTGCAGGGCGCGTTCCTGGGCACGGCGTTTATGATCTGCCGCATCAAAAAGCGCGCGATGCGCGCGGAGATGGCTCTCTTTTTCGCGCTGGCGCAGGCGCCGTTCATCGGGCTGTACGGAGAATATATCGGCGGTTATCTGCGCGCGGCGATCGTGGCGGTCACCGTCTTTGCGCTGTGCTTCGTCTGCTTCGGCGCGCTGCGTTTTGCCCTCTTACGCGCGGGGAAATGCCTGCCTTTGCCCGAAGAACTCGTGTTCTGCGGCGCGGCGGCCGCGGCGGTCGGCATCGGACTGTACAACTGCGCGGGCACCTATGTGTACGGCGCGCTGGCACTGCTTTCCCTCCTGCTGTGCTGTGCGCTCATCCGCAGCGGAAACGCGGTGTTCTGCGCCTTTGTGCTGGCGATTCCGCCCGCGATCTGCGAGAGCGTCGCCGCGGCGGCGCCCGCGCTTGTCGCGCCCGCAGCCTACATACTCTATGCCGCGCTGGCGCTCGCCTTTCTGCGGGCGGGCAAATTCCCCGCCGCGCTCGCCGTATTCTTTGCAGCCGTGGCGGTGCTGTACTTTACGCGCTTTTACAGGGCGGACGACCCTGCCGCCGCCTTTGCGGGCGCGGAGTTTTACGGCGCGCTCGCCTCGGTGCTGCTGCCCTGCCTGCTCTTTGCCCTGCTGCCCGAACGGGCGACGGACGCGCTCTCGCGCAAACTGCGGCGGTTCGGCGACAAACCGCTCACCCGCGCGAGCATGGACCGCGACCGCGCGCGCACGGGCGAAAAACTCTTTGAACTTTCGGCGGCGATGCGCGACGTGGAATGCGCCGTGCGCGCCTTTGACGACGGGGAACAGGAAAGCGGCGCCCTGCTCGGCTTTTTGCGCGAAGAGGTGGAGCGCAATGCCTGCGCCGAATGCGAAAAGCGGGAGGAATGCCGCAAGAGCGACAACGCCGCCGAACTGGACAAACTCGTCGCAGTGGGGATGAGCAAGGGAAAGGTCAACCTCATCGACCTGCCTTCGGCGCTGGCAGGCGGGTGCGCCGACCCCGCCGGGGTGCTGTTTTCACTGAACAAACTGCTCGCCGAATACCGACGCCGCGCAGCCGACGAAGAGAGCGCCGCCAAAGGGCGGACGCTGCTGGCGGAGATCGCCGAGGCGCTTTCCCTGCGCCTGAAAGACATGGCGCTCGAACAGAGCGTGCCCGTCGGCGTGTACGCCGCCAAAGAAAAGGCACTGCGCACGGCGCTGGGCAAGAGCGGCATCGCCTGCGGCGAGATCCTCGTCTGCGGGCAGGACCCGCAGATCTACCTGACCCTTTCCGCCCGCGCGGACGAGCAGACGGCGCGTTCGGCGGTAGAAGAGGCGTTCGGCTTTTCCGCCGTGCTCGCGGCAAAGCGCGCCGTCTCTGCCGAGCGCATGTGTCTCGTTTACCGCCGCAAGCCGAAATTCGACGCGGCGTTCGGCGTGGCGAGCCGCACCCGCGACGGCGAGGACGCCTGCGGCGACACCCATTCGGTGATCAAGATCGACGAACGGACCTTCCTGTGCGCGCTCTCGGACGGCATGGGGAGCGGGAGCGCGGCGCGGCGCATTTCCGACCGCGCGCTGGGGCTGTTGGAAAGTTTTTACCGCGCAGGCATGCGCGGCGACTGCGCGCTGGGCGCGGTGAACGGACTGCTCGGCGCGGCGCGCGAGGAAAATTTTGCCTGCATCGACGCGGCGACCGTCGACCTCGACAGCGGGCGCGCGGACATCGTGAAGATCGGCTCCCCGCTCGGATTCCTGCTCACCCCCTCGCAGACGGAGATCCTCGAGAGCGATTCCCTGCCCCTCGGCATCCTCGACGAGGTGCACCCCACCGTGCTCACCCGCACCCTCGGCGACGGGGACGTGCTTCTGTTCCTCAGCGACGGCATCACCGCGGCGTTCGGTTCGAGCACGGACATCGCCGAATTTCTCAGCGGCGCGCACCTCTCCAACCCCCAGACGCTCGCCGACAGCCTCCTGGACGCCGCCCTGCGCGCGGCGGGCGGGACGGCGGGCGACGACATGACCGCCGTCGCCGTACGGCTGTTCAAAGCGGCGTGATGTTTGCAAGCCGCGCCGCCCGACGCAAACGGTGCGGGCGCGGCGGGCGCGCTCGGAACAAAGTACATATGCGGCGGGCGCGCTCCGCCAAAATGCGGGTGCGGCGCGCTCGGAACTGCGCGCGGGCAAAGCGGGCGCGCTTCGTCAAAGCGCGGGCGCCGCGGGAACAAAAAAACGGCGCGCATCCCTCCGTTTTGCCGTGCGGCATGGTATACTGGACTTGCGGCGGAAAAAACAGCGCGGCGGGGCGCGCAGGGGGCGGACCGATTTGCCCGGTCCCGCCCTTTTTCGCGCCCTGCCGCCGCGGAGGCGGACATGGACGCGATCCAATTTTTTTCGTTCCTGCGGCAATTCAATGCCGATACGGTGCTCATCGGCGCGGCGGTGTGGGGGCTGAACCTCCTGCTCCGCAAGACGCTGCTCAAAAAGGCGCCCGAAAAGGCGATGACCTTTCTGCCCTTTGCGCTGGGCGCCCTGCTGTGCGCGGCGTATGCCGCCGCGACGGGCGGGTTCGCGGGGCAAAGCGTCGGGGAAGGGCTGGCGCAGGCGGCGGCGCAGGGGATCACCTGCGGGTCGCTGGCGACGGTCATCCGCGTCGTCGGAGAACAGTTTTTCCGCGGAAAAGCGGAGGACACCAAGACGGCGTGCGCCAAGGCGCTGCTCGAAGAATACCGCGCGCTGACCGATGAAGAAGCGCGCGCGCTCGCAGAGGCGGCGGAGACGGACGAAGAGCGGACACGGGCGCTGCTGCGGGAGTACGCGGGCGAGGCGGAGCCTCTGCTCTATCCCCTGCTCGTGCGCACACTGCGCATCGTATGACGTATTCGGGAACGAACGCACGCGGCGCGGCGCCTGCTTTTGCAGGCGCCGCGTTTTTTTGCGTCCGAAAGACGCAAGTCCGTTTTTGCGAAGGCGGGCGCTTTTGCGAGCGGGCGGGGTATGTTCGCCGCCAAACTGCACAAACTCGGGGATGTGAAAGAGACAAGCAAACAACGGTTCGGAAGCGAACTGCAAGCCAACCTGCACGCCGTCAAGGAAGTGCTCGCCGCCGAGGACGTACTCGTGCACGAATTTTTTGCGGGAGACGGTACGCGCTGTGCCGCCGTATACGCGGACGGGATCACCGACAAAGCCGCGCTCGGCGAACTGGTCATCCTGCCGCTCACCCGCCGCCACGCGCCCGCGGACGCACGGCAGGTGTGCGCCTGCCTGTGTTTTCCCGAGACGCGGCTCGCGCCCGACGCCGAAACGGCGGCGGGCGAAGTGCTCGCGGGCAACCCCGCGCTGTTTGTGGACGGGGTGGACGGCGCCGTGATCTGCGGCACCAAACTCGTCGCCGCGCGCGCCGTGACCGAGCCGCAGACTTCCGTCACCGTCAAGGGACCGCGCGAAGGGTTCGTCGAGGACATCAAGACGAACATGGGACTCATCCGCAAGCGGATCAAGACGCCGTCGCTTCGGTTCGAAGTGCTGGAAGCGGGCAGACAGAGCCACACCGCCGTGTGTATCGCCTACATCGAAGGCATCGCGGACAAGACGGTCATTCAAAGCGTGCGCGGGCGCATCGCCGCCATCGACATCGACAACGTGCCCGATTCCTCGTACATCTCCAAATTTCTGATGCCGCGGCCGCATTCGCTGTTCAAGCAGGTGGGCACCACCGAAAAGCCGGACATCCTGTGCGCCAAGATCGCCGAAGGGCGGGTGGCGGTGCTTTCGGACGGTTCGCCCATCGCGCTCACCCTGCCATACATGCTGGAAGAAGACTTTCAGAGTTCGCAGGACTATTTCGTCTCCCCCTACCGCGCTACGGTCTCGCGCCTGCTGCGGCTGTTCGCCGTTTTGCTCTCGGTGTTTTTGCCCGCCTTTTACGTGGCGGCGCAACTGTTCAAACTGCGCCTTTTGCCCTTTGCGCTGCTGCTGACCATTTCGGGCGGCATCCAGGGCATCCCGCTCTCGCCGGGGCTGGAAATGTTTTTTTTGCTCATCGTTCTGGAGATCCTCATCGAGGCGAGCGTGCGCATGCCCAAATACGTGGCGCTGGCGCTGTCCGTCATCGGCGCGCTCGTGCTCGGCGATACGGCGGTCAAAGCGGGGCTGGTATCCTCGCCCGCCATCATCATCGTCGCGCTTTCGGGGATTTCCGCATACACCGTGCCCGACCTGGCGGGGACGGTCTCCGTCGTGCGCATCGTGTATATTCTCGTGGCGGGCAGCCTCGGGCCGTACGGCATCCTGTTGCTGACGGCACTGCTTTTGTATTACCTGATCGGTTCGGACGGGTACGGCGTGCCCCTGCTGGCGCCCTTTGCGCCGCTCATCCGCCGCGACCTGCGCGACGCGCTGTACAAGGCGAACATCCGCGACCTGGACAAACGCCCCGCCGTGCTCGGGAGCAGGAACCAAACCCGCCTGCGCACCCGAAAAAACAAGGAGAACGCCCATGGATAACATCAAACTGCGGCAGATCTGCTTTTATTTTGCGTGCATGATGCCCGCCGCCAAACTGCTCATCTACCCCGCGACGCTCGCCTATGACACGAAAAACGATCTCCTGCTCGCCGCGGGGCTGAACTTTGCTGCGCAGGTGCTCGTGCTCGGCGCGGTGCTGTGGCTTTCCGCGCGCACCGACCGCACCTTTTTTGCGTTGCTGGAAGGCGCGTTCGGCCGCCTGTGCGCGCGCATCGTCTACTGCCTGTGCGCCGCGTTCTTTCTGTTTTCGGCGCTCTTTCCCATGCTCGAACAGCGGGTGTTCGTGACGCAGGTGCTGTACGAAAACGTGCCATCCGTGCTCGTCTATACCCCGTTTTTTGCGGTGAGTTTCTTTGCCTGCCTGCAAGGGCTCAGGACGCTGGGCAGAGCGGCGGACGTGGCGATGCCGCTGTTTGCCGTCTCCTTCGTCGCGCTCATCCTGCTGGCAGCGCCGCATGCCGATTTCGGCGCGCTGCTACCCGTGGGAAGGACGGGCGCGGGCATCTTCCGCGGCGCGCTGTTCGGCGTGCACCGCTTTGCCGATTGCCTGTATCCGCTCTTTTTCCTCGGGCATTTCCGCAGGGAAAAGAAAACGGCGGGCAAGGTGCTTGCCGCCTTTGCGGCAGGCGCGCTCGCCGTGCTGGTGTTCCTTGCCGTGTTTTACGGGATCTTTGAAGACATCGCCGTCCTGCGCCAGAACTCGATCGCGCACATTTCCAAATACACGACTTCGTTCACCTCGCTGGGGCGCATCGATTTTCTGTTCATCTTCGCGCTGACGGTGGTGCAGATCTTCTGCCTGTGCGTGCCCGTGCAACTGTGCGTGCACTGCCTGCGCACCGCCCTGCCGCGCGTTCATCCGCTCTTTTTTGCGGCGGCCGCGAACGGCGCCCTGCTGACGGCGGTCCTGCTGCTCAACGATACCTTTCTCGAAGTGCAGCAGTTGTTCACGCAGAAACTGTGGGCGGTCTTTCTCGTGTTCGCCTACCTTCTGCCCCTCGCCGCGCTGCCGCTGTGCGCCGCGAAAAAAAACAAAAAGCGGGAGGACGGCGATGGTTAAGTTGCGGACGCGCATATTCGTCATTGCGGCGGCGTTGTTGTTCCTGCTCTTTTTCTCCAACGATTTCGGGCTCATCGACATCCAGAAAACGGCGATCGTGGCGGCGATCGGCATCGATGCGGGAAGCGAGGAAGGAAAACTGAACGTGACCGCACAGATCGCCGTACCCGACGCGAGCGGCGCGGGCAAAGCGGGCAACGTGACGGCGGAAAACACCCGCACGGTGAGCGAGGCGATGGCACAGATCAACCGCAAGACGGGCTGGTACCCCACCCTCGTGCACTGCCGCCTGGTCATGCTCGGCGAGGCGACGGCGGAGCGGGACGTGTTCGAATTCCTCAACTACTTCCTGCGCAGTGAATTTGTGGAAGATTCCTGCCTGATCGCCGTATGCAAAGGCACGGCGCAGGAACTGTTTTCCTCGCAGTCGCCCATCGGCGAACTGACCGCCATCGCCGTTTCCAAGGTATTGTCGTCGGAGGCGGAAAAAACGGGGCTCGTCTGCGTGACCAACCTGCGCGACTTTGCCAAAGGGTATTTTTCGCCCGCCGCGAGCGGATACCTGCCCCTCGTCGCCCTGCGCAAGGAAGCGGAAAGCGGCGGCCAGGGCGGAACGGCACAGGGCACGGCGGCCAGGGAGCAAGGTGCGCCCGCCGTCCTCGCGGCGGACATCCTGCCCGCCGCGGCAAGCGACCCCGCCGCGCAGAGCGGGGGCGACAACGCCGCCGACGTGTTCGACGCGTCGCAGACCATGCTCTTTTACCGCGGAAAGCGCGCCGCCGTGCTGGACGCGGGCGAGACGCTCGCCTTCAACCTGACCGAGACCTCCACCGACTTTGCCTACGGGGAAGTGACCATCGAACAGGACGGCGCGCCCGTGACTTATTCGCTCAAGATCCGCATCCGCAAAAAGAAAGTTTCGCTGGACTTTCAGGACGGGAAACCGGTCCTGACCTTCCGCGTGCGCGCCAACGCGCAGATCGCGGACGACTCCCGCGCGGACGGGATCGTGGACATCGCCAAGACGGCGTTCGTCCCCGAACCGGTGCTGCGCGCCGCCGAAGAAGCCCTGCGCGTGCGGCTGGACGCCGTTTTGGAAACGACGCGCGAAAGCGGATGCGACCTGTTCGGCGTGCGGCAGAAACTGCACCGCCGCCACCCGCGCTACGAGCGCGAATACGCCGAGACCGTCCTGCGAGACTGCGCGATCGCCTACGACATCGCGTTCGACACCCTGCAATGAAAATGAACAAAAGTTTCAAAAATTTTTCGAAACTTTCATAAAACCCCCTTGACAAGTGCAAAAAAAGTGTTATAATAGAGGTACCAAAGGGAAAAATCCAAGATTTCCCGCGGTACAACTCAAAGCCAGCGAAGCGCGCGCCAGCGTCCTTCCTCCCATTCGGTTGCGGCGGTTTCCACCGGAAGTGTGCACAGGAACATCGCCGTAAGGGAACAAGGTTCGGGTGAAAAGGTTTTCACGCGGGGCGAAGGCGCGGGGTCGGCTCCCCTCTCACACCACACGTTGCCTGTCGGAAATGATAGCAAGAACGAGAGAGGCCGAGGCGGTCCGGCGGAACGGGCGAGGGAGGTACTGTATGTACAAGTCCGATCTTAGGAAACTTGCGTGAACGGAGGGCGGTCCGATGTACATGTTTGGAAAGGGAACCGTAAAATAAGATCGTTCCGTTTTGGCGGATCGCCGAATGCGCTGCAGGCAGGGAGCATCCGCGCCGATTATGGTGATTTTGGAAAGAGATCTTGAGGGGCGTTCCCCTACAACTTCATAATTCGTTACTCTCGCCCGCGGCGCCGTACGGCTCTGCGGGCGTTCCTTTTTGCGCGAAAACAAACGGTGCTTCCTGCACAAATGCGTGCGTGCCATGCGGTTTTGTGCAAAGCGAAATGCCCCTTTCGCACATGCGCCTGCCCGCGGGCGTCTCTTTTTGCGCGACCTCCGCAACGACGTGCCTGCGGCTCTTCGTCTGCGCCAAATGCGGCGAGATGTATCCATCCGCCGACCGCATGCGCCTGCCCGCATTGATCTGCATATGACACACCGGATGCTGTCGTATGGCTCCGCATGCATCGCACCGCGCAAACAAAGACGCCCGCGGCGCCGCATGGCGCCGCGGGCGTTACCGCCTCTGCGCGTCGGGATCGCGCGCGGAGGGCACGTCGGCAGGAAAAGGCGTTGCCTTTCCGCTTAATTCATTTTTTGTTTACAAAGCCGATGCCCGCCTCGAACGCCTTCTGATTGCATTCGAGAACGCGCGGCTTGGCGCAGAATTTCTCCTGCAGGCAGTTGACGATGCTCTTGTCGCGCACGACGCCCGTCATGGCGCACAGCACGCCCAGCGCCGCCATGTTCGCCGCGCGGACATCCCCCGCTTCCAGCGCCAGATCGTTGGCGGGAAGGTCGATGACCTGCACGTCCTCCCTGCCCGCATAGCAATCGGACAGCGAGCCGTTGACGATGATGATGCCGCCGCTCTTTACGCGGGGCGCAAATTTATGGAAACTCGGGCTGTTGAGCGCGATGAGCACGTCCGGCTCGACGCACAGCGGAGAGGCGATGGGCTCTTCGGCGATGACCACCGAACAGTTTGCCGTGCCGCCGCGCATTTCGGGGCCGTACGCGGGCAGATAGGAGACCTCCTTACCCTCGCGCATGCCGCTCTCTGCCAGGAACTTGCCCGCGGACAATACGCCCTGTCCGCCCTGGCCTGCCAACAAAATACGGATCATATCTTTCCCTCCGACTTATCGCGGTACACGCCGAGCGGGAAAGTCTTGGTGCATTCCTCGCCCATGAACCGAAGCGCGTCGACGGGCGCCATGTGCCAGTTGGTCGGGCAGGAAACGAGCACTTCCACAAAGGAATAGCCCCGCCCTTCCGCCTGGAACTGCAATGCCTTTTTGATGGCGCGCTTTGCCGCAAGCACGTGCTTGACGTCGTGCGTGGCGACGCGTTCGATGTAATACGGTGCGTCCAGCGTGGCAAGCAGTTCGCACACGCGGATGGGATACCCGTTGACGGACGGGTCACGCCCTTTTTGGCAGGTGGTCGCCTTCTGCCCGATGAGGGTGGTGGGCGCCATCTGGCCGCCCGTCATGCCGTAAATGCTGTTGTTGATGAAGATGATGGTGATATTTTCACCGCGGGCGGCGGCATGCACCGTTTCCGCCATGCCGATGGACGCGAGGTCCCCGTCGCCCTGGTAGACGAACACGAGACGGTCGGGCAGGCAGCGCTTGATGCCCGTGGCGACGGCGGGAGCGCGGCCGTGCGCCGCTTCCTGCATGTCGCAGTTGAAATAATCGTAGGCGAACACCGCGCACCCGACGGGCGCGATGCCGATGCATTTTTCCTGCAAGCCGAGTTCCTCGATGCTCTCCGCCACCAGCCTGTGCACGATGCCGTGCGTACAGCCCGGGCAGTAATGCATGGGCGCGTCGGTCAGCATTTTCGTCTTGGTAAACGTCTTCATTGCTCCTCCTTGACGCTCGCAAGCGCCTGCAACGCCTCCTGCACGATCTCGCGCTCATCGGTGATGTTGCCGCCCGTCCTGCCGTAAAAGCGGACGGGCTTTCTGCCGTTGACGGAGAGGCGCACGTCCTCCACCATCTGGCCGAGGGAAAGTTCGACGTCGAGGAAGACCTTGACGCTCTTCTGCGCGGCGACTTTGGCGTACGTTTCGGCAGGGAACGGGAACAGCGTGACGGGGCGCACCCAGCCCGCTTTCACACCCTGCTTGCGCAGAGCCTGCACCGCGCTCTTGCAGATGCGCGCGACGGTGCCGTACGCCGTGAGGACGATCTCCGCGTCCTCGGTGAGCATGCTCTCGGCGACGCACTCGTTTGCGGCGATCTCGTCATAAGTGCGCTTGAGCGCGTTCACGTGCGGTTCGAGCACTTCGGGATCGATGAGCAGCGAATTGAGCACGCGGCGGTCCTTGCCGTAATGCCCGCTCGTCGCCCAGTCTTTTTCGGGGATGTCGCGCAAATCGCGCATGGGCGGCAGTTCGACGGGCTCCATCAGTTGCCCGATCATGCCGTCCGCAAGGAGCATGACGGGCACGCGGTAACGGTCGGCGAGGTCGAAGGCGCGGTATGTAAAGTCGCACGCCTCCTGCGCGGACGAGGGCGAAAGCACGATGAGCCGATAGTCGCCGTGTCCGCCGCCCTTGGTCGCCTGGAAATAATCGCCCTGCGCGGGCAGGATGCCGCCCAGGCCGGGGCCTGCGCGCATGATGTTGACGATGACGCACGGAATGCGCGCGCACGCGATGTACGAGATGCCCTCCTGTTTGAGGCTGACCCCGGGGCTGGACGAACTGGTCATCGCGCGGATGCCCGCGCCCGCGGCGCCGTACACCATGTTGATCGCCGCCACTTCCGATTCCGCCTGCACGAACACGCCGCCGACCTGCGGCATCTTGACGGACATATACTCGGGAACTTCGTTCTGCGGGGTGATGGGATACCCGAAAAAGGCGCGGCAGCCGTTGCGGATCGCGCCTTCGCAGATCGCCTCGGTGCCGTGCAATAAGATCTTTGCCATATGTTTCTCCTTCCGATACGCCTGCTCGCCCGCTCACTCCGAAACGGTGATCGCGCAGTCCGGGCACATGATCGCGCAAAACGTGCAGCCGATGCAATGCTGCGGGTTGACGACTTCCGCGACGAAATAGCCCTTTGCGTTCATGTTGTGTTTGCTCAGCGAAAGGACGTTTTTCGGGCAAGCGTTGGCGCACAGCCCGCACCCTTTGCAGAGCGCTTCGTTGATTTTGACCGATGTCATACAATCTGACCTGCCTTGACGGCGCTTTTGCTGGTTCGGCGCCGATTTTATCGTAACGGATTTATTATAGCACGCTTTTTGCAAGATTGCAAACCGATTGACAACGGTATGCGGAATTTCGTGAAAAAGCAAGAATCCGATCTTTCTTTATCATTTTTCTTTCCAAAAAGAATTGCAAATGCGCCGTGATTTGTGTATAGTATAGGCAAGAAACGCAAAACGGGCAGGCGGAGCAGGAAAATGAATTTTCAGATCAAGATCCGAAAATCGAGATTTATCCTCAGTTGTATTTTCCTTACGGGATATACTGCCTATACGGTATACGCGCTGTATTATTATCTGACCGAGCGCAGCGCGCTCGGGATCGTGCTCCTCTGCCTCATCGGCACGGCGTTCGTGCTTTCCCTGCTCATCACCTTCGCCAGTTACCGCATCAACCTCAAAAACAAGCCCCGTCCCAAACTGCACCGCTTCATCAAGATGGCAAAATACTTCGTGCAGATCATCTGCTCGGCGATCTCCATCGGCTTCGTCCTCTCGGCGGTGCACAGCGAAACCACCTTTTCGCTGATCATGGCGATCGTATCCCTGCCCTTCCTCGTGTGGAGCCTGTTTGTCAACGTTATCGTCGAAGTGTACGAACGCAAGATCGCCAAGGCGTTCCAGCGGCGCCGTTTCGTCACGGTGGTCCCGCGCGACAGCGTGGGCGAACCCATCGACGTGGACCGCGCCATCGCCGAGGCGGACGGACTGCGCGACTGGAAGGAAGAACAGCGCCGCCGCGATCGGCGCGAAGCGCGGTAAATCCGCCGCGCCCGCGGGCTTTCCCTCACGGACCGATCTTTGCCGCGGACGGCTCTCGGCTGTGAACACATCTTGACGGTGAACAGATCTTTGCAAGATGAATTGTCAAACTAAGTGCAACACTTGATAAGATTTTGTTCAAACAAATCTTGCGGTGTCTGGTAATGCAA
>CALVMB010000009.1 GCA_944341895.1 uncultured Clostridia bacterium
GCCGGGCGGGACGTTTTGCCGGGCGGCGCAAGCCCTCCCCCGCCCCCCCCCCCCCCCCGCCCCGCACGACTGCCCTTTGGATTTGGCTTGGAACTGTTCGATGTGGTTTTTTGTTGGTCGGGGTTGCGAAGCCGCGAAACGGCGAGGCGCAGCCTCGGCTGTTCGTGTTCGGAACGCAAACCCAAAATCGGCGCCCGCAAAATGCTTGCACATATGCGCACGGTATGCTATACTCCCAACGTGCGCCGCAAGGCCGCGGCCGCGCGCGCCGCATTTGGGAAATATCTGCCATGAAACGCTTCTTTTACTATTTTACCGTCGCCGAGTGGCTGCTGTGGACTTGTTCCGTCGCGCTGATCGTCACGTCATATTGCATTTTCGATGACAAGGATCCGCTCACCCTCGCCGCGTCGCTGGTGGGCGTGACGTCGCTCATCTTTATCGCCAAAGGCAACCCGATCGGACAGGCGCTCATGCTCGCGTTCGGCGTACTGTACGCGATCATCTCCTACACGTTTGCCTATTACGGCGAAATGATCACCTATGCGGGCATGACCGCGCCGCTTGCGGCATTTGCGCTCATCACGTGGCTGCGCCACCCCTACCGCGGCAACCGCGGCCAGGTACAGGTCGCACGCCTCCGCGCGCGGGAATACCTGCTCTGGGCGCTGGTGACCGCGGCCGTGACTTTTGCATTTTACTGGATCCTGCGCGCCTTTCACACGGCGAACCTGCTCCCCAGCACGATCTCGGTGGCGACCAGTTTTTTTGCCTGCTGCCTCACCTTTCGGCGCAGTCCCTATTTTGCACTCGCCTACGCAGCGAACGATCTCGTGCTGATCGTTCTGTGGATCCTCGCCGCACGCGAGGAGATCGGCTATCTCTCCGTGGTTCTGTGCTTTGCCGCTTTCCTCGTCAACGATCTGTACGGATTTTTCAACTGGATGCGCATGCGCCGCGCACAGAGCACGCCGCCCGCACTGCCGCAATCTTAATAAAAACGGCACCGCCCCGCGCGCCATACGGCGCGCGGGGCGAAAATCTGCATATCAAAAAACAAAGCGCCCGCCGAAGCGGGCGCTTTGCCGTCCTTATGCCTGTTCGAACTGGTCTTTGCCGACGCCGCAGAGCGGGCAGGTGAAATCGTCGGAGACGTCCTCCCACTTGGTGCCGGGCGCGATGCCGTTGTCGGGATCGCCCGTCGCCTCGTCGTACTCGTAGCCGCACACCGTGCATACATACTTTGCCATGACTGTTTTCTCCTTTTTTATTTTTTGCGCATATCGCGCCGTTTTCTGAAATTTCGCGGAAACGCACACCCCGCGTCCGCCGCTTTACTGTTTGCCCGTGGAACCGAACCCGCCCGCGCCGCGCACGGTATCGGACAGTTCGTCCGCCTCCTCGAACTGCGCGCAGAGATAGGGCGCAATCACCAGTTGCGCCACCCGCTCGAACGGCTCGATGCTCTGTTCATACGGGGAATGATTGTGCAGGGCGACGCGGATCTCGCCGCGGTAATCGGAATCGATGACGCCCACTTTGTTGGCGGGCGCGAGCCCCTTTTTGGTCGCCAGCCCGCTGCGCGCATAGATGAGCCCGACGTACCCTTCCGGGATCTCCGCCGCAAGCCCCGTGTGCACCACCGCCGTCTCGCCCGAAGCGATGCGCACAGGCGCTTCGCTGAGCGCGTACAGATCGGCGCCCGCCGCAAATTCGCTGCCGTACGTCGGCAACTTGGCGCGCGCGTCCAGTTTTTTGATACGAAGCCGTATTGTCTGCATGATCTTCCCCTCCTATTTTGTCGGCTGCCAGAGCCGCACTTCGCCCGCGTTCTTCGACGCCGCGACGTCGATGATGCGCTGGTTGGACGAACCGCGGAAGCGCAGTTTCAGGTCTTTCAATTCCTCGACGAACTCGCCGTCCACGAGCACGTCGATGCAGGCGAGCATGGGATCGGTCGCCTCGCAATATGCCCTGCCGCCCGCCGCGAGGTCGGTATCGAAGGTGTACCCCGAATAGCACCACACCGTTTTGGCGGGAAAGCGGCGGCGCACCTCCTGCAAAAACGGGAGCAGCGCGCGCTGGTTGCACGGCTCGCAGGGTTCGCCGCCCAAAAGGGACAGCCCTGCGATGTATGCGTGATCGAGCGCGGCAAAAATTTCCGCCTGCGTCTGCTCCGTAAAGGGCGCGCCGTAGCCGAAATCCCACGCCTCGGCATTGAAACAGCCCTTGCAGCGGTGCGTACAACCGCTGACGAACAGCGAAACGCGCACCCCCGGCCCGTTGGCGACGTCGTGTTTTTTGATGGTGGCAAAATTCATGATCGTAAAACCCGTGCCCGCACCCTCTCGGCGGCAGACGGCATGCAAATTCCAAAATTTTAGAAATTGCGGCGCACTGCATGGCGGTGTACCTTTTTATAACTATGGCGCGTTTGAAAACCGCGCTTTTCAATAAGCGCACTCAATTTGTCGCACACTTGCGACCTCAGCGGGTGAATGTCCGCGATTTTATAAACGCGTGCCCTTCCCTTCGCGGACAGAGGGCAGAGCCCTCCCCTCACGGAAATTCGCAGGCGGCGCCAGCCGAGAATTTCGTGAACTTCTTCGCGCCCGCAAAAATCACACTTTTTGCGGAGCGCACTCAATTTGCGCGTCAGCGCTCACGGATGGGGTGAAGTTGCGGCATTTTAATAATATGTGTGCCCTCTTGATGCCGCAACGAGGGGAAAACCGTTCGGGTTTCCCCTCAACTCACGGAAATTTGTTTCGTCAGCACGAAACAAATTTCGTGAACGCTTACAAATGCAACACCCTTGCCTTGATCTCCTTCGTCTTGCCCAGGTTCCAGAAATTTTCGCCCAGGTAGCCGCAGGTGCGGCGGGTGACGTTCATCTTTTTATGGTCCTTGTTGTGGCAGTTGGGGCATTCCCACTCGTTGTTTTCGTTGATGATGATCTCCCCGTCCCAGCCGCAGACATGGCAGTAGTCGCTCTTGGTATTGAATTCGGCGTACTGGATGTTGTCGTAGATGAAGCGCACCACCTCTTCCATCGCCTCGAGGTTGTTCTGCATGTTCGGGATCTCGACGTAGGAAATGCACCCGCCCGAAGAGATCTTCTGGAACTGCGCCTCGAAGGCGAATTTGGAAAACGCGTCGATGTTCTCGCGCACGTCCACATGGTAGGAATTGGTGTAGTAGCCCTTGTCGGTGACGTCCTCGATGGTGCCGAACTTTTCCTTGTCGATGCGGGCGAACCGATAGCACAGCGATTCGGCGGGCGTGCCGTACAGGGCAAAGCCCAGCCCGCTCTCGCGCTTCCACTCGTCCGTCTTGTCGCGCATGTGCTGCATGACGCGCAGGGCAAATTCGCTGCCCTTTCCCTCCGTCTGCGACACGCCCGTCATGAGTTTTGTAACTTCGTACAGCCCGATGTAGCCGAGCGAAAGCGTCGAATAGCCGTCAAACAGCAATTTGTCGATGACCTCGCCCTTGCCGAGGCGCGCGATGGCGCCGTACTGCCAGTGAATGGGCGACACGTCCGATTTGGTGCCCAGCAGGGCGCGGTGGCGGCACATGAGCGCCTCGCGGCACAGTTCCAGGCGCTCGTCGAACAGTTTCCAGAATTTGTCCTCGTCGCCACCCGCGAGAATGCCGATCTGCGGCAGATTAATGGAAACGACGCCCTGGTTGAACCGCCCTTCGAACTTGTAATTGCCGTTTTCATCCTTCCACGGCGAGAGGAAGGAGCGGCAGCCCATGGGGCTGAACACATTCCCCGCGTACACCTCGCGCATTTTTTTGGCGGAAATGTAATCGGGATACAGCCGTTTGGCGGAACACTTGACCGCCAGTTCGGTCAGATAATCGTACTTGCCGCCCTTGAGGCAGTTGTGTTCGTCCAGCACGTACACCAGTTTGGGGAAGGCGGGCGTGATGTATACGCCCTTTTCGTTCTTGATCCCCTCGTAGCGCTGGCGCAGGATCTCCTCGATGATGCTCGCGTTCTCCTCGATGTACTCGTCGTCTTTGTCGAGGTACAGGAACAACGTCACGAACGGCGACTGGCCGTTGGTGGTCATGAGCGTGTTGATCTGGTACTGGATGGTCTGCACGCCGCTTTTGAGTTCGTCGCGGATGCGCTCGTCCACCAGCGCCTTGCGCTGTTCGGCGGTCAGGTCGGAACAGGTCTCGTCCAGGATGCGTTCGAACTTTTTGCGGGTCAGGCGCAGATATTTGCCGAGGTGGCGGATATCCACCGACTGCCCGCCGTACTGCGAACAGGCGACCGCCGCGATGATCTGCGTGACCACCGTGCAGGCGACCTGGAAACTTTTGGGGCTTTCGATGAGTTTGCCGTTCATGACGGTGCCGTTGTCCAGCATGTCGCCGATGTTGATGAGGCAGCAGTTGAAGATGGGCTGGATAAAATAATCCGCATCGTGGAAATGCAGGACGCCATCCTCGTGCGCCTTGGAGATCTTTTCGGGCAGCAGGATGCGGCGGGTGAGGTCCTTGGACACTTCGCCCGCGATGAGGTCGCGCTGGGTCGCCGCCGCGAGCGCGTTCTTGTTGGAGTTCTCCTCCATCACGTCCTTGTTGGAATTGGAAATGAGGCTCAGGATCGCTTCATCCGTCGTGTTCGCCTTGCGCACCAGCGCGCGGTTGTAGCGATAGATGATATACGTCTTGGCGAGTTCGTAGTGACCCTGCTCCATCAACTTTTCTTCGATGATGTCCTGAATGTCCTCGACGAGCATGCGCTTGCGCTTTTTGCCCTCGATGTAGGCGAGGATCGCCTCTACTTCCTCCGCGGAAACGCGCTGCGCTTCCTCCATTTCGGCATTCGCCTTGCCGATCGCCGTCCTGATCTTTGCGCGGTCATATTCGACGACAGTGCCGTCCCTCTTGATCACCTGCACGCTCGTTTCCTCACTTTTGCGAATTCTTTATTATTATAGCACGATGGCGAAAAAAAACTGTCGCTTTTGCAACAGTCGATCAAAAATACAAGATGTTGTATATTTTACCTGAATATTTTTCCATATCCTGTGGTCGGCGGAGGGCAAGGCGCGCGGACGGACGGGAAAAAGCGCGAGACGGCAGACAGGGCGCGCGGGTCAGCCGCGCAGCACGCCGAAGGGGCGGGCGCGCACCGCCTCGGCGCGGACGGTGATGACGAGGGTGCCGCCGCGCTCGATCTTTACCTCCGCCTCGGCGACCAGTTCGAAATAGGCTTCCAGCGTCTGCGTGAGGTCGCGGCGCAGGACCTGCATGCATTCCTCGTTCAGCGGCGCCCCCGCCTGTTCCAGGATGCGTTTGGCGCGGCGGGCGGAATCGGTGAGTCTGCGCATGTTCCCTCCCCTTTACAGGCTCTTTTTCAGGCTGCGGCGGATGCTGCCGAAAAAGCCGTTGTATTTGTGCGTGACGTTGCACAGTTTGCGGGTATGGCGCAGGATGTTGCCCGCCAGCACGCGGAACGCCTTGGAAGGCGCCTTGCCCTCCTTGCCCAGGAAGATGCCGTCCTCCTGCGGTATGATACCGATGAGCGGCAATTTGAGCACTTCGGAAATTTCGCGCGGGGATAAGATTTCGCCGTCCACGACGAGATCGCCCCGCACCATGTTGATGACGAGGTCGATGCTTTTGAGGCGGTAACTTTGCAGGACGCCGATCACCTTGTCTGCGTCGCGCAGCGAGGAGATGTGCGGCGTGGTGACGACGAGCGCCTCGTCCGCCGCCGCGGCGGCGCGGTGGAAGCCGCCCTCGATGCCCGCTGGCGAATCGATGAGGATGTAGTCGACGCGGGGCGCCAACTGGTCGAGGATGAGCCGCACCGCCTGCGGCGATATGTATTTCTGCGGGTCGGTGTGGTTGGAAGCGAGCACGAACAGATTGGGATATTGCGGGTGCCGTGCCAGCGCCTGGCGCGGGCGGCACCGCCCCTCGATCGCGTCCACAATGTCGTACGGGCAGAGATTTTCCACACCGCATACGACGTCGATGTTATTCAGCCCGAAATCGGCGTCCGCAAGGATGACCCTCTCCCCCATGGCGGAAAGGCACATCCCCAGATTCGCCGCGACGGTCGTTTTGCCCACGCCGCCCTTGCCCGACGTGATGACGATCTTGCGCGCCAAAGAAGTTCTCCCGTGACAGAATCTTGATACATTCAGTATACCGCCGCGCTGCCCAAAAAATGGCGCCGTGTTTGCCGAAAAAGCAAAACATTTGCCGAAACCGACGCCGCCCGACGGACGGGCGGCGCAAGGGCGCAAAAAAGGCGGACATAAAAAACCGCCCCGCAAAAGCGGGGCGGCAAAAATTGCTTTTTAGTGCGTGAACAGGAAGGTGAACAGGAAGATGAGCGTGAGCACCGCCGTGACGGGGCTGATCTCTTTGACCTTGCCGGTGCACAGTTTGATGATCGTGTAGGACAGGAAGCCCGCCGCGATACCGTAGGAGATGGAGTAGGTGAAACTCATCACCGCGATGGTCAGGAAGGCAGGAACAGCCGCCGCAGGATCTTTCCAGTCGATGTCCGTGACGTTGCGCATCATGAGCACGCCGACATACATGAGCGCGCCCGCCGTAGCGCAGGAAGGAATGAGCGCCGCGATGGGGCTGAGGAACATGGCGATCGCGAACAGCACCGCGACGACCAGGGAGGTCAGGCCCGTCCTGCCGCCTTCGGCAACGCCCGCAGAGGACTCGACGAAGGTCGTGACCGTGGAGGTGCCGAGGATGGCGCCCGTGCAGGTCGCGATGGAGTCGCACAGCAGAGCCTTCTGGATGTTCTTGACTTCGCCCGTCTCGTCGATCAGGCCGCTCTCTTTGCCCGCCGCCTGGCAGGTGCCCATGAGGGTGCCGATGGTATCGAACATGTCGACCATGGCGAACGCGATGAGCGCCGCGATGAAGTCGAAGATCTGCGAACCTTCGATGTTCTTGAAGCCTTCGACAAACACCTGGCCGACCGCCTGGGTGCCGAAATCTTTGAACGCCTGGATGGGGTTGTTGAAGGTGATGGCGTCAAACACCGCCTCGCAGGACGCGGAACCCGCCGCATAGCCAATGGCGCAGAAGATGTAGTACAGGATCGCACTGCCGATGATGCCGAGCACCATCGCCGCCTTGATCTTCAGTTTGGAGAAGATGGCGATCATGAGCAGGGAGATGACGGAGACCGCAGCCGCGATCATCGCCGCACCGCTCGACGTGAAGGCGAGCACGTTGAACGAAACCATGCCGACCAGCGTGGAACTGTCCACGACCAGGCCCGCATTCTGCATGCCGACGAAGGCGATGAACAGACCGATGCCCGCGGGGATCGCGATGCGGATGGCGGCAGGCACCGAACGGACGATCGCTTTGCGCGCGCCGACGATGGTCAGGAGCAGGAACAGGATGCCCGAGCAAAGGACGATGAGCAGCGCGTTCGCATACGAATACCCCATCGTAATGCAGATGGTGTACACAAAGAACGCGTTCAAGCCCATGCCGGGAGCCTGCGCAAACGGCAACTTGGCAAGGAACGCCATCAGCAGGGTGCCGACGATCGCCGCGATCGCGGTGACGATGTACATCGCGCCGTAGGTGACGGTGCCCAACTCCGCGAACATACCCGCGTTGACCATGAGGATGTACACCATCGTCATGAAGGTGGTCAGACCCGCGAGCATCTCCGTCTTGAAGTTCGACTTCATCTTCGTGATGCCGAAGAAGTTGTCGACCTTGCCCAGAAAACCCTTGTAGGGAGTGGCGACCGC
Source organism: uncultured Clostridia bacterium (assembly GCA_944341895.1). GTDB lineage: Bacteria > Bacillota > Clostridia > Christensenellales > Borkfalkiaceae > Borkfalkia. The sequence continues at coordinate 7,770 of CALVMB010000009.1, forward strand.
CGCTTCCGCCGCAGGCGCTTCGGTCTGCACGGGCTCGGACTGCGGCATTTCGTCGTTCCGGTTTTCTTCCATTGGTAAACCTCCAAACAGTAATATTCTGCGCGGTTCCGATAGCGCCTGTTCGCTGTTTCCGATAGGAAACAGCGAACAAGGGCCCTTGTTCTCGCGCGATTTTCTATATTTTATCACAAGTTTTTAACAAACGCAAACACATGCACGACGCGCGCCCTGTCTTTCACAAATAATTTTGCGCAAAACCGCCCGCGCTCGGCCCGTTCAGCCCGCATTGACGATCGCGAGCACCTCAACGATCTTCTGTACCGCCTCTTCGAGCAGTTCCTCGGTGTGCGTGGCGGTGTAACTGGTGCGCAGCAGGCACTGCCCCGCGGGCGCGGCGGGCGCGATGACAGGATTGACGTAGACGCCGCGTTCGAGAAGAAGGCGGCAGGCGGCAAACGTCTTGTCGTTTTCGTATGTATAGATGGGGATGATGGGCGTGAGGCTCTCGATGATGGGCACGCCGTTCTCGCGCAGGCGGCGGCGCATGAACTCGCTCAGTCCGAGCAGCCTGTGCACCCGCTCGGGCTCCCGCCGCAGGATGGCGAGCGCCGCGCGCGCACAGCAGACCGCCGCAGGCGTCATGCTCGCACTGAAGATAAAGGGCCTGGAATTGAGACGGACAAACTCCGCCACGTCGGCGCGCGCCGCCATATACCCGCCGATGCTCGCCAGCGATTTGGAGAATGTGCCCATGAGCACGTCCACCTCCTCTTCCAGCCCGAAGTATTCGGCGGTGCCGCGCCCCGTCTTGCCCAAAACGCCCAGGCCGTGCGCGTCGTCTACCATGACGCGCGCGCCGTATTTTTTGGCGAGCGCCACGATCTCGGGCAGTTTGCAGATATCGCCGCTCATGGAAAACACGCCGTCGGTGACGATCAGTTTGCCGCATTCCTCGGGCAGAGAAGCGAGGCGGCTTTCGAGGTCGGCCATGTCGCTGTGATTGTAGCGCACCATCCTTCCCAAACTCAGGCGGCACCCGTCGTAGATGCTGGCGTGGTTCTCCTTGTCGCACAGCACAACGTCGTTCATGCCGACCAGCGCGCCGATGATGCCGAGGTTGGACTGAAAGCCCGTGCCGAACGTCACCGCGCCGTCCTTGTGCAGAAAGTCCGCGATCTCGCGCTCGAGCGCGACGTGGATATCCAGCGTGCCATTGAGAAAACGAGACCCCGAACAGCCGCTGCCGTACCGTTCGATCGCCTCCCTCCCCGCCCGTATGACCTCGGGGTGGTTGGTCAGCCCGAGGTAATTGTTCGAACCGAGCATGACGGTGCGCCGCCCCTCCATGTCCACCACCGTATCCTGCCCGGAATACAGGGTGTGAAAATAGGGAAACGCCCCTTGCGCCTTCGCCTCCTGCGCCATCCGATAATTGAGATTTTTCGGGATCTTATCGAAAATATCCATCTTTTTCCTCCTGTTCTTTGCGGCACACTTATCATAAAATACGCGCCTTCGTCAGTATAACATATGACAAATGCATTTGACAAGCGTTTTTGTCGAATTCCCTTGCGGGACCGAACCGCACAAAAAACCCCGCCGCGCAGAGCGCGGCGGGCGGGATAGACGCGGCGGCACGAATGCAAGGGTGCCGATCGGACCTGCTCCGAAAAGGATATTTTGCGCATTTTCATGCCGCGCGCATGGCGGGCAGCCGTGCGGCGGGCAGGCGTGCGGCGTCGGCCGTTTTGCGGCGTCAGACCTTTCGCAGCGGCAGGCGGGTACGGAAAGAATTGAGCACGGCGAGCATCATCACCCCCACGTCGGCGAACACCGCCAGCCCGAGCGGAATGAGTCCGCACAGCCCCAGCGCCATGACGGCGACCTTGACCGCCACCGAAAAGACGATGTTCTGCAACACGACGGCGCGCGTGCGCCGCGCGATGCGGCGCGCAAGCGGCAAGAGCGAGAGATCGCCCGTCATGAGCACGACGTCGGACGCCTCGATCGCCGCGTCGCTGCCCACGCCGCCCATCGATACCCCGACGTCCGCCTCCATCAAAAGAGGCGCGTCGTTGATGCCGTCCCCCGCGTACATAAGCATGCCCTGTTCGCGCAGGCGCTTTGCGACGTCGAGTTTGTCGGCGGGGAGCAAGTCGGCATACACGCCGTCCAGTCCCGCCTCTTGGGCGATGGCTTCCGCGCGCGGGCGGTTGTCGCCCGTGAGCATGTAACAGCCCTGCACCCCCTGCGCCCGCAGCGCGGCGATCGCCTGCGCCGCGTTTTCCTTGCACTTGTCCTCAATGACGACGCAGCCGAGATACTTTCCGCCCAGCGCGACATACACGAGCGTGCCGCCCGCGCATTCGCGCACCGCCACGCCGTGTTCGGCGAGCAGGCGGGCGTTGCCGACCAGCGCCTCCTCTCCCCCGACGGTGCACACAATGCCCCGCCCCGCGATCTCGCGCGCATTTTCGGCGGCGCAGGCGGGAAGATCCGCAAACGCCTCGGCGAGCGGATGCGAGGAATTGCGTTCGGCGGCGGCGGCAACGGAGAGAACCCGTTCACGGTCGCCGTACACGGCGGCTACGGTGAACTTTCCGTACGTGAGGGTGCCCGTCTTGTCAAAGGCCGCCACCCGCACGGCGGCGAGCGCGTCCAGCCCCGTGGAGCCCTTGACGAGGATGCCCTGTTTCGCCGCGAATCCGATGCCGCTGAAATAGGAGAGCGGCACCGAAATGACCAGCGCGCAGGGACAGGAAATGACTAAAAAGACGAGCGCGCGCTGCACCCACGCGCCGAGGTTGGCGGCGTAATCCGCCGTAAACAGCGGACCGAGAAACGCCACGCACACGGCGAGCGCGACCACGACGGGGGTATAGATACGGGCGAACTTTGTGATGAACTTTTCGCTCTTTGCCTTGTTCGCCGCCGAATTTTCGACGAGATCGAGGATCTTGGCGACGGTGCTGTCCGCATAGTCCTTTTCGGCGCGCACCTCGACGACGGCGCCCGCATTGATGCTCCCGCCCAGCACGGCATCCCCTTCGCCGACCTCGCGCAGCAACGCCTCGCCCGTCAGCGACTTGGTATCCAGCGACGTACTGCCGCGCACGACCACGCCGTCCGCGGCGATCTTTTCGCCCGCACGGACGAGCAGGACATCGCCCGCGCGCACTTCTTCGGGCGGCACCGTCTTCTGCCCCTGTGCGGTGAGGACGGTCGCCGTCTCGCTCTTGAGGTCCATCAGCCCCGCGATGGAACGGCGGGACGCGCCGACGGCGAGCGACTGGAGCAGTTCGCCCAGGCTGTATAGGACCATGACTTCCGCCGCTTCCGCATATTGACCGAGCGCGATCGCGCCGATCGAGGCGAGCGTCATGAGAAAATTTTCGTCCAGGAACCTGCCGTGCAGGATGTTTTTCGCCGTCTGCCACAGGATCTCCCAGCCGACGACGAGATACGCCGCGCCGTAGAGCACATACATCGCGACCGCGGCGCCGCGCGCGCTTGCAAAGGCATACTCGAGCACCAGCCCCGCAAGCAGGCATGCCGCGGCAAAGGCGATGCTGCACGCCTCGAAACGGACGTGCTTTTTCTCCTCCCCCCGCTCCGTTTCCTCGACGATCTGCACGTTTTCAAAGCCGCGCACCGCCTGCAGGGCGGCGGAGAACGTCTCTTCCGACTCGCAGTCCAAAAAGAGGCTCTGCCGCGCAAAATCCACCCGCGCGCGGCGCACGCCCTGCACTTTGCCCAGGCGCCGCTCTAGTTCGGCGGCGCAGTTGGCGCAGTCCAGGTTTTTCAGGCGCAGGCGCTTGGTCATGCCTCTTCCTCCCCGTCGCAATGCAGGTGCGCGCGGCTCATGAGCACGATGCCCGCAATGTGTTCGTCGGCGAGGGAATACAGGACGTTTTTCCCCTCCCGCCGCGCGCGCACGATGCGGCAATCCCTGAGGATGCGCAACTGGTGCGAGACGTTGCTCTGGTTGCCGCCCACCGCGGCGGCGATGTGGTACACGCACATCTCCCCTTCCAGCAGGGCGAGTATGATCTTCATGCGCGACGGCTCGCCGATCGCCTTGAACGCGCCGCACATCTGTGCGATCGCGTCCGCATCGGGCATATTTTTCTGCGCGCGCCCCGCGAGCAGGGCATGTTCGCTTTCATCGGCGATGCTGTCCGCACAGACGCGCCCCGCCGCGCCCCGTTTGACCTCTTCCATGTTCTCCTCTCCTTTCCGATGCCGCGGCGCGCCCTTGCGGCCCTTTGCCGCCGAACGCCGCCCGCGGTTCTCTTCGGTTTACATATGAAATTATATTCATATATTAATATATTGTCAAGCGGGGAAAACCAAAAAAACCGACCCGAATGCGGGTCGGTTTCGAAAAACAGGAATATGCCGCCGAGCGCGGGCGCGCAAAGTTTGCAAAAAACGCCGCAAAGGGCGGAGGCGGGCAATGCGTTCCGCGGGCGGGCACAGAACACGGACGAGCGGTACAGCCGTGCGCACCGAATTCAGCGCGCGGGCAGTTCGGCGCGGAAAGCGGAGACAAACGTCCTTTTGTGCAGACCCGCAAGGGCGGGGCAGTCGAAGGAGAGTTCCTTGGCGACGAGGATGTGCCGCCGCACGCCGAGGGAAGCGTTTTTTGCCTCATCGCCGTACTTTTCGTCGCCGACGACGGGGTTGCCTACAAACGCCATGTGCGCGCGGATCTGGTGCGTTTTGCCCGTGCCGAGGCGGATGCGCACGCGCGCGTACGCGCCGCAGTCCTCCGTCACCTCGTACGAGGTCTCGATGCGGACGGCGCCCTTGGCGGGGGCGGTCGAAACGCGCACGCGGGCATGTTCCGCATCCTTTTGCAGATAGGCCGCGAGGTCGGCTTTCGGCTTTGCGAAGGGACCGAAGCACAGCGCCTCGTACACCTTTTTGACGCGCCGTTCGCGGAACGCGGAAAGCAGGGCGCGTTCGGCAGCATCCGTCTTTGCAAAGACGAGCAGACCGCAGGTATTGCGGTCCAGGCGGTGCACGGCGCGCGCGCCGCATTCCGCCGTCAGATGAAAGGCGAGCGCCTCGGTGTTCACGCCCGCGAATTTATCGGCGACGAGCGCGTCCGCGTCCTCATAGACGACGGTATAAAAGAGGCGCGCCTCCTCCTTGGGGGTGGTGAAATAGCACACCTCCTCCCCCGCATGCACGGTCACGTTTGCCCCGACGCGCGCGCCGCCGACGCGGATATCGCGGTCGCGCACAAGCCGCGCGAAGGCGAACGAGCCCTGCGCATAGTGTTCGTCGGTGAAATCCCGAAGCGTCTGCGTCTTTTCGGCGATGAACTTTCGCATGTTTCCTCCGTGAAAACAAAAGGGTGAGCGCCGCACAGGGCGCCAGCGCGGCGAGCGCGGCGGCGCAGGCGGCGCCGTGCGCGAGGAGCGCATAGAGAAGGTACGCCAGCAAAAAAGCGGCGAGCAGTTGTTCGGCAGTCTGCAGGAGGGCATAACGGACAGAGGTCTCCCGCGCGACGGCGGCGATCGCCGAAACGCAGGGCGGACAGGCGACCAAAAAGAGCAAAAATGCCGCCGCCGAGGGCGCGCTCATCGCCGCGGTCAGGTCGGTCCCGAAAAAAATGCCCAGCATGCCCGCCACCGATTCCTTGGCGACGATGCCCGTGAGCGCCGCGAGCGCCACTTCCCAGCGGGTGATGCCCATGGGGTAAAAGAGATAGCGCAGCCCGCGGCAGAGCACGGCGAGCATGCCCTGTCCGCTTTCCGCGCCCACGTACCGAAGGCGGAAGGAAAAGGAAAGCAGGAACCAGAGCGCGACGAGCACCGCCAGCACTACGGTGACGATCTTGATTATAAACTGTCGGAGCGAAAAAAGCAAGGATCTGGCGACCAGGCGCGGCGCCGGAAATTGCAGGCGCGCCGCTTCGAGCACGAATTGTTCGCCGCCCCCCTTTCCGCCCGCGAACGCGACGGCGAGCGCGAGCAGGACGCCCGCGAGATATACCCCCGCGACCGCGAGAAAACTGCCGCCGAAAAAGGCGGAGACGAGCATCAGGTACACGGGCAGTTTTGCACTGCACGAGAGATACGGGAGCATGCGGAGCACCCGCTTCTGCACGCGCTCGTTTTCCAGCCCGCGCGTGGTCAGCGCCGCCGCGGCGGTGCAGCCGAAGCCCAGAAGCAGAGAAAACACCGCCCGCCCCGTCAGCCCGACCCTGCCGAACAGCCCGTCCGTGAGAAAGGCGAGCACGGACATGAATCCGCTCTCTTCGAGCAGGTACAGCGACGCGTACAGGATCGCCAGTTGCGGCAGAAAGGAAAAGAGCATGCCCGCCCCCGCGAACAGGGCGCGCAGGAATGCGCCGCCGACGGCGCTGCCCGCCCCTTCCGCGGCGCGGCCCAGCGCGCCGCCCGCCCCGTCGAACAGCGTCTGCATCCCCTCTTTGAGCAGTGTTCCCGGCATATACCTGCCGAAAGCGAGCAGAAAGGTGAGCAGAAACAGGGCGACGAACAGCGGAAAGGCGAACCACGGGCAGTACAACAGGCGCTCGGCGCGCGTGAAGACCTGTTCGCCCGCCGACCAGATGCCGCCGAGCAGTTGTTCGGGCGCACACTGCGGCGCGGGTGCGCGCGGCGGCGCCGCGCACGCCGAAGCGAGAAAGCGCCTGAGCCGCCCGATGTCGGCGCGGCGGCGGGCGGCGATACACAGCACGGGGATGCCCAGGCGGCGGGAAAGTTCCGCCGCGTCGCACCGCCCGCCCCGCTTGCGGAGCACGTCCGCCATGGTCACGACCAGCACGGCGGGAAGCCCGCGGCGCAGCACCTCGTACACGAGCGGCATGGCGCGCGGCAGAGTGAGCGCATCGGCGACGCACACGGCGAGCCCGATCTCCCCCGCCGTGACGGCGCGGCTGGCCGCCTCTTCCTCGGGACTGGTGGCGCGCAGGGCGTACAACCCGGGCAGGTCGTACACTTCGGCGCGCACGCCGCCGAGATCGGCGGGGCGGGACAGGGCGCGGACGGTGACGCCGTGCCAGTTGCCCGTGCGCGCGTGCCCGCCCGTGAGCGCGTTGAACAGCGTGGATTTACCGCAGTTGGGATTGCCGACGAGCGCGACGTTCATATTCCCTCCTCCGTGCGGCGCTCGGCAGACGGGGAGAACTTGCACTGCTCGTCAGCAGACGAGGAGAGCGCGCGGCGCTCGGCGGCGGTAGGGTGTATGCGGCGCACGGCGACGGACGAGGCGAGCGAGCGGCGCAACGCGAGGCGCACCCCTTCCGCTTCGAGCAGCATGCCGCCGCCGAAGGGCGCGATGCGCAGCACGCGTATCTCTTTGCCCGCCGCCACGTTGAGCGAGGCAAGCCGCGCACGCATGGCGCCGTCCGCCGCGACAGCGCAGATCACGGCGGTCTCGCCCGCCGTCAGTTCGGATAACTTCATACCCCTACCATATGCGCCCGCGCACCGCGAATATGCCGCCTTGTCCGCAAACAAAAAGGCTCCCTGCCGCGGTGCGGCGGGGAGCCTTGCTGTATCGGGATCATTTGCGGCTCTTGCGCTTGTCTTTGATGCTCTCTTTGGCTTCGCCTTCGGCGGCCGCGGGAGCCTTGCTCTTGGGTTTGACGAGCAGGATGACCACGATCGCGATCAGGCAGGCGCCGCCCACGCACAGGAACAGGACGGACATCCAGTTGTTGCTCAGCCACTGCGTGATGCCGGGGACGATATCCGCATCCGCTGAGATGTTGACGATCTGCGACGCGGAGGCGACGGGATAATTGCCGTCGGCGACCTGCATCACCACTTTATAAAAGCCGATGGACTGCGGAACGAAGGTGAGCGAAGAGGTCGGATTCCAGTTGTACGCGTTGTCGCCCTCTTCCGCCTCCAATTCGCTGTCATATGCCTCGATCTTGGTCCAGTAGCCGACCATGCCGTCCGCAGTCGCGCCCTCGGCATCCGCCGCGATCTTGCCGTCCGTTTCCGCCTTGCGCACCTCGGCGAGCGTCATTTCCACGCCGCTGTTGAGGTTGAGCACGTACAGCGTGTACTGTTCGCGCGAGTTGGACGTCGCCATCGTTTCAAAGGAATCGAAGGTGTAGGTCACGTCCACATAGCCGATGTCCGGCTCACCCGTGGGCGCCTCGACGGAAGGTCCGTAATAGGTCACTTCAAACGAGAACGTCGCCACGTTCAGCGCTTCCCAGACATTTTCCGAGGTGATCTCCGCCTCGCGGTAGCCGTTGCCGTCCTCAAACACGCCGAGCATCGCTTTGCCGGAGGAGTTTTTCGGAACGACGCAGAACTGATAGGTCCCCTCTTTGGAAACTTCGATCTTCAGCCCGTCGTAGTCGTAGGTGCTCGACGACGTCGAACTGCTGCCCGTGCGGTAATAGACGACAAATTCCATGTCCGTATAGCCGCAGGTAGCATCGGAAATATACGCTTTCAGCGAAGGGATGTAGTAATAGGCGCCCGACCCGACACGAATCTGTTCGCCCTCCTCGTCCTTCGTGGCGGCTGTGACGGCTGCCTGGTAGGCATCTTTGGAAAGTCCGTCGCCGACGGGATTTTTGCCGTCTACGACGTTATAGATCTCGCCGCTGTCCGGATCGCGCAAAACATCGTAAAACGAAGTGGTAGGACGATCGGAGGTGTTCTCGGGACGGACGACGGGGATGCCGTACGCCGTGGTATACGCGCCGTACCATTCGACGAGCGCGACGGCGGAATTGGAATTGCCGTCCGCGAGATTGACGGCGACGCTGACGGTGAGTTCGTCGGGAACGTTCCCGTCCGTGTCCTCGAAGTCGGTTTTGTCAAAGAAATATTTGCTGCTGCTCGACCAGAGGGTATACGCCTCGGTATCTACCTTTCCGTCCTTGAGGACGATATCGGCAGCCTGCGCGTTGGCGCGGTAGTGCTTGGTGGAAGTAACGGAGGAAGAGCACACGTCGATGCTGACCGTCTCAAAGGAGAAGGTCGAACCCAGCACGAAGCGCTTGATCTCGCTGTCGATGACCAGAACGGGAGGCGTGTTGTCGGTGATCTTGCCGTCCTCGTTCAGCGCAAAACTCTGCCCGTTCAGCTGCGCGATCTCAAACACGACCGCATTTTCCGACTGGACGGTGAAGGTGAGCGGCGTGAGCGGGGTGGTGCTGGTCGCCGAAGAATACATCGCGTAGTTTTTGCCGATGTTGGCGAACTTGCCCGCTTCGGCGCCGTTGACGGACACGGCAAAGGTGCCGCTGCCCTCTTCGCCCGCCTTTTCGCCCAGCGAAATGACGACTTCGCCCAGGTCGGCGGCGGCAACGGAGACGGCGCTCTCGGTGTCGTTGACGGAAACTTTCAGCCCGCCCGCACCGTCGGGCGCAAAGGTGAGTTCGTTGGTGGTCTTGCCCGCCTTGTCCATGCTCAGTTGCGAGGACTCGAGCGCGACCTTGAATTCGGTGAAGTTGACTTCGGTAAAGCCGAGCGTGAGCGAGAGATACTGCACCTTGCCCGCGACGGCGCCCTCGGCACTGTCTTCATCGACGGAGTACCATTTGAGCGCGAGGTTGCGGCGATAGGTGACGGCGTCGCCCCCCTCGCTGTCGCCCATCGAATAGGTCAGCACGTCCTTGTCGGAGAGAGAACTCGCGCCGCCCGTGGTGGTGAACACGCTGGTCGCCGAGACCGTGCTCTCCGCGCCTGCCGTGAAGAACGTGAGGCTTATCGCCGCAATGGCGAGAACGAACGCGACGGCGAGCGCGAGGACTGTAATTGTACGAATGTTTTTCCTTTCCATTCCGGATGCTCCCAATAAATTGCCGCTTGACGCGCCGAACGGCGGCGCACAACCGATACTTGTACTAATCTATTTTATACAATGCGCGCGCGTTTGTCAAACGCATTTTTTCGCAATTTGTGCTTTTTTTGCATTTTCGCGCCCTTTTCAGCGCACGTTCACAGAGCGCGGCAGAAAGAGCGCGCCGCATGCCTGCCCTTTTCAGAGCGTGAACAGGGGCGAAAGGTCGAACGCACGCCAGGGGATGCCGTCCTCGGGCGGTTCCGCCATGAAGCGCAGGCGCTCCTTGGTGACGGGGTGCGTGAAGGAGAGCGAATACGCCCACAGCGCCAGCCGCCCTTTTTTGGCGTTTTCGCCGCCGTAGCGCATGTCGCCGTACACGGGAGTGCCCAGGCTCGCCATCTGCACGCGGATCTGGTGCGTCCTGCCCGTGTGCAGGCGCACCCACGCGAGGGACAGCCCGGCCTTTTCCTCGACGATGCGGTATTCCAGCGAGGCGCGCTTGGCGCCCTCCGTCGTCGGCGGGCAGACGTACACCATGTTGTTGATGGGGTTCTTTTTGAGGTACTGTTCGAGCGTGCCCTGCTTTTCGGCGGGACAGCCGACCAGCGCGGCGAGGTACTGCTTTTCGAAATCGCCGCCGCGCATCTGCTCTGCCAGCCGCGATGCCGCCTTGCTCGTCTTGGCGAACACCATCACCCCGCCCGTCGGGCGGTCGAGGCGGTGGATGAGCCCCAGATAGACGTTGCCGGGCTTTTCGTAGGTAACGGCAATGTAGCGCTTCACCGCGTCGAACAGGCTCTCGTCCCTCGTCTCGTCGGGGCAGGACGGAATGTTCTGCGGTTTGAGCACCACGATGATGTGGTTGTCCTCGTGTAAAATAGTCAGTTCATCGGTCATAGATCGCGATCCCTCCCGCGCCGCACGGAAGCGGAATGCCCTCTTCGGTAGAAAGCCCCACTTCGTATGCGTCCACCTGCGCACGGCCGCCGCCGAGGCACAGTTTGAGAATGTTGTGCAGGACCATGGGCTGCAAGCCCGTGGTATAACTGTTGATGAGAAAGAACAGCGGGTCGTCCGAAAGCACCTGCGAACACAACTGCACGAAGGGGTACAGGCTGTCCTCGATCTTCCAAAGTTCCCCGCCCGGGCCCCTGCCGTAAGAGGGCGGGTCCATGATGACCGCGTCGTAACGGTTGCCGCGGCGGATCTCGCGCTGCACGAACTTTTTGCAGTCGTCCACGATGTAGCGGATGCCGCCCGCGATGCCAGAAAGCCGCGCGTTTTCGCCCGCGCGCTCGACCATGCCCTTTGCCGCGTCCACGTGCACCACTTCGGCGCCGGACTTGGCGCAGGCGACGCTCGCCCCGCCCGTGTACGCAAAGAGGTTGAGCACCCTGATCTTCCTGCCCGCGCCCGCGATGAGCGCGCGCATACGGTCCCAGTTGACCGCCTGTTCGGGGAACAGCCCCGTGTGCTTGAAGCCCATCGGCTTGACCTTGAAGGTCAGATCTTTGTAGCCGACCGTCCATTCCTCGGGGATGCTGCGGCGGTATTCCCACGCGCCGCCGCCCTTGTCGCTGCGGCGGTACACCGCGTCGATGCGCGGGTCGGCGAACAGGTCGCGCCGCGCCGCCCAGATCACCTGCGGATCGGGGCGCAGCAGCACGACGTCCTTCCAGCGTTCCAGTTTATAGCCGTCGCCCGTGGCGAGCACGGCGTAGTCTTTCCAGTCCTCGGCGATGCGCATACTCTGCCCCGTCACGCCTTGACGACGGTGAGCGTGCACGTCTCGTCGCCGATCTCCCAGTCCTTGGCGTAGCCGTCCGCCGTGCCCGCGGCGATGGAATCGGCGAGCACCACGCCCGCGATGTTCTTGCCGCGGCGCAAAAGCACGTTTGCCGCCGCGTCGCCCGCGACGAAATACACGCGGATGCGGTCGGTGACTTCAAAGCCCGCTTCCTTGCGCATGGTCTGGATCTTGGAGATGAGTTCGCGCTCGATGCCTTCCTCGATGAGTTCGGGGGTCAGTTTTGTGTTGAGCGCCACCGTGATGCCCTTATCCCGCGCCGAAACGTACCCTTCGGCACTTTCGGTGGAGACGAGCAGGTCTTCCTCCGTCAGTTCGACGTCGGCGCCCGCGATCTGCGTGCGGAACACGCCGCCGTTTTTGACCGCCGCGACCACCGCCGCGCCGTCGCAGGTCTCGAGATACCCGCGGATGGCGCCGAGCAGTTTGCCGTATTTGGGGCCGAGCGTCTTCATCTGCGGCTTGAGTTTATAGCGGATGAGCGCGGAAGAATCCGACGACATCTTCATTTCCTTGATGTTGAGTTCGTCCAAGATGATGCCGCGCAGTTCCTCGCTCAAATCGAGGTCGCGCTCGCTCGCCACGATCATTTCGGAGAGCGGCTGGCGGTTTTTGAGCGAACCCGCGTTGCGCGCCGCGCGGCCCAGCACCACGACGTCCAGCACCGAATCCATCCCCTTTTCGAGGTCTGGATCGACGGCGCTCCCGTCGCAGACGGGGAAGGAGCACATGTGCACGGATTTGGGCGCATCCTTATAGAATGCGGGCACGAGGTTTTGATACATCTGCTCGGCGAGGAAGGGCGTGAAGGGCGCGGTGAGTTTGGCGAGGGTGACGAGGACGTGGTACAGCGTCGCATACGCCGCCGCCTTGTCCTCCGTCATCGTCTTGCCCCAGTAGCGTTCCCTGCCGCGGCGCACATACCAGTTGGAGAGCACGTCCACGAAATCCTGCAGGGCGCGGGCGCTGTCCGTGATGTCGTATTCGCGCAGACCTTCGTCCACCGTCTTGATGAGGGTGTTGAGTTTGGATAAAATGAATTTGTCCATCAACGAAAGTTTGCAGGCTTTGAGGTCGTATTTGCTCGGATCGTAGCCGTCGATATCGGCGTACAGCACGAAAAACGCGTAGCAATTCCAAAGCGGGCCCATGTAGCGGCGCTGCGCCTCGGATACCGCTTCGGGATAGAAGCGGGACGGGATCCACGGCGCGCTCGCCGTGTAGAAGTACCAGCGCACCGCGTCCGCGCCCTGCTTGTCCAACACGCTCCACGGGTCGACGACGTTGCCCTTGTGTTTGGACATCTTGACGCCGTTTTTGTCGTTGACGTGCCCCAGAACGATGCAGTTTTTGAAGGGCGAACGGCCGAACAGGATGGTAGAGATGACGAGCAGGGTGTAGAACCAGCCGCGCGTCTGGTCCACCGCCTCGGAAATGAAGTCGGCGGGGAAGGTCTCGTCGAACAGGTCCTTGTTCTCGAACGGATAATGGTACTGCGCGAAGGGCATGGAACCCGAATCGAACCAGCAGTCGATGACTTCGGGGGTGCGCTTCATGGTGCCGCCGCACTCGCATTCAAAAGTACAGCCGTCGATGTACGGGCGGTGCAGTTCGATGTCGCCCTCGATGCCGCACTTCTCTTTGAGTTCGGCTTTGGACCCGATGACGTGCACTTTGCCGCACTTTTCGCACACCCACACAGGCAGCGGCGTGCCCCAGTAGCGGTCGCGCGACAGCCCCCAGTCGATGACGTTTTCGAGGAAGTTGCCCATGCGCCCGCTCTTGATGGTCTCGGGCATCCAGTTGACGGAATTGTTCGCCCGGATAAGTTCGTCCTTGACCGCGGTCACTTTGATGAACCAACTCTCGCGCGCATAGTACAGCAGCGGCGTATCGCACCGCCAGCAGTGCGGATAACTGTGTTCGTAGACCAATTCCTTGAACAGCAATCCGTCCGCGCGCAGTTTTTCGATGATGCCCTTATCCGCCTTTTTGACGAACATGCCCGCAAAATCGGTGACGGCGGGTTTGAAGCAGCCGCGCTCGTCCACGAGGTTGACCACGGGCAGGTTGTACGCCTTGCCCACGCGGTAGTCGTCCTCGCCGAAGGCGGGCGCGATGTGGACGATGCCCGAGCCGTCGGTGAGCGTGACATACCCGTCGCACACGACGTAGTATGCCTTTTCGCGGAACGAGCCCTGCGCGTAGGAAAACAGCGGCTCGTATTCGGCGTGTTCGTACTCGCTCCCCTTCTTCACGGACAGCGTCCTGTACGTTCCCTCCGCGAACAGCGAGGGAACGAGCGCCTGCGCCAGCACGTAGCGTGCGCCGTCCTCCGCCTCCACTTCGGCATAGTCCTCCGCCGCATTCATGCACAGCGCGACGTTGGAGGGAAGCGTCCAGGGCGTGGTCGTCCAGGCGAGAAAATAGGCGTTTTCCATGCCCTTGCGGCGGAAGCGCACGAACACGGAGGTCTCCTTGACGTCCTTATACCCCTGCGCGACCTCGTGCGAGGAGAGCGCCGTTCCGCAGCGCGGGCAGTACGGCACGATCTTGTGCCCCTTGTACAGAAGACCCTTTTTCCAGATCTCTTTGAGCGCCCACCAGACGGATTCGATGTACTTGTCGTCGTAGGTGACGTACGGGTTTTCCATGTCCGCCCAGTAGCCGACGCGCTCGGACATCTTTTCCCATTCGCCCTTATACTTCCACACGCTCTGCTTGCACTGCTTGATAAAGGGCTCGATGCCGTACTTTTCGATGTCCTGCTTGCCGTCCATCCCCAGCAGTTTTTCCACTTCCAGTTCGACGGGCAGCCCGTGCGTGTCCCAACCCGCCTTGCGCAGGACGTGCCTGCCCTTCATGGTCTGATAGCGCGGGATGATGTCCTTCATGACGCGGGTGAGGATATGGCCGATGTGCGGCTTGCCGTTCGCCGTGGGCGGGCCGTCGTAGAAAGAAAATTCCTCCCCGCCCTCGTTCTGCTTCACGCTGTCTTCAAAGACATGCTCCTTTTCCCAGAACGCGATCACTTCTTTTTCGCGTTCGACGAAATTCATGGACGTGTCTACTTTCTTATACATGGCTTTTGCTCCTTTTTGCCTGAAAAAAAGTCTCCCTGTTTTCGGACAAAACAAAGAGACCACCAAAACATACTGACATACGCCGTCTTTGGTAACGCGGAAACAGTGACCGCGCGCAAAACTACTTTCCCTGCGGATTTCGCCCTGCGGGCTGGGAGGTGATATCCTGCGGGCAGCCCCGCCGCGTCGCACCAGACCGCGGCTCTCTGGGGAGGCCTTGCCCCGCAAAACGCGTCCTCCGTGAACGCCTTTGCATTCGATTGCCTGTATTGTACCAGTCTTTTTTGGGTTTGTAAAGCAAAAACGCGCCGAAGCGCGTTTTTTTTGCCGTATCCGCCCTCTGCCTCCGCGGCAGACGGGGCGCATCCCCTTCTCGCGGGCATGGGCGCACCCTTTCCGCAGCTCATGGGCGCGGCACCCGGCAGATCATGGGGCGCCTCTGCGGACATGAGCGCATCTCCTCCCCGCGGGCATCGGCGCGTCAGCGGTAATCTTCGAGGATGCGGCCGATCGCGGCGAGGTCGGACGGAGTGATGAAGTTGACGATGCGCTCGCCCGCCTTGCCGTGCTCGCTCACCGCCACTGCGAGCAGTTTTTTGTTCTCCTCAAAGGCGGACACCACCGCCTGCAAAGGGCTGTCCTTGCTCAAGTATTTGTAGTATACGAACAGGTCGCTTTCGGACAGGACGTCCTCGACGGGCGTGCGCGAAAGAAATTCGTCCACGCTCTGCCCGCGGTGCAGAACGCCGCCCAGCTCGGCGATGATGCGGCGGTTGTTGACGATGCCGATCATACGCTTGCCGCGGTAGACGGGCAGGTTGGAATAGCCGGTGCGTGCGATGAGCTGCACCGCCTGCCGCAGGCTGATCCCCCCGTCGATGCTGGTCACCTTCTTTTCGGAAAGGGTCTCCCCGATGGTGGGCGGCGTGCAGAGCAGCCGTTCGATGTGTTCGATCTTTTCCACCACCTCATCGCAGGGAACGGCGATGATCACGTCGTCCATGCTCTGGTGCACGATGGCGTTGCGCAGGCGGGCGTAATCGGCAAGTTCGTCCTCATAGCGGCGCACCGTGGCGTTTTTTGCCGCGCTCTGGCGCACGACGTCGGTGAACGACTGCCCGCCGCGGAAGTTGTACAGGCCGCGCAGCTGCGCGTCGATCTTGTTGTAACTGTTGATGAAACGCGTCGCGTTTTCGAGTTCGGGCATGAAAGGCTCCCCTTGGTTTTTTATTCAGTATACCATGCCCCGTGCCGTTTGAAAAGGGGGTTTTCCAAAATAATCGGCGCGGTTTTTTATCAGAAATCGTTGCGGCGGTTGCGCGCGAACCCGCGGGTGCGCACGGATGCGATGCGGTATTCGCGGCAGATCTCGAAGGCGCAGTCGCACTCCCTCCGCGCCGCGCGCATACGCACCCCGCCGTCCGGCGAGGCGACCTGCGCGATCCCCGCCGCGCACATGCACACGTCCAGCCCCGCCGAAAAGGCGCAGGCGCGCATCATCAGCTGGGGCGCGAAATCTTCCGCCTCGCCGAAGGGGCAGAGCACGACATCCGCGTCGGCGCGCGCGAGCGCCGCGGCGACGTCGGGGAAAAACAGGTCCTCTCCCACGCACACGCCCAACTTACCCGCGGCGGTCTCATACACTTTGAGATGCGCGCCGCAGGCGAACTCCTCCCCCGCAAAGGCGTGCAGGCGGTCGGAGACGCCTAAGATCCTGCCCTGTTGGGCGACGGCGGCGCTCTGGTACCGCATGCCGCAGGAATCGGTGACACAGCCCGAAAGGACGACGCATCCGCTCTCGCGGCTGAGGATAGCGAGGTCCTCGAGTTTGGAAGTTTCCCCCGCCAGTTCGCGGCGGTAATCCACCTCGCCCAGCCCGTTGAACCCGAAAAACAGCACGTCGCAGGGCTGTTTTTTGGCGCGTTCCCAATATTCGTTGACGCTCCCTTCCGTGACAAAATGAATTTTCATGCGCACCTCCGCTCCTACCATAGTATTGCGGCGGGCAAAAAAAGGTGCCACGCGGCGGACGGCGCGCAAAAAAGCGCTTTGCGGCGCACCGCGCGCAAAAAAGCAGGAAAACGGCGCCGCTGTTGCCCGAAAACCGACAAAAAAGCGCAGAATGCGGCGCGCAAAAATTTTCGCGGGGCACGCGCGTATCGGTTTACATTTGCGCGCGTTTGTGCTATACTACCCAATACAATCCGCCTGATTCGGAGGGAATATGCAACGCAAAGTACGGCTGACTCCCGTGCGGCTGCTGGTGCTGGGCTATCTCGCGGTGATCGTGTTGGGCACGATCCTGCTGGTCTTGCCCTTTTCCACGCGCTCGCGGGAAAGCGCGGGATTCCTGGACGCCCTGTTCACGACGGTGTCCGCTTCCTGCGTGACGGGGCTGGTAGTGCACGACACATATCAATACTGGTCGCTGTTCGGACAGATCGTCATCCTGTGCCTGATCCAGATCGGCGGCATCGGGTTTATGACCTTCGTCTTTCTCGTGCTCAAACTGGGCGGGCGCAAGATCGGGCTGAAAGAGCGCGCGTTCATGCAGGAAGCGATCAACGCGCCCACCGTCGGCGGCATGATCCGCATGTCCTTGACCATCCTGCTCGGCACGTTGATCTTCGAACTGCTCGGCGCGTTCGTGCTGTGCTTCCGCTTCGTGCCCGATTTCGGCTGGGCGAAAGGCATCTATTTTTCGATCTTTACCGCCGTTTCGGCGCTGTGCAACGCGGGCTTTGACCTGATGGGCGCGGCGGGAATCCCGTATGCGTCCATGACCGCGTACATCGGCGACCCGATCGTGTGCATCACCGTTCCCCTGCTCATCCTGATCGGCGGGCTCGGGTTCTTCGTTTGGAAAGACCTGCGCGAAAACAAATTCCGCTTCCGCAAATATTCGCTGCATACCAAACTCGTGCTGACGACCACGCTCGTCATGGTCATCGTGCCGTTTGTGCTCATCCTCATCGCCGAACGCGATCTGCCCTGGAAAGAGCGCATCTTCGGCTCCTTTTTCTCGGCGATCACGCCGCGCACGGCGGGGTTCAACGTACTGGATATGGCGACGCTGCGGCCGCTGACCATGTTCGTGACCATCGTCTGCATGTTCGTCGGCGGCTCGTCCGGTTCGACGGCGGGCGGCATCAAGACCAACACCTTTGCGGTGCTCGTGCTCTCCCTTTCCTCCTCCATCCGCGGCAAACGTTCGGCGGAATGCTTCGGCAGGCGGCTGGACGAAGACGACGTTAAAAAAGCGACGCGGTTCGTGACGCTGTATTTCCTGTTTGCCCTGCTCGGCGTCATCCTTCTGTGCGCGTTCGAAGGGGGCAAGGGGTACACGCTGAGCCAACTGGTGTTCGAAACGGTTTCGGCGATCGGCACCGTCGGGCTGACGACGGGCATCACGCCCGACCTTTCCGTCGGCTCGCAACTGACGCTCGCCGCGCTCATGTTTCTGGGCAGGGCGGGCTGCATGACCGTCATGCTGACCCTGCGCACGCCGCCGCCCGTCACCGCCGAACTCCCCGTCGAAAAAGTCCGCATCGCCTGATGCGTCAATATTACTGAGAGGAATCCATGAAATCCATTCTGATCATCGGTCTCGGCAGATTCGGGACCTACATGGCAAAAAAGTTCACCGAACTGGGCAACCACGTGATGGTGCTGGATACCGACGAAGAAAAAGTCAACGACATCCTGCCCTACGTGACGTCCGCGCAGATCGGCGACGGCACCAAGGTTTCGGTGCTCGAATCCATCGGCGTGGATAACTTCGACATCTGCGTCGTATCGGTGGGCGAAAACTTCCAGTCTTCGCTGGAAGCGACCTCCCTGCTCAAAGAGGCGGGCGCAAAGTACGTACTCTCGCGCGCGTCCACCGAGATCCAGGCGAAATTTCTGCTGCGCAACGGCGCGGACGAAGTGGTGTTCGCCGAAAAGCAGATGGCGGAACGCCTCGCCGTGCGCTACAGCGCCAACAATATTTTCGATTACATCCAACTTACGCCCGAATACGCGATCTACGAGATCCCGACCCCCAAATCGTGGGAAGGGCGCACCATCCGCGACAAAAACGTGCGTGTCAAGTACAACCTCAACATTCTGGGCGTCAAGCGCGGCGGGAATCTGACCCCCCTGCCCGACGCGGACTATGTGTTCGACACCCGCGATCGCCTCATCGTGATGTGCAAAAAGGAAAACATCGACAAACTGACGCACTGACCCCTGCGCCGCCGCAATGCGCGGACGGCGAAAGGGCGCAAAGACGGGCGCAGCCGCTTGCAAGCGGCTGCGCCCGTCCGTTTTTTCAGATATGACCGCGCTGCGGAACATTCCCTCCGCGCGCTTTGCACCGTGATTTTGTGCCGTTATAACGGCATTGCCATGGAATACGCGGCATATGCGCCCGAACTTGCCGCAACGGCAAAGATGACGATCCACGCGATCAGCGCCAACACGCCGGCCGCGGCGCTGACGATGACGCTGACCAGCGCGCCCTTGCCGCAGGACAGCGCGCGCATGGGATAGGTATCTTTCCACACGAGATACAAGATCAGCCCGACGATGGGATACAGAAAGCACAGCAGCGCATACCCGAAACTGGGGCCGTCCGCCTCGTAGACGATGCGCGCCTGCGGCGCGGCGGTATACGGTGCGCCCTGCGCAGACTGCGCGTTCTGCGTATACTGCGCGTTCTGCGCGCCGCCCGCCCCTTCCTCTTTGAGGTTCGCGCCGCAGTTGGCACAGAAAGACGCGCCCTCCGCATATTCTTTTCCGCAATTTCTACAGAACATTTTTCCTTCCCTCACGGCTGTTTCGCCATGATTATAGCAGAGCGGGGCAATGCCGTCAAGCCCCTGCACACAAAAAAACTGCACACAAAAAAACTTCCGCGCATGCCGCGCGGAAGTTTTTGTTTGCAATTTGCCGATGCCGTCACAGGCACGCCGCCAGCGCCAACGCCCCGTAATAGGAGGGGCCGGCACTTGCCGCACCCGCCAGCGCAAAGAGAATGATCACATAAAAGATCGTGCTGACCACGCTGACAATGACGCCGACGATCGCACCCTTGCCGCAGGACGACGCGCGCAGAGGATAGGTATCCTTCCACACGAGATACAGGATCAGCCCGATGATGGGGAACAAAAAGCAAAGGAACGCATAGCCGAAACTCTTTCCGTCGTCCAGCGCCTGCCCGGGCCTGTAAGCGGAAACGGGCGCGGCGTTCACCGCAGGCCGTTCCTGCGCGGCGGGCTGCGCCTGCGGGGCGGCAGGTTGTTCCTGCGGGGCAGCGGGCTGCGCCTGCGCGAGCGCCTGCTCTTTCAGGCTCGCGCCGCAGTTTGCGCAGAACGACGTCCCCTCGGGGCACTCGCTTCCGCAATGTTTACAAATCATTTTTCATCCTCCCTCATTGTGACGATATGGTGATAAAAGTATACAATATCCGCCCCCCGTTCGTCAAGCATATTTTCCATTTCCCCTCCCCGATTTTACATAAAAACAGGCGCCGAAAGGGCGCCTGTCTGTCCTTATTCCGTTGTCTGCGTCGGCCGTTCACTGCCGCGCTTCGAGCGCCTTGCGGTCGATCTTGCCGATCAGATTGACGGGCAGGCGGTCCTCGAACACGATCTCTTTGGGCACGGCGTAGGCGATGAGTTTGCGTCGGCACAGATCGAGCAATTCGCGCTCGCAGGCGGCGCGGTCACACCCCTGCGCGCACTCGACGAACAGCCGCACGACCTGGCCTTTCACCGCGTCGTCGATGCCGACGGCGCACGCCTTTTTCACGCCCGACGCCTGCAGGGCGACGCTCTCGATCTCCGAAGGGTATACGGGGACGCCGCTGACCTTGATCATGTTCTTGATGCGCTGTTTAAAATACAGGAACCCGTCCCCGTCCAGCCAGCCGTAGTCGCCCGTTTTCAGCCAGCGCACCCCGTCCTTTTCCTCGAAGGGCGCATAGTCCTCGTGCAGGTACCCCAGCATGAACTGGTCGGAATCGAGGTAGATCTCCCCCACCTGCCCCGCGGGCAGGAACTGCCCGTCCTTGCAGATGCGCACCTGCGTGCCCGAGAGCGGATAGCCGATGGAATCTTCGCGGTGATGGGCGAGCGTGTTGACGAGGCAGACGGTGACCGTTTCGGTCAACCCGTAGCCGATGTACATGCGCGCGCGGCTCCCGCCCCGTTCGAGCGCGGCGTTGAAGTCCTCGACCAGCGAACGGGGCACGCTGTCGCCGCCGACGTAGACGTCCTTAATGTGCGAGAGGTCGGCTTCGGTGAACGCCTTTTCGCCCAGCAATTTCAGAAACATGGTGGGAACGCCGGTGAGGATGTTCGCCCGCTCGCGCACGATCTGTTTTGCGCACGACTTCGCATTGAACTTGATGCACATGATGTTGGTGCGGCGCATGAGCATGCACATATGCATGTTGATGCACAGCCCGAAGCCGTGGAAGATGGGCAGCACGTTGTACAGTGCGGAATAGTTTTGGATGGGCTCGCTGAGGAACTGTTCCGCCTTGGCGCAGAGGCGGTTGAACACGAGGTTGTTGTGCGCGATGATCTTGGGCTCGCCCGTCGTGCCGCCGCTGGCGAGGAACACCGCCGGCTCGTCCTGCCCGAACGAGGCGGCGGGGACGTGCGCGTTGCCGCGCGGACGGATGTAGCGTTCGAAGGGGATATACCCGCGCGAGGCGGGCTTCTGCGTGCAGCGGTAATACAGCCGCGCGGGCGCGCTCATATACTTTGCGCTGTCGCTGACCAGCGCGGGGATGCCGAAATCGGTCCCGCCGCTCTTGTACAGGTCGTATACGAGGATGAGTTTGCTGCCCGTGCGTTCGGCGCTCTCGCGCAGTTTTTCGGGCGGGATGAAGGGGTGCACGAGGTTGACCGCCGCGCCCAGTTTGTTCGCCGCATAAAACGCCAGGAGCGCCGCGGGCGAATTGGGCATGCACAACGTGACCGTGTCACCCTTGCCGATCGAAAACTCTGCCGCAAGGTTGTCCGCCAGCACGTCGATGCGGCGCATCACCTGCGCAAAGGAGTATTTTTTCCCGTAAAAGGAGATCGCGGTGCGGACGGCACTGTTCGAGATGTTTTGCCCGATCGCTTCATACATCGAGCAGGAAGGTGAAAGTTCTTTCATGAATTTTTCCCCGAGGCGGGCGGTCCCGCGTTACAGTAAAGACGAAAGCCACGCAAACAGCGCCAAAACGGCAGGAATGACGACCATGTGCGCGATGTACAGGAACGCGGCATGTCTGCCCAGAAAGCAGAATCCGCGATTCCACGCGCCGTCCAGCCGCGAAAAGATGAACCTGGCAGGCGTGTGGTAGACGAGTACGCCGATGATGCCGCCGAGCAGAATAAAAGCCGCATACGGCAGCAGCGGGAAGTAGTCGCCGCCGTACAGCGCGGTCAGCCCCCTGCCCTGGAACTGCAAAAACACGGACAAGAACACGAATTCCTGCTCGGTGAGCCCTTCCGGCGCGGGGAATTGCGACATGAAATTCCAGCGCCCGTTGCCGATGAACAGTTTGCCCCACATGCAGAAATAGCAGATCAGCAGCGCGGCGCCGAACAGGCCCGGGAGCAGGCGCAATGCGAGCCGCACGCGCGGCTTGCCTCTGCACAGCGCGTCGCCGACGGCGACGGCCGCGTTGTCGATGAGCGCGTACAGAAGGATGCCGCCCGCGATCATGTGGATGACGCCGAACACGATGACGACGTCGCCCTCCCCGCCCATGAACGTATCGAGCACGGACGTGACCGCCGACAGGCCCGCCGCGACCAGCGCAAGCGGGATGAACCTGCGGAAATTGCCGCGCGTGAGCGTGCAACTGACGCCGCACAGCAGTAAAAAACACAGGATGACGACCTCGCGCACGTTGTTGCGCAGCGTCCAGTTCCAGTACTCGATCGCCACCTTGCGCATGTCCGCCAGAAACGCCGTGCCCAGCACCTCGTTGATGAAGGGGACGATGTCCCACAGGCAGTACATGAAGTGATCGAACATCATGAGCAGGACGCACAGCCCGCGCAGAAAGTCCAGTTCCCAGTACCGTTCCTTGCGCCTGCCGCTGTACCTGCCGATCATTGTTTGATATCCGGCGCGACCCGGATGTTGTACGTCGATGCCCCCGATCTCCATCCGTTTCAGTGTACCATGTTTCGGCACCCGTGTCAACCGCGGCGCACCCCGCAAAGCGATTTCCCCCGCAAAGCCGCGCGTGAACGCCCCGCCGCGGGGCACATGCGCCCGCTCAGCCCTCGGCGGGAAAGATCTCGCCGAGCAACGCGCGCAGATCGGCGACGGAAGGGCAGGAAAACAGCCGCTCCCGCCATTTGGCGGCGCCGCGCGTGCCGCGCAGGTAAAACGCCGTCATCTTGCGCATCTGCACCAGCGTGTACCCTTCCCCGTATACGGGGAGCATGTCCGCGATCTGTTCTTCGATGACGGCGCGCCTGTCCCAATCCTGCCGCGCGCCCAGCACCTCGGCAAAGACGTGCGGATCGTACATGGCGGCGCGGGCGAGCATGACGCCGTCCGCACCCGTCCTGTCCAGCATGTTCAGCGCGTCCGCGCGCGAAAAGATGCCGCCGTTGGCGATGACGGGGATATGTACCGCGTTTTTCGCCGCGGCGACGGCGGCGTAGTCGGGTTCGCCCGCATACATCCGATCCCGCGTCCTGCCGTGCACGGTGATCATGTCCGCGCCCGCGTCCTCGCACATGGCGGCAAACTCCGCCGCCACGATGTGCTTTTCGTCCAGACCGATGCGGAATTTGACGGAGACCGCCTTTCCGCTCTTTTTGCACGCCTCGATGATCGCCGCGGCGCGCGAGAAATCGGAAAGCAGGGCGCTCCCCTCCCCGTTTTTATACACTTTGGGAACGGGACAGCCCATGTTGATGTCGACGGCGCGGTACTGCGCCAGCGCCTCGTGCGCGCAGGCGCCGCCCATCACGAGCGGGTCGCCGCCGAACAGTTGCGCCGCCGTCTGCGGTTCGTCCGCGCCGCGGTACAGGAGCAGGCGGGTGGCTTCGCTGCCGTACAAAAGCCCCTTGGCGCTGACCATTTCGGTGAAGCACAGCCCCGCGCCGAACTTGTAACACTGGCGGCGGAAGGCAAAATCGGTGTACCCCGCCAGCGGCGCGCACAGCACGTTGTTGGGCAGTTCCGTGCCGCCGTAACGGAGCGGCTGTCCCAGTTTATCCGCGCTCATCCGCTTTGACCTTGTCGTAATACTTCCACATCTCCGCGGGCGAAAGCGAGCAAAGTTCCCGCCCGTCCGCGCGCGCCGCCGCCTCGACGGCGCAGAAGCGGCGCACGAATTTGTCGGTGGAAGCGCGCAGCGCCTCCTCGCAGTCCGCACCCGCCAGCCTGCCGACGTTCACCGCGGAAAAGAGCAGATCACCCGCCTCCTCGGCGATGTGCGCCTTGTCGCCCGCGGCGACGGCGGAAAGCAGTTCCTCCGTCTCCTCGGAAACGCGCTTTGCCGCTTCCTGCACGTTCGCAAAATCGTAGCCGACCTTGGCGGCGCGCTTGCCCACCTTCTGCGCGCGCAGAACGGCGGGAAAGGCTTTGGGCACGTCCCGCACCGAATCGGACGCCGTGCGGTGCCCCTTTTCGATGTCCTTGTTTTTGTCCCAGACGGACAGCGCGCCCTCCGCGTTCTCCGCCCTGTCCTTGCCGAAGATGTGCGAATGGCGGAAGATGAGTTTGCGGCAGACGTCCGAAAGCACGTCCCCCGCGCCGAACGCACCCCGCTCCTCCGCGATGAGGGCGTGGAACGCGCCCTGCATGAGCACGTCGCCCGCTTCCTCGCAGATCTTGGAATCCTCGCCGCTGTCCACGGCGTCCACCAGTTCGTACGCTTCCTCGATCATGTTGCCGCGAATGCTCTCGTGCGTCTGGGCGCGGTCCCACGGACAGCCGTCCGGCGCGCGCAGGCGGCGCAGGACGTCCATGAGGTCGTCGAAGGAAAACCGCCGCTTTTCGAGCAGGGGGATCTCCCCCACCACGACGGCGCACGTCGAATCGTAGGCGGGCATGCGGTCGATCTCGAACACTTTGATCTTTTTCGCCTTGCCGCCGCACACAAAAAAGCCGTCCGCCTCGTCGCCGACGAGGTCGCACAGCCATAACTTGACGTCGGACGCGACCAGTTCGCAGTCCACGTCGTACACCGCGAGCGGGAAGGCGGGACGCCCGCCCTCGGCGAGCGCATACGCCGAACGGGCACAGCCGCCGCGGGCGAACACGCGCGCCGCGGCAAACGCCGCCGCGGATTTGGGAACGCCGTCCAGAATGCGCGCCGACTTGTCCCGACGGCACACGATCTGCGCCGAAACGTCCTCGGTGACGCTCCCGTCCACGCAGTAGACGACGTCGCCCTGTTTTGCCGCCGCTAAAACGGCGGCGGCAAGTTTTTTATTGAGGGTATCGAAGTTGCGGCAGGACGCATACACGCCGTCCAGCGACTCGCAGGGCACGCCCAGCGCGAGCACGGCGGCGGCGGGCGGCGTCTGTTCGGTGCGCAGGATCACCCTTGCGCCCGCGCACAGCGCGGCGCGCGCCTCTTCGGACAGCGAGCCTGCCCCGCATCCCAGACCGATGACTGTGATCATGTTGTCTCCTCCCGAACGGGCGCAACTCGCGGGTGCGGAAAGCGCCGAACAGGACGGCGTGCGCCAAATAGACCGCGGCGGCGACCGCGAGGATCGCAAGCACATGTTCGCCGCGCAGCGGGTATGCCGCCGCAACGCACGCCGCCGCCGCCAGCGAGAACTGTAAAAAGATCTGCGCCGCGCGCATGCGGTTGCTCCGTTCCCGAATACTATACCCCAAATCCAGAAAAAGTGCAACCAAATAACAGGCGGTGGTGGCATATGCCGCGCCCAGCACCGAGACCTGCGGCAGGCGCAAAAGCAGCGATTCGAGGATGAGTTTGACGCAGACGGCAAAGGTCA
Source organism: uncultured Clostridia bacterium (assembly GCA_944341895.1). Classification (GTDB taxonomy): domain Bacteria; phylum Bacillota; class Clostridia; order Christensenellales; family Borkfalkiaceae; genus Borkfalkia. The sequence goes on from CALVMB010000009.1 coordinate 33,428, forward strand.
TTGCCGCCGCGGCGCGCCGCGCCTTGCCCATGCCCGTCAGGCACGCCGCGAGCGTCTGCACCGAGGACAGAAGGACGGACGTGAGCGCCATTGCCCGCACGAGGCGGACGAGCACCGAAAATTCCGCGCCCGTGACCGAGCGGAACAAAAACCCTGCCACCTGCGCGGGATACAGGAACAGGAACGCCGCCGCGGGCAGGGAAACGAACAGCGTGCATTTGAGGGCGAACAGCGTCTTTTTTTCCGCTTCCTCCCGCCGCCCCGCCGTGTGCAGCGCCGAGACGGCGGGAACGCTCGCCGCGGCGAGGCCGTAACAGACGGAGACGGGCAGGTTCACGAGAGTCGCCGCGCCGCCCGCATACAGGCCGTACAGCGCCGTGGCGCCCGCCGCATAGCCGCCGACCAGACGGACGATGAGGATGCTGTCCAGAATGCCCGAAAGGGGCAGGATCCCCGCCGCGATCGTGACGGGAACGGTGATGCGCAGCAGCGCCGCCGCCTGCGGGCGGGCGGACGCGTCTCTATACAGCGGGACGCCCCCGCGCCATGCGCCCGACCGCCGTAAAGAACTTTGCCGCATCTGCCCCCAATGGACGTGTCCCGCCGCGCAGAAAAAGAGGAACACGGCGGCAGCCGCCTCGCTGAGCGTGACGGCGAGCAATGTGTAGGCGACGGCGCGCGGCACGTTCCCCGCAAACATCCGCGCGAACAGCAGCCCGAGGCCGATTTTGACCGCCTGTTCGAGGATCTCGGACAGCGCGGTGGGCAGAAAGTTGCTCCGCCCCTGGAACCAGCCGCGGAAACAGGAGACGAGGGAAACGAGCAGCACGCCGGGCGCCAGCGCACGGTACGCCGCCGCGGCGGCGGGCTCGCCCTGCGCCGCGCTCATCAGCGGCGCGAGCAGGAACATCGCCGCACTGCCCAGCAGGCCGATGCCCGCAAACAACAGCAGAGCGCTGCGCAGAAAGCCTTCCGAACGCGCGCGGTTGCCCGCCGCTTCGGCGCGCGAGACGGCGCGCGCCAGTCCCGAGGGGATACCCGTCGCCGAGACCGTCAAAAGCAGGCAGTACAGCGGATAGGTCATCTGATAGACGCCCAGCCCCCTGCCGCCCAGCAGGTTCGCCAGCGGGATGCGGTAAAACGCGCCCATGATCTTGGCGGCGATGCCGCCCAGCGAGACGATCAGCGCCCCTTTGAGAAAAGTTTGCCGTTTCATATGTAGCCGCCCTGCCGCGCCTTTGCGAACGCCGCCCCGCCGCGTGCCCGCCGCTTTGCATGGCGCCCTGCCGCTTCGGACGGACGGCGTGCCGCGCCCCCTCGCACGGCGCCTGCCGCGTGCAATGCGCCGCCGCGCAGAACTGCACGGCGGCGCATATGCACAGGCGGCACGGCTCAGTCGAACTGTCCCGCCAGGATCTCCGCCGTGAGGCGGCAGAGTTTGACCGCGCCGTTTTCCATGCGCGCGCCCTCTTCCGCCGAGAGCAGGGAGACTGCGCCCAGGCAGTCGCCGCCGCTGACGATGGGCACGATGATCTGCGCCGTGATGGTGCCCGCGCCGTCCTCGGTGAGCGGCACGATGTCGCCCCCTTCGGCGAGGTTGGCGATGTAACTGCGCCGTTCCTGCATGATCTTTTCCAACTGCCGCGAGACCTGCTTTTTGGCATAGTCCTTGCGGCCGTCCCCCGTCGCGTACAGGATCTCGTCCGTATCGCAGATGACCGCGAGATACCCGCTCAGGTCGTTGAGCGATTTCGCCGTGCCTTCCGAAAACTTTTCCAGCGTGGCGATGGGCGAATATTTTTTGAGCATGAGTTCGTCGCGGTCGGTAAAGATCTCGAGCGGGTCGCCGTCACTGATAACACGGACACTGTAAACCTTATCTCTCTGATTTTTCGTCTTCAAGGTAAGGGTGACTTGCTTTACAGTGCCCCCTTTAAAATTTACGACGCCCTCTTTCGTATTCAGGTTCAAAAGCGCATCGATATCCGCTTTGAGGTGTACGTCGATGTGATCCTCATACACATAGATCTTGTCGATGAGAAGGCTCAGATCTTCCCTGTCAAGGCTCTCTTTTTTCAAAATGCGGTCAAACACTTCAATAGCCGTCGCCGCCGTGCGGTTCGCCTCAATGACCGCGTTGCGCTTGTTGGCAACCAACTCAAGCTGATTCTGCAAACCCAATATATAGTTCGATGTTTCTTCGATCAGTTGGTCGTAGGCGTCCGCGACGATCTTCGCCTGATCGGGATTTTTGATCGTATCGCGCGCCTTCTGCCGCACATACTCGCGCACCTCTTCGTTCGCTCTTTCGATTTGTATTCGGAGCATTTCCGCCGTATCGGTGTTGCCCTGAATGTCCGACGCTTCCCCTTTCAAAATCACGTCCAGCCTGTCGAACATATCGCTTGCATTTTCGCGCACGCGCAGCAAATACCTCTTCAATAAAGAGTCCAGAAAATCGACGCGCACATGGTGCGACGTACAACCCTTTTTGCCTCGTACGTGGTATTCGCCGCATACATAAGCGGGCGCGAGATCAGGGCGGCTCATCGAGAACATCGGGGAACCGCAGTCGCCGCAGACAAGAAAACCCGAATACACGTTGGGGTATTTTTTTACGCCGCGGTAATTCTCCTTTGAGCGGAGCTTAATCTGCTCCTGCACCGTGGCGAAGGTACGGTAATCGACGATGGGCGGGTGATTGTTCTCGAACACGATATGCTCGCTTTTATCCAGTACCACGTCCGAGCCATTGATCTTCCGCCGCTTATACTTGTGCTGGCGCAGCGTGCCGATGTAAAAATCGTTGGTCAGTATGCCGCTGACCGACTGAATACTCCACTTGTTTTTCGTATTGTAGCGGCACTCCTCGCCCGCCTCCTCTTTGCGACTTTTGAAAACGGTGCGCGGCGTGGGGATATGCTTTTCGGTGAGATACCCCGCTATCTTTTTATATCCCCATCCCTGCTTGTACAGTTCAAAGATTTCCCGCACAACCTCCGCCGATGGCTCGTCGATCTCGAAGGTCATCTTCTTCGAATTTGTAATGACGTACCCGTAGGGCACGGCACAGATCCAGCGGCCGCTGTTCTGTCTGTTCGAAATCACGCTCTTGACCTTTTTGGAGGCGTCCGTGACGGGCATCTCGTTGATGAGGAAGCGGAACTGTATGCTCATCCAGTCGTCATACGTCGGGTAGTCGATCGTGTCGCCGATGCTGATGATGCGCACGCCCGCGTCGCGCAAGTCCTCCAGCTCCACGAGCCCCTTGCTGTTGCGGCGCGCGAAACGGCTGAAATCCTTCACGATGAGAATGTCGTATTCGCCGCTCATCAGCCCTTTGCGCATTTTCTGGTATCCCTCGCGCTGCTCAAAAGTGTAGCCACTGCGGTCCCTGTCCTCGAAAAAGGTCAGCTTTGCGCCCGGGAAATTTTTGGCGACGTATTCGGTAATGATAAGCTTTTGGTTTTCAATCGACGTATTGTCGCGGTCGAGTTCTTCATCGACAGAAATACGGGTATACCCCGCAAGCGATATAGCCGGCATAATCAATCTCCAATATTATCTAATAGTTATATTTATTTTCAATTTATATTGTAACATAGGTTTTATAAAATTGCAAGGGTTTTCAGAAAAGCAGCTTTTGTTCAAAGGCGGCTGTCAAAATCTGACAGCCGCCCGCTTTACTATTTCTTCTGAAAATTATAATTTCCCCGCTAGGCTCTTGCGATAATTTTTACTGACGAGCGCCGCCGTTAATTCTTCCAAATTCCCCATTCCCGAACGGAACACGACGGGTCTGTATCTCTTTTCTTTGAATTCTCTGCACAAATTTTTTAATTGCAAATTTATTCGCTCGTCATGCGACTCGGCTTTCGTCAGCCAAATTTCCGCAAGTTTGCTGTTTTCTTTTACAATAATTTCCATCCAAGCCCCCTTTTTGCTACATATCTATATCTTTCCAAATTTAAATACATTATACCCCCTACTTATCCTTTTTCAAAGTTCCAGCGGCTATTCATTCTCTCTTGGCCTTCATTTTGTTCGCGTTCGGCTTTCATCTCGTCCTCGATCTCTCTCAAACGATTGGTATAGTCCCTGCTCAAATACTCGCTTTCCTCTCCGAAAGAAGAAAGAAAGCCGCCTATGAGTTTTCCCACCTTATAATTCGAGATGGCGAGTTTTCGTTTCAGGCGATTGTCGTTGACCTTGTATGTTCGTTTCCGCTCATAGATTTCGGGCTTGATATTCTTTACCGCACGCAACACGATGTTGCCTTGCCGCCGTTTGTAGTCTTCTTCCAGTTCCTGTATGAGCGTTATATTCTGCGGATCGATAGCGTAATGGTTGCCGCTCTTTGTCGGTTCGCAAAGTTCGTCTATCTTACGCCGCAAACCCGAAAGCCGCTCATAAAATTTTCTATCCGCTTTCCTTGCCCGTATATCATAGAGCAACAGTTTGTTTACCGTTTTATCGATCTGCTCCCGATACGGCAACATATCCTTTTTACTATAGAAAAAACTTGCGTCCTTCGGTATCGCTTT
>CALVMB010000010.1 GCA_944341895.1 uncultured Clostridia bacterium
CGCGCAAATGGGGTGCGCTCCGCGAAAAGCGCGGTTTTCGCTCGCGCAGAGAATTGTGTTCACGCAAAAAGTTTTGAGCTGACAAAACTTTTTGCCGTGATTGGAGGGGAAACCCGAACGGTTTTCCCCTCGTTGCGGCATCAAGAGGGCACACATATTATTAAAATGCCGCAACTTCACTCCATCCGTGAGCGCTGATGCACAAATTGTGTGTGTTTGCAAAAGGTATATCGCCGTAGCAGCGCGCGGCAGGGCGCTGTAAATCAAGGAGTAATTCATATGATCACCATTCCCAAGGGTACAAAGGACGTATTGCCCGCCGAGGCGTATAAGTGGCACTTTGTCGAGGATACGGCGCGCCGCATCGCCGCGCTGTACGATCTTAAAGAGATCCGCACCCCCGTGTTCGAGCACACCGAACTGTTTTTGCGCGGCGTGGGGGATACGACGGACATCGTCAACAAGGAAATGTATACCTTCCTCGACAAGGGAGAGCGTTCCATCACCTTAAAGCCCGAGGGTACGGCGGGGGTGGTGCGCTCGTTCATCGAAAACGGGCTGGCGGGCGGCGTCCTGCCGCTCAAGATGTACTACCTGACCCCCGTATTCCGCTACGAGCGCCCGCAGGCTGGGAGATTGCGCGAACATCATCAGTTCGGCGTGGAGATCTTCGGCGGAAAGGGTGCGGAAACGGATGCCGAAGTCATCCTGCTCGCGCGTGACTATATCCGCGCGCTGGGCGTGGAAGGGGTGGAACTGCACCTCAATTCCATCGGCTGCAAGCACTGCCGCCCCAAATACAACGAGGCGCTGCGCGAATACCTGCGCCCGCACCTTGCGGAAATGTGCCCGACCTGCAACGCGCGTTTCGAAAAGAACCCGCTGCGCATCCTCGACTGCAAGGAAGAAAAGTGCGCCGCGATCAACGCGAACGCTCCCCAAGCCGCCGATTACCTTTGCGACGAATGCCGCGAACACTTTGAAAAACTCAGAGGCATCCTGGATGCCTGCGGCGTGGCGTATACCCTCGATCCCAAACTGGTGCGCGGGCTGGATTACTATTCCAAGACGGTGTTTGAGTTCGTTTCCTGTTCCATCGGGGCGCAGGGCACCGTATTGGGCGGCGGGCGGTACGATACGCTCATCGAAAATCTGGGCGGACCGTCCGTGCCGGCGGTCGGGTTCGGCAGCGGCATCGAACGCATGCTGCTCGTTCTGGAAAACACGGGCAAGAACATTCCCGCCGCGCCGCGTGTGTGCGCGTACGTCGCGGGGCTGGACGAGGAAGGCAGAAAAGCCGCGTTCGCCCTTGCAAACGAGTTGCGCGGGAAGGGCGTTTCGGCACAGATCGATCTCGCCGCGCGCTCGGTCAAGGCGCAGTTCAAATATGCGGGCAAGATCGGCGCGCGCTACGTCGTCGTCATCGGCGCGGACGAACTCGCGTCGGGTCGATATACCGTCAAGAACATGGACGATTCCTCCTCCGTCGCCGTTCCCGCAGGGGAGGCCGCGGCGTGGCTCGCCGCGCGGGCGTGATGCGCGAGCAGGCGGAAGTGGTGCGCACGGCGGGCAAGACCGCCGTGGTGCGCATCGAAAAGAACCCGCAGTGCGAGGGGTGCAAGATGTGCGCTTTTCGCGCGGGCAAAAGCCGCGTCAAAGTGCGCGCGTACAACCGCGCGGGCGCCAAGGCGGGGGAGCGCGTCATCGTGCAGGCGGAAAAGGATCACCGCGCGCTCGCTTCGTTCATCGTCTACATCCTTCCCGTCCTTTTGGCGGGTGCGGGCGTGGCGGTCGGCGCGCTGGCGCTTGCCAGCGAACTGTGGGCGGCGCTGTTGTGCCTGGCGGGGCTCATTCTCGGCTTTGCGGGCGTGTTCGCACTGGATAAAATATTGGCAAAAAAGCGCGGCTTCGGCATGGAAGTCGTGGAAATATTGCATACTGAAAAGGAAAACGAGGAGGAAACGGACAATGGTCAAGACGTATGACGGCGCGGCATTCCGCGCGGCGATGGAAGAAGGCAAGACGCTGGTCGTCGATTTCTGGGCGACGTGGTGCGGCCCCTGCCGCATGCTCGCGCCCGTGATGGAAAAGATCTCCGAAGAACTGGCGGGCCGAGCGGAATTCGCCAAGATCGACGTGGACGAAAACCCCGACCTGGCGCGCGAATACGGCATCATGAGCATCCCGTGCGTCATGGTGTTCAAGGGCGGCGCGCTCGCCGATAAAAAGGTGGGCTTCGTGCCGCAGGCGGCAATGCAGGAATTCATCGAAAAGAATATCTGAAACGGGCAAAGGACGCCGCCGCGCGCAAATTTTTTGCGCGCGGCGGCGCATTTTCTTGTCAATTTTCAAAAGTTGCGCTATAATAGGGGAGTGAATAAACCACGACGGAGAAAAAGCAATGATTGATATGTCTACCATCCGCAACGCAGACGGCGAAGTGTACGAGGCGATGAAACTCGAACTGGACCGCCAGCGCGGCAACATCGAACTCATCGCGAGCGAGAACTTCGTGTCCCCCGCGGTCATGGCGGCGGTCGGTTCGCACCTGACCAACAAATACGCCGAGGGTCTGCCCGGGAAACGCTACTACGGCGGGTGCCAGTATGTCGACATCGTCGAAAACCTCGCCATCGAACGCTGCAAGCAGTTGTTCGGGTGCGATCACGCCAACGTGCAGCCGCACAGCGGCGCGCAGGCGAACACGGCGGTGTACTTTGCTCTTCTCAATCCCGGCGATACCATTCTGGGCATGAATCTCTCGCACGGCGGACACCTCACGCACGGTTCGCCCGTCAACATTTCGGGCAAGTATTTCAGGATCGTGCCCTACGGCGTTTCCAGAGAGGACGAGCGCATCGACTACTACGCTTTGGAAAAACTTGCCGAAGAGAACAAGCCGAAGATGATCGTCGCGGGCGCGAGCGCCTATCCGCGCATCATCGATTTTGCGCGCCTGCGCGCCATTGCGGACAAGGTCGGGGCGTACCTCATGGTGGACATCGCGCACATCGCGGGGCTGGTCGCGGCGGGGCTGCACCCTTCGCCCGTGCCGTATGCGGACATCGTGACCACCACCACGCACAAGACGCTGCGCGGCCCGCGCGGCGGCGTAATCATGTGCAAGGAACAGTACGCCAAAGCCATCGACAAGGCGGTGTTCCCCGGCATGCAGGGCGGCCCGCTCATGCACGTCATCGCGGGCAAGGCGGTCGCCTTCAAGGAAGCGCTGTCCGACGAGTTCAAAGCCTACCAGAAACAGGTCGTCAGAAACGCGGCGGCGATGGCGGACGAGTTCACCAAATGCGGCGTGCGCCTGGTTTCGGGCGGCACGGACAACCATCTCATGCTCGTCGATCTGCGCGACAAAAACATGACGGGCAAGGAACTGGAAAAGATGCTGGACGAGGTGAACATCACCGTCAACAAGAACACCATTCCGTTCGAGGAGACCAGCCCGTTCATCACCAGCGGCATCCGCATCGGCACGCCGAGCATCACCTCGCGCGGCTTCAAGGAAGAGGACGCCCGCCTCGTGGCAAGGCTGATCGCCAAGATCATCGCCGAGCGCGAGGGCGCGTTCGACGAAGTGCGCGCCGCCGTCAAGGCGCTGTGCGCGGCACACCCGCTGTACGAAAAGGACGTGCTGTAAACGGTTGCGCTGTACTCGACGGCAGAAACAACATCGCAAAAAAAACGGTCTTTGCACATAGGGTGCAAAGACCGTTTGCCGTAACAGCGGACAAGCGCGCGCCCGCAAACAGTCGGCAAATGCCGCCCGCAAACAATTGACAAACGCGCGCCCGCGTACTATAATAGGGGCAGTTCTTTGGGGCGGGGCGAAATTCCCCACCGGCAGTCAAAGTCTGCGAAAGGCGCGAGCCTCCGAACGGGTGCAATTCCCGTACCGACGGTACAGTCCGGATAGGAAGAGAACGTTTGGAACATCGGGAGCCGCCATGCGGCATGCCCGGTCGCAAACGCGCCCCGTTCTTCGGAACGGGGTTTTTCTTTGCCCCTTGAAAATATTTTTTCGAGGTGTTTTGTCATGAAGGAAGAAGTCGTATGTGCGGCAGTGCCGCAGGAGATCGGCAAGTGCCCGAACTGTGGCGGCAAGATGGTCAAAGCGGAGGACGGGGACTACGTCTGCCCGTACTGCCAGACGCAGACCGCGCAGGACGCGGCGCCCGCCGTCAAAACGGAGCGCGCCGAACGCCGCTACGGAAAGGGGTATTTCACGGCGACGCGCATCGCAAAACTTGCGATGTTCACGGCGATCGCGTACATCCTCACCTTTCTGGAATTCCCCGTGTTCCCCGCCGCGCCCTTTCTGAAACTGGATTTTTCGCTCGTGTTCATCGCGCTCGCGGGATTCATGTACGGGCCGCTCGCCGCGATCGTCGTCAGCGGCGCCAAAGAATGTCTGTCTCTGCTCGATTCCTCTACGGGCGGGGTCGGCGAACTGGCAAACTTTCTCATCACCGTCAGTTTTGTCATCGTCCCGACCCTCGTCTACCGCTACAAAAAGGGCATCCGCGTCGTCATTCCCACCCTTGCGGCGGGCTGTGTGCTCATGATCGCGGTGGGATTGCTCGCCAACCGCTACATCAATTTCCCGCTGTATATGGGGGCGGGCGCGGCGGAAAGTTTCAGGGCGCTCTGGTGGTACATCGTCCTGTTCAACCTGATCAAGGGGGTCGCGGTCAGCATTCTCACCGTTTTGCTCTACAAGAGAATTTCGTGGCTATTCAACAAGTTTTAATTGCAAAATCGCCCGATATATATTATAATGAAAGAGGTGCCGAGTGCGCCTCTTTTCCGTGTCACGGAGTTTTTTATGATTTCTCACAGCGAAGCCGAAACAATCGAATATGCGGCGCGGTACGCGCAGACCCTGCGCCCGGGCGACGTCGTGCTTCTGGACGGCGAGATGGGCGCGGGAAAGACGGTGTTCGTCAAGGGCATCGCCCGCGGATTGGGCATCGGGGAGGAGATCACCAGCCCGACCTATGCGTACATGAACGACTACGGCGGAAAACTCTACCACTACGACTGTTACCGCCTGCAAAACGGCGCGCAGGCGGAGGCGATGGGACTGTGCGACTATTTTTATGCGGGCGGCGTCTGCGTCGTGGAATGGGGCGAAAACATCGCCGACGTGCTCCCGCCGCATTGCAGGCGGGTGACCATCGCCAAGCGCGGCGAGAACGAACGGGAGATCACTGCCGAATGAAGAACTTTCTTGCCATCGATACCGCGGGCGAACACATGACCGTCATCGCCTGCAAAGGCGGGCAGCCCTCCGTCGTGTACGAGCCGCATTGCGGCATGAATCACTCCGTCGCGCTGATGAACGCCGTCGACGCCGCCTTATCCCGCGCGGGCATGACCGCGGCGGACTGCGACGCCGTCTGCGCCGTCGTCGGCCCCGGTTCGTTCACGGGCATCCGCATCGGCATCGCCGCCGCCAAGGGCTTCTGCGCCGCGGCGGACAAGCCCGCGCTGGGCATAACAACATTTGAAACGCTCGCATATAATGCAGAGTCGGACGCGCTCGCCGTCGTCCCCGCAGGGCGGGGCGGGTACTATGTCTGCGGTTTCTCGCGCGGCAAGGTCGTTTTGCCGCCGCAGGTCGCGGACGGGGAACGGCTTACGGAACTGGCAAAGTCCTTTGAACTCGTTTCCGCCGCCGCTCTGCTGCTCCCGCACCGCATCGCCGATCCGTCGGCGGGGCTGTTGGCGCGAGCGCTCGCCGCGCGGGCGGAGGAATGCGGCCCGTTGCAGGCGCTGTACATCCGCCGCAGTCAGGCGGAAGAGGAACGCGCCCGCCGCGGCGAAGGCTGAAATTTTCCGCCCCGCGGGGCGGGCAAGGCGCGGCGGCAGCCGCGCACAGAGGAAGAATATGGAGATCCGCAACTGGGTATACGAGGACGTCTATGCCGTTGCCGCCCTCGAAAAGGAATGTTTCCGCGATCCGTGGACGTACGGCATGCTCGCCGAGACATTTTTCAATTCCGCCGCGATCACGCTGGTCGCCGTCGAGGAAGGAAAAATCGCGGGCTATGCCTTTGCCGTGAAGGGGGTAGAGGATGCCGACGTCGCCAACATCGCCGTCGCGCCGCAGTTCCGCCGCCGCGGCATCGCGCAGGCGCTGCTCAAAGCGCTGGAAGAGCGCGCCGCCGCCGCGGGCGTGCAGAGGCTGTTCCTCGAAGTGCGCGTTTCCAACGCGCCCGCCATGCTCTTATACCTGAAAAACGGCTTTACGGGCAGTTATGTCCGCCCGCGCTATTATGCGGACGGCGAGGACGCGCTAGTGATGGTCAAATCCGTCGCGCGCTGAACAAGGAGGGATCCCCATCGAACAAGGCGGCGTTTCGCTTTTACAGACGGGAACGGGAGAGCCGCTCGTGTTTCTGCACGGGTATCTCTCCTGCAAGGAAAGTTTCGCCTACCAGATCGAGGACCTTTCCCGCACCTATGCGGTGACGGCGTTCGATTTCTGGGGCATGGGCAAGAGCGCGCCTCTTTCCGCGCCGTGGTCGGTGGGGGAGTACGCCGCCGCCACCCGCGCCCTGCTCGCCTCGCTGGGCATTGCCCGCGCGCGGCTCATCGCCCATTCGTTCGGCGGCAGGGTGGCGCTCAAACTGCTCTCCTCGCCCGAAAATCCGTTCACGGCGGCACTGCTGACGGGCTGTGCGGGCATCCCGCCCCGCCGCGGCGTCCGCTACCGCATGCGGGTACGCGCCTACCGCGCCGCAAAGAAGATCGCGCCGCGCTTTGCCGAGCGCAGGTTCGGTTCGGCGGAATACCGTTCGCTTTCGCCCGTCATGCGCGAAAGTTTCAAAAAGATCGTCAACGAAGACCTCACGCCCTGCCTGGCGGCGGTGCGCGTTCCCGTCCTGTACGTGTTCGGCGACCGCGACGAGCAGACCCCGCCGTACATGGCGAACATCCTGCACGCGGGGACAAAGGGGTCGGGGCTCGTCTATATGAAGGGCTGCACGCACTTCTGTTTTTGCGAACAGCCCCGTCAATTCAACGCGATCGCCCGCGCGTTTTTTGCGTAGGCGGTCGGAAAAGGTGGTACACCGATGTTTACACTCACGGCGATCGTCGAATACGTCGTCATCGCGCTGGCGAGCGCACTGCTGTACGGGCTGTGCTCGTTCACCGTGCTCGGCGCACTGCAGCAGGGGAACTATGCCGCGGGCACCTATCGCGCGTGGCTGCGGCGCAAGGGGAACATGACCCGTTCGCGCTTCCGCCTGCTCGCCTTTCTGACCGTACTGTCTATGCTCGTGCTCGGGCTCGGCTTTTCGTTCGCGGGCAGGATCGGCGCCTATCTCGCGCTCATCCCCGTGCCGCTGTTTTCGGCGGTGTACTGCGCGGCGGACCGCCGCGCGCTCAAAGTTCCGCTCGTGAACACGGCGCGCGCCCGCCGCATCTATGCGCTGCATGTGTTCGTGCTCGCGGTGCTCGCGTTTGCGCTCGTTCTGGGCGGGAACGCGCTCTCGCACTATACCGATCCCGCCGTCGTCGACCACCTGCGCTATCTCCCGCTCGCGCTCCTGCCCCTGCTTTTGCCCGAATTGATCCCGCTCGCGGCGTGGCTGGAACGTCCCTTCTCTTCCTCGCGCAACCGCAGGTATGTGGCGGCGGCGCAGAAAAAGTTGCAGGCGTCTTCCTGCGTCAAGATCGGCATTACGGGCAGTTACGGCAAGACGAGCGTCAAAAATTTCCTTGCCGCCATCCTGTCCGTGCGCTACCGTGTGCTCGCCACCCCCGAATCCTTCAACACGCCGCTCGGCATCGCGCGCGCCGTCGAGGGTGCCGACCTGTCGCAGACGGACGTGTTCATCGCCGAAATGGGCGCCCGCCGCAAGGGCGACATCGCCGAACTGTGCGCGCTGGTCCGCCCCGATCACTGCATCCTGACGGGCATCTGCGATCAGCACCTGCAATCGTTCGGCAGCATGGAGGCGCTCATCGCCGCCAAGAGCGAGGTCTTTGCTGGTACCCGTGCGGGCGGCTTTGCCGTCGTCGGTCTGGACGAAAACACGCGCGATCTGCCCGTTCCCGCCGCCCTGCAAAAGGTCGCGGTCGGCGAGCACGGCGAGTGCGCCGCGCTGGACGTCAAGGCAACGGCGCAGGGGATCGAGTTCAAACTGGCGCTCGGCATCCGTCAGATCGAGGCGCACAGCAAACTGCTGGGCGCGCACAACGCGCAAAATATTGCGCTCGCGGCGGCGCTCGCCTATAAACTCGGGCTGACCAAAGAGGAGATCGCCGCGGGCATCGAAAAGATCGATTTCGTGCCGCATCGCCTGCAACCCATTGCGGCGAACGGCGTCACCGTGCTGGACGACGCATACAACGCCAACGCGCGCGGCGCGGAGGCGGCGATCGAGGTCCTTCGCCTGTTCCCCGGCAGAAAATTCGCGGTTACCCCCGGGCTGGTCGAACTCGGCGTGCTGGAAGAGCAGGAAAACGCTGCGCTGGGCGGCAGGCTGGCGGGGCTGGACCGCGTCGTGCTGGTCGGGGCGACGCTCGTGCTCGCCGTCAAGAACGGGTACCTCGCCGCGGGCGGGGAGGCGGAAAAACTGACCGTCGTCCCCACCCTCGAAAAGGCGCAGGAACTGCTCGCCGCGGAATTGCGCGAAGGGGACACCGTGCTCTTTCTCAACGATCTCCCCGATATCTACGGCTGAACGTACATAGAACGTCCGATTTTTTCGCCCCGCCCGCGGCGTCGCCGCGGCGGGCGGCGGATACGGTTCCGAAACACCAAAGCGAAGAAATTCTTTGCGGAGGTGTTTTTTTATGCCCAAAACGGTTGCCGTCCTGTTCGGCGGCAGGTCCTGCGAAAACGAGATCTCCATCATCACGGGCACCATGGCGTGCAATCTGCTGCGCGGGGAAGGCTTTCGCGTTCTGCCGCTGTACATCGCCCAGAGCGGCGAAATGTACACGGGCGAAGCGCTCTTCGACGTATCGTCTTTCCGCGGCGGGGTGCAAGGGCGCGCCGTGCGCGCGGCGCTTCTGCGCGGTTCGCTGTACGAATGGCGGGGCAAAAAGCTGCGCGAGATCGCGGCGGTGGACTGCGCCCTCAACTGCTGCCACGGCATGGGCGGGGAGGACGGCGCCGTCGCGGGGCTGTTGGACCTCAACGACATCGCCAGCGCCTCGCCCGACCTCGCGCCGTCGGCGGTGTTCATGGATAAGTACCTCACCAAACTCGCGGCGGCGGCGCTGGGCGTGCGCACGCTGCCCTATTTCCGCGTCACCGAAGAGGAATTCCGCCGCCGCGGCGCCTTTGCGGTGCGGTGCATCGAGGAGCGCCTCGGCTATCCCGTCATCGTCAAGCCTGCGCGGCAGGGCTCCAGCATCGGCGTGTTCGTGGCGGAAGACCGCGAGTCGCTGTTGTTCTCGCTGCGCGCCGCGTTCGCCTACGATACCGTGCTTCTCGCCGAAAAATACCTCGCCGAACGGCGCGAGATCAACTGCGCCGCTTATCACGACGGCAAGGAGATCGTCGTTTCGCCCTGCGAGGAGCCCAAAACCGTCCACAAATTTCTCACGTTTGCGGACAAATACGAGAGCGGCGGCAAGGAACGACAGAGCACCTTTCCCGCCGACCTTCCCGAAGAGGTCGCCGAGGCGGTGCGCGGCGCCACCAAACTGCTGTACCGCCGCATGCAACTGCGCGGCGTGGTGCGCGCGGATTTTCTCGTGGCGGACGGCGAGGTGTATTTCAACGAAATGAACACCGTGCCGGGTTCACTCGCGTGGTATCTGTTTTGCGACAACCTCGCCGACTACGGCGCCGTGCTCGCGCGCATGCTCGCGCGCGGTGAGGAGGAGCACCGCGCCCGTGCCGCTAAAAAGATGCTGGCGGGCTGCGGCGTGCTCGGCTCGCTCCCGTCCAAGGGGGGCAAGGCGCGCGGCGCGCGCTGAGCGGGCGGCGGAACCAAAAAACAGGCGGCGGCTTTTTTCAAAAAGCCGCCGCTTTTGCGGTTGGCGGGGGCAAACGCTTGTCATTTTGCGGGGATTTTGATACAATAATACGGTAATTCTGATTTTGAGGTGAACGACATGGCAAAGATCGGCATGACGACCCCGATCGTCGAAATGGACGGCGACGAGATGACCCGCATCCTGTGGCAGTGGATCAAGGAAGATCTGCTCCTGCCGTATATCGATTTGAAGACGGAATACTACGACCTGGGGCTGCCCAACCGCGACGCGACGGACGACGGCGTGACCGCGGAAGCGGCGAACGCCAACAAAAAGTACGGCGTCGGCGTCAAGTGCGCCACCATCACCCCCAACGCCCAGCGCGTGGAGGAATACGGGCTCAAACAGATGTGGAAGAGCCCGAACGGCACCATCCGCCGTATCCTGGACGGCACGGTGTTCCGCGCGCCCATTCTCGCCAAGGGCATCACGCCGTACATCCCCGGCTGGAAACAGCCCATCGTGCTCGCCCGTCACGCCTATGGCGACGTGTATTCGGGCGTGGAAACGCGCACCGACGCGGGCGACAAGGCGTACCTGCTCGTCGAGGACGGACAGGGCAACGTCAAGAAAAAACTGCTCGTGCAGGATTTTGCCAAGGGCGGCGGCATTGTGCAGTCGGTGCACAATCTGGACAAGTCTATCCAAAGTTTTGCGCGTTCCTGCTTCAACTACGCGCTGGACGTGAAGATGCCGCTGTGGTTCGCCACCAAGGATACCATTTCCAAGACGTACGACCACCGCTTCAAGGACATCTTTGCGGAGATCTATGCCGCCGAATACAAAGATCGGTTCGAGAAAGCGGGCATCGAATACATGTATACCCTCATCGACGACGCCGTCGCGCGCGTGGTGCGTTCGGAGGGCGGCATCCTGTGGGCGTGCAAGAACTACGACGGCGACGTGATGAGCGACATGGTCGCCACCGCGTACGGTTCGCTGGGGCTGATGACTTCCGTGCTCGTTTCTCCCGACGGTAAGTACGAATTCGAAGCGGCGCACGGCACCGTGACCCGCCACTATTACAAATACCGCAACGGCGAGGAGACGTCCACCAACTCGGTGGCGACTATCTTTGCCTGGACGGGCGCGCTCGCCAAGCGCGGCGAACTGGACGGCAACGCGGCGCTCGTCGACTTTGCCAAAAAGTTGGAACGCGCCACCGTGCGCACCATCGAGGAAGGGGAGATGACGGGCGACCTCGTTTCGCTGTTCCGTTCCGAGGGCGTGGCGGCGAAAAAACTGGAATCGCGCGCCTTCCTGCGCGCGGTCGCGCGGCGTCTGGAAGAGACAATGTGATTTTTTGCGCGCCCACGGCAGCCGCCGCGGGCGCACACGGACAGAAAAACAGCGCGTTCGGACACCGCGCGTCAGACAACGCATTCAAAAACAGCGCATTCGGGAACGGTTCCTGCAACGCGGCGGACGGGGCGCGCACGGCGGCGCGTACCGCTCTTTCCGCGGGGCGAAAAATTCGCAAACAGGCGCGAAAATACTTGAAAAAAAGCGCCTCGTCCGATATAATTGTTAAGATTTATTTTTTTGGATGCGAACAAAGGTAGGAGAAGTATGTACAAGATCGTAGAAAAACGCGAACTCAACCCCACCGTGACGCTCATGAAGGTGGAAGCGCCCTTTGTCGCGCGCAAAGCCGAGCCGGGGCAGTTCATCATCCTGCGCGTGGACGAGGAGGGGGAGCGCATCCCGCTCACCGTCGCCGATTTTGACCGCGAGGCGGGTACCGTCACCATCATCTTCCAGATCGTGGGCGGCACCACCGAACGGCTCAATCACCTCGCCTGCGGGGAGTATATCCACGACTTTGTGGGCCCGCTCGGCGAGCCGTCCAAAGTCGAAGGGCTGAAAAAGGTCGCCGTCGTGGGCGGCGGCGTGGGATGCGCCATCGCCTATCCCGTCGCAAAAAAACTGCACGCGCTGGGCGCAGAGGTGCACTCGATCGTCGGGTTCCGTAACAAAGGCCTCGTCATCCTGGAAGAGGAGTTCCGCGCCGTTTCCGACGTGTACAAACTTATGTCCGACGATGGCACGGCGGGCGAAAAGGGGCTGGTCACCGACGCGCTCAAAGCGCTGATCGAGGCGGGCAATCAATACGATGAAGTCATCGCCATCGGCCCCGTCGTGATGATGAAGTTCGTGTCTTTGTTGACCAAGCAGTACGGCATCAGGACCACCGTGAGCATGAACCCGATCATGATCGACGGCACGGGCATGTGCGGCTGCTGCCGCCTGACCGTGGCGGGCAAGACCAAGTTCGCCTGCGTGGACGGGCCGGATTTTGACGGGCACGAGGTGGACTACGACGAGATCCTGAAGCGCGCGTCCACCTACCGCGAATTCGAACAGCGCGAGCGCGAAGCGGCGTGCAACCTGTTCAAAAAGGAGGTGCGCTGAACATGCCGAACATGTCCCCGCAGAAACATCCCATGCCCGCACAGGAAGCGGGCGAACGCAGTAAGAATTTCCGCGAAGTCGCGCTCGGGTACGACGTCGAAACGGCGCTGGACGAGGCGAAGCGCTGCCTCAACTGCAAGACGCGTCCCTGCGTCGGCGGCTGCCCCGTGCGCATCCATATCCCCGAATTCATCGCCAAAGTCGCGGCGGGCGAATTCGAAGAGGCATATCAGATCATTCAAAGGTCCAGTTCTCTGCCCGCGGTCTGCGGCAGGGTCTGCCCGCAGGAGACGCAGTGCGAACAACAGTGCGTGCGCGGCAAAAAGGGCGAACCCGTCGCCATCGGCAGGCTGGAACGCTTCGTCGCCGACTGGCACAATGCGCACAGTTGCGATCTGCCGCACAAAGCCGAACCCAACGGGCACAAGGTCGCCGTGGTCGGCAGCGGCCCCGCGGGGCTGACCTGCGCGGGCGATCTCGCCAAGCGCGGGTACGACGTCACGGTGTTCGAGGCGCTGCACCTCGCGGGCGGCGTGCTCGTGTACGGCATCCCCGAGTTCCGTCTGCCCAAGGCGATCGTGGAAAAGGAGATCGAAAACCTCAAGGCACTGGGCGTGAAAGTGGAAACGAACATGGTCATCGGCCGCGTTCTTTCCGTGGACGAACTGCTGGAAGAACAGGGCTTCGAGGCGGTGTTCGTCGGTTCGGGCGCGGGCCTGCCCCGATTCATGAACATCCCCGGCGAAAACCTCAAGAGCGTGTTTTCCGCCAACGAATTCCTCACGCGCGTCAATCTGATGAAGGCGTATCAAGAGGATGCGCGCACCCCCGTGTTCCACGCCAAAAAAGTGGCGGTCGTGGGCGGCGGCAACGTCGCCATGGACGCGGCGCGCTGTGCCAAACGCCTGGGCGCGGAGGAGGTCTCCATCGTCTACCGCCGTTCGGCGAACGAACTTCCCGCCCGCGCGGAAGAAGTGGAGCATGCCAAGGAAGAGGGCATCGTGTTCCGTTTCCTGACCAATCCCACCGCCATTCTGGAAGGCGAACAGGGCGTCGTCGCGGGCATGACCTGCGTGGAGATGGAACTGGGCGAGCCGGACGCTTCGGGCAGGCGCCGCCCCGTCGTGAAGGAGGGGAGCGAGTTCACCCTCGCCTGCGACTGCGTCATCATGGCGATCGGCACCAGCCCCAACCCCCTCATCAAGAACACGACGGCGGGCTTGGATACCCAAAAATGGGGCGGCATCGTCGCGGACGAAACCGGCAAAACTTCGCGCGCGCACGTCTATGCGGGCGGCGATGCGGTCACGGGCGCGGCGACGGTCATCCTCGCCATGGGCGCGGGCAAGACGGCGGCGGAAGCCATCGACGCCGAACTGCGTGCAAAAGAATAAATTTTTACTGCCATACGCGGCGGGGCGCTTTCAAAGCGCCCCGCTTTTTGTCTGCGCCCGTCTGCCGCGCAAAAAGCGCGGCAGACGGGCGCAGATCCTTCTAAACGCGCGCCTTTTCGCATACAAATAGGACAAGGAGGACGCAATGACGGTCTGGAAAGCGATGGTGCTGGGGCTGGTGCAGGGCCTCACCGAATTTTTGCCCGTATCGTCCAGCGGGCATCTTTTGTTATTCGAGCGGCTTCTCGGCACGGACGGAGGACTGTATTTTTCCGTCATGCTGCACGGCGGAACGCTCATCGCCGTCCTGTTTGCGTATGCGCCGCGGCTGTTGCAGATGTGGAAGCGGGAGCGCAAAACGCTCGGCTTGCTTTTGTTCGCCACGCTGCCCGCCGCGGCGGTCGGCTTCTTTTTCGGGGATGCGGTGGACGAGGCGTTTTTCGGCGGGGAATATCTCTGGGCGGCGTTTCTGCTCACCGCGCTGTTGCTCGCCCTGTGCGAACTGCGCCGCCGTTCCCGCCCCGCGGTGCGGCCGCTGAACGCCCGCCGTGCCCTCGCCGTGGGCGCGGCGCAGGCGCTCGCCGTCCTGCCCGGGCTCTCGCGCAGCGGCGCCACGCTCGCGGCGGGCATCGGGTGCGGGCTCTCGCGCGAGGACGCGGCGGATTTTTCGTTCTTGCTCAGCATCCCCATCATCGCGGGGGCCATCTTCGCGTCCCTTTTGCACCTGCCGCAGGGCAGCGGCGCGATATCGTGGCAATGCCTTGCGGCGGGCGGGCTGGTCGCGGCGTTGGGCGGATCGGTCGCCGTGCGCTGGATGCTTGCCGCCGTGCGCAGACATTCTCTCATGCCCTTTGCGGTGTACCTGTTCGCGCTGTCCGCGTTGCTCGTCTGCCTGCGCTTTTGCGGTATCTTTGCGTAGCCGCGCATGTGCGCACGTTCCCGCTTCGCCATCCGAGGGTGCGGATTGCCCGAGCGCGCATGTGCGCACGTTCCCGCTTCGCCATCCGAGGGTACGGGTTGCCCGAACGCGCATGTGTGCGGGCGGGGTCGGGCAGGATCGCGCGTTCCGCGTCGCTGCCGATCTCACGCCGTTTTGCGGCGGGGCGCATAAATCGCCGCGGGCGGCGCATACTGGAGGTATCCCAAACAGGAGGTCATGAACATGAGACTCAACTGCGGCGATACCGCGCCCAGGACTGCGAACTACAAAGTCGTCAGCCCCGAAGGCGAGATCATCGGCAACGTCTACATGAACGAAGGGGAAACGCTTCCCCCGACGGACGTTTCCGGCTGCCATTACGAGATCGACTGACGATCGGGCAGAGAGAGCGCGCCGCGGCAAACGCCGCGGCGCGCTCTTTTCGGATGCAAAGACGCCGCTCTTGCAAGAGGGCGGCGCCGTTTTACTGTCGGTGTTCGTCTTTGTGTTTTGCGATTGTTCTGCCGATCTTTTTTGCCCGCGGGCAGGTATGCCTTGGCGGCGCCGTTTTACTGCCAGTGTTCGTCTTTGAGTTTGGCGAGCGTCCAGCCGATCTTTTTTCCCGCGAGCAGGTATGCCTTGGCGGCGCGCTGCAGCGAGGTGTCTTCGGGCAACTGTTCGTAGGGCAGGCGCTTTCCGTAGATCCAGTCGAGCGCGGCGGGGCTCTCGTCGTCGGTGCGCAGAACGGTAAAATCGCTCTGGAAACGCAGGATGTTGGAGGTGGCGGGGAGCAGATCGTGCAGGGCGGGCGTCATCAGCCACGATTCGCAGTACACGCCGCCCGCACACCAGTCGGGAAAGCGTTCGGCAAAGAAGGCGTGCGCTTCGGCGTAGGAAGCGAACGCCGCTTCGGCGTCCAGCCGCACACCCGCGGGGATGTGCAGGCTGATGAATTTGCTGCGTTCTTCGTTTTGGGTGCATTCGTATTCGAAGGAACCGAATCGGAATTCGCGCAGGGCGAGTTGGCGGGGGAACCACCATCCCCAGCGGAACATGCATTTTCCTTCTGCCTTCTTGTCCGCCGCCACGAAGCGGGAGAGGAACTGCATGGTTTCGTCGAATACCTTGTCGGGAATGCCTTGCCGCACATATTCGTCGTACGTGCGCAGGGCGCAGTGCGCCATGCAGGCGAGCATCTTCATGCCGTCCTCGTCGGGAGCGAGCGCTTGCTGCAACTCGCGCACTCCCTCGTCCCAGGTCGCGGGGGAGTATAGTTTTTCCCACAGCGGGCGCAGCGCTTCGTGGTCGTACGACCTGTCGACGTCCGCGACGAGGGCGCGCGCCTCTTCGTCCATGCCGATGCGTCCGAAAAATTGTTCGAGCGTCATGCCAAAACCTCCTCGCTTTGAAAAAAGCGGGCGGCGAATGCCGCCCGCCGTGCTTTTTTGCCGCGGCAAAGATCGGCTTGCCGCTCAGCGGATGTGGATGCGGGTGCAGCGCACGTCGCCCGCGAGGATCTCGCGCAGCGAATAGCGCGCGTTCGCGATGAGAACTTCCGTTCCCTGCGCCGCCGCTTCCTTGACGTATTCCAGTTTCGCCTTCGCGCCGCCCGCGCCCTCGCGGGAAGCGCCTTCGCAGAAGCGCTTGTAGTGTTCGATGGCGTCCAGCAGTTCGGCGTCGTTCTTGCCCGCGATCTCCTCGATGAGGGTGGAAGGGTCGCGCGGATCGGTGTAGATGCCGTCCACGCTCGTGAGGATGAGCAGCGTCTTTGCGTGCACGAGACAGGCGACCAGCGAGGCGGTCTCGTCGTTGTCGATGCATTCGTGCACGACCGCCTGCGATTTGGCGAGCGCGGAGATCTCCATGCGGCGGTTTTCGGACTGCGAAACGGCATCGTTGTAGTTCACGATGGGAATGGCGTTCTGGTCCTTGCAGCGCAGCAGCAGTTTTTTGATGTGCTCGCGCTTGACTTCGTCGTTGAAATGGTGGTGCTCGACCAGGATCTGCCGCACCGAATATTTGCTGTCCACGTACTGGCGGTAGGTCTGCATCAGGATGGCCTGGCCCTGCGCGGCATAGTCCGTCTTGGCGTCCTCGCCTGCGGGAAGTTCGTGTCCCGCGCGCATGATATAGTCCAGCCTGCCGATCTCCGTCGCGCCGCTCGAGATCCAGATGTACCCGGGGCGCAGTTCGCGCGACAGCCGCGCCACGCGCGTGTAGTCGATCATGTTGTCGTGCTTGTCGATCAGCGCCATCGAGCCGATCTTGCCGACCAGTTCTACGTCGAATTTCATGTCCTTTCCCTCGTCGGCGCATACTTGCGCGCCGCGTTGTCCATACTGATTGTGCAACGTTTCCGTGATTTGTTTCATTATACCGCGGAACGAATAAAAAAGCAACCGAAAAGCAAAATGTATCTGAAAAAGCCCTTCTTGCGGCGCATGCTCGCCTGCGCCGCCCTCATCGTTTCCGTCTGCGGGGCGGTACGTGCCGCGTTGCGCGCCGCCGCCGCACTCTTCCGCGTCCGCCCGCGCCGCGCTGCCGCTGTCCGCGCGCTTGCCTGCGCCGCGCTCGCCGCGGCATGCCTTGCGCTGTCCGGCTGTGCGGTGCGCGAAATGTCTTCGCTGCGCGCGTTTTCAAAGCCGTACCTCGGCGAATACGACTGCGTGTATGCCGAATGCGGCGGCGTCGACCTGCTCGAAGATCTGCGCGAAGTGGTCCTCTCGCTCGGCGAAGACGGCACGTTCACCGTCACCGCGCATCCCAAACAGGGCGAGGCGCACACCGCGACGGGCAGGTACGAATTCGAGGAATCGAGCGGCGTCCTGACCTTTCACTGCGGCAAGGGGAGCCGCGCGGTCGTGCAGCGCTGTCTGCTGGAGGGCGGCACCTTCACCTTTGTGCAGAACGTGGCGGGCATGCGACTGTTTGCGCGTTTCTCCCGCCGCTGAGGACGGGGAAGCGCAGAAAATCAAGCCGCTTTTTCGGCGGCAGAAAGGCGCGATGCCCCGCACGGACATGCGGCGCATCGCGCAGAAGGGGCATGGCCTGCACAAAAAAACACACCGCCGCGGCGGTGTGTTTTTTTGTTTTTGATCAGACTTTGTTGAGGGAGCGGAACGCCTTTTCGACGACGTTGTCGGCGGTGAAGCCGAACATCTCGAACAGTTTGCCCGCAGGGCCGCTGGCACCGAAGGTCGTCATGCCGATGATCTCGCCGCAGTCTCCCGCGTATTTGTACCAGGAATAGGGGGACGCCGCTTCCACGCACACGCGCGCCTTGACTTCGGGCGGCAGGACTTCGTCCTTGTACGCCTGCGGCTGTTTTTCGAACTCTTCCATGCACGGCATGGAGACGACGCGCGCGTCCACGCCCTTGCCTTTGAGGATCTCTTTCGCCTGCATGCACTGTTCCACTTCCGAACCGCTCGCGATGAGCAGGACGTCGGGGGTCGCCTTGTCGCTGTCGGCGAGGATGTAGCCGCCCTTGAGCGCTTCCAGCCCCGATTTTTCGTACTGCGGCAGATTCTGGCGGGTGAGCACCAGGCAGGTCGGCGACGTGCCCGTCAGCGCGGAGATCCACGCCGCCGTCGTCTCTTTGCCGTCCGCCGGGCGGTACACTTTCATGTTCGGGATGGAACGCAGCGCGATGAGTTGTTCGACGGGTTCATGCGTGGGACCGTCCTCGCCGACGCCGATGGAGTCGTGCGTCAGGATGTAGGTGACGGGCTGGTGCATGAGCGCGGACAGGCGCATCGCGTGCTTCATGTAATCGGAGAAGATGAAGAAGGTGGAGCAATAGCATTTCAGCCCGCCGTGCAGTTGCATGCCGTTGGTGATCGCCGCCATCGCGTGCTCGCGGATGCCGAAGTGCATGTTCGAACCGCTCTTGTCCTCGGCGCAGAAACTCGCGCGCTTTTTCATGTTGGACTTGTTGGAAGGGGCGAGGTCCGCCGAACCGCCGATCAGGTTGGGGATGAGGTCGGCAAGTTTGTTCAGGACGGTGAAACTCGTGTTGCGGGTCGCGTCGGGTTTGGCAAATTCAAACAGGGAGGCGTTGTTTTTGAGGTCGGGCAGTTCGCCGCTCATATACTGCTTGTACAGCGCCGCCAGTTCGGGATACGCCGCTTCGTATTCTTTGAACAGTCTCTTCCACTTGCCCTGCCTGGACGCGCCTTTTTTGGCGATCGCGGCGCAGTGGTCGGCGACTTCCTGCGGGATCTCGAAGGGCGCGCACGTCCAGCCGAGGTTTTCCTTGGTCTTTTGCAGGTTTTCGGCACCGAGCGGCGAGCCGTGGCACTCGTGCGAGCCCGCGAGCGGCGAGCCGTAGCCGATGACCGTCTTGCAGATGATGATCGAGGGGCGTACGGTATCCGCTTTCGCCTTTTTCACCGCGCGTTTGAGCAGGTCGAGGTCGTTCGCGTCGTCCACCTTGATGACCTGCCAACCTTGCGCCTTGAAGCGCGCCGCCACGTCCTCTTTGAAGGTGATGTCGGTGTCGCCCTCGATGGTGATGTCGTTGTCGTCGTAGAAGAGGATGAGTTTGCCCAGCTGGTGGGTGCCCGCGAACGAGCATGCCTCATAGGAGATGCCCTCTTCCAGGCATCCGTCGCCGCACAGGACGTAGGTGTAGTGATCGACGACGGGGAACCCTTCGCGGTTGAAGGTCGCGGCGAGGTGCGCCTCGGCGACCGCCATGCCGACGGCGTTGGCGATGCCCTGGCCGAGCGGGCCGGTCGTCGTCTCGATGCCGGGGGTGTGGCCGTATTCGGGGTGCCCCGGCGTCTTGTAGCCGAGTTGGCGGAAGTTCATCATGTCTTCCTTGGAAATGTCATAGCCGAACAGATAGAGCAGGGAATAGTTCAGCATGGAACCGTGCCCCGCGGAAAGCACGAAGCGGTCGCGGTCGTCCCATTTGGGATCCTTGGGGTTGAATTTGAGGAAGTCCGCGAAGATTGTGTACCCGATGGGCGCGCTGCCGAGGGGCAGGCCGGGGTGACCCGAGTTCGCTTTCTGGATGGCTTCCGCGGAAAGGATGCGGATGGCGTTGACCGTCTGCTGTTGAACGTTCATGATACGATTCTCCTAAAAAATTTATTTTTGATTGGGAAACCGCGCCGCGGTGCGGACGCGCTTATCGGTCCAGGTATGCTTTCAGCCCGCCGAGGTCGATGTTGTCCGCGTAGGGGGCGAGCAGGTCGAGAAGTTCGGCGGCGATGGCTTTGCAGCCGCCCGCGCCGTTGCTCTCGAAGTTGATGGGAACGATGGGCTCGTGCAGGCTCATGCGCACCAGCGCCCAGCCGTCGCCGTGCGCCTTGTCGAAGTTGATGCGCACGCCCTCGTAGTTGACTTTGGCGAGCGCCGCGCCTTCGCGCGCGGGGACTGCCTTCTGCACCCCGTCGATCGCCGCCGCGCCGTGCGCTTTGAAGTCGGGCTTGCCCGCTTCGGTGAACCCCAGCCGCACTTCCGCCGCTTCGGCGGGTTCGGGAAGATCGGCGATGAGGTCGGCGATGTCCTTGCCCGTTTTGGTGAGTTTCGCCAGCGAAACGAGCAGCCGCGTCACGAGGTAGGCGCCGTCGTCGAGGAAGTAGTTCTCTTTGAGCGCCGCGTGTCCGCTCGTCTCGATGGCGAGGGGCGCGTTCCCGCCCGCGGCGTTGATCTCCTTCGCCTTGTCGATGACGTTGCGATACCCGCGCTTAAAGCGGCAGTGCACGCCGCCGCGCGCTTCGATGAACTGCGTCAGCCCGTCCGACGTCACCGAGTCGGTCACGATGGTCGAGCCGGGTTCCTCTTCCAGAAGGATGGCGGAGATGAGCGCGATCAGACGGTTGCGGTTGATCTCTTCGCCGCTCTTGTCCACGGCGCCCACGCGGTCGACGTCGGTATCGAAGATGATGCCGAAATCGGCGCCCGTCGCCCTGACCTGCGAACAGATGGCCGCCATCGCCTCTTTGTTTTCGGGGTTGGGGATGTGGTTGGGGAAGCGCCCGTCGGGGTCGAGGAAGCGGCTGCCTTCGGTGTCCGCGCCCAGCGGCTTCAATACCTTGTCCACATAGAACCCGCCTGCGCCGTTGCCCGCGTCCACGATGATCTTTTTGCCCGCGAGCGGCTTTTCTTCGCCCGTCTTTTCGCGCACGAACCGCACGAGGTTTTCGCTGTATTTTCCGATGTAGTCGATGCGTTTCTGCGTGCCCGTGCCCGTGCGCGCCTTGCCTTCGGCGGCGAGCGTCAGGATGGCGGAGATGTCCTTGCCTTCCAGCCCGCCTTCGGGCAGGAAAAATTTCATGCCGTTCTTGTTGGAGGGCAGGTGGCTCGCCGTGATCATGATCGAGGCGTCCGCGCCGTAATCTTCCTGCAAGAGCATGAACATGGAAGGGGTGGAGGACAGCCCTGTCAGCAGCACGTCGCACCCGCTCTCGTTGGCGGCGTCCGCCGCCGCGCGTTCGATGCGCTGTGCCGACAGCCTCGAATCGTGCCCGATCGCGATGACGGGCCGCGCCTTGCCGCACTGCTCCGCCAGGCGCAGGCAGAACGCTTTGACGATCCCGCGCACCGCCTCGTCGGTCAGCGTGACGGGCTCGCCCGCGACGCCTTCGATCGCCACGCCGCGCACGTCCGTCCCGCTTTTCAGATTCATCCAGTCCTGTTGTGTCATTCTTTCCTCCGATAAAGATTCTCTTACCTGCCATTATACCGTATTTGCTTCGGTTTTTCAAGCCTTTTTGAAAAAAACGTCCGCCCAATGGCCGTGAATTGCGATCCCGCGGCGGGCGGCACGTTCGGTGCGGCAGAAAAAATCCTTGCATTCGGGCGCCGCTTTTATTTGCATGCCCGTGCGTTTTATGGTATAATCGAACCAACGCGGTGCAAAAACCGCATCGGCAGTTTTGCCGTTCCGCAAAAGAGGAGATCCCATGCAGAAATTTCTGATCTCGACCGATTCGACGGCGGACCTGTACGCCGCCTATATGCAGGAGCATGATGTGCGGTGCGTCAGCCTCACATATATCGTGGAAAAAGACGGGCAGTTTTCGGAAGAACTGGACGCGTATACCGAGTATGCGCAGTACGTCGATTTCTTCCGCCGCCTGCGCGCGGGTGCGTTCTCCCGCACGTCCATGCTCAATTACGAGAGCCATTATGAGCATTTTCTGAAACTTGCCAAAGAGGGCGCGAAGGACGTGGTGCATTTTACCATTTCCAGCGGGCTTTCGCCCACCGTCACCGTCGCGGAACAGGCGGCGGAAGCGGTGCGCAAGGACTATCCCGCCTTCCGCGTGTTCGCGGTGGATTCGCTGACGGCGACCATCGGGCAGGGCGCGCTCGTGCGCGCGGCGGTGCGCCTGCGCGACGAGGGCAAAACGGCGGAAGAGACCTTTGCCTATGTCAAAGATCTGACCCGCCACATCCAGTATGCCATCGTCGCCAACGATCTGTTCTATCTCAAGCGCGGCGGCAGGGTGTCCGCCGTGGCGGCGGTCGCCGGTTCGGTGCTGCAGGTCAAGCCCGTGCTCTCGTTCACTAAGGAGGGCAAACTGGCGGTGGTGGAAAAGTGCCGCGGCATGAAAAAGGCGTTCGCCTATGCGCTGGAAAAGATGCGCAAATTCGAGCCCGTGCGCGAACATCCGCTCCTCTGGATCGTACATACCGATGCGGAAAAGGACGCGGAGGAACTTGCCGACATGGTCGAAGCGCAGGTCGGCATCCGTCCCGACGTGACCATCATGGGTCCCGTCATCGGCTCGCACGTAGGACCCGGCGCCGTCGCCGTCATCTGGAAATCGGCGCAGGAGCGGCAGGACTGAACGCTTTTGTCTGCTTTCGTCCGCCTCGCACGCAAAGCGAGGCGGCACAGTTTTCATATCTCTCCGCGCACGGCAGTGCGCGGGCACCGAGGAGAAAAATATGGAACCGTTCGTGATCTCCGTGGATTCCACGGCAGACCTGTATGCGGCGTACGCCGCCGAGCACGGCATTTCCGTCGCCGCGCTCACCTATACCGTCGAAAAGGACGGGCAACTTGCCGAATATAAGGACGCGTTCACCGAATACGCGCAGTACGTCGACTTTTTCGCACAACTGCGTTCGGGCGCCTTTTCGCGCACGTCCATGCTGAATTTTGACCGTCATTTTGCGCATTTCGAGAACATTGTGCGCGGCGGCGCACACGAGGTCCTGCATTTCAGCCTTTCGGGCGGGCTCTCTCCCACGGCGAACGTCGCGGCGGAGGCGGCAAAGGCGGTGGAACAGACCTATCCCGGCTGCAAGATCTACGTCATCGACAGCCTGGGCGCGACGGCGGGGACGGCCACGCTGGTGCGCACGGCGGTCCGCTTGCGCGACGAAGGCGCGTCCGCGCAACTGGCGGCGAGCGAACTGCTTGCCCTGCGCCTGCGCGTGCAGTACGTCATCATCGCCAACGATCTGTATTATCTCAAGCGCGGCGGCAGGGTGTCCGCCGTGGCGGCGGTCGCTGGTTCGCTGTTGCAGGTCAAACCCGTGCTCACCTTTACGCGCGCGGGCAAACTTTCGGTCGTGGAGAAATGCCGCGGCATGAAAAAGGCGTTCGCGTACGCGCTGGAGCGGCTGAAAGAGGTCCCCCCGGACGACCATTACCGTGAGATCGGCATCGTGCATACCGATGCGGAAAGGGATGCGGAAGAACTCGCTTCCATGGTCGAGGCGGCGGTCGGGTACCGCCCTGTCGTCACCATCATGGGGCCGGTCATCGGCTCGCACCTCGGTCCCGGTGCCGTCGGCATGGGCTGGATCTCCGTCGCCGAACGGCAGGGCTGAGCCCCGCGCGGGGGAAGATGCGCCGCCGCGCCCGCGTCGGGTGCGCGCAAAAACGGAACAATGCCGCCGCAGGGCGGTAAAAGCATAGAATTTTCGAGGACAGTATGGCTAAAGATACGCAATTCGTCAATCAGATCGCAGACATCGAAACGGACTTTCCCCGTTGGTATACCGACGTGGTGCTCAAGACCAAACTCGTCGATTATGGCCCCGTCAAGGGGACCATGGTCATCCGCCCGTACGGGTATGCCATCTGGGAAAACATCCAGCGCGAACTGGATGCCCGCTTCAAGGCGACGGGGCATCAGAACGCCTATTTCCCGCTCCTCATCCCGTACAGTTTCATGACGCGGGAAGCGGAGCACGTCGAGGGATTCGCGCCCGAAGTGGCGGTCGTCACCGTAGGCGGCGGGGAGGAACTTGCCGAACCGCTCGTCATCCGTCCGACCAGCGAGACCATCATCGGCGAGATGTATTCCAAATGGCTGCAATCCTACCGCGACCTGCCCATCCTCATCAACCAGTGGGCGAACGTCGTGCGCTGGGAAAAGACGACGCGCCCCTTCCTGCGCACCAGCGAATTTCTGTGGCAGGAAGGCCACACCGTGCACGCGACCGAAGAGGAAGCGATGGAAGAGACGATGAAGATGCTCGGCGTGTACAAGGAATTTGCCGAGACCTGCCTCGCCATCCCCGTGTTCACGGGCAGAAAGACGGAAAAGGAAAAGTTTGCGGGCGCCGTTGCCACCTTCGGCATGGAAGCGATGATGCACGACGGCAAGAGCCTGCAGGCGGGCACCTCGCACTACCTCGGGCAGAACTTTTCCAAGGCGTTCGACATCCAGTTCCTGGATAAGGACGGGACGCACAAATACGGCTACACCACGTCGTGGGGGGTCTCCACCCGCCTCATCGGCGCGCTCATCATGGCGCACGGCGATGCGCGCGGGCTGATCATCCCGCCCGTCGTCGCGCCCGTGCAGACCGTTCTCATCCCCATCGCGGCGAAAAAGGAAGGGGTGCTCGAAGGGGTCGCCGACCTCAAAGCAAAACTGACGGCGGCGGGCATCCGCGCCGAATCCGATCTCTCCGAAAACAGCCCCGGCTGGAAGTTCAACGAATGGGAGATGAAAGGGGTGCCCCTGCGCATCGAACTTGGTCCGCGCGATCTGGAAGCGGGCAAGTTCGTGCTCGTCCGCCGCGACACGCACGAAAAGATCGAGGCGCCGCTGGACAACGCCGCCGAAACGGTGAAGAATCTGCTTTCCGACATCCAGGCGAATCTCCTCGCGCTCGCCAGAAAGCGCAAGGAAGAGCGCGTCGTCACCGCAAACAGCGTGGACGAATTGCTCGCGGGCGTCGAGGGCGGCAATTTCGTCAAGGCGGGCTGGTGCGGCTGCCGCGAATGCGAGGACGCGATCAAGGAAAAGACCGCTGCGTCCGCGCGCGTCATCGTCGAGGGAGAGAGCGCCGAAACGTGCGTCTGCTGCGGCAAAAAGGCAAAGCACGTCGTGCTGTTCGCGCGCGCGTACTGATCTAAATCTATAATAAAACTATAATATAAAGAAGAAAGAAAGGACGCTGTGTCCGCCGCCGCGATACGGGAAACAAGCCGTACCGCGGTTTTTTATATGCAATCCGCTGAAAAGGGTTTGTTGGAAAACCGCAGAACGGATATTCTGCATTGTAAAATTATTTCAAAAAATTGTGTGGCGAAACAAATTTGCGGTTTTTACAATTTGGTTACAATTCACGAAAAATTTCACACATTTCCGTGGTATACTAAAAGCAATTTGAAACGGAATACCGATCAAAAATTTTTTCAGGAGCCAACAGACATGAAGGCAAAAAAATTTGTATGGGCAGTTCTGGCTGTCGTATTCGCGCTTTCGCTTGCCGCGTTTGCCGCGTGCGACGACGACGAAACGAAACCGAACGACGGCGACAAGCCCGAAACGGTCGCAGTGACCGAAGTGACGTTGAACCAGGCGGATGCCGCGATGCTGAAAGGGGAGAACGTCACGCTGACGGCGACGGTCAAACCCGACAATGCGGCGGATAAGACGCTGACGTGGACGACGAGCGACGAGGATGTCGCGACGGTCGCAAACGGCGTCGTCACGGCGGTCGCGGAAGGCGACGCGGTCATCACCGCGAAGGCGGGCGACAAGACCGCGACCTGCGCGGTTTCGGTTGTGGACGGCGTGCGCGTGGCGGATGCGGAGCAGTTGCTTGCCGCCGTCAAGGATGCCGACAACGCAGGCAAGGTCATCCTGCTTTCGGCAGGCACCTATTCGCTGACCGAGAGCGTGTACATCGAACAGGATCTGATGTTGTGCGGTGCGGGCAAGGATGAAGTCGTCCTGCAGCCGACAGGCACCTGGACCAACGCCACGGGTTCGAAGGGATATGCTTCCGTCATTACCGTCACGAATGGGGCGAACGTCACCATCTCCGACCTGACGGTAAAAGATGCGCAGAACGTCGCCATGACGGGGCCCGTCAGCGGCACGGACTACGGCCACGGCATCAATGCGGCGTTCGCGGGCGAGGTCGTCATCGAAAACGTCGCCGTGCAGGACAACGCGGCCTGCGGCATCGTCGTCAACACTTCGGATGTCACGCTGAAAAACGTGTCCACGAGCGGCAACGGCTGGGGCGGCGTGAACGTCGACCACAAAGGCACCGCCGAACAGAGCACCTCTCTGACGGTGGACGCAGCCTGTGCGTTCGGCGAACAGGTGCAGATCTACTGCGACGGGAGCATGGATCGCGTCACCGTGACCGCGGAAGGATATACCTCTGCGGAAGTCGAAGGCGTCACGGTCTGGACCAAATAAAGATTTTTGTTTCAAAAAAGCCCCGCAGGCATTGCCTGCGGGGCTTTTTTGGCAAAGTGTTCCATCCTTCGGCCGCCGAAGCACCGCGCGCGGCGCTTTGCTTTCGGGTTGGCTCCGCGCGCGGCGGAAAACCGCAAGGCATGTTCCTGCGCGTCCTGCGGCAGGGGATCAAAGGGGCGCGCCGCCGTTTTCGGGCGCATAAAAAAGAGCCGCGGCGCGGATGCGTCGCGGCTCTCTGCCTTTGAACGATTATTTCGTCATGCCCTGCTGCACGGCGACTGCGCAGGCGACGGTCATGCCGACCATGGGGTTGTTGCCGGCGCCGATCAGGCCCATCATCTCGACGTGCGCGGGAACGGAGGAGGAACCTGCGAACTGCGCGTCCGAGTGCATGCGGCCCATCGTGTCCGTCATGCCGTAACTGGCAGGACCCGCCGCCATGTTGTCGGGGTGGAGCGTCCTGCCCGTGCCGCCGCCCGAAGCGACGGAGAAATACTTCCTGCCGTTTTCGATCGCCCATTTCTTGTAGGTGCCCGCGACGGGGTGCTGGAAACGGGTCGGGTTGGTGGAGTTGCCCGTGATGGACACGCCCACGCCCTCTTTGATCATGATGGCGACGCCTTCGTTCACGTCGTCGGCGCCGTAGCACTTGACTTTGGCGCGTTCGCCGTCCGAATAGGGGGTCTCTTTGACCACCGTCAGTTCGCCGGTGTAGTAATCGTACTTGGTCTGCACATAGGTGAACCCGTTGATGCGCGAGATGATGTACGCCGCGTCTTTGCCCAGGCCGTTGAGGATGACGCGCAGGGGATTTTTGCGGACTTTGTTCGCGTTTTTGGCGATGCCGATGGCGCCTTCCGCCGCGGCGAACGATTCATGCCCCGCGAGGAAGCAGAAGCACTCGGTCTCTTCGCGCAGCAGCATGGCGGCGAGGTTGCCGTGGCCGAGGCCGACTTTGCGCTGGTCGGCGACCGAGCCGGGGATGCAGAACGCCTGCAGGCCTTCGCCGATGGCTTCCGCCGCATCCGCGGCTTTTTTGCAGCCTTTCTGGATGGCGATGGCGGCGCCCAGGGTGTACGCCCAGCCCGCGTTTTCAAACGCGATGGGCTGCACGCTCTTGACGATGTCGTATGCGTCGAAGCCCTTCTCGTTGCAGATGCGCTTCGCGTCTTCGAAATCTTTGATCCCGTACTTGTCCATGACGGGGCGGATCTGTTTGATCCTTCTTTCGTAACCTTCGAACGTGATACTCATTGTACGCTACCTCCTTACTGTTTGCGGGGGTCGATGTATTTGACCGCCCCGTCGGCTTCGGTGAACCTGCCGTAATGTCCTTGCGCCTTTTTGAGCGCGTCGTTCGCGTCCATGCCGCCCTTGACGAAATCCATCATCTTGCCGAAGTTGACGAATTCATAGCCGATGACTTCGTTGTTCTTGTCCAGGGCGAGGCGGGTGACGTAACCGTCCGTCATTTCGAGGTAGCGCACGCCTTTCGCCGCGGTGGAATACATGGTGCCGATCTGCGAACGGTTGCCTTTGCCGAGGTCTTCCAGCCCCGCGCCGATGACCAGTCCGTCGTCCGAGAACGCCGACTGGCTCCTGCCGTACACGATCTGCAGGAACAGTTCGCGCATCGCGGTGTTGATCGCATCGCACACGAGGTCGGTGTTGAGCGCTTCGAGGATGGTCTTTTTGGGCAGGATCTCCGCCGCCATCGCCGCCGAATGCGTCATGCCCGAGCAGCCCAGCGTCTCGACGAGCGCTTCCTGGATGACGCCCTGTTTGATGTTGAGCGTCAGTTTGCAGGCGCCCTGCTGCGGTGCGCACCAGCCGACGCCGTGCGTAAGACCGGAGATGTCCTTGATCTCTTTCGCCTGGATCCATTTCCCTTCCTCGGGAATGGGGGCGGGCCCGTGGTTGGGGCCTTTCGCGACGCAAATCATCTCTTCCACTTCGCGTGAATATTGCATGTTTTTTCCTCCATTACAAAAATATCGATACCGTGCGTTGCGGTTTATCCGTTCCCGATTATACCATATGCCGAAAATTTTTTCAAGATTTTCGCCGAAATAATCGGCGCGGCGCAGAAATTTTTTGCAAAACGGTGCACATTCCGCGCCAAAAGTTTACAAAAACAATGGAATGTGGTACAATGCAGGGAACAGAAACCGAAACACGGAGCAAATACGATGGCAAAGAACATCATGGACACCCTGCGCGAGCGGGGATTCATCAAGCAGACGGTCTTCGAAGAGGACCTGTACGAACTTCTGGGCAAAGAGAGCGTGCCGTTCTACATCGGGTTCGACCCGACGGCGGATTCGCTGCACGTGGGGCACTTTCTGCAACTGATCGCCATGAAGCACATGCAGATGGCGGGGCACAAGCCCATCGTGCTCATCGGCGGCGGCACGGGCATGATCGGCGACCCCTCG
This sequence comes from uncultured Clostridia bacterium, assembly GCA_944341895.1. Lineage (GTDB taxonomy): Bacteria > Bacillota > Clostridia > Christensenellales > Borkfalkiaceae > Borkfalkia. The sequence continues at coordinate 28,811 of CALVMB010000010.1, forward strand.
GGCCGCACGGACATGCGCTCGATGATGACGCGCGAGACGGTGGATTACCACTGCGAATGCTTCCGCAGGCAGATGGCGCGGTTCATTGACTTCGAGGGCGAAAACGGCGCGATCATGGTCAACAACGCCGACTGGCTCGCCAACCTCAACTACATCGATTTCCTGCGCGAGATCGGCGTGCATTTTTCCGTCAACAAGATGCTGACGGCGGAATGCTTCAGATCGCGCTACGAGCGGGGGCTTTCTTTCCTCGAATTCAATTACATGCTGATGCAGGCGTACGATTTCCTCGTACTCTATCAGAAATACGGCTGCAAACTCGAACTGGGCGGCGACGACCAGTGGAGCAACATCCTTGCGGGCGCGGACCTCATCCGCCGCAAGGAACGGCAGCCCGCGTTCGCAATGACGTTCACGCTTCTCACCACCTCGGACGGCCGTAAAATGGGTAAAACGGCAAAAGGCGCCGTATGGCTGGACGAGAACAAGACGAGCCCGTATGAGTTCTATCAATACTGGAGAAACGTGAACGACGCGGACGTCGAAAAGTGCTTCAAACTGCTCACCTTCCTGCCGCTGGACGAGATCGCATCGCTGTGCGGCTGCGGCGACGAGCGCATCAACGCGGCAAAGGAACGGCTCGCCTTCGAACTGACCAAGATGGTGCACGGCGAAGAAAAGGCGGTCGCGGCGCAGGCGCAGGCGCGCGCGGCGTTCGGCGGCGACGCGGAGAACATGCCCGCGGTCACCGTTCCCGCGGATACGGCAACGGTCGCGGACCTGCTGGTCGCGGCGGGTGCGGCAAAATCCAAGAGCGAGGCGCGCAGGCTCATCGAGGGCGGCGGCGTGAAGATCGACGAGGAAAAGATCGCCGACGTCAATGCGGACATCCCCGCTCCTGCGCGCGCGAACGGCACGTTCGTCCTGCATAAAGGCAAAAAAGTGCATATCAAGATATGCCTGCAATAAGTTATCGGAGCATTTGCTCCCCCTCCGTCCATGAAAAGGTGATCGAGCGGTCGCGCTTCATCGCCGACTGCGCGCACGTCTGTTCCGAGGAGGAGGCGCGCGCGTTCGTCGCGTCGGTGCGTGCGAAGCATCCGCTCGCCACGCACCACTGCTTTGCGTTCATTGCCGACGAGGCTGGGAACCTGCAGCGCTTTTCGGACGACGGCGAGCCGCAGGGCACGGCGGGCATGCCCATGCTCGAAGTGCTCAAAGCGCAGGAACTGCGCTGTTCCGCCGTGGTTGTCACCCGCTATTTCGGCGGCGTGAAACTGGGCGCGGGCGGGTTGGTGCGCGCCTACGCGGGCACCTGTGCGGAGGCGCTCTCCCGCGCGGACATCCGCGTGTTTGCGCTCTGCCGCGAACTTTCTTTTTCCGTCGGGTACGACCTGTACGACGCCTTGCGCAAGTATCTCGAACGCGAGGGCGCGGCGGTGCGTTCAACGGAATACGGGTCGGACGTGTGCGTGCGCTGTGCGGTGGAAGAGGAACGCGCCCGCGCCTTTGCGGCGGGGGCGGCGGACTTTCTGGCGGGCAGGGTCGCCGTGCGGGAAGGGGAGTGTTTCCGCTGTCCCGTGACGGGCGCCTGCAGGTAAGGCGGGGCAGCCGCGTATCGGCGCGCGGAAAAATTACCGAAATTCGCCAATCGCCGCCGTTTTCGTTTACTTTTGCGGGCGGCGGTGCTATAATTTGAAAGGATGGATGCGGCGGATGCCGCGAACCACAAGGAAGAAAGAGATATGAAGATCATCAAATCCACGAATCTCAAACAGAAACCTGCCGACGAGAGCAAACTCGGGTTCGGCAAGATCTTTACCGACTACATGCTGACCATGCGCTACAAGAACGGCGCCTGGCAGCAGCCGCAGATCGAGCCGTACGGCCCGGTCGCGTTCGATCTCGCCACGACGGTGTTCCATTACGCGCAGGGCATTTTCGAGGGGCTGAAAGCGTTCAAAAACGACAAGGGCGAAGTGCGCGTGTTCCGCCCCGAAGAAAACTTCAGGCGCATGAACCGTTCGGCGGCGCGCATGTGCATCCCGCAGATCGACGAAAAACTCGTGCTCGAAGGGTTGTTCGAACTGTTGAAACTGGAAAAAGACTGGATCCCGACGGCTCCCGGCACCGCGCTGTACATCCGCCCGAGCATCATCGCGACCAACGTCATGCTGGGCGTGCACGCGAGCACCGAATACCTGTTCTTCATCATCCTTTCGCCCGTCGGCAGTTACTATGCGCACGGGCTGGAACCCACCCGCCTGCTCGTCGAGGACTATTACACCCGCGCCACCGTCGGCGGCACGGGCGAGGCGAAGTGCATCGCCAACTACGCCGTCTCGCTCAAAGCGGGCGAAGAGGCGGAGAAAAAGGGCTTCGACCAGGTGCTGTGGCTGGACGCGAACGAGAAGAAATACGTCGAGGAAGTGGGTTCGATGAACATGTTCTTCGTCATCGGCGGCGAGGTCGTCACCCCCGAACTGGTCGGCTCCATCCTGCCCGGCATCACGCGTAAGAGCAGCATCGAACTGCTCCGCGCGCACGGCTATAAAGTGTCCGAGCGCCGCGTGTCCATCGACGAAGTCATCGAGGCGCAGAAGAACGGCACGCTGAACGAGGCGTTCGGCACGGGCACGGCGGCGGTCATTTCGCCCGTCGGCATGATGGAATACAAGGGCACCGATTACGTCGTCAACGGCGGCAAGATGGGCGAGATCACCAAATGGCTGTACGATACGATCACGGGCATTCAGTCGGGCAGGCTGGAAGACAAATTCGGCTGGGTCGTCAAATTATGAGTTTTCTGTTCGGCGGCAAGCGCGAAAAAAAGATCAAAAAGGTCAAAGACAAACCCATCGCCGCATTCTGGAAAGATTTCGAGGACCGCGCCGACCTGTACTTCGACATCCTGACCAAGGAAGAGGAGGACAGCGACGATTTCGAGTGGCTCAGCGGCGTGCTCACGCGCGCCCTGCGGCGGTGCGCGCCCGACGCGGAATGCGCGTTCGGCATCCGCTTCGATAAGATGCGCGACCCTGTCCGCCTGGTGTTCGAATGCCGCGGCGACGCGTACCTGCGCGCCGTCGGCGAGCGGCTCACCGCGCTCTATCCGGAGGCGATGCAGCGGCGGATGCAATTTTTGGTCATCGACTGACAGAGTTTCGGCGCGCTGCGCGCGCCGGCTTTCCGCGCCCGAAAGGGCGCGGATTTTTTTCACGGGAGGGTCGCTCATGGCGGAGATCACGGACATCGCGCCGCAGGCAAAGGACAAGGAGCGCGTCAACGTATACGTGGACGGCAGGTTCTACTGCGGCATGAAATTGGAAACGGTGCTGCGCTGCCGCCTGAAAACGGGCATGCACATCGAACCCGCGGCGCTGGACGAGATCCAACTTGAAAACGAAAAGTCGCAGGCGTTCGACCGCGCGCTGACCCATCTTTCCGCGTCCATGAAGACGGAAAAGCAGATGCGCGACTTTCTCAAAAAGAAGGGATACGTGGACGCGGTGTGCGAACACGTCCTGCAAAAATTGCGCGAATACGCCTTTGTGGACGACGCCGAATACTGCGCGCAGTACGTGCAGACGGCGGGACGGGATATGGGTGCGCGGCGCATCGCGCTCGAATTGAAAAAGCGCGGCGCGCGCGAGGACTGCATCGAAGGCGCGCTTGCCTCCCTCGAAGGGGAGGAGGACGCGGCGCGGCAGGCGGCGGAAAAGTTCATGAAGCGGCGCGAGTGCACGCGCGAGAATCTCGCCAAAGCCTTCCGCCATCTGCTTTCGCGCGGCTTCGACGCGGACACGGCGAAGGACGCGCTCGCCTCGCTCGGGGCGGAAGAAGAGGAATGAGGAGGGGAATATGAAGACCATCGTGACCTGCGCGAAGATGCGCGCGGCGGACAAATACACCATCGAGCAACTGGGTGTGCCCGCACAGGAACTGATGGAGCGCGCGGGCGCGGCGATCGCCGCGGAGACAGCGGCGCTTTTGGAAAGCACGGGTGGCAGGTCGGTGCTGGCGGTGTGCGGCGGCGGAAACAACGGCGGGGACGGCTGGTGCGCCGCCCGCCTGCTCGCGGAACGGGGGTTCGAGACGGCGGTGTTCACGCTGACGGACAAACTTTCCCCCGACTGCGCCGCCCAGCGCGCGAAATACGCGGGGGAGGTGTTCACTGTCTTTCCCGATCGTCCTTTCGATGCCGTCATCGACGCGGTGTTCGGCACGGGCTTCCGCGGCGCGCCCGAGGGCAGGTTTGCGGACGCGATCGCCCGCATCAACGCGAGCGGCGCCAAAGTGGTGTCGGCGGACATCCCCAGCGGGCTGAACGGCGACAACGGCACCTTTGTCTCCTGCGTGCGCGCCGACCGCACCGTCACCATCGGCGAGCGCAAATGCGGGCTGTACCTCGGCGACGGCGCGGATGTGTGCGGGCAGATCGTCTGCGCGGACATCGGCATCGAACTCCCTTCTCCTTCGGACAAATGGCTGTGCGAGGCGGGGGACTTTTCGCATCTGTTCCCGCCCCGCAAAAAGAACACCAACAAGGGCAGTTTCGGCAAAGCGGTGCTGCTGGCGGGCAGCCTGCGCTATTCGGGCGCGGCGTTTCTCGCGGCGGAGGCGGCGCTGCGCGCGGGGTGCGGGTATACCGTGCTCGCCGTGCCCGAGGACCTGTTCCCGCACTGCGTGGGCAGACTGCCCGCGGCGATTTTGACGGCGGCGCCCGCCGAAGAGGGGTTTCTGCGCTTTGACGAACCATTCCTGCGCGGGCTGTGCGACGCGGACGCCATCGCCGTCGGCATGGGTTGCGGCGCCGGGCGCGGGCTGTACGACAGCATCGCCTTCCTGCTTTCCGAGTTCCGCGGCACGCTGATCGCGGACGCGGACGGGCTGAACGCGCTGGCGGAGTTCGGCGCGGATATCCTGCGCGAAAAGCGCTGCCGCGTCATCCTCACTCCCCATCCCAAGGAATTTTCCCGCCTGTGCGGAGAACCGATCGAGCGCGTGCTCCGCGAGGGGCTCCCGCTCGCCGAGCGCTTCGCCCTCGAATACGGCGTGACCGTACTGCTGAAAGGCAACACGAGCGTGATCACCAACGGCAGGCAGACCGCGTTCAATGCCGAAGGCACGCCCGCGCTCGCCAAGGGCGGCAGCGGCGACGTGCTTTCGGGCATCGTCGCGTCCGTCGCGGCGCGCGGGTTCGGCGCCATGGAATCGGCGGCGGGCGGCGCGTTCCTGCTGGGCAGGGCGGGCAGACTGGCGGCAAAGGCGCAGGGCAACGAATACAGCGTCACCGCCGAGGATGTGGCGGGAGCGCTCCCGCGCGCGATCGCGCAGGTCGCGGCGGGGCAGACGGAGGTATAAAAGCAGGCAGACCGGTCAACACTTCTTGTGCGGAGGGTTCCCCCGAACGCGCCGCGGCGCGCTTACATACAATGTAAGGGGAGGATTTTCCGAAAGAAGAAGGGAGCGAGGTCAGCACACAATGGACATCAAGAGGGGGGAACTGTATTACGCCGATCTGAGCCCCGTGGTGGGCAGCGAACAGGGCGGCGTCCGCCCCGTGCTGGTCGTGCAGAACGACATCGGCAACAAATATTCCCCGACGATCATCGCGGCGGCGGTCACGAGCAAACTCACCAAGGCGCGCCTTCCCACGCACATCGAGATCGCGGGGCAGAGTTTCGGCTTGCAGCGCGATTCGGTCATCCTGCTCGAGCAGATCCGCACGCTGGATAAGCGGCGGCTGAAGGCGCGCATCGGCGCCCTGCCCGAGTCGACCATGCGCCGCGTGGACGGCGCTCTGCTCATCAGCCTGGGCTGCCGTTCGGTAAACTGACAGGAAAACGCTTTTTGCTTCGGCAAAAGGCGTTTTTTTGCGCGCCCGATCGCAATAAAATTAGTGTGTCAAATCACTTTGAATTTTGCACGCGGATATGGTATAATGGCGGTGTTCCAAATTTCCGCGGCATTTGCCGCAAGGGGTTACGCTATGCAAGAACTTGCTCTGTGTGCAACGCGCCCGCACTTTACGGTGTTCGGGTTCGACATATATTATTATGCGGTGTGCATCGTCATCGGTATCATCTTGGCGACCGTCGTCGTCGGGTTCCTGTTCAAACGCCGCAACATCCCCGTGGACTGGACGGTCGATCTGTTGCTGTGCATCCTGCCGCTGGGCATCATCGGCGCGCGCACCTTCTATGTGCTCACCGACCCGACCACGTCCATCGCCGAGTGGTTCACTGGCTTCCGCGACGGCGGGCTGTCCATCCTCGGCGGCGTCATGTTCGGCGCGCTGGGCGTGGTCCTGTTCAGCGTCATCCATAAGATCCCGTTCCTGCGCGTGGCGGACTGCCTCGTCCCCGGCGTCATCCTGGCGCAGGGCATCGGCCGCTGGGGGAATTTCTTCAACCAGGAAGTATACGGCGCCGAAGTCGTCAACGAGTCCCTGCAATGGTTCCCGTTTGCGGTACATCTCGACAACGGCGAATGGCATTATGCGTTTTTCTTTTACGAGAGCATGCTCAACCTCATCATTTTTGCATTGCTCTTCACGCTGATGTGGAAGTTCAGAAAGAAGCCGCACGGCATCTCCCTCGCGCTGTATTGCATCGGGTACGGCACCGTGCGCTCGATCATGGAGCCGCTGCGCGACCCGCAGTTCATCCTGGGCGACGAATTCCCCATTTCGCAGTTCGTCTCGCTGTGCATCCTCGCGGCGGGTATCATTCTGCTCCTTTCGGTGCTCCTGTATAACCGCTATAAAAACGGCAGGGCGATCGGCGCCGTCGTGGGCGAACCTCTGGCGGTGATGCCCGTGTATTACACCCGCGAACAGCGCAAAAAGATGGAAGAGGAACGCACCCTGCGCGCCCGTGCCCTGCAACAGAAAGCCGCACAGCAGCAAGCGGCCGCCCCGCAGGACGCTTCGCAGGATGCCGACGCGGCGGAAGCCGCCCCGCAAGGCGAGGAACGATCCGAAACACCGCCTGCCGAGACCGAACGCAACGAGAGGAAGGGACAATGAACGGCCGCGATCTCACGCTGCTGACCGACCTGTACCAACTCACGATGGTGGGCGGGTACCTGCGCCACGGCAAGGCGAAGGACGTCGCCGTGTTCGACCTCTTTTACCGCCGCAACGGGGTGCTGACCTATTCGGTCGCGGCGGGGCTGGAACAGGCGGTGCAATACCTGCGTTCCCTGCATTTCACCGAAGAGGACATCGCCTACCTGCGTTCGCTCGATCTGTTCGACGAGCCCTTCTTCGACTACCTGCGCGCCTTCCGCTTCACGGGCGACGTGTACGCCGTGCCCGAAGGCACCGTCGTCTTTCCCGAGGAGCCCATCCTCACCGTCTGTGCGCCCCTTCCTGAGGCGCAGTTCGTGGAGACGGCCCTTCTGAACATCGTCAACCACCAGACGCTGATCGCGACCAAGGCGGCGAAGGTCGCATACGCGGCGGGAAAGGACCGGGTCATGGAATTCGGCCTGCGCCGCGCGCAGGGTCCGGACGCGGGCGTGTACGGCGCGCGCGCGGCGATCATCGGCGGATGTTCTTCCACGTCCAACGTGCTCGCGGGCAAACTGTTCGGCATTCCCGTCGCGGGGACGCACGCGCACAGTTGGGTGATGAATTTCCCCACCGAATACGAGGCGTTCCGCGCCTATGCGGAACTGTTTCCCGATGCCTGCCTGCTCCTCGTCGATACCTACGATACCTTAAAAATTGGCGTTCCCAACGCCATCCGCGTCTTCCGCGAACTGCGAGCGGCGGGGCACGAGCCGCGCGGCATCCGCCTCGACAGCGGCGACCTCGCCTATCTCTCCAAATGCGCGCGCCGCATGCTGGACGAAGCGGGGTTCCCCGATACCATCATCTGCGCGTCGGGCGATCTGGACGAGTACACCATTGC